>JAWXUX010000009.1:0-101401 GCA_044426045.1 Bacillota bacterium
TACTAGCCAAATATAATGGGGTGCACGAGCAAAGCGAGTGCCTACCACACCTTTCACCTTTCACCTTTCACCTTTCACCTTTCACCTTTTACCTTAAAAAATGCGTAGCATCCCCCCCCATTTCCCCAAACAAAAAAGAGCGGGCAAATTCCCCGCTCTTTTCCGTTGAAAAAAGTTAAAAAAATAATAATGATTGAGCAATAGCTTGCTCCTATGCGATGTCGATTTTATTCTTCTGCTGCGAGCATTTTTGCGTACTCTTCCAAAACGACTTTTGAAAGTAGTTCACGCGTGCTTGTTGCGATTGGATGCGCAACGTCTTTATATTCGCCTTCCTGAGTTTTGCGACTTGGCATGGCGATAAACGGGCTTTCAGTTCCTTGTATTATTTTGATATCGTGAACAACGAAACAATCGTCGATAGTGATGGAAGCAACCGCTTTGAGTTTGCTTTCATCTTTTTTTACAAGTCTTACTCTAACGTCAGTGATGTTTAAATCCATTTCTTTACCTCCCATCTTGATAGTATTTCTCTCTAGATATCTTGTATCATACACTATATTTGCTCATTTTTCAATACATTTTTAAAAATATTTGGTATTATTCTAACTTTTTTTTCAAGAATGTTAAAATATTAACGATATACAAAAGTGGCAAAAAAGTTTTCGCATAAACATTAACGTATTTGTATAAAATTTGAGGCATACCTTAACAAAGTCGTAAAAAACATGGATAATCTTGCACTTTAAAAAATGCATGCGGTGCGGACTTAGTTGAAGTGGAAACTTTTTTTGACGCACTGCATAAGTATCATGTATGGAAAATGAAAAAATGAAAGTGTATATGATAGGTATTGGCGGTTCGTCGATGAGCGGACTTTGCGAACTTCTGATTGAAAAAGACATGTCGGTTTCGGGATCTGATTTGAATGGGTGCCCGCGACTTTCGCAACTTGGGGTTGTGGTTCACAAAAGCCACAAAAAAAGCAATATTCCAATCGGCACGCAAATTGTGGTGTATTCTTCGGCGATTTCGCAAGATAACGAGGAATATCGCCACGCCGCCGAAATGGGGTTGTGCATGTTTTCGCGGGGCGAGCTTTTGGGGCTTATTTCGCGTGGCTATAAAAAATGTATCGCGATTGCGGGGAGCCACGGCAAAACCACAACGACAGCTATGCTTGGTGAAATTTTCGGGTTTGCGGGGAAAAATGCCACGGTTCATCTTGGCGGTGAGCATTCGCGAAAAAAATGCGGAACGGGTGATGATATATTTTTGTGCGAGGCGTGCGAGTATCGCGACAATTTTCTGAACTTGGTGCCATCGGTTGGCGTTGTGACAAATATGGAATTCGACCACCCCGACTATTTCAAAACAAAATCGCAAATGGTTGCGTCTTTTCGAGGGTTTGCGGAAAATTGTCGGATTTTTTTGGCGGGGAAAAACACTTGTGGCGAGCTTAAAGCAAGTGGTGCTTTGACGTGCGAAGTTTGCGAAAATGAGGTTATTTTGACAAATGAAATCGCTGATTTTTCCGCAAGAAATTTGAAGTGCGACAGCGGACTTTACAGATTTGATTTCTATAAAAAATCGTCATTCGTTTGTGAAATTTCGCTGAAAATCTTGGGAAAATTCAATGTGGAAAACGCTCTTTTTGCGTGCGCGGTTGCAAGCCTTTTTGGGGCGACTCCCTTTGAAATTCAAAAGGGCATTTCAAGTTTTTTCGGCGTTTTTCGTCGTCTTGAAAAACTGCCCACCCCAAAGAATGCGGGGTTGGAAATCTATTGCGATTATGCCCACCACCCAACGCAAATCGCGAAAATATCGGAAATTTTCAATTTTGAAAAAAATGCCACTCCCACCCTCGCGATTTTTCAGCCACACACATTTTCGCGAACGGTTGCCCTTTTTGATGATTTCATCACCGCCCTTTCCGCGTTTGAAAATTTGTGGATAACGCAAACCTACCCCGCCCGTGAAAAATTTGATTTTTTGGGAAGTGGCGAGTATCTTTCGGCAAATATAAAAAACGCCCGCTTTGTTGAAATTGGCGACATCGCAAAAAACCTCGAAAATCTCGAAACCCCCCAAAATCCCCTAAACCCTCAAAATCCACAAAACACCCAAAATCTCGAAAATCCCCAATCCCCCCCAAATCTCGAAACCCCCGAAATCCCCCAAAACCCACAAAATCTTGAAAATCACAAAACCCCATTTGGGCGAGTTCTTTTTTTGGGCGCGGGCGACATTGATGTGATTGCCAGAAACTACGCAAAAGAAATGTGCAAAAGATGAGGTGATTTCAGCCAAAATAATTATAAAATTAACCCAATTTAAACTATATTTAAACCAAAAGGGGCATTTTGTTTGGCAATAGCCCCTTTTTATGTTATAATTCCACCGTATAAATAAAAAATATGATGAAATCAAAAATTGATGTATCACAATACGTAAGGGAACTTCTAAAAACTCTTAACGCAAATCTTAATTCCCAAAAAAGGCTTGATTTTCTGCAAAATTTCTCGAAATATACCCGATATTACTTCGAAATATTGCAAAAAATACGCACTTTTTCTGAAATTAATCTTTGGTCAATACTTTTTAGAAGTGCCCATAAGAGGTAAAAAATGGCAGAAAAAACAGAAAAAAAGAAAAAAGTTAACAAAAAATGGACAAGCAAACGACACTCGTTCTTTTTTGCAATTTTCCGTCCTATTGGAAGGCTTTATTGCAGAACGGTTTTTCATTTTAAAGGCAAAATGAACAAACTTGACAAAAAGAAAAGCTACGTCGTTTTATCAAATCACTTGACGTTTGCCGACCAATTCATTTTGGGCTCGTTTTTCAATCGTGCATTTCACTTTATTTCATCAGATGATTTGATGAACAAATGGACGGGCAAATATTTGCTTTGGATGCTTGGGTGTATTCCAAAAGCCAAGTCAAGCAAGGACCTTTCAACAATCAGAAACGCGAAAAAAGTTATAAACGAAGGTGGCTCGGTGATGGTTTTCCCCGAAGGCAACCGAACATATTCAGGTGAGCTTTGCCATGTTGATATCGCGATTGCGAAATTTTGCAAAGTGTTGAAATCGGATGTTATCATATATAACTTGATTGGCGGTTTTGGCGTTGAACCAAGGTTTGCCCACAAGGTGAGAAAAGGCGTGATGAACGGCGAAATTCGCGAAATCATTCCAGCAGAGGACGTAGCTGAAATGAGCGTTGAAGATTTGTATCAAAGAATAATCGTAGGGCTCACAGTTCCTACGGTGAAAGACCAACTTTTCAAATCGGATATCAAGGCGGAATATGCCGAAAGGTCTGTTTATATCTGCCCTGAATGTGGCTCGATTGACAAGACTTGGTCAAAAGGCAACTACATATATTGCAAAGATTGCGACTTGAAAGTGGAATACCTCGAAAACATGGATATCGCGGTGAGAAACGGCAACGCGAAATTCACAAGGCTCGCGGATTGGTACAACTGGCAAAAAGCAAAGGCAATCGAACTTTTTGGGAATGAAAACGACATCACACTTGCAAACAAGAATTTGCAACTTTTCCAAGTTGAAAACATGCGTCTTGAAGTTATCGGCAACTTCGATATCGAATTTAATTGCACTGACGGCTTGAAAGCGTTCGAAAATGGCAATCTTTATTTGCATGTGCCATTTGATGATATTTTGAATATGGGATTGATGGCAAGAACGAAAGTCATTATCTACACAAAACACACAATATATCACTTGAAAGAAAATAACATACCAACAAACATGATGAAATTTATGCACATGTTTTATATTCACAAACAAAGGAAAGCGGGGGTAGAAGGTAATGACAACTTATTCTTGGGATTATAGTACTTGGTTTTTCATCATCCAAATTGGAATCATCGCCCTTTTTATTGGGGTTGGCAATATTTTAAGAAGAAAAGTCGGCTTTGTGAGAAAATCACTCTTGCCAACAGCGGTTATCGCGGGATTTTTGATGCTTGGCTTCAAGAATATTCCATTCTTTGAAGATGCAATCGACACGGCGTTTATGGAAACGCTTACGTATCACGCGCTCGGACTTGGGTTCATTTCGGTGGCACTCAAACCGTCAGTCACAAAAACGGGCAAGGCGATCACGTCAACTCGCACGATAACAGCAACGGGGATGATCACGGTTTCGGGATATCTTATCCAAGCGGTTGTGGGGCTACTTGCCACGCTCGCACTTTGCTACACATTCATGCCAGATTTGTTTTTCGCAGCGGGAATTTTGCTTCCGCTAGGTTTTGGGCAAGGTCCAGGGCAAGCGTATAACTTCGGCGTTATATATGAAACGTATGGCTTCACAAGCGGGGCGAGCTTCGGGCTTGCGATTGCGGCGATTGGCTTTTTGTGTGCGTGCGTTTTCGGCGTTATCTATATGAATATCCTCAGAAGAAAAGGCAAACTCGAAAGGGTTGGCAAATCGGAAGATACATTCTCGTCAAGTGCGGTGACAACAAGTCCCGACGAAATTCCGCTCACTGAATCGGTGGATAAATTCACAATCCAAATCGCGATTGTGTTTGGCATTTATTTCATTTCGTATGGCGTGATATATTTGATAGACTATCTTTCTGTGACATATCTTGGCAGTTTTGGCGAGGGTACAATTCGTCCGCTGATTTGGGGCTTGAACTTCATGTTCGGCACAATCCTTGCGGTTATTGCCAAAAAAATGTTCGGAAAACTCAGAAAAGACGGCGTTATGTCAAGAACATACCCAAGCGAATTTTTGCTTAACCGTTTCTCGGGTGCAATGTTTGATATCATGATAGTTGCGGGAATTGCCGCAATCGAAATCAGCGCGCTCAAAAATCTTTTTGTGCCACTCGTTGTCGTTTGCGTTTTGGGACTTATCGTGACGTTTATTTATATGCGTTTTATATGCGACAGGCTTTATCCGCTTTATAAAGACGAAATGTTCTTTGTGATGTTCGGTATGCTCACAGGCACTGTTTCAACGGGCATGATTCTCCTTCGCGAAATCGACCCACAATTCAAAACGCCCGCAGCAACAAACGCAGTCTTGCAAAGTCTGCCAGCAATCGCATTCGGCTTCCCAATCTTCCTATTGGTGCCACTTGCCGCCCAATCAATCACAAAATGCCTAATTTGCCTCGGCGCAATAGTATTGATGTTTGTAGCTTTCAACTTCTGCCTGCTAAAAACACCGCTCAGAACTAGGGATGAGGAGTTTGAAAGAAACTAATAAAACGGAGAAGAGTTCCCGCATTTTGTGTTTGGGTTGGCGGATTTATGGGGACGCTTTTTTAAGGTGAAAGGTGAAAGGTGAAAGGTGAAAGGTGAAAGGTGAAAGGTGAAAGGTGAAAGGTGTGGTAGGCACTACGCTATCGCTCCGTGCACCCCAAATTGAATAAGAAACTACAATAGTTGCAAACGACAAAAGTTGTTTGCAACTATTTTTATTTTTAAACATAGAAAGCACGAGCAAAGCGAGTGCATTACCACACCTTTCACCTTTCACCTTTCACCTTTCACCTTTTTTCACTCTCCCCAAAAATCCCAACCAAAAAACTACATTCCCCCTAAAAATCATATTCCCCTCACCCCCAACATATCATATAAAAAACTTCAAACCAAAAAAGGAAGCAAAACAACATGCGTGCTTATTTATTCTCTAACAAAAACGAAATTGCGGTTGGAATCGCGGTGCAAAACACGCCCGCTTCTCTCTGGTTTTGCGATATGCAAAAGTGCGGTGGGGTGGTGGATTTTAACCTGCCTTCGGTTTTGCAATATTTTTGTGGCAGTGGGCAAGGGCAGGCTTTTTTTGGTGAAAATGGGGATGTGTTTTTGCAAAATGCCGTTGCGATTTTGGGCGATGGTCATTTGAGTGGTGACGATTTTGGCAGTGGGGATTTTGGGTGTGGCGAGGTGTGTTTATATCAAAAACCCGAAAGCGAGATTTGCGTTTTGCGTGAGGAATTTGTGTCGGGCGTGGTGCATGTTGCGTGCTGTTATCGGCATTTTGTGGTGGTTGCTTGCGGTGGCGAAAGTTTCGAGGTGAGCGGATTTAATTTCAAATCTTGCGACTGCGTGAATGAAAATGGCAACGACTATATTTTTCTGCAGTTTGAAAATCGCCTTGTTTGCATTGTGAAAAGTGGCGAAGGGTATGCGGAATTTTTCAATATCCCAGGGGCGTGCTACCACCCAGAAAATGGCGTTTGCAAGGTGTGTTTCACCCCAAAAATCAGCGCGGGGGCAAGGCTTTATTGCGAGATTTCACTTTGTGGCACACCGCCCGACATGGAAAATTTCAAGTTTTCAAAACTTGAGATAAAAAATCCCGATAACTTCAATTTTCTCACCTTTGAAAACTACTTTTTCGAGCTTTTGCTTGTGGCTAGGCTTTTAAAACCCACCCTTGCACAAAAATTGATTTCACCATATCTTGCCGATGAACTAAAAAGTGAAATATTCGGTATTTTGGAATTTTTGGGAGAATTTTGCGGTATTGTGCCATGTGAAAATGGTGGCGTGATTTTGATTTATCAGCGAGGTGAAAACATCTTTGAAACGCGAATGTTTGAAATGGAGATAAGCTATAACAAAAACGGCACGCCCGAGGTTGAAAACATAAGCGAGGTTGAAAATTTTCAGCTTGACTGCGAGAGTTTTGAAGATTTATCAAAGATTTTGATTTCGGTTTAATGGGCGAGCCAATTTTTAAACAGCACAGCAATAAAAACTGCAAAGGCAATAAAAACAGTAAAACCAAGAAAAAACAGCAAACGCAATAAAAAGAAATAAAAAATGCAAAAAGTGGAAATTTCTATTGCAAAATGGGGAAAATTACTATAAAATGGAAGTGATAGGACAATTCAAACAAAAATGGCTACGCCTTAATATTTGGTGGTTTGTTGCGATTTGCACGGTATGCGTTTTTGCATTTTTTGCAATTTTCGCGATTTGCGAGAGAAAAAGTGGCGAAACATCCGAATCTAGCGGGTATCCACTTGCCCCCCTTGTCGCAATTGATGCGGGGCACGGTGGAATTGATCGCGGTGCGAGCGGGTTCGGGCTTTTTGAATCAGATATCAACCTCGCGGTTGCAACTATGCTTGAAAAATCACTTTCAACGCTGAACATTCAAACGGTGATGACACGAACTGGCGATTATGGGCTTTATGGCACCACCGACCCAGGCTTTAAAAAACGCGACATGCTTGAAAGAAAAAACATAGTTGAAAGTTCGGGTGCGTCCGCACTTATAAGCATTCACATGAACGCTTCAAGCATAACAGATAGAACGGGCGTTGTGATATATTGCGACTTTGAAAACGAAAGTTCATTGCTTCTCGCAAATTCAATTGCAAGCGGTTTTGAAAGTGCAAAAGTGAAAGATGGCGACTTTTTTATAACGACAAAAATCGACACCCCCGCCGTGATTGTGGAATGTGGATTTATAACAACACCAAGCGAAGCCTATCAGCTTGGCACTAGCGAATATCAAGAATATCTCGCAAACTGTATCGCACGAGGGGTGCTTATCTATCAGCGAAATTTGCAAGAACTATAATAAACAAAAAATAAACAAAAAAATAAACGAAATAATAAATGGTAAAATAAATGGATAAAGAGCAAAAAAGACAACTGAAATCTAGAAATCGCGAAGAAAAAAAGGAAGCTAAACTTGCAAAAAAACAAGCGGAGCAGTCTTTGCGTGCGGAAAAAGTCATTTTGCGTGAAGTTGCAAAACAAGAAAAACTTGTAAAAAAAGAAGAGGAAACTCTTAAAAACGAAAAGAAAATCATAAAACAAGAAGAAAAATCTATAAAAAACGAAGAAAAAACAATAAAAAAAGAAACTAAACTTGAAAAAAAGCAAGAAAAGCAAGATTCAAGGGGAAAAAAGGCTGAAGAAAAAGCTAAAGCGAATGCGGAAAAAGAAGAAATCAAACGCGAGCTTGCCAAATCCAACAAAAAGGTTTTTGATTGGTACAAACTTGACAACGCCGCCAAAATTTTCCCCGCAGTTTCGTCGGTGAAAGATACAAACGTTTTCCGCCTTGGCGTGAGAATGAAAAGCCAAATCGACCCCGAAATCTTGCAATCCGCCCTTGTTCAAACCCTCGAACGCTTCCCCGCATTCAGGGTGAAACTCAAGCGTGGCGTGTTTTGGTATTTCTTTGAATTCAACGAAAAAAAGCCGATTGTTTTTGAAGATGACGATTGCCCGTGTGCACTCATCGTCCCCGAAAATTTGAACGATTATCTGTTCAAAACGTCCTATTTTCAAAACCGAATTTATATCGACGTTTTCCACTCCCTTTCTGATGGTGGTGGGGCGATAGAATTCTTAAAAACCCTCACGCTTTGCTATTTGCAAATGAGTGGCGAAAATGTGGAAACGGGCGGGCTCGTGAAAAATCCATACGCAAAATCGTCGCTTTCCGAGCATGAAAACAGCTATGTCAAATATTATGACAAGCACGATAAAAAAGTGGACATGCCACCAAAAGCATATAAAATGACGGGCACGCAATATGAATATGGATTTTCCGTTATCAACGCCCACACCAGTGCGAGTGAGTTTTTGAAACTTGCAAAATCCAAAAATTGCACGATAACGCAATACGTTGTGACAACGCTGTTGCTTGCCGTGTATAACATCGATTTCAAAGGCAATCCGCACAATTTCAACTTGCCAATCCAAGTGCTTGTGCCGGTGAACCTTCGCAAAATGTTCCCTTCCGAAACGCTGAGAAACTTTTCAAGCATAGTGCATGGGGCGCTTCAAAACGGCGACAATTTGGATTTTGACAGCGTGCTTAACGGCGTGAAAGAAAGCTTTGAAAAATCGCTGACACCAGATTTTATGAAAACGCGATTTTCGTCGCACACGCAAATTGAAAAGAATTTAGCAATCAGAATTGCCCCAAGGGTGGTGAAAGATATCATCATGAAAGCGGTTTATGAAACAAGCGGAACTGCCAACATCACAACTAATTTTTCAAACCTCGGCGTGGTGAAACTGCCAGAAAGCATGGAAAAATTCGTGAGCGGATTTGAATTCCAATCATCAGTTTCCAAACGCGGTGTAACATTCTGCTCCGCCGTAACCTACCGCGACGACCTGTGCTTCTCGTTCACAAGAAGAATAAAAGAAGCAAGACTGGAAAAGGAGTTTTTTAGGATGCTGCAAAAAGACGGATTGGAATTTTGTCTTGAGGAAAATGAGATTTGGAGTAGGTAATGGGAGATTTGGGAAAAGGTGATTTGTTAAAGGTAATGGGGAGAGGTGAAAGGTGAAAGGTGAAAGGTGAAAGGTGTGGTATGGCACTTGGCTTCGCCTCGTGCAGTCCATATTTTAAATTTTTTACTATATTAGTTTCTCACCATATGAAGTGTTCGGCTCTATTGGTAAATATCTAAATAATAGAAAGCACGAGCAAAGCGAGTGCCTTCCACACCTTTCACCTTTCACCTTTCACCTTTCACCTTAAAAAAGCGTCCCGCTTTCCCCCTCTCCCCCTGCCCAAAATGCGGGCTCAAAAGGAACTATAAACCATGAAATATTGTAATGAATGCAAAATGTCGGTCAGCACCGACAAAACATATTGTCCGCTTTGCGGGGATCAGCTTGTGGTGGTGGATAATTCCCCCTCGATTGAGTTTCCAAAGGCAAAAGGGCAGGTGAAAAGTGGAAAGATTGTGCTTGCGAGCAGAATTTATTTTGGGCTTGCGCTTTTGGCGACGATTGTTTGCGCCGTTGTGAATATTGCCACTTTCGACATTCTGCCAATAAGGTGGGGGATTGTTGCGGGCGTTGGCAGTTTTTACAGCTGGTATCTGCTTTTAAAATGCATTCTCCAAAAAGGAAATGCCACGAAAATACTCTTCAAACAGCTGGTGACGGTTTCAATTTTGCTTGTCACAATCGATGTGAGTTTGACGGGCTTTGACGGTTGGTCGCTTTATATCGCCATTCCAATTTTGGCGTTTTCGGTGGGGGTTTCCATCTTGGTGATTGCCCTTGCAAGACTTCTTCACTATCGCGAACATCTGCACTATTCGCTTCTTTCGGGGGCACTCGGAAGTTTGCAACTAGTTTTGCTTTTCTTCTGCGAAACAAAATGGCTGATAATCGCAAGTGGCTTGACTAACCTTGCAGTTCTTATAGTGCTTTACATCTTCGCCCAAAAAAGCGTAGAAGGCGAAATCGTCAAGCGATTGCACTTTTAAGTGGAGCGATTTGTCTAATGGGAAAGGAGCAAGGTAATAGGTAATAGGTAATAGGTAATAATTGTGGTAAAGCACTCAGCTTCGCCTCGTGCATTCAAGTGTTTTATTTAAAACATAAAGAACCAGACTAAAAAAGCGAGAGCTTTTTATCAAACTAAAACACTAAACCAACAAATAAACACGAAGAAAAGGCAAAGCCTTTTCCATGAGCGAAACTCAAAACCACTGCCCCAAAATTTGGGGTCAAGGGTTTCAAACCCTTGCGGGGTTTGGGGCAGAGCCCCATGAAAAAAGGCAAGCTTTGGGGCAGAGCCCCATAAAAATCCCATAAATAAGTAAAAAAATTAAATAATATAAATACAAAAGGAGAATGAGAAATGAGTTATATTCCAACGCCTGAAAAGGCATATGAGATTTTGGAAAAGTACGACAGCGACGCGTTTCACCGCAGTCATGGATTGATTGTTGGCGGTGTGATGGGTTATTTTGCGGCTAAGAGTGGCGAGGATGTCAACTACTGGAAAGCAGTGGGGACACTCCACGATGTAGACTTTGGATTATATCCAAACGAGCACTGCGTTGCGTGCATGAAAATCTTTGCCGATGAAGATATTGACCTTGAATTTGCAACCTCTTGCGCATCGCACGGCTACGGTATCTGCGAGGGCGCGCCAGAGCCAACAAAGCACATGGAAAAAATCCTTTTCGCGTGCGACGAGCTCACAGGCCTTATCGGTGCCGCCGCAAGAATGAGACCATCAAAAAGCGTTTCGGATATGGAGCTTTCAAGCTTAAAAAAGAAATTCAAAGATAAAAAATTCGCCGCAGGTTGCAGCAGAGATACAATAAAACTAGGCGCAGAAAATCTTGGAATGACGATTGATGAACTGCTTTTGGAAACATTGGATGGGATGAAAAGTTTGGTTGAGGAATTGGGAGTTTGATGCCACTTGTAAGGTAATAGGTAATAGGTAATAGGTAATAGGTAATAGGTGTGGTAATGCACTCAGCTTCGCCTCGTGCTTTCTATATTTTAAAATCAAGATAGCTACAAACATAGTTTAAAATGTTTGTAGCTATTTATAGTTTCATATTCAAATATAGTATGCACGAGCGGTACGCGAGTGCCTACCACAATTATTACCTATTACCTATTACCTATTACCTTAAACCGCAGGAACAAGTCCTAAACTCTAACCCCACAGTCCGAGGGTAAAATCGCAATCTATCCTTAACAAAAAAACTCCCTGCAACCATGGCAATATGCCCTATATTCACCGCCAAGCCACACGAAAAGGGGTTTGTCGCAGTGCTCGCACATGCAGTAGCCCTCGAATTTGAGTTTTGATAGAATTTCGAAAAATTCAAGGCGGAAGTCCTCGTTTTCATCTGACAAAATCGTAAATCTTGAATCGACGATTTCCATAAGCGAAATGTTTGGCTCTGCCAGTTCTTTTTCTGATATGAAGTTTTTGATGTCGGCAACAAGCGAGTCCAAATCTTCATAAAATTTGCGATATAAAACGCTACGCACGGTGTCGCCATCGCGAATAACAACGACGTTTCCATTTTCTATTGTCATAATTTTTCAGCTACCTTTTTGATGTATTCTTTGAAGTTTCCAGAAAGTTCTTCATTTGCGAGTGCAAAATCCACAACCGCTTCAAGGTATGATGATTTATTGCCAGTGTCATATCTTCTGCCCTCGTATTCCATGGCAACAACAAGCCCTTTTTGCGCCATCATCTCGAATGAATCGGTGATTTGATATTCACCGCCCGCGCCTTTTTCAGTCTTGCGGATATAATCGAAAATTTCAGGCGAAAGAATGTATCTGCCAAGCCCCGCGATGTCGCTTGGAGCGTCCTCGATTGCAGGTTTTTCCACAATCCCCGAGATTTCATAATAATCGCCACAATCTTTAGTGATGTTGATTGATGAATATTTTGGAATGTTTTCCATTGCCACTTTTTGGCAACCGATAACAGTTTTGTCAGTTTTTTCGTATATTTCCATAAGCTGACCAATCGCAGGCTTGCCATTTGGACTCACGATAAGATCGTCACCAAAAAGAAGCGCAACAGGCTCGCCACAAGCAAATTCTTCGCAAAGCGAAACCGCGTGTGCAGAACCAAGCGGATTATTTTGCTCTACAAAATGGAAGTTCGCCATTTCCGCAATCTCCGCAACTTGGCTTGCGTAACTTGACGCTCCGCGCTCAGTCAAAATGCCTTCAAGACGTTCGTTTTTCAAAAAATGACTTGAAATGGCAGTTTTTTGGTCGTTGTCAATAATAAGAATATCAGTTATGCCCGCCTGAACAATTTCGCTAACAATAAGTTGCAAAACAGGCGTGTCAATAATCGGAAGAAGTTCCTTCGGACAAGCCTTTGTGTAAGGCAAAAATCTAGTCCCCAATCCCGCGCAAGGGATAACCGCTTTAGTTACTTTCATATAAAACCTCCAAGTGATGATTTTTCATATCCATTATAACAAAAATTTCGTTTTTTGCAATAGAAAAAGGGGGGGAAGTGGGAAAAAATGAAAAAAAGTGAAACGCTACGCTTAAGGTAAAACGCTTCGCTTAAGGTGAAAGGTGAAAGGTGAAAGGTGAAAGGTGTGGTATGGCACTTGGCTTCGCCTCGTGCAGTCCATATTTTAAATTTTTTACTATATTAGTTTCTTACCATATGAAGTGTTTGGCTCTATTGGTAAATATCTAAATAATAGAAAGCACAAGCGATAGCGAGTGCATTACCACACCTTTCACCTTTCACCTTTCACCTTTCACCTTCCACATATTCCCTATAACCGCAAACGTCCAAGCCCCTCACCCTTTCCTCTTCTCCCCAAGTCTTTTCACGAACACGTATTGGTTTCTGAACGAGTCGGAGATTGGTGGGGTTGTGGCTTTGGTGTATTGTTTGTTGCTTCCCAAAATGTGTTTATTGTTGGTGTCTTTTGCTGTGTAATACAAGAATTTTGAAAGGTGCGCTTTGATTTGTGGGCTTTCCACTTTCACGCAAACTTCGTAACGCTTGTCGATATTTCTCGTCATGATATCGCAAGAACCGATAAAAATGCGGTTTCGCTTGCCAATACCAAAAGCGTAGATTCTTGAATGTTCCAAAAACTTGCCAACGATTGAATAAATTTCCATATTAGGCGTGTATTCTTCAATGCCAGGCACGATTGCGCAAACCCCGCGGATATAAAGTTTCACCGGCATAACGCGCGATGCTTCCATAAGTTTCATGATAACATCGGGGTGGTTAAGCCCGTTTGCTTTCAAGATGATTTGCGTTTTTCCGCCAGATTTCGCAAACTCGATTTCTTTATCAATCTCGCGAATAAAACGCTCCTTGAAATTGAAGTTAGTCACAAGCAGTTTTGAAAAAGTAGGCTCTTTTTCTTCAAAAAGGAAGTCAAAAAACCCTCTCGCTTCTTGATATATTGCAGGTGATGCTGTGATAAGATGAAAGTCGGTGTAAAGACGCATTGTCGATTCGTTGAAGTTGCCAGTACCAATAAGCGTTTGATATGTTGGCTCGCCGTTTGCGCCGATTTTTTTCACGCAAATCAGCTTTGAATGAACCTTGAAGCCCGCCATGTTGGTTTTCACTTCAATACCTTTCATCATGAGGTATTCCGAAAGCTGAATATTTGTTTCTTCACTGCCACGCGCAAGAAGTTCGATATAAACTTGCACTTTAATTCCGCGCTCAGCAGCCGCCACAAGTGCGTCGATAAGTCGCGAATTGTTGTTCACGCGATAAAGCGTTGCGGAAATGCTATTCACATTGTCTTCATAAAGTCCCCTGCAAAAATCGCGGAAAATATCCGTTGATTCATATGGGAAAGAAATCAAAATGTCGCGTTTTTTCAGTGTTTCAGCGATAGTCTTGCTGCCCACGTATGGATTTGGAAGTGGCAGGAATTTTGCTGGTGGCACGGGCGACACTTCTTTCAAAAATTTCACGATAGGCGAAATAAAGCTGTAATCAAAGAACCGTCTTTCAAAAATGAAAGGCAAAACCATGTTGGTTTTTTCAAGTATGAAAGCGGAAGTGTTGTTTGTGAGAACTCCGCAATAATCGATTTTTGTCACCTCTTGATAACGGCGCTCGGAAAGCAGGTTTGAAAGGCGTGTTGGATAATCAAAAGCCGTTTGCACCTTTTTTGGAATCTTGAAATGGTGGTTGTGGCGAATTCGAAGAATAGCCGTTTCCTTGATTTTGTCGGTGCCAAAAAGGATGTTGATATATTTGATAACAGCCTTTTCGTATGGCAAAACATAAAGCCCGTCGGCGCGTCGGAAAATGAAGTTAGAAAAGTGCGGAAGTTCGCACCAAACATATTCACCGTCGGTTGTTGTTTCAGAAATTGAGATATATCTTTCTTGCGACACATCAACCTTATCGGCATGTCCCACTGTTTTTGGGGCATATGGCACTTTCTGAAGTTGTTTCAAAACTTCCTTTTGTTCGCTTTTTTTCAAGCCGTCGCAATCGATAAAGTGGATTTTCTTTCTTGAAAGGTCTTGTTTCAAAAGGTCAAAAGCCGTCGCAAAAACTGCAAGATTGTGAAGTTCTTGCTGTTTGATTGCTTCAAACATATAACTGAAAAGCGTGTCGGATGCAATATTGCCTTGGCACGCGAGGTATTTGTTCAAAAGTTTGCCAACACGCACTTCGAAAAATTCCTTGGTGTTGGATTCATAAATGCTGAGATACGCAAGTTTCTCGCAAGCATCGTGCTTTTTTGAAAGTGCCTCTTCCAAAACACGCAAATTGAAGCGAGCGATGGAAAGTTCTTTTGGAATAATTAATTTGTCGATTGGTGTGCTTTGCATGATAGCCCCTTGTGGTTGAAAATTTATTTTATGTTTAGTGTTTTATGTTTAGTGTTTAGTGTTTAGTGTTTAATATTTTAATTTGATTTTTAATTTAAATTTGGTCGTCATTTTTATTATAATACAAAATCCGCATTTTGGGAATGGATTTTTGAAAAAATTTGTCAAGAAAATGCAAATTTTTTATGAAAATTGTGAAAACTTAAAAAAAATAATAAAAAAAGCAACATTTTTTTAAAAAACTCTTGCACCTTTTGCAATTTGATTATATAATAAAAGGATAAACAGTAATTGTAAAAACGGCGAGGGTTTAAAGCACGCTTGCAATCAAAGGGGGTAAAAATGAAAAGAATTGGTATTTTGACAAGTGGTGGCGACTGTCCGGGGCTTAATGCGGTTATCCGTGGCGTTGCAAAAGCGAGTTATGAAACGATGGACGATGTTGAGTTTGTTGGTATCCAAGAAGGTTACGGCGGGCTTATCGATGGCGAATATAAGAAACTTGAAAAAAAGGACTTTTCTGGAATTTTGACTCTTGGTGGCACAATCTTGGGCACTTCAAGACGTCCGTTCAAAATGATGAGCGTGATTGAAGAAGACAATGTTGATAAAGTTGGCGCAATGGTGAAAAACTATGAAAAAATGAAACTCGATTGTCTTTTGACACTTGGCGGAAACGGAACGCACAAAACTGCGAACTTGCTTTCAAACCAAGGTTTGAATGTTATCGGGCTTCCAAAAACTATTGATAACGATATCTTCGGCACTGATGTGACTTTTGGATATCACACAGCAATCGATATCGCAACTGAATGTATCGATAGGCTCCACACAACAGCATCAAGCCACGGCAGAACAATCGTTTGCGAAATCATGGGCAACAAAGCGGGCTGGCTCACTTTGTCAAGTGGTATTGCGGGTGGTGCTGATGTGATTTTGCTTCCTGAACAACCGTTTGATATCGAGGACGTTTGCGCAATGGTGGAAAGACGCGCAAATAAAGGCAGTAACTTTTCAATCGTCGCTATCGCGGAAGGCGCAATGACAAAAGCGGAAGCGAAAATGAAGAAAAAAGAACGCGCCAAAGCAAGGGAGGAAGCTGGAATCACAACGCTCACAAGCTATGTCGCAAAACAAATCGAAATCGGCACTGGACTTGAGGCGAGAACTTGTATTCCAGGGCACATCCAACGCGGTGGCAGTCCGTCGGCTTATGACAGACTTTTGTCAACTCAATTCGGCGTGCATGCTGCTAAACTCATCAAAGATAAAACTTTCGGTGTGACAGTTGCAAAAGTGAAAGGGGAAATCACCCATAATAACCTCGCGGATATCGCAGGAATTCCAAAACTTGTTCCAGCCGACCACGAACTTTGCGAAATTGCAAGGAAACTGGGTGTTTTGATATAAAAAATCGGAGATTTTTTATGAGGTAATAGGTAATAGGTAATAGGTGTGGTAAAGCACTCGCTTTGCTCGTGCATGCTATTATTTATATAGGTACACAAAAACCCGACTGAAAAAGCGAGAGCTTTTTATCAAGATGAAAAATCGAACCAAATAAAAAACCATAAAAAATGCGAATGCATTTTTGCTAGCAGTCAATAAGAACCCAACGCCCGCGGGCGGCTCGCAAAGGGTTCGCCCCTACATATTGGTTGCCACTTTTATCGGTGGTGCCAGTTATCCCATAATTGGGGTCAAGGGTTTCAAACCCTTGCGGGGTTTGGGGCGGAGCCCCATAAAAAAGCAAGCCCCTTGCGGGTGTGGGCGGAGCCCACGAAAAGCAATAAATCAGCAAATAAAGCAAAAAACGGAGGCAGTATGAAGATTGAACTTAAGGAAATAGCGCTTAGAATGAAAGACTTGCGTGAAATTCTTGAAATTTCGGCAAAAGACATGGCTGATCACATTGGGTGTCCGATAGAGGACATCTATCTTGCGGAAAATGGCGAAAAGGACTTGGGGATAACATTCCTTTCTAAGTTTGCGCAAAAATGCGAGGTGGACGTGACAGTGCTTTTGCAAGGCAAATCGTCAAAATTGTCGCTTTATCAAGTTTCAAGAAAGAACGGCGGAATGGAGATTGAAAGAAGGCACGGTCTTGATTATTTCCACCTCGGGCATATGTTGAAAGGCAGAAACGCCGAACCAATGCGCGTTATCGCACCATATGAAGAAGGGAACGAAGAAAAGGCGATTGCAATGTCTTTCCACGATGGATACGAGTTTGACTATATCTTGTCGGGCAGTTTGCGTGTGATTATCGAAGGTCACGAAGAAATCCTTTTTGAGGGCGATTCAATTTTGTACCCATCAACAAAAAAACACGGCATGCTAGCCGTTGGCGGAAAAGAATGCGAGTTCCTTGCAATCCTCATGCCATATGCAGTGAAGGAGTAGTGTGGGAAGAGCGGGGAGAGAGCACGCTTTTTTGTTTAAGATAACAGAAGGGTTGGCAACGCTGTTGCAAAGTGAAAGGTGAAAGGTGAAAGGTGAAAGGTGTGGTAATGCACTCAGCTTCGCTTCGTGCTTTTCAATATATTTGTAAACAATAATAGGAACGTATCGAATAGTTACGTTCCTATTTTACTGTCCAAATATAAATAGAGTGCACGAGCGAAGCGAGTGCCTACCACACCTTTCACCTTTCACCTTTCACCTTTCACTTTAAAAAAGCGTTCCGCAAATTCCGCCATCTCTCTCCCAAAAAGCGTGCTTTCCCCAACTCTTTCCCCTAAAACACCGCCGAATCCAGCACTCCGAATTCTCTCATGATTGTCAATGTTGTGAATTTATCTTCTATGTCGGGGGCAATTCCTAGTGCTTTTGAGAAAGTTGTGCCGTCGGTTTTGAAGCTTTCGATATCGCTGTCGTGAAGCGAAAAGAACAATGCTTTTAATTTTGGGAGTTTCTTTTGCAATTTTTTGATGTTTGTGAGGTATCGAAGCCTACAAACGCGGTATTTTTCTTTCATGATTTTGTATTCATCTTCGGAAATCGGCATTTTGCATGCTAGCTCTGCCTGCTCCTCGGTCATGTCGAAATTGGCAATCAAAAAGTCACATCTTGCAAAGGTGTCGGGCGGGAGGTATTTGCCTTTTGAAAATGACGAAAAGAACGTTGCATAAATTTCTGTCAGCTTACAAAAGCAATAAAAAACCAACTCGCCGTGCATGAAATTTTGCGGTGCCAGCTTCGAAAGTGCGATTGCGACAGAATGTTCGCCACCGCAACAAGGTGAGTTTTTCTTTGCGAGTGCCATCGCACCCGAGCTAAGCAAAACGGCATCGAACATCAGCTCTATGCCGTGTTCTTTGTTTTGAAGGTAAGTTTCCGCCGCAAAAATCGCTTTGTCGGCGGATGAAATGGCGATATACGCAATTTCCTCGGCAAATTCGGTGTTTCCGAAATCTCTTGCCACCATCCAATCGAAAATCGCGAGATAATTCGAAACCACATCCCCAAAACCCGCGCGAACGAGTTTGGCGGGAATATCCACGCAAGCGGACGCGTCGCAAACCACGAAATCGGGCGCTTTTGCGGGAATCATTTTCGTTGTGCCGTCAGAAATCGCCATTGCAAAAGGCGACAGCGTGCCGTCGCTTGTCGGCGCGGAAGGCACGAAACAAAGTGGCAAATTGCAAATATTCGCAACGATTTTGGAAATGTCGCAAACCACGCCACCCCCCGTTGCGATAATGATTTTTGTGCTTGCGGTTATCGCTGAAGCAATCGAGCTTGCAAGGGTCAAACTGACGCTTGCACCACGCTCGAGGCGTTTGATTGAAACGGTTTCCTCCGCGAGATTTTTTATTATGTTTTTTTCAAAATTTTCAAGCCCGTCTTGCGAAAGAACCAAAATTTCCCCCTCGCCACACGATTTTGAAATGCCAAGAAGCCTAGTCAGCGAGCCCGTTTCTGTGTGAATTTTCGCGCCAATGCTAGTGGATTTTTGCAGTGCGGAAAGATAAAGCTGAATGCCAGAAAGGTGCTCGGCGGATATGTTTTTCAATGATTGAATTTTTGCTCTGTTCATCTTTTCTCCTTTGCTGTGATTTTTTCGCGAAGCGTTTCAAGTGCAATTTGCGAGGCGATTTTGAATTTTTCGTTATCGCTTTCTTCGTATTTTTCAAGAATTTCTTTATATTTTATTTCACCAGAATTCCCCATTGCGTTGAGGATATATGGGGTGAGTTTGTTTTTTGAAATGATATTTTTGCCGTATTTCTCGCAAAGCCCCGCGTCCTTTTTTTCAACAAGTGAAAGAAACTGCGAAAGTTCGGTGCTGCCAGCGTTTTGCAATGCTACTTTTTTGTTTTTAGGGCAAATTTCACTGCAAATCTCGCACCCAAGCACGCGATTTTCAAGGGTTTTTGAAAATGACTTTTCAATTTTCCCTTCTTGCATGTGGGATCTTAAGCAGTTTTCAAGACAGTTTGGAATTGCCTTTTGTGGGCAAGCGGAGAGGCAAAGCGTGCACGCCCCGCAACTTTCGTCGGGTGTCTTAAATCGCGACGATTTTGACTTCAAAATTTGCAAAAATTTCACAAATTCAAGGCGATTTTCGCGGGCACTAGGCAGTTTTGTCACCTTCAAAACGGTAAAATAAATCTTGCTTCCAAATTCCAAGTCATATAAAAGCGAGTTTTTCCCCCGCCCAAAAAAGCCATTGTCAAACAAAAAATCTTTGTAAGGCTTGTCGCGTTCAATCTCCACGCCAACGCCATTTTCCTTGCAAAAAGCAAGAAATTTCTGCGTTTTGTGATACTGCGAATTGGAAATCTCGTAATACCCGTCAATATAAGCCCCCGACCCACCAAAAGGCACCGTGCGAGGATAATCCGCCACACAAACCACATATTCCCCACCACTATAAAACCCAAAATGATTGGGTGACACGTGGCTGAGTTGGGTGATAAATTTGTTCATTGGGGGAGCTCCTTTGGGGCGTGTGTGCCCGCATTGGGTATTTGCGTCAACGAATACTTTGGAACGCTATTTTTTAAGGTGAAAGGTGAAAGGTGAAAGGTGTGGTATGGCACTTGGCTTCGCCTCGTGCAGTCCATATTTTAAATTTTTTACCATATTAGTTTCTTGCCGCGTGAAGTGTTTGGTTTTAATAATATCTAAATAATAAAAAGCACGAGCGATAGCGAGTGCATTACCACACCTTTCACCTTTCACCTTTCACCTAAAGCGTAGCGACTATTCTTCAATCAAAAATCCAACCTCTTCCCATTCTTCAAACAGCACCGCCAGTTTTTCTTCTAGCACAGCAATGCGGCCAGTCACGGCTTGGGCTTTTTCGTAGTCTTTGTGGAGGTCTTCTGAGAGCAGAAGTTGATTTTGTGTTTCTATTTCGCATTCAAGGTCGGAAATTTCGTTTTCCACTTCTTTAAATCTGATTTTAGCCTTGATTTTGGCTTGTTTTTCTTTTTTGGTAAGATTTTTCTTTGAAAGTGGCGCGTCAAGTGCTTTTTTGTCGCGTTTTTCTTCTTTTTCTGCGGATTCCGCGAGTTTGCGTTTTTGATTGACATCTTGCTGGTAACTTTCAAAATCGTCGTAATAAATGCCACCAAATTCGGTGATGGCAAAAACTTTCGCGTTCAAATTTTCCACAAAATATCTATCGTGGGAAACGAAAATCAGCGTGCCGTCAAAGCTCGCAAGCCCATCTTCAAGTGCTTCGCGAGATTTCAAATCAAGGTGGTTGGTTGGTTCGTCCAAAATGATTGTGTTCGCCTTTTTGGCGCAAATCATGGCAAAAGAAAGTTTGCCGCGTTCGCCCCCAGAAAGCTCGCCGATTTTTTTATCGGTGTCAAGTGAGAAAATCAGCATTTTCGCAAGGTATTCGCGAATTTCTTGGTTGGTGAACTTGGAAAATTCGTCCCACATCTGCTCCATGATTGTTTTATCCCCTTGAAGATTTTCAAGGTTTTGCGAGAAATATGAAAGCGACACATTTTTGCCGTAGCTAACCCCCGCTTTGATTTTTTCAAACGCTTCAACAAGCCCTTTCAAAAATGTGGATTTGCCCGTGCCGTTCTTGCCGACAATGGCGATTTTTTCGCCCTTGAAAACAGAAAGGTTAATTCCGCTTGCAAGCGTTTTTTCGGGAACTGTGATGTCGTAATTTGAGACTTTCAGCACTTCTTTCACGCTTTCAAATGGGAATTCAAAAGTGAAAACTGGGCGTTTTTCCCGTGTTGGCGGTTTCAAAATCTCCATTTTTTCAAGAGTGTTTCTGCGTGATTTGGCGGATTTTGCCGAAGACGCACGCACGATATTTTTATCAACGAAATCTTGAAGTTTCTTGATTTCCTCTTGTTGGGAATGATAGGCTTCAAGGTCGCGATTGTATTTTTCTTCTTTTAAAATTTTATATTTAGAATAATTTCCGCGATAGGCGTCAAGCGTGCAAGCGGAAATCTCCCACGTTTTTTTGGTCACTTTATCAAGGAAATATCTGTCGTGGGAAACTATCAAAAGTGCGTTTTTATATTCCGAAAGGTATTCTTCCAAAAAGCAAAGCGTTTCGTGGTCAAGGTGGTTGGTTGGCTCGTCCAAAATAAGCAAATCGTTATTTTGAAGCAATAATTTTGAAAGTAGCAACCGCGTTTTTTCACCGCCCGACAGCGTTTCCACCTTTTGCGTGAAGTTTTCAAACCCCATTCCGTGAAGCATTTTGTCGATTTTATAAGAATAATTATACCCGTCAACCGTTTCAAGATGAGTGGAAATTTGCGAGTATTTTCTCGAAATTTCGCGATATTCACTGCTTTCGTGGTTTATTGTTGCCATGGTTTCTTCCATGTCGCGAAGCTGTTTTTCCATTGCAATTTCAGCGGCAAAAACATCAAGCATTTCGGCATAGATATCATTTTCGCTGTCAAAAGTTGCATTTTGTGGCAAATATCCGATTGAAATGCCATTTTTCTTAAAAATATGCCCGCTATCAAGTTCAAGACCGCCAAGAATGAGCTTAATAAGCGTGGTTTTTCCCGCGCCGTTTTCACCAATCAAGCCGATTTTGTCTTGCTCGTCAAGACTTGCCGATACGTTTTCAAAAATCAGTCTGTCAAGATAATGAAATTTTCCGTTTTCGATTGATACTATCATTTTGTTTCTTACTCCTGCCAGTCGATTTTTTCGCCGTATTTTTCTAGTATCTCGCTAGCTTGCGAGAATATTTTGCTTCCCAAAAATCCGCGATATGCAGATAATGGGGATGGGTGTGATGTTTTTATTATGTGGTTGGTGGGGGTTGCCAGCTTTTCAAATTTTTCAGCGGGCTTACCAAAAAGCATAAGCACAAGATGTGGATTTTCACGGCAAATGTGTGAAATTGCACCACTTGTGAACTGCTCCCAACCCATCTTGGCGTGGGAATTGGCATTGCCTTTTCGAACGGTCAAAACGGTGTTCAAAAGAAAAACCCCCTTAACTGCCAAATCGGAAATATCGCCATTTGTGCGAGTCACCCCAATATCTGAAGTCATCTCCGCAAAAATATTGCGAAGTGACGGTGGAATTTTGGTTTCGCACGGCACGGAAAAAGCCAACCCCATCGCTTGATTTTCCTCGTGATATGGGTCTTGCCCCAAGATTGCGATTTTAAGATTTTTCATGTCGCAAGAGGTGAAAGCGGTGAAAATATTTTCGGCTTTTGGAAAAATCTGCTCGTTTTCATATTCCGCGTTCAAAAAGTTTTCAAGGCTCGCAAAATATTCCTTTTCCCGCTCGCTCGCAAAAAAATCTTCCCACGCGGTGAGTTTTCCGCTTGCGATAAGTGCGTTTAATTCAGTTGTGAAAATTCCGCTTTTCAAATTTGAAACTCCTCGCCCGCGATTTTTTTGATGATTTCAAGAAGAATTTCACCCGTTGTGAAAAACTCCCATTTTGTCATGTGCTCGTTTTTATTGTGGATTGTGGTTGGCACGCCGTCAAAAACGGGACCCACCGCAATGCCGTATTTAAGCTCGCGAGCGTATGTTCCGCCCCCGATTTTTTTCGATGTCGCATTCTCGCCCGTGAAAGCGTTGTAAGTTTCCACGCAAAGTTTCACAAGCGGGTCTTCTGGCGAAACAAACAGCTTTTTCTGACTGTTAGCCACCTTGAAATGCGTTCCCGCTGGTGCGATATCCGCAAGTTTGCACAAAATTTCCGCCTCACTTGTGCAGTTTGGGTATCTGATATCAAGCCCAAAAGTCAGCTTGCCGTTTGAATATTCCAAAATGCCAAGATTGGAAGTCAGCTCGCCCGAAACCTCGTCGCAAGCGTAAAATCCCGCTTCCTTTCCGCATGAATCTTCCGCGATTTTTCTCAAGAACTCAAATTTATCTTTTTGCGCGCCAACAGCGGTTTCACCCATCAATGCGTAAAGTGCAAGTATGAATTTTGAAATCGCGTTTTCACCCATTTCCGGCATAGACCCGTGAGCGTTCACCCCGCGAGCTGTGATAATTTTTCGTCCAAGTTTTTGCGAAATTTCAAGACCCATATCGGCAAATTCAAAATCTTCAATATCGCCGTAGTATTCCCCGCTTGCAAGATACGGAACCATGTTCATTTTTTCGCCACCCGCAATATTCAAAAACCCTTCAAGGTGCAATGGCAGTTCGCATGTGATCCAAGCAATCCCCTTTTCCGAATGAATGGCAGGGAAATCGCTGTCTGGCGAAATGCCAACGTCGGGCATGCGTTCTTTTGTGAAATAATGTTCCACGCAAGACGAGCCGTTTTCTTCGTTGCAACCAACGATAAGGCGAATGTCTTTGTTTGGGACAAATCCGCTGTCTTTCAAAATTTTGAGGGCAAAAAGTGCGATTGCCATCGGGCCTTTATCATCTTGAACGCCACGCCCCAAAAGTTTGTCGCCTTGGATTGTGAGCTCGAAAGGTGGCGTGTCCCAACCTTCCCCCGCGGGCACAACGTCAAGGTGCCCAAGCACCCCAAAAAGCGGTGCGTTTTCACGTCTGCATTTCCATTCAACGTGACCGGCAAATCCGTCCACATTTTTCGTTTCAAACCCGAAACTTTTCGCCTTTTCAAGATAAAGGCTCAAGCATCTTGCGTTTTCCGCCCCAAACGGTGCGTTTTCGCTAGCCTCGCCCTTTGTTGTTTCGCACGCAACAATCGTTGAAAGAAACTCCAAAACTTCATTTTCGCACGCGTTTTTAAATTTATTTTTATCTGTATTCAAGTTGTTCATGTTCTCGCTCCTTGTTTGATTTTTTCCGCTGATTTTTTGTTGAATTGCTAAGTTTGGCGGGGGATTAAGCGATTTTTTGAAAGAAAATCCCCAAACTGCCCGTTATTTGTGATATATCTGCTTCCATGCGGAAAAAACCCTTGACAAAAGTATTATACACAATTAAAATAATGTAGTAAAGTTATTTGAAGTTTTTTTGCGAAATCTAACTGAAAAATGAAGATAAAAGTGGGGAATGATACGAGGATGGACAAAAATCACAGTGGTCACAGGAAACGGCTGAAAGATAAAATCGAAAGATTTGGGTTTGAAAGCTTGTATCCGCACGAAATGTTGGAATATATTTTGTTTGCGGCAATACCGCGAAAAAACACCAACGATGTCGCCCACCGATTGATTGATAAGTTCGGGAGCTACGAACAAGTGTTCAAGCAATCGCGTGAGGAGCTTCTCGCCGTTGAAGGCGTTGGGGCTGCATCGGTTTTGCAAATCATGTCGTATGCCCACCACGTTTCAAATTTCAAGCACGGAAACGTGCAAGAAGTGAAAGAAAGTCCAATGAAAATCAAAAACCTCGGCGATGCGAGGCGGTTTTTCTTTGAATATTTCAACGGTAAGGAAAATGAAGAATTCCATGTGGTTTTGCTTGACAAATCTTGCAAACCGCTGACTCATGAAATTTTCACCGACGGCAACAATTCAAGCGTGATGGTGCCAGCAAAATCAGTTTTGAAAATCATCAATGGATATATGCCACATTATGTCTTGCTTGCCCACAACCACCCATCGGGGAATGTGAATCCCTCGCAAAAAGATATCGACTTCACAAATAACATCTGGAAAATCATCGAAAGCATTGGAATCACCAACCACGAACATTTTATTTTTTGCGGCACCGATTGTTATTCGTTTCGCAATAACGGAATTCTCGAAAGTATGCAAATATATCCAAAAACAAATTCGTGACGGGATAAGGGCACTTCCAAAAATAAAAGGGCACTTCCAAAAATGTTCCAAAAACTAGCTTAAAAATAAATATTCCAACAATGGAGGAAATATAAATGAAAAAAATCAGAACAAGGTTTGCACCGTCACCAACAGGATTTTTGCACATAGGTGGACTAAGAACAGCACTTTATTCATACCTTTACGCAAAGAAAAATGGCGGAGATTTCGTTTTGAGAATTGAAGATACCGACCAAACTCGTCTTGTCGAAGGGGCAACTGAGCTTATTTATGATACGCTCAGAGAAACTGGTCTTATTTGGGACGAAGGCCCCGATTGCGGTGGTCCATACGGCCCATATATCCAATCTGAAAGAAGAGAAATTTATAAGCAATACGCCGAAAAGCTCGTTGAAATGGGCGGGGCATATTATTGTTTTTGCGACAAAGAACGCCTTGAAAGTTTGACAGACGAGCACGGTCAAAGAAAATATGACAAGAAGTGCACGCACCTTTCAAATGACGAAATCGCGGAAAAACTCAAAAACGGCGAGCCTTATGTTATCCGTCAAAACATTCCGTCTTTCGGCAGTACAAGTTATGTGGACGAAGTTTATGGCGAGGTTACTTTTGATTATAAAGATATGGAAGATAACGTGCTTTTGAAGTCTGACGGCATGCCAACATATAACTTCGCAAACGTGGTTGATGACCATTTGATGGGTATCAACGTGGTTATGCGTGGCACTGAATATCTTTCTTCAACGCCAAAATATAACCTTTTGTATGATTCATTTGGTTGGGAGCGTCCAACTTATATCCACATGCCTCCAATCATGAAAAACTCAAAAGAAAAATTGTCAAAACGTCACGGTGACGCGTCGTATGCCGATTTTATCAAAAGCGGTTTTATCAAAGAAGCGATTTTGAACTATATCGCACTTCTTGGCTGGGCGCCTCGTGAAAACGTTGAAAAAATGACGTTTGAAAAAATGATGGAACTTTTCGGGGTGGACGGAATTTCTAAAAACCCTGCAATTTTCGACGTTGTCAAAATGAAGTGGCTGAACGGCGAATATTTCAAACAAATGAGCGAAGAAGAATTTTTCGACCATGCACTTCCTTATATTGAAGCGAGTGATGCAAAAGATTTTGACCATAAAAAACTTGCACTGCTCATGAAAACAAGGGTGGAACTTCTCACTGAAATTCCTGAAAAAATCAACTTCCTTGGTCACTTTGACGATTTTGATTTGGGGCTTTACACTCACAAAAAATCAAAAACTAACCCAGAAGTTGCAAAAGAAGTGCTTCCAAAATGCCTAGAAGTTTTGAAAGGCGTTGAAGATTGGAACACAACCGCAATCCACGATGTTTTGATGAGCCTTATTGCAAGCCTAGAAATGAAAAACGCAACAGTCCTCTGGTGCTTCAGAATCGCAATCACGGGTTCTGCCATGACCCCAGGAGGAGCCATGGAAATGGCAGATTTGCTAGGAAGGGAGTTGACACTCGCAAGGCTTGAGAGGGAGATTGAGAGACTTGGATAAAAAGTAAAAAGTGAAAAGTGTGGTAATGCACTCAGCTTCGCCTCGTGCAGTCCATTTGTTTTAAGATATTAAAAAAGTCACAAACACTTCAAAATGTTTGTGACTTTTTTGTTTTTTATTTAATGTAATATTTTTGATTTCTACTTTTTGGCACGTCGGGGTGAGTCATACAAACCACACCTTGGTTGATTGCTTTATTCAAATAATTTTTTCTGAAAGTTTGCAAGTGGGATAAGCCAAGTCTTTGCATTATTTCCTTCGCTGTCAAAATGTCGTTTCCGATCGCATCAATCACCTTTTGAACAGGCATTTCATATGTTTTGGCTTCTTCAAATTCTTGAAGGGTTTCCAAAATTGCATCTAAAAGAAATTCTACAAAATATTTGCTGTCGCCAATTCCGTCCGAAATTGAAAGAACTTTATAATATTCTTCTTGCTTGTTTTTAATAACGCTTTCTATTGGTAAATATAAAAATAAATCTTGATATTCGGATAAAAGCAAAGTCTGCCACAATCTTCCCATTCTGCCGTTGCCGTCTGCAAAGGGGTGAATGAATTCAAATTCGTAATGAAAAACGCATGATTTCACAAGTGGGTGAAGATTTGAATTTTTGACCCAAGAAAATAAATCAGTGATTTGCGTTGGAACAAAAACGGCGGGTGGTGCCATGTGAAGCAATCTTTCGCCATTAAAAACGCCCACACCACCGCTTCGGAACATGCCACATTCTTCTGTCAAGCCAGACATCATGATTTCGTGGGCTTTCAGCAAATCTTTTTCGCTGTGTGGGTCAAAAAGTGAAATTTTTTCATAAACGTTGTGGGCATTTATCACTTCGGTTATTTCTCTTTGTGTTCCAAGCACCTTCTTACCCCCAATGATGGCAGTGACTTGTTCTATTGAAAGAGTATTGTTTTCTATCGCTAGAGAACTGTGAATGGTTCTAACGCGATTATCCCTGCGAAGTCGGGGATTGCTTTTTTCTCTTTGGGAAAAATTAATTCCGCCAACAATCTCGCAAATAGAGCTGACCAAAGAAAGTATTTCTTGAGTTATGGTGATTGGTGGATTGTATTCGTCCATTTATATATCCCCTTTCGTTTGATTTGTTTATTATAGCACAATATAATTATAAAAGCAATTAACTTGTACGGTTCTTATGCGGTTTCTTGTGCGGTGGTATATTTTTCCACCAAGAAACGCACTATATATTCATGAACAAATATGATACTTTATTGAAAATTGCAAAGGCGATTTTTTCGGCTGAGACGATGGTGGTCACTCGGGAGTTTGTGACGGGGGATGGGCACCGATGTGTGATATATTTTTCTGACGGCATGGTGGATAAAAATGCGCTCAACGAGTTTGCAATTCGCTCGCTTGTGGGTGGGGTGTTTGAAACCACAACGGAAACGGTGTCAAAAAGGGTGCTGGAGTTTGTGGAATTCAAAACCAGTGGCAATTTTTTTGAATTTGTCACCCCCGTGTTTGGTGGCGAGTCGCTTTTGATGGTGGAAGGCGTGGATATTTTTTTCTCGCTTAACACGCGATTTTGGCCAACGCGTGGCGTTGCCGAACCACCCACCGACATGGTGATCAAAGGACCTCGCGAGGGGTTCAACGAGGACTTTCAAACCAGCATAACCCTTTTGAAACGGCGGTTAAAGTCGCCAAACCTTCGATTTGAGGCAATGAAAATTGGCAAGTTTTCGGGCACAAACGTCGCCGTTTGCTACGTTGATAAAATCGCAAGAAAACAACTCGTTTCGGCGGTTAAAAAAAAGCTTGAAGCGGTGAATATCGATGGCGTTATCGATTCGTCCTATCTCACAACCGCCCTTTCCGACAACAAATTTTCCATTGTTCGTGGGGTGGGCGACACTGAAAAACCCGATATTTTGGCATCGCGACTGCTTGAAGGCAGGGTGGGGGTGATTGTGGACGGAAGCCCCATTGTGCTCACGTTGCCGTATGTTTTTTTGGAAGATTTGCAAGCCCCGCAAGATTATTATGACGTCAGCCACCAAGCGACATTTGCGCGGATTTTAAGGCTGATTTCCATGATAGTTGCGATTTTTGCGCCGGGAGTTTTTGTAGCAAGTCAGCTGTTTCATAACCAATTCATCCCACTTTCACTGCTTTTAAAAATCGCGGGTGGCGGGGAATTGCCGTTGTCACCGCCAATCGAAATGCTTGTCACGCTGTTCATTTTTGAAATTTTGAACCAAGCGTCACTGCGAATGCCAAAATATGTTGGCATGGCACTTTCTGTTGTGGGCGCGCTGGTGCTTGGCGACACGGCGGTGCAAGCGGGACTTATATCCACGCCAACAATTTTGATTGTCGCAATCTCGGGAATCGGGGCTTACACCCTACCCGACCAACAAAGCACCATTTCAATCATGCGACTGATTGTTCTGCTTGTGGGCGGAACGTTCGGTATCGTGGGTGTTTTTTGCTTTGGCGTGGGGCTGTGCACCTATCTTTCAAGCCTAGAAAGTTTCGGCGTGTCCTTCTTCTCACCATTCACCCCAAGAACCAAGTCTGACCTTACGGACGCAATCCTAAAATCCCCCACAAACCCAAACGAAACCCGACCAAAGATTTTCAAAAGCAAGAATGTCAGGAGGAGAGGGAGGGGGAGGGAGTAGGTAATGTGGGGTTGAGGTGAGAGGTTTGGGGTGGAGGTATTTTTTTAAGGTGAAAGGTGAAAGGTGAAAGGTGAAAGGTGTGGTATGGCACTTGGCTTCGCCTCGTGCAGTCCATATTTAAAACTTTGTACCATATTATGTTTTTACCATGTAAAGTGTTTGGCTTTGACAATAAAAATTCAAATAATGGAAAGCACGAGCGGTACGCGAGTGCATTACCACACCTTTCACCTTTCACCTTTCACCTTTCACCTTAAAAAATACCTACCAACCCCCCATCCCCCAAAAAACCCAACTTACCTACACACAAAGGAGCTCCCCACCATGAATCATTTCACTTCTCGACAAATGGCATTACTTCTTACGTTTTTGTTTCCGCTTTCTCGCATGATACTCTTCCCTGCGTCCCTTGCTTTTTCGGCGGGGACGGGTGGAATATCGGTGGTGATTTTGTGCATGGCACTTGAATTATTGGTGTGTGTTGCGGTTATTTGGCTTTGGAAAAGCACGAAAATGTCGTATTTTCAGTTAATAACTGATATTTTTGGCGTGTGGGCTGGAAAAATTGTCGCTTGTTTATATGCTTTGCTGTTTTTTGTTAAACTTATTTTGATTTTATCATCGCAAAAGTTGATGATGTTCAATGTGCTTTATGAAAACGTGTCGCAGTATATTTTGTTTTTGCCGATTGTGGTTTTGCTTGGTTATGCGGGCAGTAAAAATTCCAACAGCGTTGCGAGGGTGTTTGAAATATCCGCGTGGTTTGTTATGGTTGCATTTCTTGGGATCATGGTGCTTTCGGCTTCAGCAGTGGATTTTTATAATATTTTGCCGATTTTTCCCGCGGGCGGAGCGGGGATTTTGGAAACGGCGGTGGCGTATCCGCTTTATTTTGGCGACTTCACTTTTTTTCTGATGTTTTATTCAACAGTCAGAAAGGATTTCAAAAGCGAGTGGAAAATGCTTTTTGCGTGGCTTATTAATTTCGTTATAACAGTCGGGTTCATTATTGTGTTTTTTGGGGTGTTCGGAACGCTTTCAGCGGGTGGCACTTACGCCATTTCCAACCTCTCGAAATACACAGTCGCATTCTCGCAAATCGGCAGATACGATTTTTTGTTTATCTTGGTTGTGGGGTTTGGGTTTATTGTGCTCGCCTTGGCACTTTTCCACGCACTGCTTTTTGCGGGCGAATTTGTCGGTGGCAAAAGATGGATTTGGTCGCTTGTCACGGCAGTGGTGCTTTTTTTTGCCGTGAAAATAGCAAGCGAAAACTTCGAAATCGTCATGAAATTCTTCATGCAATACTTCTCAATATTTGCCATAGCATTGCAATTTATTTTACCAATTACAATGGCGGTGATTGCAAAAGTGAAAGCGAGGAAAAAACATGAAATCTAGAAATATACAATATAAAACAATATTAATAATTTTCGTTGCACTTTTCCTATTATTCTTGTGTGGTGATTTCAAAATTCCCACGGTTTCTGAAACGGCGGTGATAACGGCTGTTGGGGTGGGAAAATCGGAAAACGGCGAGTTTGAGCTGACGTTTTTGCTTGCGGGAACGAATGAAAATGGCGAGCGAGAAAACAAGGTTGTGTCAACTTCCGCGCCAACGGTTGCGGGGGGCGTGGAAATGCTGAAAAGCGGTTTTGGGCTCACGCCAAAGCTCGCGTTTATGGGGTTGGTGCTTGTGGAAGAAGAGCTTGCCAATGGCGAGATTTTTGATGTGATTTCCTTTTTCTTGAACACGAGCGGTGTGCACGATTCGGCAAAACTGATGATTGCAAATGGCAAAGTGAGCGAAATTTTCTCGGCGGACATCGAAAGCGAAAAGGCGGGGCTTGGCGGGCTTTCAAAAGTTCTTGCAACAGCGGAAAAAAAGCCCATTGCCGTGCCACAAATCAACTTGAAAGACTTTGCGGAAATTTACTTCTCAAGTGGCGTGGATGCCGTGCTTGCGGGCGTGAATATCGAAAAAATAGGCGAGCAAACAATCTTTAACATAAGCGAAGGCTACCTTTATCACAGGGATGAAATAAAGGATAAAATCAATGGGGACACAGTTGTTGCCTACAACATATTGAAAGGCAAAGGGAAAGGTGGCAGTTTCACAGTTGAAGATGTGGCACTTGAAAATTGCACGTCAGATATGCGACTTTCGGTTGCAAACGTGAGTTGTAAAGTGGATAAAAAGCTCGAGCTTGGCGTTCCGAAAATCAACGTGGACGTCAAAATGAAAGTGGGACTTCTCGACCAAAACACATCCTCAAAAACCCTCTCCCAAATCGCAGGGGTGGGTGCAGATAAAGAAATCATTTCAAATGCCGTGGAAGATTTTATAAAAGAAAACATAAAAACATTGCTAGAAAAATCCTTCAAATCAAACGCCGATTTCCTAGGAATTGGTGAAGAACTGATGTTGAAAAACAAAGATTTCGAGGTGGCAGAGGGGTATCTTGAGAATGCGTTTGTGGGGGTTGAAGTTGCGGTTGAGGTTTTGCAGAATTATAGACTTTAGAAAGGTAATAGGTAATAGGTAATAGGTGTGGTAATGCACTCGCTTTGCTTGTGCTTTCTATATTTTAAAATTAAGATAGCTACAAACATGGTTTAAAATGTTTGTAGCTATTGTAGTTTCCTATTAAAATAATGTGTGCACGAGCGGTACGCGAGTGCCTACCACACCTATTACCTATTACCTATTACCTTGATTAAATCAAAGGTTTTCAACCTTTGATTTAATCACATCGTTCATATCAAACATTCTGCATTCTGTTTGGGTTGCCATGAATTTTGCGGCTACGATGGCGCCTTTGGCGAAGACTTCTCTTGATTCGGCGGAGTGTGAAAGGATGATTCTTTCGTTTTCGCCGTAAAAGCCTACTTCGTGTTCGCCGACGACAGTTCCGCCACGAACGGCGTGCATGCCGATTTCTGACGCGTCACGTTTGCAGTTTCTGCCGTGTCTTCCGAAAGTTTCCGAAAGTTCGCGCTCAGCTTTTGCTGAATTTGCAAGCATAATAGCAGTTCCGCTTGGTGCGTCAAGTTTTTGGTTGTGGTGTTTTTCCACGATTTCAATATCGAACCCCGCAAGCAATTTTGTCGCTTGCGCCGTGAGATAAGAAAGCACGTTGATTCCAAGTGACATGTTAAAAGACATGAAAATTGGAACCGATTCACTCGCTTTTTCAATCATGGCTTTTTCAGTTTCAGAAAAGCCAGTTGAACAGATAACGAGTGGAGTTTTTGTTTTAAGTGCGAAATCAAGAAGTCCAGAAATAGCTTTCGGGCTTGAAAAGTCAATCACGACATCCGCTGAAAAATCCGCGATATTGTTTGAAATGTAACTTTCATTTCCGCTAGCATTCACGTCGGCGCCGAAGATTTCAAAATCCTCTGCGTACTCCTCGACCTTTCTGCCCATGCGTCCATAAATTCCGTTGATGATGAGTTTCTTCATTAAAAAAGCTCCTTATATAACGCCGAAACGATATCTTGATGTTGTGGTTCAAGGGTAGTGAGTGGCGCGCGAAGCTCCATTGATTTGTAACCTTTCAGTGTCATTGCAAATTTCACAGGAATTGGGTTCACTTCGCAAAACATTGCACCCATGAAGTTAAAAATTTTGTTGTGAATTTCTCTTGCCCCCGCAAAATCACCCGCGAGTGCACTGCGTGTCATCGCGTGCATTTCATTTGGAATAACATTTGCAGTCACCGAAATAAGTCCAGAAGCACCAAGGGCAATCATTGGAATTGTCATGGCATCGTCCCCCGAATAAATCGGCGAAACGCCTGAAGCGAGAAGTTTCATGATAGCCGAAATATTGCCCGAAGCCTCTTTCACGCCCGCGAAATTTTCGTGAGTAGAAATCGCCTTTGCAACGTCAAGGGTGATTGTGACCCCCGTTCTTGACGGCACGTTATAAGCAATCACGCCAACACTTGAAGCGTCCATGATAGCGCGATAATATTCAATAAGTCCCTTTTCAGTGCATTTGTTATAATATGGTGTGACCGCAAGAATGCCGTCCGCACCTTTTTCGCATGCATATTTTGTGAATTTCACGCATTCTTTAAGATTGTTTCCGCCAGCGCCAACGATAACTTTCGTTCTGCCCGCCACCTTTTCAAGCACGAACTCGAAAACAGCCCTTTTTTCTTCAGCCGTCATTGTTGGTGGTTCGCCGGTTGTTCCAAGCACAAAAATGGCGTCGATTGAAGCAGCAATTTGCTCTTCAATAACCCTTTCAAGCTCGATATAATCAATCTCGTCATTTGCAATCGGCGTCACAATCGCCGTGCCCAATCCTTTGAATAAAATCATTTTGTTACCTCGTGGCGAAGTTTTTCGCCCGCTTTTTTTGTTTTGGTTAGCGTTTTTGGAAGGGAACGCTTTTTCTTAAGGTGAAAGGTGAAAGGTGAAAGGTGAAAGGTGTGGTTTGCACTCGCGTTGCTCGTGCTTTCTATTTCTTAAAAATATAGTAACCAGGCACTTCACGTGTAATGAAGCTATTTGGGTAAAATATAAAAAGTATAGTATGCACGAGTGAAACGAGTGCTTTACCACACCTTTCACCTTTCACCTTTCACCTTTCACCTAAAAAAACTTACCTATCAATCTCCTCTCTCTTATAATCAAGCCTTACCTACACCACACTTATTTCGCTTTTTTAATCAAAAGTTCAAGAATTTGAACAGTGTTAGTAGCAGCGCCTTTTCTGATATTGTCGGCAACGACCCACATGTTCATTCCGCTTTCAACGGTTTCGTCCATTCTGATTCTGCCAACGAAAACTTCGTCTTTATCAGTTGAATCGAGTTGCATTGGATAAATTTTATTTGCGATATCGTCACAAACGATAATATTTTCGCCTGTTGCGATAACTTTCATGAGTTCTTCTCTTGAAGTTTGTTTTTCCATTTCAACGTTGATTGATTCCGCGTGAGAGTGGAAAACAGGAACACGAACAGTTGTCGCAGTGATTTTGAGTGATTGGTCGTGAAGGATTTTCTTTGTTTCGAAAATCATTTTTTCCTCTTCTTTTGTGTAGCCATTGTCAAGGAACACGTCGATTTGTGGAATACAGTTACCCGCGATTTGATAATCGAATTTTGTTGGAGCTTCGCCTTTAAGACCGTTTGCAAGGTCATTATATCCGCCAACGCCCGCGCCAGAAACCGCTTGGTATGTTGAATAAACAATTCTTTTGATACCGAAGTTATCATAAATTGGTTTGAGTGCAACAACCGCTTGAATTGTTGAACAGTTAGGGTTTGCAATGATACCATTGTTCCAATCAACGTCGTCTGGGTTAACTTCTGGAACAACTAGAGGAATATCGTCATGAGTTCTCCAATAACTTGAGTTATCAACAACAACAGTGCCAAGAGCAGCAAATTGTGGTGCGAAATCTCTTGAAGTGCCAGCGCCCGCTGAAAAAAGTGCAAAATCAATATCTTTGCCTTTGATGTTTTCGCTGTTAAGCTCAATAATAGTGTGCTCTTTGCCCATGAAAGTCACTTTTTTCCCAGCAGATCTTGCTGAAGCAAAAAGATAATAATTTTCCACTGGAAGTTGTCTTTCTTCAAGCACTTGTAAAAATTTGTTACCAACCATTCCTGTCGCGCCAACTACGGCCACATTGAATTTTTTCATATTTAGTTACCTAATCCTTATATATTAATAATATTTTTTGCATTTTGTGAGTTTTCTTGGGCTTGATAAATTTTTAAAGTGAAAGGTGAAAGGTGAAAGGTGAAAGGTGTGGTCTGGCACTTGGCTTCGCCTCGTGCTTTCTATTTCTTAATAATATAGTAACCAGACACTTTACGTTTAATGAAGCTATTTGGGTAAAATATAAAAAGTATAGTATGCACGAGTGAAACGAGTGCTTTACCACACCTTTCACCTTTCACCTTTCACCTTTCACCTAAAAAAACTCAAAACCTTCTCAGCTCATTCCCTTCTGCTCAGACTATCCCCATCCACCCCCTTTTTTCCCTACAAAAAAAGAGCGGTGAAAAATCACTGCCCATCATATTGTGCTTTTGCACATATTGCGTATATTATTATATTATATAGTATGCACAAATATAATAATTCGCAAAAAATACGATAGTTCTCCAAGCAGTGCTTGACAGTTATGTAGGTATTAACCTACATACCCAGCAAAATTTCTTTCACTTCGGCAAAGCTACCCTTTCACGCTCGCGCTACTGATGTGCAATGCTCCTCTATCAAATTTATTAAGTTGACTGCGATATAAGATATCGACAGCAAATACATTTTATCAAACTTGAATTGCAATGTAAAGCAAAAATAAACACTTTATCCAAAAAAAGTGCACTTTTACAATCATTTTATAACTTTTTTTGCATTTCCCCCATTTCCCCCGCATTTTTTATTGTCAATTTTGTTTTTTTATAGTAGAATAGTGGAGAAATGAAAGTGGGGAAGTCGCACGCATTGGTGCTTGCGAGAAAGGTTGGCTTTGAAACGCTGTTTTAAGGTGAAAGGTGAAAGGTGAAAGGTGAAAGGTGTGGTAACGCACTCGTTTCACTCGTGCATACTATACTTTTTATATTTTACCAAAATAGCTTCACTGCACGCGAAGTGTCTGGTTACTATATTTTTAAAAAATAGAAAGCACGAGCAACGCGAGTGCAAACCACACCTTTCACCTTTCACCTTTCACCTTTCACCTTTGAAAAAGCGTTCTCAAACGCATTTTTCAAGAAACCGCAATAGCGGGCAACAAAGAAACTACTTCAAAAGGGGATATTATGACAAAGCTAGCATCGTTAACTTCATTCAAGGATGGGGACAGAAGAAAAGTAATACATTCAGGGTCAAGATTTGAACACTGGAAAAAGTTGTTCCTTGGCGGATTCAACTCTATGTTTATATTGAACTTGGTTGGTCTTTTGGGGATTTTGCCGGTTATTTTGTGTGGATTTTATTATTTTGATTCTATTTGGACAACAGCTGCAACATTGCCGTTTGCTTCAAGTATTGGCACAGGCATTGTGACAATAGTCGACACTGCTTCAATCCAACACATCACTTCACAATCGTCATATGTGACGTATATGCTTATGCTTATGCCACTAGCGATTATTTTCTCAAGTGTTTTGGTTTCACCATTTTTTCACGCGATGAGAAATGCGGAATATGATGGCGTTGTGTCTGGCTACACAAAAGCAATCGCGGGCTTCAAATATAACGGGTTGAAATTCTTCGTTCTTGGTATTATCACAGCGGTTTTATATGAAATCATTGCGGTTTTGTATTATTTCCGTGCTGAAGCTGTTTTCAATGGTGCGACAACATTTGCGGGCATTGCAATGCTAGTTGGTATTGTGGCTCTTGCAGTTGTGTTTGCAATGATCATGGTCTATGCCTATGTTTTGACAGCGACATATAAAATGAGTATTATCGGTGCGTTGAAGCGTTCAGCGGTTTATACTTTCACGCTTTTCATGCAAAACGTTATCATCATGGTGGCGACACTTGTGCCACTTGTTTTGATGTTTTTCGGTTCATTCATGGTATCACTTATGCTCACGCTTTATTTGTTCGTGGGGCTAAGCTATATGCTTTCAATCTGGATGGTGTATATCCAAACAGTTCTCAGCATTTCAACACCACAATCTGCTAAAAAAACAAAAAAAGCTAACTAGGAAATAATAGGAAATAATATGTATAAGGAATTATCACAATTTTATGATACATTGATGTATGATTGCGACTATGAAAAATGGTCGCAATATTTTTACTCCAACATAATGGAAAATCGCGACGGCAAGGCTGTTGGGCTAGAGCTTGGTTGCGGGTCTGGCGAGATGACGGTTAGGCTCAAAAAAATGGGGCTTGATATATATGGGCTTGATATTTCACCCGAAATGCTTGAAAAGGCTTATGGCAAGGCGCTTGCAAATCGCTTGCAAATTCGTTTTATCGAGGGCAGTTGTGTGGATTTTGATTTCAAGAAAAATCTCGATTTCGTGATTGCACCAATCGATTGCTTTTCATATGTGGAAAAGGAAGATTTGGAAAAAACCTTTAAAAATGTGGAGGCGCATCTCAAAAGTGGAGGTGTTTTCATGTTCGATATCAGAAGTGAGCACGAACTTGAAGTGACCCACGCAAACAATCTGTTTTTCGAGGACGCGGGGGATATCTGCTGGTTCTGGGAAAATCAACTTTGCGAAAACCGCGTTGAAATGAACATCACAATCTTTGAAAAAATCGATAAACTTTATAAAAAATACATCGAAAAACAAACATTCTTCATCCACAAAACAAACTGGCTAGTAGAAACCCTCGAAAAAGCGGGTTTTGAGAATGTGAAACTGTTTGCGGAATACGGCGAGGAGTTTGGGGAAACAAGTGCGAAGCTCGCGATTTGCTGTAGAAAAAGGTGAGAAAAGGTGAAAGGCAATAAATAGGTAAAAGGTAATAAATAGGTAATAGGTGAGGTGAAAGGGAAAAAGGTGAAAGGTGAAAGGTGAAAGGTGAAAGGTGTGGTAATGCACTCGCGTACCGCTCGTGCTTTCCAATATTTAGATATTATTTAAAACCAAACACTTCATATGATAAGAAACTAATATGGTAAAAAATTTAAAATATGGACTGCACGAGGCGAAGCCAAGTGCCATACCACACCTTTCACCTTTCACCTTTCACCTTTCACCTCTAAAACTATAACAATATCACAAAAAATCCCCCACCAAAAAAATCTGCACCAATCATAGGAAATTATAATGAAAAATAAAACTATACAATTTAAACTATCTCCCGAGTTTTGCATTCGCAAGGCGGAAAGTTATTATGACGAGGGGGATTATGTTCTGGCTCTTTCTTATCTTGACAGAGTGAAGGATGAAAAACTCAGCGGTGACCTTTTTGAGGATTACTGTTTTTTGCGCGCGCAGATTTGCCATGTTTTTGGCACGGAATCGGGCAATTTTTGGGCGTTGAAATACTATGCTGAAAACGGCTATTCTGAAAGGCTTGCGCCGATGATTGCCTACACGACTATCGAAAACGACAAACTTTTGAACGAGTTCAAGGACGAGGATTTGCCTGATTTCTTGCAAGAACTTATGAGCACTCTTGAAGGAATTGATGGGATAAGTGGCGTTGAAGGTATAGAAATGGAAGATGACGGCGAGGAAAACGCTGATTTCATGGCTAGTCTTGGGGTGAAAAAACCCGAAAGAAAACTTATGTTCACTCGCAACATGATTGGCGAAAAAGCCGTTTCAAAAGGCGAAAAACTCATGAAAGCGAGCAAGTTTGAACAGGCGATTTCTGCCTATCGTGAAGTTCCGATTGCCTCTGATAAATATTGCGAGGCACTTTCGGGGATTGCACTTTGCCATCTTTTTCTTGGCAACTATAAAAAATCATACGAAATAAACAAAATGGTGCTTGCGAGCTACCCTGATTATTTGCAATCGCTTTTGCAAATGATGTCGCTTTGCAACATACTCGAAAAAACCGAAGAATTCAAGGTTTATATGGAAATTGTGCTCGCCAAAAAGCACAACCCAACCGACAGCGTGAAGGTGGCAAACATCCTTATCGACGCGCGGGAATATGAAAGGGCAATTCCGTATTTTGAATATGCCTTTGACAACTTGAACTATTCGCTCGAAGGCTACGTGACATATATTCTCACTCTTTATAACGCGGGCAAGTGCGAACGCTCGAAAATCGAGATGAAGGAAATTTTGAAGTTTTGTCCCGACAACGCTGTTTTGTGGTGGCTACTTTCGCAAATGGACGGGCGTGAGTATGTTTCTTACGAACCGCTGTTTGCCGAAGTCGTGGATGTGTGCGTGGAAAAAGGCGTCAGAATTGCGGGCAGTGGCAAGCTTTCGGAAGAAACTTTCACTAACTGGAAAAAAGTGGCGTATTTGAAATATGCGTGCGGAAAATCAAACAAAGCAATCGAACATTTCGACAGAATCTTGTCTTTCAAAAATGGCGAAAAGATGTTTTGCGAGCTTTTGTATCACCCGATAACATCGTCTGTTCAAAGGGCAAACGTGCTCAGATACCTTATGAAAAATGGGTTCAAAGGCAAAGTTTTGTTCAGGGGTGCGACGTATAAATATCTGAAAATATCATATCCCGCTTGCGCGCTTGACTCGCAAAGCATGTTCATTGCGTATGCTTTCGCATTTTCAACGCTAGCGTATTTCCAAAGCGATTTCGAGCCAATGCTGAAAAGAAGCATGACGGCTTTTGTCAAAGCATGCGACAAAAATGAAATAGATTTTGAAAACCTCATGACCCCCGACATGATTTCAGCACTAGTTGTTGCAAAGCTGAAAAAACTATCGTTTGAAATGATTTGCGACTTTGCCAGCGTAGATAAAAAGAAATTCCTTTATATGGGAATTTTGGTTTATGGCGAAAAATTTAGAGAATGGAACTTGGTTGAATAAAAGCGGAGCTTTTATTCAAGGTGAAAGGTAATAGGCTACGCTTAAGGTGAAAGGTGAAAGGTGAAAGGTGAAAGGTGTGGTAGGCACTTGGCTTCGCCTCGTGCAGTCCATATTTTAAATTTTTTACTATATTAGTTTCTTACCACGTGAAGTGCTTGACTCTGATAATAAATATTTAAATAATGGAAAGCACGAGCAACGCGAGTGCATTACCACACCTTTCACCTTTCACCTTTCACCTTTCACCTTAAAAACCTACATAATAAAAAAACAGTTGCTAACATGTGTTTGCAACTGTTTTTAGTTTAGTTTAGTTTATTTTATTTTATTAACATTGATTTATTTTAATCTTAAGCAAGTCCTGCTGTAACAATAGCCATTTGGTAAACTTCTTCAGCGTTGCAACCGCGAGAGAGGTCGTTGATTGGGGCATTCAAGCCTTGTAAGATTGGACCGTATGCGTCGTAGCCGCCAAGACGTTGTGCGATTTTGTATCCGATGTTACCAGCGTTGATATCAGGGAAGATGAATGTGTTTGCTTTGCCTGCGACAGGAGAATTCGGGCATTTTGTTTCTGCAACAACAGAAGAGATAGCAGAATCGAATTGAAGTTCGCCATCAATTGCAAGGAAAGGAGCGCGTTCTTTTGCGATCGCAGTTGCTTGGATAACTTTATCAACGCTTTCGCCTTTACCAGAACCAAGAGTTGAATAAGAAAGGAGCGCAACTTTTGGGTCAATTCCGAAGCTTGAAGCAGTTTTTGCAGTTTCGATTGCGATTTCGGCAAGTTCTTCAGCAGTTGGGAACAAATTGATTGCACAATCGCCCATTGCGTATGAATCCATTGAACCGTCGGCATTTTTCTTGTTCATGATAAAGCAAGAAGAAACGATTTTACTGCCTGGTTTAGTTTTGATAAGTTGCAAAGCTGGGCGAACAGTGTCTGCAGTTGAGTATGTAGCTCCGCCCAAAAGTGCATCGGCTTCACCAATTTTAACAAGCATAGTGCCAAAATAGTTTGCAGATTGCAAAGATTTTGCACATTGTTCTTCAGTCATTTTGCCTTTTCTTAGTTCCACCATAGTGGAAATCAAGCTTGCCATATTTTCATATGTTGCAGGGTCGATGATTTCAGCAGAAGAAACGTCAAAGTGATGCGCATCAGCAGCAGCCAAAACTTCTTCTTTATTACCAATCAAGATAACCCCCATAAGTTTGTTTGCAAGTAGTCTTGCAGTTGCTTCCAAAATTCTGGCATCAGTGCCTTCAGTGAACACAATTTTGCGTGGATTTGCCTTCAAAGTGTTGATTAAGTGTTGAAACATTTTATATCCTCCAGTTTCACTGCATTGAAATCCCTTATAAATTTCAAGCAAAATATATTTTTTTGCAATTATTATTGCAGGTACTTAAGGGTACTCCTGACAAGTATCGACCAAAGATTGATTTCAAAAAAGAGCGGTTTTTCTACAAAATTAAGCCTTTTTTGGAAGTTAAGATTTGTGTTGAGCCTTTTTAGAAGTGTCCTTAAAAATTATATCACACAAAATCAAAAAAAACAAGGCTTAATTTATTTAAATTCACCAAAAAACCAAATTTGTGGAAAAAGTGGGGAAACGGAGAATCGGTGGCTAAATAAACCGTCCATTCCCCTTTCCTCTTCCCGCATGGGATTTTGCACAAACGCAGATTTCCCTTGCTATTTCTTCCGCCATTTTTGTGACGGAAAAAAGGCGGACGGGGGATATGGATTGATTTTTCAGGTCTTTTGCTGCAACTATTCCCGCGATTGCCATATCACCGATGGGCTCAAAATCTCGCCCAACAGCCTTGCCGGGTTTTATTCCGCAGTCAAGAAATTTCACTTTGCCGATATCTTCCGCCACTCCAACGGAAGCGTCAACAACCAAAATTTTTCTTTCGCGGTGCACGCGCTTTATAAATTCAACGGTGGGTTTCAAGTTTTTCGCGTTCACGGGATTTTCAAGGTCGCCATATAAAAAACACGGCGGTTTCATCTTTTTCAACATCTCCCCGCAAATGGGCGCAAGCGCGTCCCCCGTCACTTTGTCCGACCCCACAAAAAGCAAGACGGGAAAAAACGGCAGTTTCCCAACCGCGCTGTATAATCCCCCCGAAATTTCACATCTGATATCCATTATAAGTTCCTTCCTTTATAATTGTTTTATGTCAAGTATGTCCATTTTTGGAAACTGTATACAAAAACGCAAAAAACCGCTCAAAGGTATCGTAAATTATTGCAAAATAAATATGAATTTTTTGTTTTTAGCCCAAAAATAGCAAAAAAATCCAAAAAAAAGTCAAAAAAGTGCAAAAAAATGTTAAAAAAAGGGAAACTTAATATGCAGTTTATCGAAAATTAATAAACAGTTTATAGTGTACGGTTATTATATAGCCATAAACAAGGCAGTGACCAAATGCACACACACAACACTCCTTGTTTTCAAAACAGATAGTACCAGCAGTAAGCTAAGTAATTTTTTATAACCCTCTTATCCTTATGAAAAAGACCCGCAACAAGCGGGTCTTTTTTCTCGTGTATTTTTTTGTGGCACGCTTGGGGGTTGGGAGGAGCGGGGGGTTTTGGGACGCTTTTTTAAGGTGAAAGGTGAAAGGTGAAAGGTGAAAGGTGTGGTAATGCACGCGGGCTTTGCCCTTGTGCTTTTCAATTATATTTGTAACCACTTGAAGGAGCGTAACTATTCAAATAGGCACGTTCCTCTTTTACTATCCAAATTCAAATGGGGTGCACGAGCGGGAGCGAGTGCCTACCACACCTTTCACCTTTCACCTTTCACCTTTCACCTTAAAAAAAGCGTCCCCAACCCTCCATCCCCTCCCACCCCTCAAGCGTGCTCCCCGCCCCTATTCACTTTTGTGAAAAATTCGCTGTGCGAATTTTTCACAAATCATCCGCATCTTGGCTCACTTCACCACCGTCCTTGCTCACTCCTGTGTAACTTCCGTTTGGGTCAAAATGGGAATCTTTTTGCATTTTTAGTATGCTTTGCAATTTTTTGAAATCATTCATTTTTTTATCCATAATTTACTTCCTCCTTTTTCTTTATTTTGTGCAATTTTACGTTAAAAAACAGCCATAATATATGTATGGAAAAAAATTCGCAAAAAATTTACATTTTCTCTTGACAAATGCGTTTTTATAATATATAATGATAATCGATATCATTAATAAATATTTTATTAACATAAAAAGTTTGTAAAATCAAATAAGAAATCCGTTAATTACTTGACAAAGTTTTTTAATGTATTGTATAATGTTAAGTGAGAAATACAGTGGTAAAAACACGGTCAAAAAATATTATTAGAGATATATAAGGAGAAAAACATGGCACAACATAATTCATCACCAGCATGGGAAGGATTTAAGCTTGGCAGATGGTCAAGCACATCAGTAAACGTTCGTGATTTCATCATCAACAACTATACGCCATATGATGGAGACGAGGAGTTCCTTGCACCAGCAACGGAAAACACTCAAAAACTTTGGGCTCAAGTTATGGAGCTAACAAAAAAAGAAAATGAAAACGGCGGTGTAGTTGATATGGACACAGAAATCGTGTCAACAATCACATCACACGGCCCTGGATATCTTGATAAAGACATTGAAACAATCGTTGGTTTCCAAACTGACAAACCTTTCAAAAGATCAATGCACGTTCTTGGCGGTATTCGTATGGCTGAAACTTCATGTGAAGCATATGGTTACCATGTTGATCCAAAAGTATCAGAAATCTTCACTAAATACAGAAAAACACACAACCAAGGTGTATTTGATGCCTACACTCCTGAAATGAGAGCGGTAAGAAAATCAGGTATCATCACTGGTCTTCCAGATGCTTATGGACGTGGACGTATCATCGGTGACTACCGTCGTGTGGCACTTTATGGTATCGACAGACTTGTTGCTGATAAAAAACTTCAAATCGCAACTTGCCTTAAAAGAATGACATCAGATAACATCCGTCTTCGCGAAGAACTTTCTGAACAAGTGAGAGCACTTGGCGAGATCAAACAACTTGGCGCAATCTATGGCTGTGACATTTCTGCTCCAGCTACAAACGCAAAAGAAGCAATCCAATGGATGTATTTTGGATATCTTGCAGCAGTTAAAGAACAAAACGGCGCAGCAATGAGTCTTGGCAGAACTTCAACATTCATCGACATCTATATCAAAAGAGATATCGAAAACGGCGTTTTGACAGAAGTTGAAGCACAAGAACTTATCGACCATTTCATCATGAAACTTCGTTTGGTGAAATTTGCAAGAACTCCTGAATATAACGCACTTTTCTCTGGCGACCCAACTTGGGTAACAGAATCAATCGGTGGCGTATCAGTTGATGGTGTTCACATGGTAACAAAAACATCATATAGATACCTTCACACTCTTGACACTCTTGGTGCAGCACCAGAACCAAACTTGACAGTTCTTTGGTCAAAAAAATTGCCATCAAACTTCAAGAAATATTGTGCAAAAATGTCAATCAAAACATCATCTATCCAATATGAAAATGACGATATGATGAGAGTTTCTCGTGGCGACGACTATGCAATCGCATGTTGTGTATCTTCAATGAGAGTTGGTAAAGAAATGCAATTCTTCGGCGCAAGAGCAAACCTTGCAAAATGCTTGCTTTATGCTATCAATGGCGGTATCGACGAAGTTTCAAAAGAACAAGTTGGTCCAAAATTCAGACAAGCGTGTGGCGAATATCTTGATTATTCCGACGTTATGGAAAAATTTGAGTACATGATGGAATGGCTTGCTGAACTTTACGTTAACACACTCAACGTTATCCACTATATGCACGATAAATATTGCTACGAAAGAGCTCAAATGTCACTTCACGACAGAGATGTTAAAAGATATTTCGCAACAGGTATTGCGGGTCTTTCAGTTGCTGCTGACTCACTTTCTGCTATTAAATATGCAAAAGTTAAAGTTATCCGCGACGAAAGAGGAATCGTAACTGATTATGAAGTGGAAGGCGATTTCCCTAAATACGGAAACAACGACGATAAAGTTGACGACATCGCAGTTGCACTCGTTCGTAAATTCATGAATATGATAAGAAAACACCACACATATCGTCAAGGTTACCCAACAATGTCAATTCTCACAATCACTTCAAACGTGGTTTACGGCAAAAAGACAGGTAACACACCAGACGGCAGAAAGAAAGGTGTTCCACTCGCTCCAGGTGCTAACCCAATGCACGGAAGAGATACAAACGGAGCTGTTGCGTCACTCGCATCAGTTGCAAAACTCCCATTCCGTCATGCAGAAGATGGTATTTCAGACACGTTCTCTATCATCCCAGGCGCACTTGGTAAAGAAGATAAAATCTTCACAGGTGATATTGATATCGCTGCTCTTTCAAAAGAACTTTAAGACGGTGAAGGTTAATCTTTAAGGGCACTTCCCAAAGGAGTAACTGAAATGAACGAAAATGAAAAAATTGATGATTTGGTCGCTATGCTTGATAATTTGATGGAAGGCGGTCAAGGTCATGTGAATGTTTTTTGCGACGGCGCGGATGGCGATGTGGTGGCTGAGGCGACTGTGTCACAAGACTGCGGTTGTGGAAACAAAACTGCTTGCCAAATTCCAACGATGTTTTTTGAAGAAGAAAACGACGGTGAAAAAAGCGAGTAAGAATAAAAAAATTAATAAACAAACCAAATAAGCCGACGAAATGATTCATTTCGTAGACTATCAAAAAAAACAAAAGGAGATAGAAATATGGCAAACCAACAACAAATCGATAACCTAGTAGACCTTCTTGACGGCTACGTAGAACAAGGCGGACATCACCTTAACGTTAACGTTTTCAATCGTGAAACTCTTCTTGATGCTCAAGCGCACCCAGAACAATATCCACAACTCACTATCAGAGTTTCTGGATACGCAGTTAACTTTGTGAAACTAACAAAAGAACAACAAGACGACGTTATTTCAAGAACATTCCACGACGGTATGTAATCAAAAAAACGGGTGTCAAAAAACACAGTATTATGGAAGGGGCAAATTTGTTTTGCCCCTTTTTTTCTAGAGGAAGGGTTTTTTTTGAAAGGTGAAAGGTGAAAGGTGAAAGGTGAAAGGTGTGGTAAAGCACTTGGCTTCGCCTCGTGCATTCAATATTGGAGTGGCAACACGTTGGGGCAATGCGTTGGGTTAATATGTGGTGAAAATACGTGTGCACAACACGTAGGGGAGCACCCATGTGTGCTCCCGCGAACAAAACTAAAAAAGCGAGAGCTTTTATCAAAACCAAAACACTAAACCAATAAAAACCCGCGAAAAATTCGAATGCATTTGAAGCAATCATCTCGCAAAACCCAACACCCCGCGGGCTCACACATGGGTGAGCCCCTACAAATTGGTTGCAACTTTGAACAAGGGCAGTGGATAATCCAATATTGGGGTCAAGGGAATCATTCCCTTGCGGGTGTGGGCAGAGCCCACAATCTCCCATAAAAAACACAACAGGTAACAAACATGCAAACACAAACAAAGCAAACAAACAATCAAATAAAAGGTTATGTGCATTCGATTGAATCGTTTGGCACGGTTGACGGGCCGGGGCTCAGGTACGTGGTATTTTTGCAAGGCTGTCCACTAAGATGCGCCTATTGTCACAATCCCGACACATGGGAGATTGGCACGGGCAAGGAAAAGACGGTTGAAGAAATCTTGAACGGCTATGAATCTTGCAGAGCGTATCTCAAGAATGGTGGGCTCACAGTGACGGGCGGTGAACCGCTTGTGCAAATTGATTTTGTGACGGCGCTGTTTGAAGAATGCAAGAAACGCGATATCCACACCTGCCTTGACACATCGGGGATAACTTTCACCGCTGGAAGCGAGAAATTTGAAAAGCTGATGAATGTTACCGACCTTGTCATGCTTGATATCAAACATATCGACAGTGAAAAGCATAAGGCGCTCACGGGCATGAGAAACGAGCCAATACTCGAGTTTGCAAAATATCTTGGCGAAATCAAAAAGCCAGTGTGGGTGCGACATGTGGTTGTGCCAAATGTGACGCTAGATAACGAATACCTTGAAAAACTTGGGTATTTCATCGGCGGAATAAAAAGCCTGAAAGCAATCGACGTTTTGCCATTCCATAAAATGGGTGAAGCAAAATATAAAGAGCTAGGAATCGAACCCCCCTTGAAAAACACCCCCGAAGCCACAAAAGACCAAGCCCAAACCGCCAAAGGCGTTATTATGGAAGGGCTGATGAGAAGGCTGAGGGATGAAAAAAATGCGTAGCGAAGGGTGATGCCCGCATGTGGGCATGGGGGTTAGCGAATTTGCAGGAACGCTATTTTTTAAGGTGAAAGGTGAAAGGTGAAAGGTGAAAGGTGTGGTAATGCACTCAGCTTCGCTTCGTGCTTTTCGATTATATTTGTAACCAATAGTAGGGACGTAACTATTCAATAGAAACGTTCCTTTTTTACTACCCAAATATAAATTGGATGCACGAGCCTGCGAGTGCCTACCACACCTTTCACCTTTCACCTTTCACCTTTCACCTATAAAAAAGCGTCCCACTCCCCACCCTCCCCCACTGCCCAAAAAGCGTGCTAAAACCCCCCTTCCTCACATACAATATCTCATGAGCGAATATATAATTCCGATTTTAATACTAATCCTCTTTTTGTATTGCGTGGCGAAAAAAATTCCCGTGTTTGACTTGTTTGTTAGTGGCGGGCGTGAGGCTTTGCCACTTGTTGCTAGCGTGTTTCCTTATTTGGTGGGGATATTTTTCATGATATCCCTTGCGGAAGCTTCGGGACTGATAGCGGTGCTGGAAAGTTTTCTTGCACCGTTGTTTGAATTTATTGGCGTGCCAAGTGGCGTGACAAAGCTTGTGATTTTCCGCCCTTTTTCGGGGAGCGGGTCACTTGCTATTCTCGAGGAAATTTTCGAAACTTTCGGCGTGGATTCATATGAAGGGCGGGTCGCAAGCTGTGTTTGCGGTGCGGGGGAAACGGTGTTTTATCTCGCGTGCGTGTATTTTTCCGGTGTGGGGATCACCAAACTTGGCAAAAGCATAGGAATTGCGATCCTTTGCACATTTGTCGGCGTGATATTTTGTGCACTTTTTTGCAAAATCATGTAAGAAAAAACGCTTGGAAAAAGCGGGGGAAATGGTGTATAATGAAATAAAAACGCCATGCGTTTTTATTTCAGGTGAAAGGTGAAAGGTGAAAGGTGAAAGGTGTGGATTGCACTCGCGTTCCGCTCGTGCTAACAATATTTTAATTTTTTGTTTTAAAAGCTAAACACTAAACCTTATAAAAACTGGTAATAGGCAAAGTTTAAAATATGGATTGCACAAGGCGAAGCCAAGTGCTTACCACACCTTTCACCTTTCACCTTTCACCTTTCACCTGTAAAAAAATTAGGAGAATTTTTTTACATGATTTACATTATCGCCCTAGGTAATGAAAACCTAGATGTTTCTTTTCGCGGATACGCGAGATTAAAAAAGACTGGCAATATTTATTTGCGTTCTGAAATGCTTGAATGTTCAAAGTTTTTGACTGACCGCGGATTTTCTTTTCAAACTTTTGACAGTTTTTACGAGGAAGAGGAAGATTTTGACGTTTTGAACGAAAAAATCTGGCAAACACTTCTCGATTTTGCTCGCGAGGGCGACATTTGTTATGCTGTGGACGGTTGCGGACTTGAAGATATCGTGGCGGCGCGCCTTTCAAAGGGCGGTTGCAAACTTTATCCCGCTGCGCCAAAAGGCGTTGCGTGCCTTGCAAAAGTGGGCGCGACAAAGTGGACAAGCGTTTCGGCTGATGATTATATCAAAGACCAAACTGCAAGGGCAGTTCCAACAGTGATATATGAAATCGACACCTTTGAAAAAGCGTGCGACGTGAAGCTCAAAATCATGAAAGAGTTTGGCGACGATATTTCTGTTGTCTATTCCGATGCGAAAATTCACAAAATCAAAGCGTGGGAAATCGACAATTATGCTAGCTTTTCATATAAAACATCATGCTTTGTTTGCCCAGAAGAACTTTCAAAACGCACGGTGTTCACATATGCCGACCTTGAAGAAGTGGTTGCGTATCTCAGAAGCGAGAACGGTTGCCCTTGGGACAGGGAGCAAACCCACCAATCAATAAGAAGCAACATGGCGGAAGAAGCCTATGAAGCAATGGAAGCGATTGATGCGGGCGATCCATTCATGCTTGAAGAAGAACTTGGCGACGTTTTGTTGCAAGTTGCATTGCATGCCCAAATTGCCAAAGAAGAAGGCACGTTTGATGGCGGAAATGTCGCAACAAGCATTTGCAAAAAAATGATTTCCCGTCACAGCCATATTTTCGGCGAAGATGTGGCAACAACTGCTGGCGAAACGCTAGAAATTTGGGAAGCTAACAAACAAAAGGAAAAACACCAAGAAACATATACCGACACTCTTCGTGCCGTGCCAAAAACTTTCCCATCGCTGATGAAAGCGCAAAAAATCAAGAAAAGATGTGCAAAAGCGAACTTCGATTGGAAAAACGCGGGTGATTGCCTTGCGAAAGTGAAAGAGGAACTTTGCGAGGTGGAAACAGCCATGGCGGAAAATTCTAATATATATGAAGAAATCGGCGATTTGCTTTTTGCGGTGTCTTGCCTTGCGTCACATTTGAAAGTGGAAGCGGAAACCGCGCTTGACGATGCGTGCAAAAAAGTCGTGGATAGATTCGAAATTTTGGAAAATTTGGCGATTGAAAGAGGGATAATTTTGACATCGCTTGAAGAAAAAGAGTACGACGATTTATACAAAGAAGCGAAAAATTTGCATAAAAACGCCGAGGATTGGGAAGAATAAATAATTGAAAAGCTGTCAAAATCGCTTAAAATAGTAGTAAAATTTTGCCAAATATGGCAAAAAAAGCAAAATGTGAAAATATTAACTATAAAATAGTTGCTTAAATTTTGTGATTTTGGTATAATAGCAGTGTAAAAAATTGCAAAATTTTAAATTTGATAAATTAATTTTGGAGGAAATCAAAATGATTAAAGTAGGTATTAACGGTTTCGGACGTATCGGTAGATTGGTTCTTCGTGCGTCAATGAACAACAAAGCAGTACAAGTTGTAGGTATCAACGATCCTTTCACAGATCTTGAATACATGGCTTACATGCTCAAATATGACACAGTTCACGGCAGATTTGATGGAACAATCGAAGTCGCTGATGGTAAACTTGTTGTTAACGGCGTAGCTATCACTGTATTTGCAGAAATGAATCCAGAAAACATCAACTGGGCTTCTTGTGGCGCTGAATACGTTGCTGAAGCAACTGGTATTTTCACAACAATCGACGGTGCTAAAAAACACATGGTTGGCGGTGCTAAAAAAGTTATCATCACTGCTCCATCAGCTGATGCTCCAATGTTTGTTATGGGTGTTAACCAAGAAAAATACACTTCAGATATGGAAGTTATTTCAAACGCATCTTGCACAACTAACTGTCTTGCTCCACTTGCAAAAGTTATCGATCAAGCATTCGGTATCGAAGAAGGTTTGATGACAACTGTTCATGCAACAACTGCAACTCAAAAAACTGTTGACGGTCCTTCAAAGAAAGACTGGAGAGGTGGACGTGCTGCTGCTGGCAACATCATCCCATCATCAACTGGCGCTGCTAAAGCTGTTGGTAAAGTTTACCCAGTTCTTAACGGCAAACTTACTGGTATGGCTTTCAGAGTTCCAACTTTGGACGTATCTGTTGTTGACCTTACTTGCAACCTTGCAAAAGAAACTACTTACGCTGAAATCTGTGCAGTAGTTAAAGAAGCTTCTGAAACTACTATGAAAGGTGTTCTTGCTTATGCTGACGAAGACGTTGTTTCTTCAGACTTCATTGGCGAAACTCACACTTCAATCTTCGATTCAAAAGCTGGTATCATGCTAAGCCCTAAATTCGTTAAACTTGTATCTTGGTACGACAACGAAATGGGTTACTCAAACAAAGTGGTAGATCTAATCGTCCATGCCGCTACGATTGACGCTCAATAATTCCAAAAAAAATGTAAGACCAACCTTCGGGTTGGTCTTTTTTTTTGGAATTATTGAGCATCAACCCGTGATAAAGGGTCTTTTTGGGTTTTTTCGCACAAACGCGAGCTCGGCATATGCTAATATAGCCTTCACTCGCGTTTGTGTGAAAAATTCCCAAAAATCCTCCTTTCTCACTGCCACAGCGGTCTAATGTGCTTTCGCTGGAGGGGTGCCCCCCTATTGGGGGCACGGCTATTTGTTGGTTGCAACCGAAAGCGTGGCTTTCGAGTTGTGTGGGTGGGGCGTTGCCCCACGGCAATTATATGGGTGGCTTCGCCACGGTCTATTTTTGGTTTGGAGCTGTCGCAAAGTCTAACGTCTATTTTTCGCGCCCCCTACGGGGGAGCTGTCGTGTTCGTTTTATATATTTCGCGCCCCCTACGGGGGAGCTGTCGCGAAGCGACTGAGGGGGACAACATTGCTGTGCGGAGCACCATTAAAAATATACGAAAAGTTGGTTGCAGAATTCGGTTTTATACAAGGAAAAAGTGGAATTGCGACTGAGCGTACTTTCGCAGGCGACCGCAATTCCGCTTTTGACGCGGTAGAAAGCTGAATTCTGAAGTTAAACAAAAAATCCAAGCCATTATAATAAAACCGACATTTGCAAGACCCCAACACCTCGCGGGCTCACACACGGGTGAGCCCCTACAAATTGGTTGCATAATAAAATATTTTATATGAATCGGCAATTGTATAATCAATGTTATGAATTGGCAATTATATAATCAAAATGTAGGGGAGCACCCATGTGTGCTCCCGCTCCCCAACGCCCGCCAAAATTGAAATATAGAAAGCACGAGCAAAGCGAGTGCATTACCTTCATTTTCACCTTTCACCTTTCACCTTTCACCTTTCACCTTTCACCTTTCACTTCTCTCCTCATTTTCTAAACTTCACATCCCCGCACAGCACTTGGGAATAAGAAAAGGTTTTCAGCTTTTCTGGCGTTTGAAATGTGAACACGGCGGGGAAGATGTTGGCTATTTTGCCGTGGTGATTTTCAAATTTATTTCTGCCAAGGTGCACCCTGATATTGATTTCATCGTTTTGTGCCCCTAAAAATTGTTTCACGCTTGAAACAGTGAGTGTGTTTCTCTTCATAATAACCCCCAATGCTTTTTGTTATATTATTACCAAAAAGCGGGGGAAATATACGAGTGAGCACGTTTTGGGGCACGCTTTTTATGTTTGGGTTGGCGTTTGGGAGGGGACGCTTTTTTTAAGGTGAAAGGTGAAAGGTGAAAGGTGAAAGGTGTGGTAATGCACTTGCTCCGCTCGTGCTTTCTATTATTTGAATTTTTATTATCAAAACCAAACTCTTCACGTGGTAAAAACTAATATAGTAAAAAGTTTTAAATATAGTATGCACGAAGCATCAGCGTAGTGCCAACCACACCTTTCACCTTTCACCTTTCACCTTTTTTTCACCTCTCCCCCCATTCCAACATACAATGACCATATACGCTAAAACCAAAAAAAGGGGGGTGAAAAAATGACTTTAAACCTAAAAGCAATCGCTACTTGGATTGTTTCAAAAATAAACAAACATCCGATATTCACGCGGGTGCTCACTCAGGTGATAGCTTTCATAACCACGTTTGGGTGGCACAACAGTTCGCCGTTTTGGCATATTGTTTGTATTGCGAGTTTGGCGGTGATGTCGGTTTTGAATATCAGCGATGCACGACTTCGCAAGGGTACGATTGAAAAATCTGACCAAGTGGTGGAAATTCTGCAAGATGCGATTATTGACATGGTGGAGGCGGGCGCTGTCGAAATTGGCGATTTTTCTATCATGCAACCAGATTTTAACACCGAAACTGCACCACAAGAAGCTCAAGATAGCCAAGAAGTTGAAGAAACTAAAGAAACTAAAGAAGCTGAAGAAACTCAAGAAGCAACTGAAACAACAACAGAAGAAGCAACTGAAGATACTGCGGAAAAAGAAAACTGATAAAAGGAGAGAAAAATTATGAATGAATACTTAATATTGTTATACTATATGTCATGTTACCGTCGCGGTTGTGGTGGCTCGTCTTGTTGCGGGATTTCTGCACCACGCACATCTGGGGCACTTCCATCATCATGCCCACCGCAATGCCCACCACCATGCCCACCGCCGTGCCAACCACAATGCCCACTGCCACGCAATGGCGGATGTGAAGTTTGCCACAAAAACCCATGCGAGTGCAAATGTGGCCACGGCAGGTCGCAAGATTATCATGGCGAAGTCTTTGGATACGCATCACAAATTTACCCGCATTTGGGTGATTTGCCAACCTGTCCGCCACCGCCAAAATGTTCTTGCGAGCCACCATGCTCACCGCCACCACGCAGGGAAGCGCCCCGCAGAAGTTGCGGATGTGATGAATATTCACGCTATAATCCACGATACAAAAGGTGATGAAATCTCTTTTTGCAAGAAATCAGCTAAAAAATGCAAAAAAAGTATGAAAAATGCAAAGGAAATTTTCAAAAAAGACTAGAAATTTGCTTTTTTATTTGCTATAATAGGGGGGATAAATATCGCATTTGTGCGAGAAGTTAAGTGATTAAAAATTTTCAGACAGAAAATTGATATAAGCAGGAGAGAGAAAAATGAAAAAAATCGCAAACATGAAAAAAATCGCAGTTCTAACAAGTGGTGGTGACGCCCCTGGAATGAACGCCGCTGTTCGTGGTGTTGTTCGTCATGCAATCGAAAACGAAATTGAAGTTGTCGGAATCAAAAGAGGTTACAAAGGACTTTTGGAAGAAGAATTCATGGTTATGGATAGAAAATCAGTTTCAGGAATCATCCAACACGGTGGCACAGTTTTGCGCAGTGCCAGATGTAAGGAATTTGCAACACCAGAAGGGGAAGCAAAGGCTGCTGAAATCTTGAAAAAACACGGTATCGAAGGTCTTGTGACAATCGGTGGTGACGGTACTTTCCGCGGTGCAAAAGCGCTTGCAGAAAAACACGATATCCTCACAATTGGTATTCCAGGAACAATCGATAACGACCTTTCTTACACTGATTATACTCTCGGATTTGACACAGCGTGCAACACTGCACTGTTTTGCATGAACAATCTTCGCGACACTATGAACTCTCATGAAAGGGTTTCTGTTGTTGAAGTTATGGGCAGAAGATGTGGCGATATCGCGATTTATGCAGGAATTTCAGCGGGCGCAGAAATCATCATCGTTCCTGAAGAACAAATCGAAATGGAAGAAATCGTTCAAAGATTGGATGATTCAAGACGTCGTGGCAAAAAATCAAACATCGTTGTTCTTGCGGAAGGTGCGGGCAAATGTGAAGAATTTGCAAAAGCAATCGCTGATGCCAGTGGTTATGACGTTCGTGGAACAAGCCTTGGACACATCCTTCGCGGTGGCTCTCCAACAATGCAAGACAGACTTCTCGGTTCACAATTCGGACACAGAGCGATCGAGCTTATGAGCCACGGTATTGGTAACCGCGTTATCGGTATCAAAAACAACATCATCATCGATTATGATATCTTTGAAGCGCTTTCAATGCCAAAAAGATTCCACAAAGCACTATACGAAGCTTCAAAAGTTTTGTCAATGTAATCGTGGAAAAGTTTGTTGTTATCAAAGTTGTGGGTGACTATGCTGTCATTGCCGACGAAAAGGGCGAAACGGTCGATATAAGCGTGTTTCTGCTCCCCGAAGGTATCTGCGAGGGGGAAACTATCGTTTCACCAGCCCCACTTCAATACGAGCGTGCGTGAATAAGCGTGTGCAAAGTGAAATAAGCAAAATGATAAACTAAAATAATCAAGGCGGGCAGTTTGGCTCGCCTTTTTTGATAAGATCATGGTCATAAAATCTTGGTTGGAAATAAAAATACAAAAGGAGAATAGCTATGGAAAAGTTCAAAAAGTTTTTCTTGTGGTCGTTTTTGACAAAAACGAACGTCAGTATTTGGGCAATGGTGTTTGTTGTGATGAACATGTTTTTCGCATTTTTGAATGGCGAGAGGGCAATGGACTATGTCGAAATTTTGGAAATTCTTGGCGTTTCAACAGTGATTGGGCTTTTGTATCAAGGAATGCTTGACGGAAGAAATGATTTGTCGGTTTTCAGTGGAAAATGTGTCGTTTGGATGGCACTCACGTTTGCAAGTGTGAATGTTGGCATTTTTCTGTTTGGCTGGGTGAGTGGCACGATTTTTATTGCGATATATGACTTTTTGATGGTGCTTGGCATATTTGCAATGGTTATTGGCACTATTTGGCGTGGTGAAGGGCTATAAAAATAAATAGTTTGCGAAAATCATAATTATTTTTTGAATATAGTTGACTTTGCTACGTAAAAGCTATATAATTAAATTATCTCAAAATCACTAAATCGATCTCTCGGAAATAAGTTTCCAGCGAACTCTTTATTGACAATGGAAATTTATTATTATTGGAGGAATCATAATGGAAGATAAAACTTTGAAATGCCGTGACTGCGGTAAAGATTTCGTTTTCACTGCTGGTGAACAAGAATTCTACAAAGAAAAAGGTTTCACAAACGAACCTACTCGTTGTGCTGATTGCAGAAGAGCAAAGAAAGCAGAAAGAAGAAACCAACAACAAAGAAGCTACTAATAAAAATAAATCCACCCTATGGGGTGGATTTTTTTTTATTAGTAGCTAACCCGTGATAAAGGGTCTTTTTGGGTTTTTTCGCACAAACGCGAGCTCGGCATATGCTAATATAGCCGTCACTCGCGTTTGTGTGAAAAATTCCCAAAAATCCTCCTTTATCACTGCCACAGTAGTCTAAGCTACGTTCGCTGGAGGGGCGTCCCTTCGGGACGCAACTATTTGTTGGTTGCAAGCAAAAGGCGAAGCCTTTTGGCTTGTGAGGGTGGGGCGTTGCCCCACGGCAATTATAAGGGTGGCTTCGCCACGTGTTATTTTCGCTCCCCCTACGGGGGAGCTGTCGCGAAGCGACTGAGGGGGACAACATTGCTGTGCGGAGCACCCATAAAAACAGCTGAACCGCTTGCACAAAATTCAGTTTTATACAAGGAAAAAAGCAGGGTTGCGACGAGCGTACTTACGTACGCGACCGCAACCCAATTTTTGACGCAGTAGAAAGCTGAATTTTGAAGCTAACAAGCGATAAAAAGCTGAATTTTGCATATAATATAAGTATACGTACTATATCAAATAAAAATATTGACAAAAATAGAATGGTATGGTATAATCTTCTTGTGAAGAGGACACGTTAAAAACTCGCTGATATGGTGTGAGGGTAACACCACAAAAAGAAATCCCAACAGATGATGTAGTGCGAGGGTAGCACTATAAAAAGAAATCCCATCAGAAGATAAGTGTTTGGGGCACTTCAATCCCACGAAAATCAACCCGTCAAGGGTTGATTTTTACATAAGGAAAATCATGAAAAAATTTAGTATTAATTATTTGTCTTCAAACTTTTATGAAAAATACGATAAAGAAGTATATAAAGAGCTGATTTTAAAAGAAGGTAGACCATTTCTTGTTTTACTTGTTCAGATTGAACTCAACACTTTTGCAATTCCTTTTCGTTCAAATATAAGGCACAATAATGCTTATAAGTTTAAAAATTCTACAAGAAGAACTGAAAGTATCACTGGGCTAGATTTTTCAAAAGCTGTTATTGTCGCAGATAATGATATAGGCGATAATGCAACGATTAATGATAAAGAATATGTTGAACTTGCTAGTAATTTTTATATAATAGAAAAGAATTTTAATAAATTTGTAAAAAATTACAAACGATTTATAACAAGTCCAACTGTAAATGATGTTGCCTATAACAAATATAGATTTTGCACATTGCAATATTTTCATAAACAACTAGGTATATAAAATAAAAATTCCCGCAAAAAGGCGGAGCCTTTTACTCAAATGTCAAACCAAACCGCAACCCAATATCGGGGTCGAGGGTTTCAAACCCTCGCGGGTGTGGGCGGAGCCCACAAAACAACCCATAAAACATCAAAAAAAGGACTTTCTTTCGAAAGTCCTTTCAATTTGTAATTTTTAATTGAATAATATCTTGCCTTGCAAAAAATTATTCCGCATCTTTATTTTCAGGTTCAGGCGTTTCGCTTTTACCTAGGTATGCGAAAGAAGAGAAGTCAGTTTTTGGTCTTGGTGCTCTTTCTTCGAACGGTCTATCGTTTCTTTTGAAGTCACGTCTTCCGCCGTTTCTGTTATCGCGGTTATCGCGGTTGTCACGGTTGAATTCGCGTTTTTCGCCATCTTCGCGAGGTTTTCTGTCACGGTTGTATCCACCGTTTCCACCGTTTCCGCCGTTTCTGTTGTCACGGTTGTCGCGATTGAAACCGCCGTTTCCGCCTCTGTTATCACGATTGAAGCCACCTTTGCCACCGCCAGGACGACGTTTGTTGTCGAATGGGCGAAGGTTGTTTGGAACGATAACGAGGTGACGAAGTGGTTCGTCGCCTTCAGAAACAGTTTTCACGCGATCGTCACCAGTGAGCTCGGCGTGGATGATACGTCTTTCGAAAGGGTTCATTGGTTCAAGGTGAATTTTTTTTCTGAGTTTAACAGCTTTTTCACACATTTTCACAGCGAGTTCTTTCAAAGTTTCAATTCTTCTTTCGCGATAGTTTTCGCAATCCACAACGATTCTTTTGAAAGAGTCTTTGTCTTGGTTTGCAAGGATAGAAGCGATGTATTGAATTGCGTCAAGAACGTCACCGCGGTGACCAATAACAGTACCGCTTTCCATTGAAATAACGTTCAAAACAACAGCTTCATCTGTTTCTTGCATTTCAACAACGGCACTTACGCCCATTTTTTCAAGTGCAGTTTCAACAAAGTTGAGCGCGATAACGCTTTCAGTCAATTTTTTATTAATGCTGACTTTGGCTTTTCTTAAAAAACCGCCTTGGTCAAGAATTTCGATTTCCGCTTGGTCTTGGGTGATTTCCAAAGTTTTCAAGCCTTCTGCCACGGCATCTTCAACATGTTTGCCGACAAATTCATATTTTTTGATTTCCATAATAATTCTCCCCGTATTCCTATCTGTTCAATCTTTGAGCTTCTTTTTGTGCTTCTTGCTCGGCAATAACTTTTCTGAATCTGATTTCAACAATTTTGTTTATCAAAAGAGTTGTGAAGATTGAAAGAAGTTGGCTTGTCACAAGATACAATGCGAAAGCTGTGTGTGAAGAGATTGCGAAGAAACCCATCATTGCTGGAAGCATGATAGCCATCATTTTTTGAGTTTGTTCTTGACCTGCCATTTCAGTTTGTGTTTTTTGAGTTGACGTCATGATTTTTTGTGAAAGCCAAGCAGTCAAAACGCAGATAATAGGCAAGATGAAGTATCCGTTAATAGTAGAGCCAGCCATGAAAGGTTCAATCATTGGGTTATAACTCATTGTTGCATCAACACTCACGCCAGCCAAAGTTTCGAAAGTCGAAGCGTCCATAACAGATTGTTTCCAGAACACGTCTGAAAGCCAGATGTTTTTGATCCACAAGAATGATGGTGAGAAACTTTCAGCATAATCGCCAGCGATTGCCGCCCAAGCAGTTGGGTCTTCACCAACAGCAAGATAAGCCGCGCTCATTTTGTTGTAGGAATCAATAAGGTTGTATTGAAGATATGTGTTGAACGCGCGGAACACGATAATGAACAGTGCCATTGTCACAAGCATAGGCAAGCAAGAGCCCATCATGCTGTAACCTTCTTTTTTATAAAGCGCTTGCATTTTTTGGTTAAGCAAAGTTTTGTCGTGTGCGTATTGTTTTTGAAGTTTGTCAAGTTGTGGTTTCATAACCTCCATCTTGAGTGAGTTTTTCTTCATACCGGCTCTTGACCAATAGTCAAGTGGAAGCATGATAACGCGTAGTGTTGCAGTGAAAAGAACAATCGCAAGTCCAATGTTGCCAACTTTTTCAACTAGCCAAATAAGGTAGTCGCCAATAACAGGCATAAGCGATGGAAGCGTGAATGTTTCAAGTAGCGTGAATGTCATAATTTTTCTCCTTAAACTTATTTTTGGTGAAACCTCGCATTTTGCACGCAAGATTTCCATATATCATACCAAAATATCTCACGGCGGGGGGTACTGTCCCGCAAAGCGTTTTCGCAAAATAAGTTAAGATTGGTATTATATTCAGTTGTGAGCCACAAGTTTTTGTGGCGAGCCATCAGATGAAATGGCGATATTTGTGTTTAGAAATAGGCGGTTTGTCCTCCCCGCTTTTCCCAAATGGATTGCAACGAAGTATTCGCCAAAAAGCGAGCGTGCCACCCTTGAAAAAACCGTGTTGGTCAAGGGAAATCATCGCATAAACCGAACAAGTTGGATAAAATCTGCATTTTGCATCCAACCCCGCGGATAAAAATCTTTTATAAATCTTAATAAAAAATATTGCGACGTGTTTCATTTCTGCCTTTATTTTTGAGGTTTTTTATTTTTCCCAAAAGAAAACCTGCCGTTATTTCGGCGATTTATTTTGGATTTTTTTCACTTTGATTTTCGACAAATTTTCCACTTTTTTTCAAAAGGTACAAAAGTGTTTTTGTGATGTCTTGGTAAGAAGCGGAAAGCACATCTTTTTTTGCTACTAGGATATAATTGAAGTGAGGGTCAAAGTTTTCAATGTGAAGCCTTGAAGCCTCCTTGAACAGTCTTCTCGCGCGATTTCTGTCGTGAGCCTTGCCCACCTTTTTAGTGACAGAAAATCCAACTTGCACCTTACCGTTTCGGTTTTTCACCGCGATAAGGAAAAACTGCGAGCCGTGGGTTGCTTTTCCATTTTTATATACATATCGATATTGAAAAGCTTTCCTCAGCCGATAACGTTTTTGCAAACCGAACGCTCCTTTAACAGTAGTGATTAATAAGTGAAAATGAATGAGGGCATTTTGGAAATTGTAAAAAACGTTTTATCGCAAAAATGTTTTAAAATTTTCAGAAATACCCCATGGGATTTTCAACCCCATAATAGTAAAGAAGTTTCCCTATGTAAAAAACTAAGGGAAACTATGATAACTTTATTATGCAGTCAAAGATTTTCTGCCTTTAGCTCTTCTTCTTTTAAGCACTCTTCTGCCAGCTGTTGTAGCCATTCTTTTTTTGAAGCCGTGAACTTTGCTTCTTTGTCTTTTCTTAGGTTGAAAGGTTCTTTTCATATTTATATTCCTCGCTTATATAGTTTTGATTTTGCTTTTAGCATTTGTCCATGTTTTAAGGGACAGTATAACAGTTTGATTATATTGAAATTCGTCTCATTTGTCAAGAGATTTTACGTGTTATAAAGGTATTTTACATGAAATATTGCAAATGTGCAACTTTTTTGTCCCCCTTGTCGAATTTTGATTAAATTTTTTCCAAAATTCCCCCCATTTTTAAGAAGTTTTTCATAAAAGTGCTGTTATATGTTATTATAAGTTGTTATATATTGAAAAATAGTTTATATTAAGAGAGTAGAATTGGGTGGAGAGAATGAGGGGGAAGGCACGCACTTGCGGTTTTGGATTGCGAGGTGCTTTGCGACGCGGTCTTTTAAGGTGAAAGGTGAAAGGTGAAAGGTGAAAGGTGTGGTATGGCACTTGGCTTCGCCTCGTGCATACTATATTTAAAACTTTTTACTATAATAGTTTCTTGCCACGTGAAGTGTTTGGCTCTAATAAAAAATATATAAATAATGGAAAGCACGAGCGGTAGCGAGTGCATTACCACACCTTTCACCTTTCACCTTTCACCTTTCACCTTAAAAAAATTCCCATTCCAAAAAAACTGCCCCAGCCACAGCTGGCAAAACCCAAAAAAGGAGGCTCCTCATGACAAGAGTTGCGATGATGATACATGGATTTTTGACTGACAAAAATGATTTTGGCGAGCTCAGTGAAAAGATAGCTGATAGATACGATGAAGTTTTTCTTTGCGAAGTTCCAGGCCACAATGCCGAGCACGACTATTCGGCGTTCACTGTTGATTCGACGATTGAATATGTGGAAAAGCATTTTTATGCTCTTCGCTCAAAATATGACCAAATTGATTTGTATGGCTATTCAATGGGGGGTGCACTTTGCACATACCTCGCATCAAAGGGGGGCGTTTCAAACGTGCTTTTATTTGCGCCTGCAAACAAATATTTGAACCCATCGTATCTCGTTTCGGGGTTCGCACTTTATTATAATAAAATCAAAGAAACACTCGCGGTTTCATCAAAGGAAACTCGCGTGAAAGATATCGAATCGGCACTTGATGTGTATTTGCAAAACACCAAGACGTCAATGGATATAACAATAAAAAGGCTTGTGCCATATTATAACAAACACACGCTTCTCACATTCACAAGGCTAATTCGCCAAATCAATTCGAAGTTAGTTCCATGGGACGCGCGAACTTGCATTTTTTGGGGCAAGTGCGACCAAATGGTGCCACGTTCGTCAATTGAATATTTGTCGGATTTTTATATCGACACCGAGCATTATGTGAAGATTTATGAAGATTATTCTCACCTTATGCTAAACTCAAAATCTCCCGAAAGGCTGATTGCCGATGCGATAAAATTCCTTGACGGCGAAGATGAATTTTCCGATTCAAACGAAAGGGAGTATAAGCGAAAACAAAGGCAAGGACTGCGCCAACAATATCGCGAAATCGAGCGTGGCGAGGTTGTGCCGTGGTATAAAAAACTCGCGGGTGGTATGGTTTCCAAATCTGTTGCGGAAAATTGGGACAGCGAAAATCAATCGGGAACTTTCAAAAAATCTGAAACGGAAAGTGCGGGCGCGCTTTGCGACGGCACGCACGAGGAATATGACAATATCGTTTTGGACGAAATTGCAAAGCCTGACGAAACTGCAAAAACAAAAAAAGAAAACATAACAAGCGAGGACACAAATGAGAAAGCTTGAGAATGAAATTTCCAACTACATAGAAGAAAATCCGCTTCGTTTCCACACTCCGCTTCACAAGGGCAGGGACGGCGAAATAAACAAAATCTCCGCAGCTTTTGACGTGACAGAAGTGGGCAATTTCGACAATTTGCACCAACAAACGGGTGTGATTCGCGAAATAACGGCAAAATGCGAAGAAATATTTTCCGCAAAAAAATGTTATCTTTCAACGCAAGGCACAACGCTTGCAAATCTTGTGATGATGCTGGCATTGAAAGATTTTGGCAAGGTGGCGGTTCTCAGAAGCTGTCACAAAAGCATATATCACGCCATCGACCTTTTTAAAATTGATGCGATTTTCATTGACGATTTCGACGAGTGGCGGGACGGCGAAAGCGTTTCGATTGAAAAAATCAACGAGGCACTTTGCGAGGGTGCAAAAAGCGTGGTGATAACAAGCCCGTCATATTATGGCGATTATTGCGACCTTAAAAATATCAAGGCGCTTTGCGAGCATTTTGGTGCATTGCTTGGGATTGACGAAGCCCACGGCACGCACGGGTATTTCATGGAAAAATCGGAAGAAGTGCCACTTGCCAGCGATTTTGCAGATATCTGGTCGGGCAGTTTTCACAAAACTTTGCCAAGTTTCACGGGCAGTGCGATTTTGTGCGTGAAAAATGAAGAATTGATTGAAAAATGCGACAGCGGATATGAAATGCTCCACTCAACGTCGCCAAACTATATGAATTTGCTTTCTATTGAGTATTGCGCTGAAAGTGTTGATCTTTTCAAGGCAAAATATCTCGATTGGCAGGAACGTCGCGATTGGCTTTCAGAAAATCTCGCAAGTGCGGGGATTGTGGAAGATGTGAAAGCGGACAGGGCAAAACTCGTTTTGAGGTTTGAAAACCCCCAAATGGCGGTGAAAGAACTTGAAGAAAGCGGTATCTATGCCGAGTTTGCCGATTTGACGAGGGTAGTTTTCCTTTTGAATTTCCACGATACAAAAGATGATTATGTAAGGCTTCTCACTGTTTTGAAAACTGTGAAAATCATGCAAGATTTCACGCTTGAAGTCGTTGGCGAAAATCATTTGAGCCTTGATGCGATTGAAAATGCAAGTATCGCCCCACAAAGGGTGAGGAGTTATTTTTCAAATGGCGAAACGGAGGAAATTTCTCTTGCGAGTGCGGAGGGCAGAATTTCCGCGTGCAATTTTGGCATTTATCCACCGTGTTTTTATCTTGTGACACGTGGCGAGGTTATTTCTGGCGAAGTTTTGAAACTCTCGCGATGTGGCGTAGATTTTTTCGGCGTGAAAGATGGCAGGGTGAAAGTTTTCAAGCGTGAAACGCAAAATTATTCGCAATTCAAATAAATGGATTTTCTAAGCTGATTTTCGAGGTGAAAACGCAAAATAATGCGGGCAAGCCACAAGAAAAATGAAAAATCCAATCAAACATCCCAAAGATTGTGGGAAATTTTAATAAAAATAAAAAAAGCCTTTGAAAAAAGCCAGGATGTGTGATATAATAATACACTAGAGGGCGATTCAAAGGCTTTTGCTTTTGGCTCGCTGTAAAAATGAAAAAACGGCGGTTTAATATATGAAACAGGGAAAATTTATTGCACTTGAAGGCACCGAAGGGGTGGGCAAAAGCACGCAAGTGAAACTGCTTTGCGAGTATCTTGAAAAAAAAGGCGTGCCTTATGTTCTAACTCGCGAGCCAGGCGGTTGTGATATTTCAGAAAAAATCAGAAACATTATTCTCGATGGCAACAACACGACAATGACCGACCAAACCGAAGCCCTTTTATATGCGGCTTCAAGAACGCAACACCTTGAGGAAGTGATTCTTCCAAACCTTGCAAAAGGCAAGCTTGTTGTGTGCGACAGATATGTTTTCAGCTCGATTGCCTATCAAGGATACGGCAGGGGAATTCTCGAATTTGTGGAAAAAGCAAACTCGCACGCGATTGCGACAAGACTTCCTGATTTGAACATTTTTCTTGACCTCTCGCCACAAGAAGCCTTCAAAAGAAAAGGCGGTGCGGATAAATCCGACAGGCTTGAAACTTCAGGCGACGAGTTTTTCGAAAGGGTCTATAAAGGCTTCAAAATCCTAGCAACCCGCGACGATTTCGCCACAATCGACACAAGAGGAAACGTCGAAGAAACCTTTGCTTTGATTGTGAAAGCAATGGAAGAAAGGGAGATTATTTAGGGGAGAGTGTATATGTTGGCTAGTGGGAAAGTTTTCTGCTGGCTTGGGAGATTGGTTAGGTGAAAGGTGAAAGGTGAAAGGTGAAAGGTGTGGTATGGCACTTGGCTTTGCCTCGTGCAGTCCATATTTTAAATTTTTTACTATATTAGTTTTTTACCACATGAAGTGTTTGGCTCTCTTGGTGAATATCTAAATAATAGAAAGCACGAGCGATAGCGAGTGCCTACCGCACCTTTCACCTTTCACCTTTCACCTTTCACCTCAAAAAAATGAAGCCAAAACAAAACTACAAGGAGTTCAAAATGTCCGAGCAACTAAACTACACCCAACTTTTCCCATCTTTGCCTTGGGAGAAAATCATGACGACTGCCCAAGGGAATGGGGAGCTTTCGCACGCTTATATTTTGTTTTCAAAGGACAGCGAGTTTTGCGATGAATTTTTTCGTCATCGGGTGAGGTTGTTGCAATCGGATTGTGGTGATTGCGGGGTGTGCAGATCGTGCGTTTCGGTTTTTGCGAACACTTCTCCTGATTTTTTCACATTCCCAAACGGGAAATACACCGTTGAAGATGCCGAAAAGATAATTTCCGAATGTTATTTGAAGCCGTTCGAGTTTTCATGCAAGACGTTTTTGCTCCGCGATTTTGACGAAGCATCACCAGCCGTTCAAAACAAGCTTTTGAAAGTGATTGAAGAACCGCCAAAGAATGTTTATTTCTTTATCACGGCGAAAATCTTTGATATGGTGCTCCCAACAATTCGCTCGCGTGCGGTGAAGTTTTTCTTGAAAGATTTTGAAGCGGACGAGATATTTGTCGAGCTATCAAAGGTGTTTTCCGATAAATCAAGGGCAAAACTTGCCTCAATTCTCGCAATGGGCAGAATTTCCAAGGGTGCCGAGCTTTATGAAAGTGGCAATCTCGAGGAAATGGCAACGGATGCGATAACGCTCGCTTGCAAAACGAAAACGTCAAAAGACCTTCTTTCAAGTAAGCAAATAACAGATAAATACAAAGCGGGGGCGGAAGAGTTTTTATATCTTTTGCAAATTGTTTACCGCGACATACTCATGACTAAAACTGAACTTTCAAAGCTAGTGTTTTTTGAAAGTCAGGTGGGATTATATAAAAAAATAGAAAACGAATTTTCCCAAGGCGCGCTTTGCGAGATTGCAAACGTGATTTCTTCAAAGATTGAGGAGCTCACGCACGGTGCGAATGGGGAGGGAGTGCTTGATACTGCACTTCTCAAGATTGTGGAGGTAAAAAACATATGGCAATAATAGTTGGTGTCAGATTTAAAAGAGTTGGGAAAATTTATTATTTCTCACCGCAGAATATAGAGCTTAAAGTGGGCGACGGCGTGATTGTTGAAACCGCACGCGGAATTGAATTTGGCAAAGTTGCCATTTCTGCAAGGGAAGTTGACGATAAAGAGGTTATGCAACCGCTCAAAAACGTGATAAGAAAAGCCACTCAAAAGGACGTTGATCAAGTGCTTGTTTCAAACGATAAAAGAAGCCACGCGTTCAAGGTTTGTCAAGAAAAAATCAAAGAACACAAACTCGACATGAAACTTGTGGATGCGGAATACACTTTCGACAAAATGAAAGTCATTTTCTATTTCACATCAGATAAGCGTGTGGATTTCCGCGAGCTCGTTCGCGATCTTGCAACTGTTTTCAAGGTGAGAATTGAACTCCGCCAAATTGGTATTCGTGACGAAGCGAAAATCCTTGGTGGAATCGCCCCTTGTGGACGTCCATGCTGTTGCGCAAACCACCTTGGCGACTTTGAAAAAGTGTCAATCAAAATGGCAAAAGTCCAAGGCTTGTCGCTAAATCCTGGCAAAATTTCAGGACTTTGCGGAAGGCTTATGTGCTGTCTGGCTTACGAAAACGAACATTATAAAGAAACAAACGCAAAAATGCCAAAAGTGGGCTCACAAGTGGGCACGCCAGAAGGAAAAGCAACCGTAACTTCAAATGACGCATTGAAAGAAGTCGTTCACGTGAAATTCGAAAAACCCGACGGCAGATTTGAATTCCTACAATTCCCTCTCGCAGAAGTAAAATTCAAAAAACGAGGAAACGCGGAAGAGCAAGAGAAGGGAGATGATTTGGTCGATTAAAAAGCGACGCTACGCTTAAGGTGAAAGGTGAAAGGTGAAAGGTGTGGTAATGCACTCGCGTACCGCTCGTGCTTTTCAATTATATTTGTAATCCATAATAGGAACGTAACTATTCAAATAGGAGCGTTCCTTTTTTACTACCTAAATATAATGGGGTGCACGAGGCGTAGCCGAGTGCCTACCACACCTTTCACCTTTCACCTTTCACCTTTCACCTTCAAAAAACTATCCCCCCCTACATTACAACATATACCACCCCTCATCAAAACCCCAAAAAATAGACTCCTGTCAAAAATTTTAACTTTTTTTCTAAAACTCTTGAAAAACGAATTTTTTTGTGATATAATACCAATAGTATTAAAATAAAATAAAAGGAGATTTATTATGGCATACGTTATTAGTGAAGATTGTATTTCTTGCGGTTCATGTGCTTCAGAATGCCCAGTTAGTGCAATTGCTGAAGGTGCAACTCAATACGAAATCGATGCAGACGCTTGCATTTCTTGCGGCGCTTGTGCTGGTGCTTGCCCAGTTAGTGCTATTTCTGAATAATAGTAAAAACTGAGTTTGAGGGTATTTCCGAAAGCTAGCTTTTGGAATATTAATTAAGGGCACTTCTAAAAACTCTTAACGCAAATCTTAATTCCCAAAAAAGGCTTGATTTTCTGCAAAATTTCTCGAAATATACCCGATATTACTTCGATATATTGCAAAAAATACGCACTTTTTTTGAAATTAATCTTTGGTCAATATTTTTTAGAAGTGCCCTTAAGAATTCGAAATAACTGCCTTAATTGGCAGTTATTTTCATTTAACGAGGGTGGCTATGTCGGAATTTGTCGAAAAAATTGAATATCAGCTTGAAAATCTTGAAAACGGCTTTGTAATTTTCCAATCGCCCCAGCTTTATAAGTTCACAAACGATGCGGTTCATCTTGCGAATTTCGCAAAAATCAAAAAAACCGATGTCGTGGTGGATTTTGGAAGCGGAAGCGGTGTTGTGTCACTGCTGTTGAACGCTCGTCACGCCCCAAAACAGATGTATCTTTTTGAAATTCAAAAGGAAATGGCGGATATGAGCGTTGCAAGCGTGGCTGAAAATAACCTTTCAAACATGCAAGTGTTCAACGACAAAATCCAAAACGCCTCGAAACTTCTTGATTTCAAGGTGGATGTGGTGGTGTCCAATCCGCCATATTATAAACTTGGCGACAAAGCCGACCCCAAAACGCTGTGCCACGCTATTGCAAGAAACGAAATCGAAATCACTCTTGCGGGGCTCGTTGAAAGCGTGAAAAAGATAATAAAAAGCAAAGGCAGATTTTTCCTTTGCTACCCAACCGCGAGAATTTGCGAACTTTTCGCGGTGCTACACCAAAACAACTTCGGCGTGAAACGGCTGTGCTTCGTCTCCGCCAAATCAAAACCCTCCCACATCCTGCTGTGCGAAGCAGTGTATGATTCCAAATGCGAAACAGTTGTGGAGGGGGAGATTGTGATGTAGGTAAGTTTTGATTGGGAGATAGAGAGGGAGAGTAGGTAAGTTTTGAGGTGAAAGGTGAAAGGTGAAAGGTGAAAGGTATGGTAAGCACTTGGCTTCGCCTCGTGCATACAATATTTAAAACTTCATACTACTATTAGTTCATTATCATGTGAAGTGATTGGTTTAAATAATAATATCTAAATAATAGAAAGCACAAGCGAAGCGAGTGCATTACCACACCTTTCACCTTTCACCTTTCACCTTTCACCTCAAAAACCTATCCCCCGTACATTACTATATATAATACCCCTCATCAAAACCACAAAAAAAAGGAGCTACTATGCTATATATTGTTTCAACACCTATTGGTAATCTTGGCGACATGACTTATCGTGCGGTGGAGACGTTGAAGAATGTTTCTGCTATACTTTGCGAGGATACTCGCGTGTCTAAAAAGTTGCTTGACCATTTTGGCATACAAAACAAACTTATCAGCTATCACAAATATTCCGAGATGGAAAAACTTGACGAGATACTATCCCGCCTTTCTGGTGGTGAGGATATCGCGATTATTTCCGATGCGGGCACGCCACTAATTTCTGATCCGGGCAACATTTTGGTTTCTGCGTGCAGGGATGCGGGGATAGAGGTGACTGCAATTCCGGGGTGCTGTGCTGTTATCAACGGTTTGGTGCTTTCTGGGTTTGATTTGTCAAGCTTCACGTTTTGCGGATTTTTGCCAAAGCAAAAGCGCTCAGCGCACATTGAAAAATTCAAAAACTTGCAAGGCACTTTGGTGTTTTATGTGACAAAAAACAGCGTTTCAGATGACGTTAACGAAATTTATAAAGTCCTCGGCGACAGACGGGCTTTTCTTGTTCGCGAGATGACCAAGATGTTTGAAGAGGGCATTTCTTTCAATCTTTCGGAAAAACTTCCGCAAATGAAAGGTGAAATGGTGCTTGTTTGCGAGGGTGCTTCGGGGGATGTTGACCTTTCGGAACTTTCTGCTGGCGAGCATTTGATGATGTATATCAAATCGGGCATGGATAAAAAAGAAGCGATAAAACGCGTTGCAAAAGAACGCGGTGTTCCAAAAAATGAAATTTATATGTTGCTTTCGGGTGACTAGGAAAAATTCGCGAGAAAATCGGGGAAATTGTGAGTAATTTTTGAAATCAAGTGGAAAAATACTTGCGTGCAAACTCCAAGTTTGCTATAATTGCAACGTTAACGAGTTTGGAAACTCAAAGGGAGATATATGAAAAAGATTTGGGCAAAGGTGCTAACGCACGAAAGGCGAATTCAAAAGGACATGATCTACGTTTTGGAAAATCCTTACGAAAAAGAGGATATCTATTCCTATGTGTCAGAAATTTGCCAAAGCATGCACATGCCAACCCCAATCGTGATAAGCTCGCACATCGACATGTTCGACCAATATTCATATGTCAGATTCGTTTCCCACGATTTCGTTGAAGGAGTGGATTTTTTCGCACTGACACTTGAAAGCGGAGATTGATTTTGCCCGCTTGCAGGAATGTGTGGAATGAGGCGTGAGGAACGCTTTTTTTAAGGTGAAAGGTGAAAGGTGAAAGGTGAAAGGTATGGTAGGCACTCGGCTTCGCCTCGTGCAGTCCATATTTTAAATTTTTTACTATATTAGTTTCTTACCATGTGAAGTGTTTGGCTCTAATAAAAAATATATAAATAATGGAAAGCACAAGGCGAAGCCGAGTGCATTACCACACCTTTCACCTTTCACCTTTCACCTTTCACCTTCCAACATTCCCTATCCAAAAAAAAATTCCGCCAGCAAAGCTGGCAAAACCCGCAAATCGCGGTTTCACATCAAAATAAATAATAAATCGTCTCAGGGAGGTGACATCACTTGAAGCGCTTTGTGTTTATCATAAAATATATAGGGTGCTTTTCGGAAATTTTAATGAAATTTTGAAAGATATCCCCAAAGGAGTATTTATTATGAAAAAGACAAAAAGTGGTTTTATTGCGCGTGCTGGTATCACGGCTGCGCTCTACGTGGTTTTCACGCTTCCACTCGGAAGTTTGGCATATGCGCCATTCTTTCAAATCAGACCAGCAGAAGCCCTCACAATCTTGCCGTTGTTGATGCCATCAAGCGTTATCGGCGTGACAGTTGGGTGCATGATCGTCAACATTTTTGGCGGTGGACTTTGGGACATGGTGCTTGGGGGCGGAATAACATTCCTTGCTTGCGTAGTCACTAAATATTCAAAAAAAATCGGTCTTGGCGTGATTCCACCAATCATCTTCAACGCCGCAGGACTTCCGCTCGTGTTCATTTTACTAGGATACGAAACAGGATATTGGTACTCATTCTTCCAAATGCTACTCTCACAAACAGTCTGGGTGTGCGGTCTTGGAATCCCACTTTACTATGCAGTAAAGAAATTGCAAAAACAAGATAATGGGCTTGATTTGTATTAAAAAATCGGAGATTTTTTGGTAAGGTGAAAGGTGAAAGGTGAAAGGTGAAAGGTGTGGTAATGCACGCGGCTTCGCCTTGTGCTTTTCGATTATATTTGCAACTACTTGTAGGGGCGTAACTATTCAATAGGGGCGTTCCTATTTTACTAGCCAAATATAATAGGGTGCACGAGCCTGCGAGTGCCTACCACACCTTTCACCTTTCACCTTTCACCTTTCACCTTTATTTCACAAAGCACCGCTTTGTGAAATAACTATCTAATTTAAAGAAAAATCGAAATAACTCTTTACAAATTCTCAGATTTATGATAAAATGTTGACATATTACTATGAAAGGGGAATGAAATGAAAATAAAAAAACCGATATCTGATGCCGTAGTGCGAAGAATGCCTAGGTATTACAGATGTTTGAAAGAACTTGAACGCGCGGGCGTGAAAAGGGTTTCTTCAACAACTATTTCAGAAATTCTCAACATCACTGCATCACAAGTCCGCCAAGATTTTTCAAACTTTGGCGAATTCGGACAACAGGGTTATGGCTATGATTTGGTATATCTCAAAGCGCAAATACGTGCTATTTTGGGATTGGATAAAGAATATGGTGTTGTTATCGTGGGTGGGGGACACATTGGTCTTGCACTTGCTAACTATGAAAAATATTCACGCGAGGGGTTCAGAATTCTCGCTGTGTTTGACGTGAAGTTTGATCACATCAAAGCTCCACGCGGTGTGGAAATTTTGCACATCGACGAGTTTGAAAAATTCGTTGAAGAAAACAAAGTTGATATTTGCGCAATCACAACGCAAAAGGAAACTGCGCTTTCTATTGCGGAAAAAGCAAAAGAATGCGGAATTTCTGCAATTTGGAACTTTGCTCCAATCGACATTCATGAAGACGACAACACTGTTGTTGAAAACTTGAACCTCAACGAAAGCTTGTTCACGCTTTGCTACAAACTAAACGCAAAAGAACTAGAGGAAGTATAAAAAAATGACAAAGATTGAAAGACAAATTCTCAGTATATTGAAAGATGACGCAAGGGTTACTCCTGCACAAATCGCCGTTATGCTTGGCATTTCTGAAGAGGAAACAAGAGCGACAATAATTGCACTTGAAGAAGAAAAAATCATCGTGAAATACGCAGCTGTTGTGAATTCAAACGACGACGAATCTTTTTGCGAAGCTCTTATCGAAGTGAAAGCAACTCCGCAAAAAAATCGCGGGTTCGATTCTATTGCTGAAGAAATCATGAAATTCCCAGAAGTGAAATCGGTTTACCTCATGAGCGGTGGCTTTGACTTGACAGTTTACCTTTACGGCAGATCAATAAGAGAAGTGGGTCTTTTCATCTCAGAAAAACTCTCAGTCATGGACGGAGTGCTCGCAACAGGCACACACTTTATCTTGAAAAAATATAAAGTAGACGGCGTTGATATCGTTGGATTGAAAGAAGAGAAAAGGGAAATGAATTTTTAAAGCGGAAGCTTTGGGTGGCACGCAGATTTGTTTTGAGGGTAGATGCTTTTTTGCGACGCTTTTTTAAAGGTGAAAGGTGAAAGGTGAAAGGTGAAAGGTGTGGTAATGCACGCGGCTTTGCCTTGTGCTTTTCAATTATATTTGTAACCACTTGTAGGAACATAACTATTCAATAGGGGTGTTCCTATTTTACTGCCCAAATCCAAATGGGGTGCACGAGCAAAGCGAGTGCCTACCACACCTTTCACCTTTCACCTTTCACCTTTCACCTGAAAATCCCCCTCTCCAAAAAACTTTAAAAAAACACAAAAATAATACTCAAACCCCATGAAAAACAGTTGACAACAGCGGGGGATTGTAGTATTATATAAAAGCTATCGTGCAAGAAACTAAGACACGCACGGGAATGTTTGTCATCACGACTAACTCTTAATAGCTTTGGGGATAACCCTTATTTTTTAACTCGGAATGTGCGACACGCACGGAAGTGTTAAAGAAATTGAGGAAGTGTTTTCAGGCACATACGTTAAGGCACGAGTCGTAAGGAGGTATATAAATGGCAACTCAAAAAATCAGAATTAAGCTTAGATCATATGATCACAACCTAGTTGACAGCGCTGCAGCTCGCATCGTAGAAACTATGGAAAAAGCTGGGGCAAAAATCTCAGGCCCAATTCCACTACCAACAGACAAGGAGATCGTAACAATCATCCGTTCACCACACAAATATAAAGATTCACGTGAACAATTTGAAGTTAGAACTCACAAACGTCTTATCGATATCTATAGCCCAAACGCTAAGATACTTGATGGTATCCATTTGCCAGCCGGCGTGGACATCAAAATCAAGCTTTGATTTTGGAGGTAGATAGAATGAAAAAAGCAATAATCGGAAAGAAAATTGGCATGACACAAATCTTCACACCAGACGGTACGTGCATTCCAGTAACAGTTGTTTTGGCTGGCCCATGTCCAGTTGTTAACAAAAAAACAAAAGAAAGAGATGGTTACGAAGCTGTTCAACTTGGTTTTGAACAAATTCCAGCAAGAAAGCTTAACAAACCAGCACTTGGACAATTCACAAAAGCAAATCTTGATCCAATGAGAACTTTGAAAGAATTCAAACTTGACAACTTTGCAGAACTAAGCATCGGCGATGTTATCGACGTTGCAGCATTTGAAGAAGGCGAAAAAGTTGACGTGTGTGGCACAACAAGAGGTCGTGGTTTCACTGGTGTTATCCAAAGATGGAATCAACACAGATTGAAAATGACTCACGGTACTGGACCTGTCCACAGACAAGTTGGTTCAATGGGTGCTTGTTCAACTCCTTCAAGAGTTATGAAATGTAAAAACATGCCAGGTAGATATGGTCACGAAAAAGTGACAATCCAAAATCTTCAAGTTGTAAAAGTCGATCTTGAAAAGAATGTACTACTAATCAAGGGAGCAATCCCAGGACCTAAAGGCTCGCTCGTAACTGTTGCGAATGCCAAAAAGGCTTGATTGTAAGAAATACTATAAAGGAAGGTAAAAATTCATGCCAGAATTGAAAGTTTATAACCAAAGCGGTGCTGAAGTAGGCACTATGGAACTAAGCGAAGCCGTTTTTGGTGTTCCTTATAATGAAGCTCTAATTCACCAAGTAGTGGTTGCTCAACAAGCAAATAAGAGACAAGGAACACATTCAAATCTAACTAGAACAGAAGTTAGAGGCGGTGGTTGCAAACCATGGAGACAAAAAGGAACAGGTAGAGCCCGTCAAGGTTCAATCCGTTCACCACAATGGACAGGCGGCGGAGTTGTTTTTGCAAAAAAACCTCGCGACTATTCAAAAGGTCTCAACATCAAAGCAAGAAGAAATGCGCTTAAAAGTGCAATTTCATACAAAGCTACTAATAGTGAAATCACTATTATCGACAGCTTGACACTATCAGCTCCAAAAACTAAAGAAGTTGCAAGTATCTTGAAAAACTTCTCGTTCAAAGGAAGCGTACTTCTAGTATTGCCAGAACTTGATCAAATGGTTTATAGAGCAGGTAGAAACATTGAAAAGCTTAACATCACGTATGCTAACCTTTTGAATGTACTTGATATCGTTAAAAATGTTAACATCGTTACAACAAAAGACGGTATCGCAAAAATCGAGGAGGTATGTTCACTATGAATGCAAGAGATATAATCATTAAGCCAATTCTTTCAGAAAAAAGCTATGATGGAATCGCAGATAAGAAATATACTTTCGTGGTTGCGAAATCTGCTACAAAAACAAACGTGAAAGACGCTGTTGAAGAAATCTTCGACGTGAAAGTTTCAAGCGTTAACACATGTAACTATGACGGAAAGAAGAAAAGAATGGGTAAATACGAAGGTAGAAGAGCGTCTTTCAAAAAAGCAATCGTTCAACTAACTGCGGAATCTAAACCAATCGAATTCTTCGAAAGCCTAGCATAACGGAGGGAACAGAAAATGGGTATCAAAAGATATAAACCAACCTCACCGGCAAGAAGATTTATGACGGTTTTGACTTACGACCACATCACAACAAATGTGCCAGAAAAGTCACTAACAGAAACAATTTCAAAAAGTGGTGGTAGAAACGCTACTGGTAGAATCACAGTTCGTCACATCGGTGGTGGTAACAAAAGAAAATATAGAATCATCGACTTCAAAAGAAACAAACTTGACATCCCTGCAAAAGTTGCAACAATCGAATATGATCCAAACAGATCAGCAAATATCGCATTGCTTCATTATGCAGATGGTGAAAAAAGATACATCCTTGCACCACTTGGACTAAACGTTGGTGACACAGTTATCGCATCTGAAACTGCTGATATCAAAGCTGGAAACGCTTTGCCACTATCATGCATCCCAGTTGGTACTGTTATTCACAACATCGAATTCAAGCCAGGTCGTGGTGGTCAAATCGCTAGAGCAGCTGGTATGAGCGCTCAACTTATGGCGAAAGAAGGCAAATACGCTACTCTCAGAATGCCATCAGGCGAAATGAGATACGTTCTTGTTGTTTGTAAAGCAACAATTGGTCAAGTTGGTAACCTTGAACACGAAATCGTTAGAATCGGTTCTGCTGGTAAAACTCGTCACAGAGGTATTCGTCCAACAGTCCGTGGTTCAGTAATGAACCCATGCGATCACCCACACGGTGGTGGTGAAGGTAAATCACCAATTGGTAGAAGCGGTCCGGTTACTCCATGGGGTAAACCAACTCTTGGCTATAAGACAAGAAAGAAAAAGAACCGTAGCAATAAATTGATCATCAAGAGAGTTAACTAAGGAGTTTTGAAATGAGTAGAAGTGTAAAAAAAGGACCTTTCGTCCATAAAAAATTACTCGATAGAATCATTGCCATGAACGAAGCAAACGAAAAGAAAGTTGTTAAAACATGGTCAAGATCTTCAACTATCTTCCCTCAAATGATCGGACACACAATTGCTGTTCATGATGGAAGAAAGCACGTGCCTGTGTATGTCACAGAAGACATGATTGGTTGTAAACTTGGAGAATTCGCTCCAACAAGAACCTTCAAAGGTCATGCCGGCGACAAGAAAGGCAACAGAAGATAATAAGGAGATAAAATAATGGCTAAAAGAATGAAAGAAAAAACAGCTAGAATCAATGAAACTAGGGACAGAAGACCTAGGGCTGTTGCTAAGCACGTTAGAATGTCTCCAACAAAGGTAAGAATCGTGCTTGACCTTATCAGAGGTAAAGGATATAAAGAAGCTGCAGCAATTTTGATGTCAACTCAAAAATTTGCTTGCGAACCAATCTTGAAAGTTTTGAACTCAGCTGCTGCTAATGCAGAAAACAATCTTGGAATGAACAAAGATGATTTGTTTGTTGCTGTTTGTTATGCAGATATGGGTCCAACTCTTAAAAGAGTTATGCCAAGAGCACAAGGCAGAGCTTTCAGAATTTTGAAAAGAACTTGCCACATCACAATCGTGCTTGACGCAAAAGTTGCGTAGGAGGAATTATAATGGGACAAAAAGTTAATCCTCATGGAATAAGAGTAGGAATCAACAAAGATTGGGATTCTCAATGGTTTGCAGATAAAAAAGATTTTTCTGTATTTATCAAACAAGATCACACAATCAGAACATTCGTAAAAGGCAAATACGCAGCATGCGGAATTTCTAAAATCGCTATCGAAAGAGCAGCTGGCAGAGTGCTTGTAACAATCACATCTGGTCAACCAGGAAAACTTATCGGCAAAGGCGGAGAAGAAATCCAAAAAATCAAAGCATCACTTGAAAAACTTCTTGGAAATGGTGCAAATGTTGCAATCAACGTTGTTGAAGTTGCAAAAGTTGATGCTGATGCACAACTTATTGCTGAAAACGTTGCAGGTCAACTTGAAAGACGTATCGGATTCAGAAGAGCGATGAAACAATCAATCGGAAGAGCAATGCGCCTTGGTTGCAAAGGTGTTAAAATCATGGTTTCAGGCCGTCTTGATGGCGCAGAAATCGCGAGAAGTGAAAGCTACCATGAAGGTTCAATTCCACTTCAAACACTTCGTGCAGATATCGATTATGGTTTTGCAGAAGCTCACACAACATTCGGTGTTATCGGTATCAAATGTTGGACATACAAAGGTGAAATCATCGGTAAGTTTAACAAAGGAGGTCGTGCTTAATTATGTTGATGCCAAAAAGAGTTAAAAGAAGACGTGTTCACAGAGGCACGATGGCACATAAGTGCACAAAAGGTAACAAAATTGCATACGGCGATTTCGCATTGGTTGCAGAAGGTCCAGCATGGATCACATCAAACCAAATTGAAGCAGCCCGTATTGCTATCACAAGATTTACAAAACGTGGCGGTAAAGTTTGGATCAACATTTTCCCACACAAACCTGTAACAAAAAAACCTGCTGAAACAAGAATGGGATCTGGTAAAGGTTCTCCAGAATATTGGGTAGCAGTGGTTAAACCAGGCAGAGTTCTTTTCGAAATCTCTGGTGTTTCAGAAGAAGTTGCAAGAGAAGCGTTGAGACTTGGAATGCACAAACTTGCTGTTAAATGTAAAATCGTTAAAAAAGAAACAGAGGGTGGTGAAGGCTAATGAAAGCAAAACAATTGAAAGAAATGACAACAGATGAATTGAACATCAAGTTGCAAGATTTGAAAACAGAGCTTTTTAACCTTCGTTTCAGACACGCAACTGGACAACTCACTAACCCAATCGCTCTTTCTTTGTGCAAGAAAGACATTGCAAGAGTGAAAACTATCATTCGTGCAAAAGAAATCGCGAACGGTTAAAGGAGATAGTTATGGAAAGAAATTTGAGAAAAACAAGAATCGGTATTGTTTCATCAGATAAGATGGATAAAACCGTGGTGGTTATGGTTGAAGAAAAATTCAAACACCCACTATACAAAAAAACAATAGCTAAGACTAAGAAATTCAAAGCGCATGACGAAGAAAACCAATGTGGAATTGGCGACAAAGTTATGATCGTTGAAACAAGAAAACTTTCTAAGGACAAAAACTGGAGAGTTGCACAAATTGTCGAAAAGGCTAAATAAGTTTAAGGAGAAATTGCTATGATACAACCATTATCACATTTGAAAGTTGCTGATAACACAGGTGCAAAAGAAATCATGTGTATCAGAGTTTTGGGCGGTTCCTTTAGACGTAGCGGCAATATCGGCGACGTTATTATCGCAAGCGTGAAAAGTGCAAGTCCAGGTGGTGTTGTTAAAAAAGGTGAAGTAGTTCGTGCCGTAATCGTAAGAACAAGCAAAGGTTTGAAAAGAAAAGACGGAACTCACATCAAATTTGACGATAACGCTGCAGTTATTATTGACACACAAAAACAACCACGCGGAACAAGAATTTTTGGGCCTATCGCAAGGGAACTTCGCGAAAAGGACTATATGAGAATTATTTCTCTTGCTCCTGAAGTGCTATAATTGGAGGAAATATGAACAATATGGAAATCAGAAAAGGGGACAATGTTCTCGTTTTGACAGGGAAAGACAAAGGCAAAACTGGCACAGTCATCTCTGCTTCTCCAAAGAGCGGAAAAGTTGTTGTTATGGGCGTTAACGTTCAAAAGAAACACCTAAAAGCTAGATCTGCTACAATGCAAGGCGGAATCGTTGATCAAAACGGTCCAATCGATGTTTCAAACGTTATGATCGTTTGCGACAAATGCAAAAAAGCAACTAGAATTGCTCATAAAGAAGAAGCTGGCAAATCTGTCAGAGTTTGCAAAAAATGTGGTGCTGTTATGGCTGCTAACAACGTTAGCGACAAATCAGCAACTGCAAAAGCAAAAAAAGCAAAAAAATCTGCTGAATAATCTTAAAGGAGAGTAAAATAATGGCAAAAACTATGGAAAACACTACTCCTGATATGGAGTCAGTAAGAATCAAAGCCAAATATCTTGCAGAAGTGGTACCAGCCCTTCAAAAAGAATTCGGCTACAAAAACGTTATGGAAATTCCAAAACTTGTGAAAATCACTATGAACACAGGTCTTGGCGATGTTAAGGACAACCCAAAAAGCGTTCAAACTGCAATCGCAGAAATGGAAGCAATCGTTGGTCAAAAAGTTGTTCAAACAAAAGCTAAAAAGTCAGTTGCAAACTTCAAACTTCGTGAAGGTATGACAATTGGTGCAAAAGTTGACCTTCGTGGCAACATGATGTATCAATTCATGGATAGACTTGTTTCTATTGCACTTCCAAGAATTCGTGACTTCAAAGGCATCCCTGCAAAAGGGTTTGACGGAAGAGGAAACTATACACTTGGTATCAAAGAACAATTGATTTTCCCTGAAATTTCATACGAAAAAGTTGAAGTTACAAGAGGATTTGATATCACATTTGTAACAACTGCAAAAACAGACGCTGAAGCAAAAGCCCTTCTAAAAGCAATGGGCATGCCTTTCAACGCGTAAGGTTTGGAGGAATAGAACATGGCTAGAAAAGCAATGATAAACAAACAACAAAAACCTGCTAAGTTTTCTACAAGAGCATACACAAGATGTTCAATTTGTGGAAGACCACACGCAGTTTTGAAAAAATACGGTATCTGCAGAATTTGCTTCAGAGAACTTGCCTATAAAGGTCAAATTCCTGGCGTAAAAAAAGCAAGCTGGTAAGGAGGTCACTATTATGTTTACAGATCCAATCGCGGATATGCTCACAAGAATCAGAAATGCACAAACTGCTAAACACGATACAGTTGAGATCCCTTATTCAACAGTTAAGGAATCTATCGGTACAATTCTTCTTGAAGAAGGATTCATCGCTAGTCAAGAAATCGTAGTAGGCGAAAACACATTCAAAACAATCAAAATCACTTTGAAATATGGTGCAAGAAAAAGCGCAATCATCACTGGTATCAAGAGAATTTCTAAACCAGGCTTGAGAATTTACGCTAAAAAAGACAAATTGCCAAAAGTTCTTGGCGGACTTGGCGTTGCAATCATCTCAACTTCAAAGGGTATTATGACAGACAAAAAAGCAAGAGTTCTTGGCCACGGTGGCGAAGTTATTGCTTATGTTTGGTAATCGGGGGGAAGAGATATGTCAAGAGTAGGTAATAAAGAAATCATCATCCCAGCGGGTGTTGAAATTAAAGTTGAAGATTCACTAGTAACTGTTAAAGGTGCTAAAGGAACTTTGACGCAAGTTATCGACGATGCTAGAATCACAGTTGAAATCGAAGGTACAACTTTGAAAGTAAAAAGAGCTGAAGAATCTGGCGTTGTAAAAGCAAAACACGGTCTTTATAGAGCCCTTATCGCTAACATGATCACTGGTGTAACTTCTGGTTATGCTAAAACTCTTCTTGTTAACGGTGTAGGTTATAAAACAACTGTTGCAGGCGGAAAACTAACACTTAATATCGGTTTCTCTCACCCAATCGTGGTTGAAGCAATCGCAGGTATCGAAATCACTGTTCCACAAAACAATGAAATCGTTATCTCTGGTATCGATAAAGCAGCTGTTGGTCAATTCGCAGCATCAATCCGTGCGCTTAAAAAACCTGAACCATACCACGGCTACGGCATCCAATATAAAGATGAAGTTGTTGAAAGAAAAGAAGGTAAAGCAGCAGGTAAGAAATAATAATAATATTGCAAATCGCAAGGAAACTTCAATTTTTTGTTGGAGTTTCTTTGAGAGCTTTATTTTATTTAAAACCGAAATTAAATTCATATTTTCGCAAAATTTTTTATATATAAAAATGGGCTCAGGGTACGTTTTAACTCCTAAAGTAATTCGGATTCAAGCTTAATTTGTGAAAATAACGCTTCAAGGCAAAATCCTTGGGGCATAAAAAATAAAAGGAGAACCTTATAATGATTTCTAGAAAAGATAGAAATACTGACAGAAAAAAACGTCACAAAAGAGTAAGGGGTAAAATCAGCGGAACAGCTGCTTGCCCAAGACTTAACGTTTACAGAAGTGTTGAAAACATTTATGCACAATTGATTGACGATGTCGCTGGTGTAACACTTTGCGCTTCATCAACTTTGGACAAAACATTGAAAGCTGAAATGAGCGGTTTGACAAAAAAAGAACAATCTAAACTCGTTGGTAAAGACATCGCAACAAAAGCCCTTGCAAAAGGCGTGGAAGGTTGTGTGTTCGACAGAGGTGGATATCTATATACTGGTCGCGTTCAAAATCTTGCAGATGGTGCAAGAGAAGCTGGACTTAAATTCTAAAGGGAGGAGCTCAAATGGAAAACGTTGAAAGAAAACCAGAAAGAGAAAATAGAGGAAAAAGACCTCAAAGAAATGATAGAAGAAGAAATCAAGAACCAGCAGATGATTTGATCAGAAAACTTATCGCCATCAACCGTGTAACAAAGGTTGTTAAGGGTGGTAGAACAATGAGATTTTCTGCACTTATGGTTGTTGGTGATGGCAAAGGCAGTGTTGGCGTTGGAATGGGAAAAGCAAATGAAGTTCCTGTTGCAATCGAAAAAGCAGTTGCTGCAGCTAAACGCAATATGATCAAGGTTTCAACAGTAGGAACAACAATTCCTCACGAAATCGTTGGTAAGTTCGGCAGAGGTAGCGTTCTTATGTTGCCAGCAGCTGAAGGTACTGGTGTTATCGCCGGTGGCCCAGTGCGTGCCGTTTTGGAAGCATGCGGAATCAAAGATATCAGAACTAAATCACACGGAACATCAAACCCAATCAACTGCGTTAAAGCAACAATCGAAGGACTTAATTCTTTGAGAACTGTTGAACAAATCGCAGCTATCAGAGGTAAATCCGTAGAAGAAATTTTGGGCTAGGAGGATACCGAGATGGCAAAAACAGTAAAAATCACACTAGTGAAAAGCACAATTGGGTGCAATAAAGCTATGAAAGCAACAGTTCAAGCGCTTGGCCTAAAGAAAATTGGCGGTTCAAGAGAAATCGTTTTGAACGAAGCTATCAGCGGAATGATCTTCAAAGTGAAACACCTTGTTTCAGTTGAAGAAGTTTAATTGGAGGATAATAATATGAGAATTCACACTATTTCTCCAAGCGAAGGTTCAGCCGTTAAGGCAAAAAGACTCGGAAGAGGTATCGGATCTGGTCTTGGCAAAACAAGTGGTAAAGGACATAAAGGTCAATGGGCTAGAAGTGGTGGCGGTGTACGTCCAAACTTCGAAGGTGGCACAATGCCTTTGTCACGTCGTATGCCAAAACGCGGATTCAACAACATTTTCCGTGCGGAATACGTTGTTGTTAATGTTTCAACTCTTGATAAGTTCGAAGCAGGCGCAGAAATCACAATGGATATCTTGCTTGACATGGGTCTTGTAAACTCAGTTAAAGGTGCAAGAGGCTTGAAAGTTCTTGGAAACGGAACTTTGACAAAAGCTCTAACAGTGAACGCTGCAAAATTCTCTGAAAGTGCAAAATCAGCTATTGAAGCTGCAGGCGGCACTATCGTTGTAGGCTAATCAATCAAATAATGTCTCAGATTTTATGAGGTCACTTATGTGTGAATCCGTAAAATCTGAGTTATATTACACCTTAACAATAGGTGTGATTTTGATTATCTATAAGAGATTAATAACCCACTAACAAGTGGTAGGAGGTTAACAATGTTTGAGACATTACAAAATGCTTTCAAAGTTAAAGAAATAAGACAAAAAATATTCATCACGCTTGGCTTCGTGCTATTGTATCGTGTTGGTTGCTTTATTCCTGTTCCAGGAATTTCAGCATCAGGATTTTCTAGTGTTGTTGATGCAAATGACTTCCTAGGAATCATGAGCGCAATCTCAGGTGGCAGTTTGTCATCTGGTACATTGTTTGCGATGGGTATCAGTCCATATATCAATGCATCAATCATCATGCAACTTTTGTCAATTGCAATTCCAGCACTTGAAAGACTTTCAAAACAAGGTGACCAAGGCAGAAAGAAAATTGCTCAATACACAAGATACCTAACTTTGGTTCTTGGTATCATTCAAGTAACAGCAATTCTTATCAGCGCGGGCACATCAGGAATGGATTTCAGTGCGTTTGGAACAAATGCAAAATGGATCACATATGGTCTTTCAGGAATCATCTTCATGGCGGGTGTTGCACTCACAATGTGGATTGGTGAAAGAATCACAGAATACGGTATCGGTAACGGTATGTCGCTACTAATCTTTGTTGGTATCTTGTCAACAGCAGGCGTAGCAATCGCAGGTCAAATCCAAGCAATTTTCGCAGGCGACCTAGCTGCTCTTTGGGCACTTCTTGGTTTCTTGGTTGTTTGTGTTGTGATTTTCGGATGTATCGTAACAATCGACCTTTCAGTAAGAAATATTCCAGTTCAATATGCTAAACAAGTTAAAGGCAGAAAAATGTATGGCGGTCAATCATCAGTTATTCCAATCAAAGTGAATGGAAGCGGTGTTTTGCCACTTATCTTTGCATTTGCAATTCTTTCAATGCCACAACTCGTTGCCAGCCTTTTCTGGCCAGGCAGCAGCTTTGAAATTTGGTGGGCAACATGGCTAGGTTCAGGCACATATATTTATTCTATTTTGCTTGCACTTCTCATCGTGTTCTTCGCATATTTCTATGCTATGATTCAATTTAATCCTGAAGACGTTGCAAGAAACATTCAAGCGAACGGCGGTTTCATCCAAGGTATCAGACCTGGCAAACCAACTTCACTTTATCTTGCAAAAATTTCAAACAGAATAACACTTTTCGGTGCGATTTATTTGGCTTTGGTAGCACTTATCCCATCAATCTTGTTCACAGCAATCGCAGGAACAAGCGGTATTGGTCTTATCAACGCGTTCAGCACAACTGGTCTTCTTATCGTAGTTTCAGTTGCTCTTGAATTCAACAAACAAATCGACGCGCAACTTATGATGCGTCACTACAAAGGATTCCTAAAATAAGAGAACCTTAATAAATTCTAAGTGCAAATCTCGCTTCCCACAAACGGCGAATTTTCCCAGAAAGCTCCTCATAATACAACAAGTATTATTTCAAAGCTTTCAGAAAAAATTCACTCATTTGTGAAAACCGAGCTTCACACTTATAATTTCTTAAAATTCTCAAGAGAACCTTAATAAATTCTCAGAGAATTATGTAGGCGTAAAGTTATAAACCAAACATATGGACTAAACAAATTGAAATATAAAAAACATAGACAATCGAGGGTGAACTCTCGGTTGTCTGTGGACTATATTTTCATATACGGCATGGGGATTGAAACTTCGTGCAAAAGGGAAAAAGGGAAAAGTTATGAACATCGTTCTTATGGGAGCTCCTGGTGCCGGCAAAGGCACTCAAGCTTTTAAGATTGCTGAAAAATATCATCTTCCACACATTTCAACTGGAGATATTTTCAGAGCAAACATCAAAGGTGGCACAGAACTTGGCGTTCTTGCAAAAAGTTACATCGACAAGGGTCAACTTGTTCCAGACGAAGTTGTTATCGCAATCGTTGCTGATAGAATCAAAGAAGACGACTGCAAAAATGGTTTCATGTTGGATGGTTTCCCAAGAACTGTTATTCAAGCCGAGAAATTGGACGAAATAACAAAAATAGACAAAGTACTCAATATTGATATGGATCTTGACTTGCTACTCGCAAGGCTCACTGGCAGAAGAGTTTGCAAAAACTGTGGAAAAAGTTTCCACGTATCTTTTTATAAAGATTGCAAATGCGACGAATGTGAGGGTGAAGTTTATCAAAGAGCGGACGACACAGCTGAAACAGTTGGTTCACGCCTTGAAGTTTACACAAACCAAACGGCTCCACTTATTGAATACTACCAAAAACAAGGCAACCTTGCCTCAGTCAACGGCAACCAAGACATCGACAAGGTTTTTGAAGAAATTCAAAAGGTACTATAATTTCTATGATAAACATAAAATCTGATAGCGATTTGGAAAAGATGAAGGTCGCAAACGGAATTGTTCGTGATTTTCTTTATGAAGTCGAAGATAAAGTCAAACCTGGTGTTTGCACTCTTGAAATCGACAAATTTGCAAGAGAATTCATTGAAAAATTCGGTGCAAAACCATCTTTTTTGAACTATAATGGATTTCCAGCTTCGATTTGCTTATCAATCGATTGCGAAGTTGTGCACGGCATACCTTCAAAAAAGAGATATATCGAGGAAGGACAAATTGTCAGCATTGATGTCGGTGCGTTTATAAACGGATATCATGGCGACGCGGCGAGAAGTTTTTTGGTTGGAGCATGCTCTGACGATAAAAAGCAACTTGTTGAAGTGACAAAACAATCATTTTTCAAGGGTATTGAAAAAGCGGTTGTGGGTAACAGATTGGGGGATTTGTCCCATGCAATCCAAGCCCATGCCGAAAGTTTTGGTTACGGCGTTGTTCGTGAGCTTTGTGGCCACGGCATCGGAACAAAACTTCATGAAGATCCAGAAGTGTTGAATTATGGCGCAGCAGGAAGAGGTGTTCGTTTCCAAAAGGGAATGGTTATCGCTGTTGAACCAATGATCAACATGGGCACTGAAAAGGTCGATTTTTTAAAGGACGGATGGACGTGCGTGACGCGTGATCGCAAGCCATCAGCTCACTACGAAAACACTATTGCCATAACAGGCGATGGCGAACCTTTGATTTTGACGCTGTAAAAAGGAGTGTAATGGAGAATTATCAACCCCAAATAGGAAGGGTTTGCATGGCTGTTTCAGGAAGAGATGCAGGAAAGCATTTTATTATTTTTGGAATAGTTGATGAGGATTATGTGCTCATCGTTGATGGAAAAACCCGCACGATTGCAAAACCAAAGAAAAAGAAACTAAAGCATCTGAAACTTCGTGGGGAAGTGACCGAAAAGATTGCTGAAAAGATTGTTGCGGAAAAACTTCTGCATGATCCCGAAATAAAAAGCGCCCTTCGTGCGTTTAATATCGAATAGGAGAACATTATGGCTAAAGAAGATATGATTGAAGCCCAAGGCGTGATACTTGAAGCATTGCCAAACGCGAACTTTAAAGTGAAACTCACAAACGGGTTTGTGATCACGGCATACATTTCTGGAAAACTCAGAATGAACTATATCAAAATCATCCCAGGCGACACAGTTTCGCTTGAACTCTCACCTTACGATTTGACTAAAGGAAGAATCGTTTGGAGAAGCAAAAACTAGTTGGCTTTCAGAAAAGTTGGTGAGATATAATCAAGCCGATTTGACTAAAGGTAGAATAGTTTGGAGAAGTAAGAACTAGTTGTTTTTTCAAGAAAATCGCATAAAAGTGAAAAAACGTTGAAAAGCCCGAAAAATGGCGGAAAACAGCGGAAAAAACTTTGAAAAAACACGATAAATAGTGCAAAATAGTAGACAAAATCTGAATTCTTGTGCTATAATAACTAAGTTAGACTAAGAAATATGCTCTTTTTTCATAAAGTGCAGATTTCAGGCAAAAATAAGCCGAGAAATAAGCTTGAAAATCAGCTTGTTTAAGCAAAAATCCTAAAGGAAGGTAGAAAAATGAAAGTAAGACCATCTGTAAAACCAATGTGCGAAAAATGCAAGGTTATCAAAAGAGAAGGAAAAGTTATGGTTATTTGTCCTAAAAACAAAAGCCACAAACAAACACAAGGCTAATAACAAACAAGCTCCAGCATTGGGGCTTATTTGAACGTTTGGATATTCGATATTTTTTGCGTTCAAAACAAGATATTGCAAAAAACTGCTTATAAAGCAGTGTATTTTTGCGTCACAAACTATTTGGCAAAATGCCAAAGAATAATTTTTGCTTACGAAACAATATGAAGCGAGATGGCAAGCACTTTTCCACCGCAATGCGAAAGTCACCTTTGTATGTTTTTGTATATAAAATAAAACCATAAAAGCGGAGGTTTAAATATTTATGGCTCGTATCGCAGGTGTAGATTTACCTAGAGAAAAGCGCGTTGAGATCGGTATCACATATATTTATGGTATCGGCAGAACAACAGCTGTTAAAATCATGCAAGAAACCGGCGTTAATCCAGACACACGTGTTAAGGATTTGACGGAAGATGACGTTTCTAAACTTAGAGACTATATCGAAAATAACTTGAGAGTTGAAGGTGAACTCAGAACAGAAGTAGCCCTCAACATCAAACGCCTAATCGAAATCGGATGTTTCCGTGGTGTACGTCACAGAAGAGGTCTTCCAGTGAGAGGACAATCTAGTAAGAGAAATGCTAGAACAAGAAAAGGTCCAAGACGTACTGTGGCTAAGAAGAAAGGCTAAGGAGGCACGAAATGGCAGGTAAAAAAGTAATTAGAAAAAGAAGAGAGCTAAAGAACATTGCAAACGGATGTGCGCATATTCAAGCTTCATTCAACAATACAATTGTAACAATCACAGACACAAACGGCAACACAATTTCTTGGTCTTCAGCGGGTAGCCTTGGCTTCCGTGGCTCAAGAAAAAGCACACCATTTGCAGCTCAACAAGCAGCGGAAGTTGCAGCAAAAGCAGCAAAAGAACATGGCTTGAAAAGTGTTGAAGTATACGTTAAAGGTCCAGGACAAGGCAGAGAGTCTGCAATCAGAGCATTGCAAACAGCTGAAATTGAAGTAACACTTATCAAAGACGTTTCTCCAATTGCACACAACGGTTGCCGTCCACCTAAACGTAGAAGAGTATAATGGAGGAAAAAGCGTAATGGCAAGAAATACACAACCTATTATGAAAAGATGCAAGTCTTTGGGTATTGAACCAGCAGACATGGGATATTTTGGTAAGAAAACAAACAGAAAGCCAAAAATCAGCAAAAAGAAACCTTCAGAATACAGCTTGCAACTAAAAGAAAAACAAAAAGTTAAATTCATCTATGGACTACTTGAAAAACAATTCCACCACTATTATGAAATGGCGGATAAAATGAAAGGTATCACAGGTGAAAACATGCTTTCACTTATTGAAAGAAGACTTGACAACACTTGCTACAGAATGGGTGTTGGTACAACAAGAGCAATGTCAAGACAACTTGTTGCACACGGACACATCACTGTTAACGGTTCAAGAGTCGACATTCCTTCATACCTTGTTAAAGCTGGCGATGTTATCGAAATCAAAGATAACAAAAAAGATAACGGCGTATTCAAACTTATGAAAACAGCTAAAAAATCAAACCAACCAAAATGGGTTTCATTCGATAACGAAACATTGAAAGGAAAAGTTTTGGCACTTCCAGAAAGAAGTGACGTTGATGCTATCATCGCAGAACATATGATCGTTGAGTTCTACTCAAAATAATAGGTTCAAAGCATATATATATGTTTGTATTATATACAGCATAAAAATTGAAGGAGGATTGCAAATCATATGATGGAGATTAAAAAACCAAATATAACAGTGACTGAATCTCAGGATAAATCAAATTGCTCGATTGTACTTGAGCCACTAGAAAGAGGCTTTGGAACAACTCTTGGCAATGCACTCAGAAGAACTTTGCTTTCATCACTTCCAGGAGCAGCTTGCGTAGGCATCATGATCGAAGGTGTGAAACACGAATTTTCAACAATTCCAGGTGTTAAAGAAGACGTCGCAGATATCATCTTGAACATCAAAAACCTAGCGATCAAAACTGCTTCTACTAGCACAGATTTCAAAAAATCAATTTTCATTTCTAAGCAAGGTCCATGTGTTGTGACTGCAGCTGATGTTGAAATTGATGCAGAAGTTGAAATCTTGAATGCTGAAAACTCATACCTATGCACAATCGACGAGGGCGGAAGTCTTAACATGGAACTCGTTATTGGCAGAGGCAGAGGATATAAGAATGCAGATTGCAACAAAAGTTCGAAAAATCCAATCGACTTTATTGCAGTTGATTCCATCTACACACCAGTTAAATCAGTTTGCTACACTGTGGAAGCAGCGAGGGTTGATCAAAGTATCGACTATGACAAATTGACATTGGACGTGCAAACGAATGGAACATTCTCAGGAAGAGAAATTGTTTCACTTTCAGCAAAAATCATGCAAGACCACATCAAGTTGTTTGTTGAAGACAACATGAGCGATATGGACATCTTGATTTCACGCGAAGAAGATAAAAAACAAAAAATTCTTGAAATGAGTATCGAAGATATGGATCTTTCAGTGCGTTCATTCAACTGCTTGAAAAGAGCAGGAATTCACACTGTTGAAGATTTGATCAAAAAGAGCGTGGACGATATGCTCAAGTTCAGAAACCTTGGCAAGAAATCACTTGACGAAGTTTTGTTGAAGCTTGAAAGCTACGGTCTTGAACTAAAAAACAACGAAGAATAATAGGAGTAGATTTATAATGAGAAAACTAGGTGTTACAACTGAGCATCGTTTGAGTATGATCAAAAATCTTGCATCTGACCTATTGTGGTATGGCAAAATAGAAACAACTGTGACAAGAGCTAAAGAAGTGCAAAAATATGCTGAAAAGCTTATCACACTTGCTGTCAACACATACGAAGACAAAATGGAAGTAGAAAAGATCGTTACAAGAGATGGTAAAGAAGTTACTATCAAAACAATCAACGACGGCCCAACAAGACTAGCTGCAAGAAGAAAAATCATGTCTAAACTTGCAGATATTCAAGAAAAGAAAGGCGACAAAGAATCAAAATCTGAATATTTCGCAAGAACTAAAGATATCAATCATCCATTGATTGAAAAAATGTTCAGCGAAATCGGCCCAAAATACGCTGAAAGAGCCAAAGAACTTGGTCAAGGCGGCGGATACACACGTATCTACAAACTTGGTGCACGCAGAGGTGATGCAGCCGAAATGGCTCTAATCACTTTGGTTTAATAGCCAGAAGTTTTAAGCTAAGAATGAAGGAACTCTATTATGGAGTTCCTTTTTTTTCGTTCGGCAGGGGTTGGCGTGGCTATGAAACCAAAGTGATGCCCCGCGAGAACGGTCTTTTTGGGTTTTTTGCAAAATATGGCAAAATTAAACGCTTCTGCTGCGTCAAAGGAACATTTTGCTCAAGTCATGTATATTAATACATTCCTTTCGCAAAATAACCCTTTTCCTTGCACAAGCATTCAATTTTGCCATATTTTAACGAACTTTTTAAGTATATTTATTATCTTTACCGTGCAATTTTCATAAGGATACCCACGGAGAGCTTGCACAAAATTCAGTTTTATACAAGGAAAAAAAGCATTTGCGACTGAGCGTACTGGGTACGCGACTGCAAGTGCGTTTTTGACGTAGTAGAAATCTGAATTTTGAAGTTAAACCAAAATCCAAGCCATCAAATAAAACCAACAATACCAAAACCCCAACACCCCGCGGGCTCACACATGGGTAAGCCCCTACAAATTGGTTGTATAATGAAATGTTTTATATGAATCAAATTATATAACCAAAATGTAGGGGAGCACCCATGTGTGCTCCCGCGGGCAAAGCTAAAAAAGCGAGAGCTTTTATCAAAACAAAACACTAAACCAACATGAAACTCGTGGAAAATGCGAATGCATTTGAAATAATCACCCCGCAACACCCAACACCCCGCGGGCTCACACATGGGTGAGCCCCTACAAATTATATTCAATTTTTCATGTATAAAATTTTTCACCCTGTACATAATCAAAACAAAAGAAGGCGGGTGGTTATGAAATTATTTAATCGTTTACTTATATTTATTTTAGTTTTAATCTTTTATATTTCAGCAAATCTTGTGCAAGTGCCAACAACAGGGACTTCCTTTATGCAAGTGAAAACGAAGACTTCGTTTTTTGTATTTCAAGAAACGGAGTGCGTTTTCACATATGACAAAGACGTTATAAAAGTGCTATCAGAAGCTGGATATTCGCGATTTTCAATAAAAACAGAAAGCGGGGAAGTGGTTTTGAATCAACTTTTTGCAAGGCTAGTATATAAAGAAGAAGTCAATGGGGACACAGTTTCATACTACTACTCGCCAATCCTTGAAAGATATATATATCTGAACGAAAAAAAAGTCAATTTGCAGGTTGTAACAAGTGATGAAATAACAACAATTGGTTATCCCATGATAGATATTGGATTTTGAAATTTGCAAAAAAATTGAAAAGCAATGTATAAAAACAGGAAAGCCGTCAATACTTAAAAAACAAACAGCCGAGGCAAATTGCCAAAGCGGAGAAAAGGGTTAAAAACCGAACAAAAACAGAACTAACAAAAAAATAAAACAACTCAAAGCATGGAGGAACAATCATGAAAAAATCTTCACAATTCATTTCAAAAGCAAAATTCTTTTTCAAAAAGAACGGCTATTATGTGCTTCTTGGCACATGCATCATCGCAATCGGCGTGATGGTTGCAGTCGCAGTGAACACGTCGGACACATCGTATGTCGTGCCAGAAACAACAGTGACACCAACAATCGCTCCAACGGAAACAGAAACACCAACTGTCGCTGGTGATGTAGCAACCGATGCTGAAACGGAAACTGATGCCGAAACCCAAACAAGTGCCGACGTTGAAACATCTGCCGACCCAATCGAATTGCTTGTGCCAGTTGTTGGTGCGACGGTCGGGCTTGACTACACAATGGACGGATTTGTGTTTTCCGCAACGCTGAACCAATGGCAAACCCACAGCGGTATTGATTATGTGACGGATGTGGAAACTGATGTCATGGCATGCCTTGACGGCGTGGTCACAACGGTTATCACAAACGATATCTTGAACGGCGGTGTTGTCGTGATTGCCCATGACGGCGGTCTTGAATCAACATATATGTCGCTCGCATCTGATATCTATGTGGCGGAAGGCGACACAGTTTCGCAGGGCGATGTTATCGGTCAAACTTCACAAACAGCCTACGCCGAATATATGGAAGGCATCCACGTCCACTTCGAACTCACACAGGACGGCGAATATGTCGACCCAAATGATTATTTTGCAAAATAACTGTAATCGCGGTGCAAATCAAACAATAAATAAGAAATTAAAAACCGAGAACTTCGTTCAATTAAAAATTAAAAATTAAAAATTAAAAATTGTGGTAACGCACTTGGCTTTGCCTCGTGCATACAATATATAATATCAAAAGGTTGAAAAACCAACAAAATAAATAAAACCAAAACCAAACAAAAAATCAAAAAACGCACCGTGGCACAGATATTTATATAAGCCATCCCCCTCACCATATTTTCCCCCCCTAAAAACCCCGCAATAAAAAAGCGGGGTTTAGTTTTTGCAAAGATTTAAATGCAGTAAAAAAGCCGTAAAAATGCACTAAATTCCCAAAATTTTCTTGTTTTTTATATGTAAATATGCTACAATATATTTAATTATTGAGAAAAACTCTCATTTAAAAACAAATAAAATACTATAAAAATTTTCTAAAGGAGAATGAAATATATGGCAGTATTCAAAATTGCAGAAAACATCTATTCGGTTGGTATCGTGGATAAAGAAGTGAGAATTTTTCACGGCTATGAAACTCCACACGGCTCGACTTATAACTCATACCTAGTGATTGACGAAAAAATTTCGCTGATTGATAACGTGAAAGGCAAGTTCACTGACGAGTTCATTGCAAACATCTCAGAAATCGTGCCACTTGATAAAATTGATTATATCATCACAAACCATATTGAACCAGACCACTCTGGCTCGATTGAAAAAGTGATGGAGCTTGCGGGGAATGCAACTGTTGTTGCAACGGCGGCTGCAATTCGCGGACTTGGCGGATATTATAAACTTGATAATTCAAGAATGCAAGCAGTGAAAGCGGGCGACACGCTTTGCACAGGCAAATATAACTTCCATTTCGTGCCAATGCCAATGGTTCACTGGCCAGATTCAATGTGCACGTATCTCGCGGAAGAGAAAATGTTGTTTTCTAATGACGCGTTTGGCGAACATTACGGCAGCGATTTCCATTTTGATGACGAAGTGGACGCCGATTTCCTTGCTGAAAGCATGGAAAATTACTATGGTAATATCGTGTTGCCATTCGGAATGCAAGTCTTGAAAATCATTGAAGCCGCTTCAAAATTAGATATAAAAATGATACTCCCATCACACGGGCTTATCCTTAGGAGCGACCTTGGCAAATACATCGCGAAATATGTCGAATACGCAAACAATGTGTGCGACGAGAAAAAAGCCGTGATTGTTTATGACACAATGTGGGGCGCAACAGAGCTTATGGCGGATGAGCTTAAAAAAGAATGGGAAGCTGATGGTCTCAATGTTGAAGTCATCAAACTTTCAGATGTTCACTATTCAATCGCTATGGGCAAAATCACGCAAGCAAAATACATCGCAGTTGGTTCTTCAACGCTAAACAGACAAATGATGCCAACAGTTGCGGCGTTCCTTTGTTATATGAAAGGACTTTCACCAAAAGGCAGAACAGGACTAGCGTTCGGTTCATACGGCTGGTCAGGCGAAAGCATCGCTCTCGTGCAAAAAGAACTAGAAGCCTGTGGCATGGAAATTCTCCCAGCAAGAAAAACAACGTGGAAAAATGGGTTGATTTGATTGCGGAGCAATCAAATTAAAGTGAAAAGTGAAAAGTGAAAAGTGAAAAGTGTGGTAATGCACTCAGCTTCGCTTCGTGCTTTTCAATTATAATCCATAATAGGAACGTAACTATGGAATAGGAACGTTCCTTTTTTGCTGTCCAAATACAAATTGGGTGCACGGAGCGAAGCGAAGTGCCTACCACACCTTTCACCTTTCACCTTTCACCTTTCACTTATAAAAAAAGACCCCGCAAAAGCAGGGGTCTTTTAACATATCTAAGTTCTATTATCCTACTTCCTCTCCCCAAGTGGCACATAATCTTGTCTTGGAGCGACGGCGATGTAGGCTGGACGGATGATTTTTCCGTTGTTGGCAATTTCTTCAAGGCGGTGAGCTCCCCAACCTGCCATTCTTGAAATGGCGAAGATAGGAGTGTAAAGTTCCGCTGGAATTCCGAGCAGTTTATAAACAAAACCGCTGTAAAAGTCGATATTTGTTGGCACGCCTTTATAAATTTTATGTTTTTCCGCGATTGCGACAGGAGCAAGGCGTTCAATTTGCTTATAAAGAACGTATTCTTCTTCCATGCCTTTTTCGATTGCGAGTTTTTCAACGAATTCTTTCAAAATATCGCAACGTGGATCAGAAAGAGAATAAACCGCGTGACCCATACCATAAATAACGCCGGCACCGTCAAAAGCTTCTTTTCTCAAAATTTTGTTGAGATAGTCGTTTATTTCGCCATCTTTATTTGATTTCACATTTGCTTGGATATCTTCAAACATTCTCAAAACCTTGATGTTCGCGCCACCGTGCTTGCCACCTTTCAATGAACCAAGTGAAGCGGAAACGGCAGAATAAGTGTCAGTTCCAGAAGAAGAGATAACGTGAGTTGTGAAAGTCGAGTTATTACCACCACCGTGCTCGGCATGAAGAATAAGGCACAAATCAAGAAGTCGAGCCTCAAGTTCGGTGAATTTGTTATCAGGGCGAAGAAGGTGCAAGATGTTTTGCGCTATTGAATATTCTTTGAGCGGTTGGTGAATATATAAACTTTCACCCTCGCGAGAGTATTGATAAGCGTTATAGCCATGCACTGCCATTGTTGGCATTTGCGCAAGAAGCGTGAGCACTTGGCGTAAAATATTTGAAAGCGAAAGGTCATCAGGGTTGATATCATATGAATATTTTGCAAGCACACTTCTTTGAAGCATGTTCATCATATCGCTTGGTGGCGCTTTCATGATGATATCGCGCACGAAGTTTTTTGGAAGCCCGCGAAGCCCAATCAAAACTTCTTTGAATTTTTCAAATTCGCTAGTCGTTGGTTGAGTGCCGAAAAGCAAGAGATAAATAACTTCTTCAAATCCAAATCTGTTTTCCGAAACGAAACCGTCGATAAGTGTTCTAACGTTGATACCGCGATAAAAAAGTTCACCAGGAATTGGCGTTTTCACTCCGTCGACTTTTTTGAAAGCATTGATTTCTGAAATTTCAGTGAGCCCACAAACAACACCGTTACCTTGAGTGTCGCGAAGACCACGGAACACGTTGTATTTTTCATAAAGGGCGGCGTCAATAAAGTCGCTTTTTTCTGTCAGCTGTGACATATCATTGATATATCCTTCGTTTTCTTTCACGAATGCGTCATAAATGTTCATGCTTGAATACTCCTTTTTGTTAGATTTTCTTTTAAATTTTCATTTCATCATATTCCAATTCTTACCATAGTTTTATCTATATTATACAGTATTGCCAAATTTATGTCAAATAGTGAAATCGCGGAGTGTTTTTTGGATGAATATCTATAAAAGGGGAAACGCTACGCGTTAGGTGAAAGGTGAAAGGTGAAAGGTGAAAGGTGTGGTAATGCACTCAGCTTCGCTTCGTGCTTTTCAATTATATTTGTAATCCATAATAGGGACGTAACTATTCAAATAGGAGCGTTTCTCTTTTACTGTCAAAATCCAAATGGGGTGCACGAGCGAAGCGAGTGCCTACCACACCTTTCACCTTTCACCTTTCACCTTTCACTTATAAATAAAAGACCCCGCAAAAGCAAGTGCCTTTCTATCATTCATAAGTTCCATCCCCCCATCCCCCCTCCTCCCTCTCCAACTTTTTCTCCTCCCACAAAAGCGTGCTCAAACTATTGCAAAATTTTTTCAAGTGTGGTAAAATAGTATAGTTAAAGTAGAATTAATCTCAGGGGGAATAAAACATGAGCGAAATTTATAAAGTTGATATCGACGGCTATGATGCGGGTCTTCCAATCTTGGAGCTTCCAAGCGGAGTTAAGATTGCGTTTTTGAATCTACATGGCGATTCAAAACTCACAGAGCACGCGGGAAAATCTCTTGCGAAAAGGCTCACTGAATGTGAAGTTTTGATAACAGCAGAATCAAAAGGCTTGCAACTCACTCACGTTATTGCACGCGAACTTGGACATCAATATTATGCAGTTGCAAGAAAATCTAAAAAGCTTTATATGCAAGACGGTATTGAAATCACAATCAAAAGTTCAATCACAACAGGCGAAATTCAAAAACTTTATCTTTCAGCGCACGACGCAAATCTTTTGAAAGGCAAAAAAGTTGCAATCATCGACGATGTGGTTTCAACAGGTAACTCGCTTCATGGACTTGAAGAATTGGTTTCAAAAGCGGGTGGCGTTATTTCAGAAAAAGCATTTGTGCTTGCCGAAGGTGACGCAAGTTTCAGAAAAGATATCATTTTCCTAAACAGTATCCCACTTATGTAATCTCAAAGGAGAAAACAATGTCAGAATATTTCGACCCTTTCAAGGAATATGAAAAACAACTTGCCGAGGCTTCAGAAAAAGAAACGGCAAGCGTTTATACTGCGGAAAATGGGTTTGTAAAAGCGGAAGAACCGCCCGCCCCACCGCATGTGTTTGACGGCGACAATGGCGATGGTGGCGATTTTGGCAAGAAACCACCGCGAAGAAAAAGGAAGAAAGATAGGTCAAATTCAAGGTCAAGTGTTTATGTTTTGATATTCATCTTGTGCCTAGTTTTGCCACTGTTCTTACTTGGTAATTTGTTTATTTCAAATTATGTGTTTGAACTTCAAACCGCGGAATTTGAAAAAACTATGCAAGAAAAGGTCGACGAGCTTGAAAACAGCTTTTATGACCAAATCACATATAACGCAGACCTAGTTTCATATTATGTCGCGAACGAGTGCATGGACGAAGTGCTTGAAATCATGTCGATTTCTTCGCAAACGGGAATTTCACAAGGCACGGGTTTTATCATATCATCTGATGGCTATGTGCTCACAAACGCCCACGTCGTTATCTACACAAAAACGCTTGGTGGCGGGATATATGAAGAAACGGCGGCGGAAACCATACTTCTTTACTTTGCCGATAACGACAAAGCCTACGAAGCGGAGTGTATCGCGTTTGATTCCGATCAAGACTTGGCACTTTTGAAAATGAAAAATCCGCCACAAGACTTGAACGTTGCGGAGTTCGCAAATTCCGTTGATGTCAGCTATGGCGAGCCGTGCGTTGCGATTGGTAATGCAAAATCAAAAGGTCTTTCAGTCACTGAAGGGGTTGTTTCAAACCCAATGGTGAACTTTTATTTCACAACAAACTTTGTGACGGCGAGCATTCAACACTCGGCGCCAATCAACAGCGGTAACAGCGGTGGCCCACTTTATAATATGTTTGGGCAAGTGATTGGTATCAACACTTTCAAAATCGATAGCTCCGATTCAACGGAAGGCATGGGCTACGCAATGCCGTCAGTTATCATGAAAGATTGGTTGAATTCACTGAATATCGATGGACTCAATATCACATTTGCTGAAACCCCAGAAATCGGGGGAAGCAGTGTTGGAAATTAAAATCGGAGATTTTAATTTCCAAAGTGAAAAGTGAAGAGTGAAAAGTGAAAAGTGAAAAGTGAAAAGTGAAAAGTGAAAAGTGAAAAGTGAAAAGTGAAAAGTGGTGGTAAGGCACTTGGCTTCGCCTCGTGCATACTATATTAAAGTGGCAACACGTAGGGGAGCACCCTTTGCGAGCCTCCCGCGGACAAACCTATAAAAGCGAGAGCTTTTATCAAAACATAAACACTAAACCAATAAATAAAACCTATGAAAAATGCGAATGCATTTTGAATGAATAATCCGCAAACCCCAACGCCCACGGGCGCACACATGGGTACGCCCCTACAAGCAGGTTGCGACTTTGAATGTGGTCAGCGGATAAACCAATATTGGGGTCAAGGGAATCATTCCCTTGCGGGTGTGGGCAGAGCCCACGAAAAGGCAAGCGGGCAGAGCCCACAAAAAAGAACAAAAACAAACACAATGATAAAAAAGTGAAGGTATAAGAAAATGAAAAAACTTGATTCAAAAACTTTGAAAAAGATGTACTTGGAATTTTTCCAAAGCCATGGGCATGCAGTGATTCAATCATCATCATTGATTCCTGAAAACGATCCAACGGTACTATTCACAACAGCGGGCATGCACCCACTTGTGCCGTATTTGCTTGGCGAAAAGCACCCTGCGGGCACGCGAATTGCCGACGTGCAAAAGTGCGTGAGAACGGGCGACATTGAAGATGTTGGTGACGACACTCACTTGACGTTCTTTGAAATGCTTGGCAACTGGTCACTTGGCGACTATTTCAAAAAAGAAGCGATTGCAATGAGCTTTGAATTTTTGACAAGCGAAAAATATTTGAACATCCCGATCGAAAAACTTGCTGTGACAGTGTTCGAAGGTGATGCTGATGCGCCACGCGACGAAGAATCAGCAGACATCTGGGCAAGCTACGGCATGCCAAGAGAAAAGATTTTCTATCTTGAAAAGAAACACAACTGGTGGGGACCAGCGGGCACAACAGGCCCTTGCGGACCAGACAGTGAAATGTTTATCGACACAGGCAAGGAAAAATGTTGTGACGAATGTTCACCAGCATGTTCTTGCGGAAAATATATCGAAATTTGGAACGACGTGTTCATGCAATATTTCAAGGACGCCGACGGCACTTTCACTCCGCTTGCACAACAAAACGTTGACACAGGCATGGGCGTTGAGCGTGTTTGTTGCACATATAACGGCGTTAACACTGTTTATGAAACAGACGTTTTTGCTGATGCGACAAAATATCTTGAAGAAGTTTCAGGCAAAAAGATTGCCGACGAAGAATATAAAAAAGCATTCAGAATCGTGCTTGACCACACAAGAACAGCGACTTTCATTCTTGGCGATTTCCGTGGCGTGACTCCATCAAACGTGGATCAAGGCTACGTTCTCAGAAGACTTATCAGAAGAGCAATCCGCTTTGGCAGAGTTTTGGAACTCCCAAAAGGCACGCTTGCAGAAGTTGCTAAACTTTATATCGCGCAATATTCAGATTTCTATCAAGACATTGCCGACAACGCTGAAAAAATCGTGACAGAACTCAATCTTGAAGAAGAAAAATTCTCGAAAACTATCGAGCAAGGCTTGAAAGAATTTGAAAAGGTAGCAAAATATATCAAAGGCGACATTATCCCAGGCAAAACAGCTTTCAGGCTTTACGACACGTTTGGTTTCCCACTTGAAATCACTCAAGAACTCGCGGTTGAACGCGGTTTCACTGTTGATGAAGAAGGCTACCATGAATCATTCAAAAAACATCAACTTTTGTCACAACAAGGAAGTGAACAACGCTTCAAAGGCGGTCTTGCGGATTCTTCAGTTCAAACAAGCAACCTCCACACAGCAACTCACCTCTTGAATGCGGCGTTAAGACACGTGTTAAAAGATAATTCAATCCAACAAAAAGGTTCAAACATCACCGCTGAAAGACTTCGTTTCGACTTCAACTTCCCTCGTCCAGTGACAAAAGAAGAACAAGCGGAAATCGAAGCGTTCGTTAATAACGCAATCTCTGCAAAAGCTGAAATCACTATGCAAGAAATGACTGTTGAAGAAGCTGAAAAGTTCGGCGCAATCGGCGTTTTTGCAAGCAAGTATGGCGAAGTTGTCAAAGTTTACAAAATGGGCGAGTTCTCTTGCGAAATTTGTGGCGGACCTCACGCTGGCAACACTGGCGACCTTGGCACATTCAAAATCCAAAAAGAACAATCATCATCTTCAGGCGTTCGCAGAATCAAAGCCGTTTTGACATAATCTTGATTGAAAATACTGCCAGATAAATAAAATACAATAAAGTGCAATCTAGCACTACAAAAAAGCATAAAAATCAATTTTATTGAATTTTTATGCTTTTTATTTTATCAAAAAAATCCATACAATGCAATACGGCGGGCACAACAAAGAAGTTACAAAAAATATAGAATGTAGTGATGTTTTCTTAATATTTTCTTAATTTACCTATTGACAGCGAGTATTTTATATGCTAGAATAACAGTGTAATCTGACGCTGATGAGACTTGTGGAAAAATAATCCATATTGCACGCCAGATTTTATTTTGGGAAAATTCAATACACTCAAAATAAACTTTTAATATTTGCATAAAATGCAAATGAACATTTTTTATAGGGAGAAAAAATATGAGAAAAAAATTAGCTTTGCTACTAGTGCTTTGCCTAGTACTTTCTTGCTTTGCGGGTTGTGGCTCTTCTGAAGATACGGAAGATGCGAAAGTAACAATCAGCGCTAACCTTGCATATGAAGGTAACACAGCAAGAACACTTACTTACACACAAAGTGTACCAATGACACTTTCAGATGGAACAGTTATCACAGCAGGTATGCTTAAACCAGTTTGGACATATGTTGCCGATACACTAAACATTGAAATCGTTGATAACACATCAGGTGGTGTTTATGCAGCAGATATGATCAACACTGCATCAACAACTGGTTTCTCAACATCAACAATCTTTGGCGGAAACGGTATCGCATCAGACCTTGTTAGCTACGGTACTCAAGGATACTTCATCAGTCTTTCTGACGCTATGGCGGAAGGCAAAATGCCTAACTTCTCTGCTTATATCGAAGAAAACCCTGATATCGCAACAGCAATCACAGCATATGATGGTAATATCTATCACTTGCCATACACAGCAGAAATCGGAAATGCCGCAAGACAATTCATTGTTGAAGGCACATGGATTGGAATTTTGCTAGACGAAACTGATTCTTCAGTTTACGACACAACAACAGAAATCGACGTTTATTATGAACCATACTACGTTGGCGACAACGCAAGATATGGCGATAACGGCGGATCTGTTAACCCATCTGGCGATACAATCATCACTAAGAAAACAGATGAAAACATCATTGAAATCCAAAACGCTTTGGACGTTCAAAATGGTGAAACTTTGACAGTTGCTCTTATTGAATATATCGAAAGAAACTACGATTATGAAAACCCATCAGAACTTTATGAAGGTATCAACGCAGCTTACGACATCGACGAATTGGTAGCCCTTTTCAGATGTATCAAAGCTAACCCAGAACTTGTTACAGATGGCGATTTCAGTATTGTTTGGCCTTTCTATTCTCGTTTCTCTTCATACAGAGAAGACATTTTGAAATTCATCACATACTACGGCGGAACAAAAGTTCACGGTTCTGACTCGTATGTTGCATGGTGGTCATTCGACGAAAACGGCGAATTGTACTACACATATACTGAAGAAGATTTCTTCGACGGACTAACTAAACTTTCACAAATGTTTGCTGAAGGTCTTATCTATCCAGATATGTTCGACGATTCAAACTCAGCTAACCACAGAACAGTATTGTTCACAGAAGTTGACGGCACATCAGCATCAGGCTTCATGACATTCGACTGGATCGCATCATCAGTTAACTCAAACCTTAACGAAGATGCAACAATCATCATGCCACCAGTTGCGGAAATCAACGGCGAATGGCAATATTATATTGAAAACACACGTGTAATCAAACCAGACGGTTGGTCAATTTCTTCAGCTGCAACAGAAGAAGAACAAGACGCAGCCCTTGCATTGTTCGATTATTTCTTCAGTGAAGAAGGTCACAACGTTATCAACTATGGTGTGCCAACAAACTGGACAGATGATGCATATTATGGACCAGACGGCAACACATACCCACTTCTTGATGATTGGACAATCGAAACAACTGCCACAATGGCAAACGGTGACCTTTCAACATTCCTTCGTGACTACGTTGGTGCACAACTTGCCATCGGTTATGAAAAAGAAATCGGTATGGAATATCAATCAACAACTGACCTTGGCTTCGCAGCTTGGGAAATCACAAACGCAACAAACACTGTTTATTCTTCATACTCAGGTGATGAAGTTTCAGGCGACAGCAGCTATTATGCAATGTTGACTCCTCCAGTGTTCTCACTCACAACTCGTCAAACTCAAACTGTTTCTGAAGAAACAACAGTTGAAAGTGCAGTAGTTCAAGAAGTTGTGTTTGATTATCTACAATACTACGCTTCAGGTGCAGCCCCAGCTGGTACTTATGTTCCTCAATCATATGAAGAATACTACCAATTCTGGGTAGACGCAGGTGTTGAAACTTACGTTGCAACATACCAAGATGCATATGCAGCAATGACTGGCAACTAATTCGATACTTCAATAAAGTAAGATATAATAAATAATAAAAGGCACAACCGAGAGGTTGTGTCTTTTATTGGTGTGCCGAGTATGGTGCATAGCTAATCGGTGGAAGTCCGAAGTGGGGGTACTTGTAGCCAACCATATAGTAACGCACAAGGTGCATATCGTGAGGTATGAGCTGAAGAAAGTGTGGT
>JAWXUX010000017.1:0-36640 GCA_044426045.1 Bacillota bacterium
TTGCAAAAAAGTCTACTTTTTTGCAATCGAATATAAATTCAATTTAAACTAATTTTTAACAATTCTTGTCCGTTTTGTTTGCCAATTTCACACAGTTACATCGGCACTTTTCGCCCATTTTATGAAGGTTCTGTAAGCTACGCCACACATTTTGGCACTTTCGATTGCGGAGATTTCGCCGTTTTGCCAGCTATGTAAAATCTTTGCAAAATTTTTCGGTCGCTCCTTTTTTGGTCGCCCGAACTCCACGCCTTTTTGTTTAGCGATGGAAATCCCCTCTTTTTGGCGCTTGCGAATAAACTCACGTTCGGTTTCCGCGACATATGAAAGCAGTTGCAACACAATATCTGCAATCAGCACGCCCGTGAGATCCCGCCCCTGACGAGTGTCGAGAAGTGGCATATCCAAAACCACAATCGCAGCGCTCTTTTCTTTCGTTATAATCCGCCACTGCTCCAAAATCTCATCATAATTGCGACCAAGCCTATCTATACTTTGAACATACAAAACATCGCCTTCTTCAAGCAACTCCAACATCTGCAAATAACAAGGGCGATTGAAATCTTTCCCCGACATCTTATCGCAAAAAATGTTCGCCTCACAAACCCCAACCGAAAACAAAGCCTCCACCTGCCTCACCTCATTCTGATCCCGAGAACTGACCCGCACATATCCATATTCCATTTTTCCTTTAGCAAAATCCAAAATTTTCCAAACTCCTTTTTTACCTATATTATATAATAAGGATATCTTACAAAAAATAATAAATTTACACCTTGATGAATTTTTTCCACAAAAATATTTTTTAAGAATTTTTACATTCAATATACATCAGCACATACTATAAATTATCAATACCAACACCGCATTTTTTGAACTTTGTATATAACAACACATTTATAAAAGCTCTAATATTATAGGCAAATTTCCCACATAAAATATTTCAAGATTAACAACAAAAAACAACTAGAAAACTGCCTAAAAAGGGCGAAATAAATTTTATTCGCAATTCCGTAAAATACTAGAAGAAAAAGGCGTAACACGATACGCCCTTTCAAAAAACACAAAGATAAAAGATTCTTATTTTACAACTTGGCAAAACGGCACGCAACCGACCTTGCTTTCAGTTATGGAAATAGCAGATTATCTCGACTGCTCGATTGATTATTTGATTGGCAGAAGTGAGATATAAACACAAATAAAAAATTGGGCTATATCGGAAAGTTCTCCGATATAGCCCTTTGGAATATTTTATTAAATCATTATGTACATTTGAATGAGATTTTCATTATCGGGATTCACTTGCATATACTTAAAACCCTGACCTTGATAATACGCCTTTAAACTTTTAGCACAATCTATATACAAGAATCTACATGCTGCATTTTCTTGCGCTGTCCTTATTTTAGATATAGCGAACTTCAAAATATTCTTCGTTTATTAATCCACCTAACGCTTGCACCATATTTTACTTACTTCCTTAGTTCTATCTTCAGATGTATCTGGTTTTATGTTTTTGAAAGCTGGTTCATAATTTTGCATATCTTTTCTTATTTGCTCAATCACTTGTGCATCTTTTACTATAACTTCTTGAGTAAACGATATTGTTGCCATATTACACCTCCTATTACATTATATGTTTTACATTGTTATTTTAACATATTACATGATAAATTACAACCACTTTTTTTCAATTTTTATTGCAAGATTTATCTTTATAAATTAAATAAACGCATTGCGCTGCATGTCTTAATGTCCACAATGCATACTATATTGTGTTAAATTACTATTTTATACGATTGTTTCATCAATGTTTTCCACCATGGATTCTATGATTTCAGCGGTTACTATGTCGCTGATATCGTTGGTGATTTGAACGCACGTTCGTTTGTCGTGAGGCGAGTCTATGCTTTTCAGATAGTCTCGCTCTTCTTGCATTCTTTTATTGTAGATATCGTTTGCTTTGGCATCGAAATCGTATAAATACTCATCTAGTTTGTTTTCGTTGCACAAGAGTGCAAATTCCTTCAACATTTCGCTTCTCATAAAACGCCATCTTGAACCGCCGAAGAATCCGTATTTCGTTTCTTCAAACTCTAGGATATATGGATAGTATGTGCCGTTGAAATATGTGTATAGATTGTGTTTTTCTGGCATGAATTTATACAAATCGTGACCATCTTTCGTTTTTACTTTCATATTTGTCAAATCCATGGTTTTCCAAATTTTCAGCAATTCTTCATACACTTCTTTATTTATAAAATCATTTATCATATTTGCCTCCTAAATTTGATTAACTTCTGCAAGGATGGCACTGTTAACATCCAAAACCATTTTATTGATTTCTTTATCAATACAATGCTAGTATTCAGGATTTTTTACAACTTCGTCTTTGTAACCTTCAAGTTTATCCTTCAACATATCAATGAAAGATGCACTAGCTTCTTCGTTATATTTCATCAAATAGCTAGCTAGGTAGTTACGTTCTTCCATATATTCAACCAGTTCAGGATGATTCTCTTTTAAAAAATTCAATCGAATAGCGCCATATTTGCCATACAAGTCCTGAGGATCATGCAGTATGTTTGGATAGTATACCCCATCCAAATTCGTATACCATAGCTTGCTGCCCTCATCAAACAGATATAAATCTGCGCCATCTTCCGTTTGTACATCCATGTCATTAAAGCCTACTGTTTTCCATATTTTTAGTAGCTCTTCATATGTATCTTTACTGTTTAATTTTGTATTCATTTTCAATTCTCCTTAAAGGCTGAAATCGCCTTTACTTTTCATTTTTGTTTTGCTGACTTGTTGCTGATCATATTCAAAAATCATTTTATTTAATTCTTTTGAACCGATGATTTTGTGGATTTTATCGTATTTTTCTGCTTTGCCGAATAGCTTTTATATAGCTTTGTTGCATCTTTCCATCCTTGCTTTGCGCCTTCCATTGCAGCTTGCAGAAGAGCTAGCTCTCTTTCTTGTTGTTTATTTTCGGCAAGCAGTTTTGTTGCTATCTTGCATAATTTTTTAAGCTGAATTCCTAGTTTCGCGACATGTGGTGTTGCCACTTTTTGATGATAGGTGCGGACTGACATAAACGATGTTGGGGGCGGGAGTTGCCATTGTGGCTCGTCGAGGTTTGGAATATTTGCGCTGATATCTTTTTCTGATTTATCGATATCTGAAAGGATATCTTTTTTGTTTTTGAGCTCTTTATCTAGTGCGGCGAGCTCTTTCGCCCTTTCTTGCTTTTTAAAATCTAGCACTGAAAGATGTTTGTTTGTGTTGCCTTTGAACTCCCAATCGACACCGAATTTAAGCATTGATCCTTCCAAATGCATTTTCTCGCTATGGGCAAATTCTGACCATTCTGTTTTGCCTTTGCTTCCGCCTTTAAAACCTTGCTCTGCGAGTGCTTGCTTTAGTGACACGCGCGTTTCCATTCCGCGTTTGCTATTCGTGACAAAGGGAATGAAATCTATGTGCAGGTGCGGGGTTTCTTCGTCCATATGGAGGTGGGCGCTGAACACTTTTAGGTTTGTGTTGCGAAGAATAAAACCATTCATATAGTCTGTTAGTATTTCTTTTGAAAGTTGCCCATTTTCACTTTTGGAGTTCATATCATCTTTATTTCCAATTTGAACAACCACCTCATGAAACGGCTTTTCTTGTTTTGATGTGCGGATTTTTTCGTAGTAGTTATCCACTTTTCTATCCGATCTTGTTTGCTTTGCGTTATACTTTTTTACTGCTTCATCAAACAAATCATGATAGACTTTCTTTATATCTTGCTTATAAAAGCAAACATTTTCCTGCGTTCTTGTGTGATCAACATTGCTCGCTTTGAACGCTCTTTCATTGTGTTTTAGCGAACCTTTGCCAACCATGAACGAAATTGTACGTTGCATCCTTGATCTCCTTGATGGTTTCGCCCTATGCCACAGGCAAAGCGCTGCATTTTTGACGCGTAGTGTCGAAAGTGCTTTTGCGTTACTTTTGACAAAAGTAACAAAACCCTTTTTTATGCGGTTGCTTTTTATTATTGATTTAATAGCACAATTAAAAAAAATTTTCAAGGGTGCAACCGTGCAGGGTATATATACACTGCACGATTGCACGCTTCCTTTCAAATTATTTTATGGCAGTACCCAATACCAACATTCAGCATCCTTTTTTGATTTTACACCTAGTTCTTTTTTTACGGTTTTCATCAATCGTTCTGATACTCCAGAAAGTTTTGCTTTGTTCATAATCTCACTTTGCTTACACTCGCCATCAGCTAGCTTTTCCATGATGATTTTTTCTGCAAGTTCGTGCTTTGAAAAGCTATCCGAGCCGTCAAGCAGTTCATCAACGGAAATCTTATAATGTCCTACCCAACGAAAGCCAGTTTCTTTGTTGAGCTCAAATGCTATTGCTTCCCCTTCGGGGGCTAGCGATGATTTTGCTTGCGCCATAACTCTGATTTCGGGGTTATCTTTTATTCTGCCTACAATCAGAACGCTTCGTGCTGATGCTTGAAAATCTATTGATCCAAGACCACGATATGAAGATTTACTTCCGCTTCCTTTGTTCATGTGTCCAACGAGTAGAATTGCACAATTATTCCGCTCTGCCACTTTGCCAATTCTTGACATGACTGTTCGCACTTCGTTTGCGTTGTTCATGTTGATATTGGCGCCGACATACGCTTGAATTGGATCCAAAATAATCAGCTTTGCCGACAGCTCATTTATCGCTTCTTCGATACGCTCGTCAAGCATGCTGAGTGCGGTTTCACTTTCGTCGATCACTTTTATCATTGAGCAATCTGCGCCAGCTTCTTCGAGCCGTGGTTTGATGGTGTCGTCAAGTCCGTCTTCCGCCGTTTGATATATCACGTTGATCGGCTCGCGATCGGTGCTGTCGCACGGCAAGTTGGATCCGTTGGAAAGAAGTGCGGCGATTCGAAGTGCGAGTGTTGTTTTGCCTTCGCCTGGATCGCCTTGCACTATTGTGATTTTCCCAAATGGGATATATGGATACCACAGCCACTGCACTTGTTTGGACTGAATGTCTTCCATTTTTATTAATTTTAATTTTGTCATATTCCTCCAATTTAGTTGTCAAATACGCAAAACTGTTATATACTGATTGTATGTACAAAATGCACATATATTTGTATGCGCAAAATGCACATACATTTGCACTTGCAGTTTTGCTTTTGCATGTGTTTAAAAGTTCTTATCTGCCAGGATTGGGACTTTTTTTATTTTCTTGAAAGCCAAGAAGTGTTGTGTTTATTTGCGAAATTAAGTCGGTGATTTCACTGCTGATTTCGCTTGCTTTTTCTAGCCTTTGCAATTCGCTGATTATTTCCTCGAGAAGTAGTGCAATCGCTTTGTTTGTTCTTGAATTGCTGTGCACCACTATGTCGCGCATCAAAATTCGAGATGCGAGATAGTCTTGCTTTGTAAGTCCGCTGAGATACACATATTTGTCTAGCTGTGTGCTCTCTTCTGGGGAAACTCTGAATGATACAATTTTATTGCGCCATCTGTTTTTATCATCTTTAATTTTTTCACTCATTTGCCACCTCTAACTATGCTGAGTTTTTCAGCCATTTCATTTTGCTTGTTTGGAAATAGATGTGAATATCCGTTTGTGATTTCCGTGCTTTCATGCCCCACTCTGTCCGCTATCGCTAGAGCCGTGAACCCGATTTCTATTAGTAGACTGATGTGGGAATGGCGGAATTCATGGATTGTTATACGTTTCACACCTGCAATTTCAGCATATTTCGTGACCTTGTTTCTCAGCATTACTGCGCTGATTCTAAAGAGTCGATCCTTTGACGAAATGTTATAATGCATTTGGATAAAATCTTTGATTTCATCAATGAGAAAATCCGGCAATACAATATATCTGTAGCTTTTGAATGTTTTCACCTCGCCGATTCTGTCTTCGCCATTTCGCCTTTGAAAACCTTTTTCAATTCGCAGTTCTGACTTTTTGAAATCGAAATCTTCTATTGTCAGTGCAAGCAGTTCGCTTACTCTCAGCCCGCACCAATATAAAATTTCACAAGCATAATAAAATTCGGGATCATCCATTGCACACTTTGCAAATTGCAAATATTCATCCTGCGTCCAAAACTTCTTACCCTGCGTTTTCTTTCTGCCCATTGAGCCAGCTTTGTGGGTTGGGTTTGCTTTGAGATCATATAACCTCACAGCGTGATTGAAAATCGCTGTTATCTGATTGTGGATTGTCTTTAGATACACTGGGGAATATGGGGTTCCATTTTTTGAACCGCTCTCTATAATTTCATTTTGCCAATGCACAATGTCTCTAGGTTCGATGTAGTTGATTTTCATGTCTTTGAAATATGGCACAATCTTCTTTTTGATGATGTTTTCTTTTGTTTCGTATGTACTGACTCGAACCCTGCTCTTGATGTCGTCCAAATAGATGTCTACAAATTCGCTGAACGGCATGTCCAAATTGCTTGATTCTTTCAGCCTGTTGCGACGTTCAAAATCCGCGGCTTCCTTTTTGGTTTTGAATCCACGCTTCACAAACCGCTTCGGCTCACCTCGCCAATCAACATAGCGATAGGAAACCATCCACGTTCCTCGCTGTGCATCTTTATACTGCGACATTACATCACCTCGTTGAATCCATAGTATTTTTCCTCAAAATACTTTCGACTAACTTTGCCAGATATTATCAGGAATCCTCTGGATTTCAATTCCTCATTCATACCTTTGATCACTTTATACGCAAACGCTTGTGATACACCTAGTTCTTCTGCAACCTCTGCTGCTGTTATTAGTTTTTTTCGTTCCATTCTGAAACCTCCTATATATTTTTTAAATTTACCCAACTAGTATAGGTTGTGTAATTATATGCATTGTACCATAACCAAATAGGTTGTGTCAATATATTTTATAATATATTATTATTTTATTTCATATATTCACTATTAAGTTTTTTTAATTTTCATTTGCGAAAGTTAGATTTATATGTTATAATTATTTACGTATAAAATAATCAGTATTATAACTTAGGGGGCTGCTGCATGACTTTAGGATATAAAATTAAACATATTCGTCACTTTAGAAACATGACACAAAAAGAATTAGGGCTTGCCTTAGGTTTTCCCGAAAGATCTGCGGAAACACGCTTATATCAATACGAAAACAATCTAAAGACACCTAGAATGAATGTAATTTTATCTATGGCTAAAGCGTTATACGTATCTCCTCTAGCCTTGCTTCCCGATAGCGACAATAAAGTTATTTCAATAATAGAGAATCTATTTTGGAATGAAGAAGAACTTTTTCTATTACAAAAAGACCAGTCTCATAAGTGTCCTATCAATATCGTTTACGAACAAGCAAGTAATCGACACAACAGATCAAGACTTATTGATACACCGTTGGAAGAATTTATTGATCAATATATGACAACGTTCAGCAAAAAAGATATTCAGTATACAGATGAAATTTTAATATATTGTACTGTAGAAATATTCAACACAGTGAAGGAATTTGCATCTCAAAATCTTATAGATCGTTCTGTTTTTACCGAATGGAAATTAACATGGCCGTATAATCAACCATTTCGTATTATGATACAAAACGTAAATCCAGATATATACGAAACTGGCAATCCTTACACTTTCGAATACATTCTAAATCTTTATACACTCGAAAACAATATTAGACCTTATTTACAAACCATAGAAATAGATTATTTATTCAAAAATAAATTTGGTATATGGGAAAAGAAATAATATATACACATCAAAAAAAAGAACCCTTGATTCATTTTAAACAACAGAATCCAGGGTTCTTAAATATTTAATTCATAACTTTGTTGTATTTTAATATTATGTCACTTAATACCAAGCGCAATGCTTGTTGATCGAAATATTGCTCTGTAATTAATAGTAAATTAATTCATATTAATATTTCATTCAACTTTGTATACTTATCCCAAGTAGACGGATGATAGCTTTCATATAATAACGAATTATTTACCTCACACACTTCTTTTAAAATCTAATTTATTTCTTTTTTTCTTCCGTTAATTGCAGTCATTGCATTAATAACAACACATGGTTTAATTTTCGATACTCTTTTCTTAAAGTCTAATTGGAAAATTTTTTTACTAGATAATTGCTTTTTCCATACTGCATTAAATATGACATTTCTGTATGCCTTAGTTTCAAAACCCAAACTAGTTTGGTACTGTATTGCATTAACCAAATAAACATGCAACTTCTTATCACCCAATAATCCATTTTTATTTAAAAGATGCTGTAAATGTATGTGAATTCGCTTACCTGTCGATCCTAGTGCTGGCGCAATAAGATTTAAATTGAATTCATCAATATGCGGACTTTCCATTACAATAACCAATTTTTCACAACCTTTTTTAATTGATTGCGTTTTACCACGATTAGCATATCTTAAATCCTTTAAAACAAATAAATCACTTTTCTTATTCGATACATAGCCAACATAATTATCTGGACACATCTCATAAGATGTATTTACACATCCATACCCACAACCTTTTAGACTGTCCCACTTTTTAGGTACAGCAGGAGTACAAAGCCTATTTGTCCTATACTTTACAATATATCGGAACATTAATTTAGGTATTATAATATTACACCTACATTTCATATTCACACTAATTTTTCTTTTCTTCTTATTCATTTTTCACCTCATGAATTACATTATAGCACAAAGAAATCAATTTGTACATACCACTTCACAACATAATTATCATTCAAGTATACTACATTATATTTGAATAAAAAAATAGCTATATGCGATATATAATTAACGTATACATTGTATTTTAGAACCATAAAAATAACATAAACATTGTTGGATTTTATGGACTATATATTTCAGCATTCACATCAAAAAAACTAGAAAACACTCCCAAAAAGGCATGAAAAATTAAAAATGGTATCATAGTGGTATCACGGAAGAAAAAAATAACCCCGAATCCCTTTGTTTATAAGGAATTCGGGGGGTTTTCATTATTATTCCCATTCTTCGCACGTATACTTGTTTTGGGTGATACTGCGTGCAAATCAAGGATATTTTTTACGATTATAGACGTTTTATATCTATTATTTGTGTTTTTTACATAAAAGTGCACTATATTTGCATCAACTAACATTATTTTGTGACTTCATTTCATTAACCTTAGATTCCAATCTTTCATCTATTTGCGTAACAAAAGACGATACCACATCTATATATATAGTCAAGTCACTTGATGTAATCTGAACTTGCGCATCATCATGAATAATATTATGTCTTATATAAATAATTTTATTAATAACAGTTGTAATTCCATAACTTTCTTTAGTTTCAATCCCTCCAAGTAATGGATCTTGCTTTTTCTCATAATCATTCAACCCGTCCATTATATCATGCAATCCAACCTTATAATAACATTTTTTAAAAGCAGTCTCACCATTATTAGCGATTGAAACAGTATATTCATCATAATTTACATCTTTCAAACTATATTTTTTATTCCATATCAAAGCAAATTGTTCGCTTCTTTTTATAAAATTTGGCTCAGAAATATATTTAGAAACTGTTTTATTTGTAATAAAATTGATTTCATTCTCAATAACAGCAACCTTTATTTCATGCGGAATAAATTTAGCACTTAGTCCTAAATTTAATATATCTTCAAAATATTCTTTAGTACTGTCTTTTACATATTTTTCTAATTTTGCACACATAAGCAACACGCAACTTTTAAAATACACATTACTATTTATCTCATCCTGTTCAGCTTTTTTGACAAGGATTTTTACCTCATCAATACTTTCATTAAACTTATCCCTAGCTTCCATAAACAATATTCCTTAACGCTTTAATATATGTCATTATTCTGTAGTTAAGATTTTCAGTATTTCCAGTAGCCTTTGTTATAGAAGATAAAAAATCAGGATCTTCTAATAATTTTTCATGCATGTCTATAATAGATTGTTTCTTCTCAATCAATTCTTCAATATTAAATTCCTCAAACGCAATCATAATACATTCATAAACGCTAGAGTTTATCTTTGTCGTTTTTGCATTTTGTTTAAAGGCTCTTTCTCCAAAGATCTCGAATACCTTATTAATTTGCGTTTCAAATTTTAATCTAAGGTCATTTAAATCATTTTCATCTAAGTCTTTGTTGATGCTCATAAAACTATTTATTAAGTTTTTTATTCTCCCATCATATCCCTCTATTTTAAATTTACTTTTATTGTATTTTTGTGATACTGCTAAATACCTTAAAATCAATTCGTTCCTACCCATCCTTGCACTCTTATCTGGTGCAATCTTTTTCAAATCCTTATTTTTTGAAACGATATCTTTAATACATTCATTCAATGTCCCACGATACAAACAATTACGCAATTCTTGTTCGTTTAATCTTACTGACCCCGAGTTTAACCGCATAAAAATATCAAATTTAATCCCAGCATCAGAATCATTTTGCAATACTATGAGCCTCAATTCACCTCTTGATATCCTCATTTGAATATCACCTGTTAATTGAGAGAACTTTTTTCCATTCAATTCCTCCAACGTTTCTAGCCCACTTAACTTATATTGATCATCCATATAACGTGCTAATGCAGTTAAACGCTGAACTCCATCTACCACATCCCATTTCCCTTCTTCATTTTCCGATGCATACAATGCAGGGATCGGTATATTTAGCAAGATAGATTCAATTAAAAGCGATGCTTTTTTTGTATCCCAGATATAATTCCGTTGAAAGTTAGGATCTAATATTATTCTTGTATTTTGAATTTCTGATACCAAATCACCTATCATCCTATCGTATAACTTTATATACACTTTTCTTTGCATCTTATTTTTATTATCCAAAATTTTATCCTCCTATATAATAATATTTTTAATATATACTACATTTACATAAGCATATTAATAAGCCTATTTGAATTTTTGATACAATCTATACAATCATTAATAGCCAATGGAATAATATCTACACCATATTGATGTTTTGAATAACCAGCCATGAATTTAGTATCTTCATGAATTGATGGCGCGATAAAAACAGTAAAAACTTTTTTATCTGGATACTTTGTTATCGCTTCGTTCAAATGCCTTGTTATTGCTGGTATTTCATTTGTTGATTGGCTTCTTGACGTCATCAAAGTCACTTCAAAAAGTGGATTGCAATCAGCATCAAAACATTCAATATCAGCCATTCCTCCTGCAGCTGTGAACGTTGGAAAACCTTCATCATCAATATTATAATTTGGCAACACCGTTACTGTCGGAAATGCCTGTTTCAATGCTATGCTTGTCAAAAATTCCAGCCTAGTTGGCCTATCTATAACACGTAAAACTTCATTGCTACAACCTCTCTTCTTATCTAATGCAGCTAATTCTTTTAACACAAGTTCTTTATCCAAAGATACTGCCCATTTTTCCAAAGCCTTAATTTTAAGCTCGCTTAAATTATCTACAATTTTCTGTTTAATAGAGATTATTTTATAATCAATCTGCCCAATATAATCAAAATATTCTTTTTTACTTGCAAATTGTTGACTTACCGAATATTTATCAACAATATATTGTATTTTTTCTTCTTCGAATGTGTTTGTATCAAGAAATCTACCATTTCCCCTAAGCGAGATAACTCCCGTGATTCGCATTTTACGTATGTACTCATCTATAGCTTCACCTGTTATTTGCTCCAATTTAAATCTCTTTGATTTTGAATGATCTGCACCCAATATCTTAAGACATATATCGTAAATTGTGTCATCACTATAAGTATAACCATGGCTACATCTAAGTTCATGGATAAATTTAGCCAGTGCTTTATAATTAGAATCCCTCCAACAAATAAACAATGAAATTTCTTTTGTGAATACACCATTGTCGTAGCCATAATTCTTCAGCTCTTTTATAGTATTGAGCAACAGCAAGAGCGGAACATTTATATTTGCATTCTTTCTAAATGGATTATTTGTCTGATATTTCATAAGAGAATTCAAGAATACATTTTGAATTTTCTCATCATTTTGTGGAGACTCATTAAACGCATCTATAAGCATATGCCCTACATTAGAAATAATAAGCGGCTCATTCATTGCATAATAAACAAAACCAAATTCCATTGGCAGCTTATACATTGTATCAAATCTAGAAGGCCAGCCTTTATCAAACCCTGCCTCTTTATGATTTTGGTCACTATTTAAAATGATCTCATCTAACTCTTCATTTGAATATTTTGCATCAGAAATGAAAATTTCTTTCAATCTGGCACTGTGCTTAACATACATTGGAGTATATAATTTCTCCCCAATTATATGTTTTATTATCTTAATAATCAAACTATTAGTAAGCACCTCACCTTCATAAGGGAGTACACAATTAAGAAAACCCGCTATTCGTTGAGGATTTCTCATTGTTGTAGAAAATGACAAAGGTTTATGCTCTGCTGGTCTTTCTTTTGAAACTTTCTTTTGCGATATTTTCTTATCCATTTGACTTCTCCAATCTAATAATTTTTCACTAAAACTTCTACTGAATTTTTCTCAGTGTTATCATGATAACTAATATAATTACTCTTTATTGGCACAATATTATATTTTTGAGCCCATTCATTGAATGTACCATTGTATTTCGTTCTGTGCCAAAGCACATTTGATATTGCAAACTTAATATTTCTTTCATTAAGGTCATCCAAAACCTTTATCAAACGCATTTCACTATCCTCATTCCACAGCTTATTATACTCACTAAAAGTTATCAAATATGGTGGATCTAGATAAACAAAATCACCTTCTTTCAAATCTATAGAATTTAGAAAAGTTTCAAAATCAGTATTATGAAAAGATATGTCTTTCCCATTAACAATTTGAAAATATGCATTCAAAGCTTTAACTACATTATCGTTAAAATCAACGTTTCCAACAGGCAAGTTATAATCTCCTTTTGCATTAAATCTAAGCATTCTATTGAAACCGTATATCAGCAACAAGTATAATAACATCATATTATTCTTATCCGAATTAAAATCACTTCTTAGTTCGTAGTATGCTGCCTTGTTGTACTTTGCAAAATATGTCTTTGGAAATTCTTTTCTATATTCTGGAGGAATACTTAAACCTTTGTATGTTGCTGAAAGTTTATAGTTTTCAATTAGTGTATCAATCTCATTCCAAAATTCCTTTTCGTTGTTGCTATACGAGATTAAAAATCTATGCAATCTTACCATGTAGCTATCAATATCATTAAGAATATAGCTCTCAGCATTCGTATTGAGAAATACACTGCCACCACCACAAAATGGCTCAATAAATCTTTTGATATCAGTAGGAAAATTTTCTTCAAGCTGAGGAAGCAATTTAAATTTATCCCCAACATAAAAAAATGGTGAACGGCTAAATTCATTTCTATCTTTCATTGTCCACCTCCACTAAATATAGTAATTCTTTATGATCCTTTAAGTCTGTTTTCCCAGCATTAAAAAATTGATGAGATTTTTCAAAACACTCTACACTACCTTTTGATTTTAGCACTGCTTCAATATTTTCCAATGCCATCTTATTCTTTGAAGAACTGCTTTTTGAATTATACGTATTATTATAAGAAACTAAAATATATTTACAGTTTAGTTTTTCTATCAAATCCGTGAATGCATCAATCGCATTATTTCGACAATAGTCACTCATGTTTTCTGGTTTTGGCTTTAATGCCACACCAAACAACTCAGGTTTCTTCCATGTAGCTATATTTTCTAATACGTGATAAAATCTACTATACTGCCTTGAATTATACGGTGGGTCAATGTACACAATATCACAAGATAAAGCCTCAGCTAAATCATTTGCATCTTCACGATATATGTCTATATCTGAATTAGTTTTGTAAGGTGTGATTAAATCAAATTGAAATCTATCCCTTAGTTCATGCCCTTTGATATATGCTTCATAATGACCGACTGTATTTGCAATTTTATCAACAGAATATAGAAGTGATGCAATAAGAATACACTTCTCTTTTTCTGTTATATCATGCAATTGCTCTATTTGTTCCCTTATTTCCCCAATAATCAATGCATCATTCATTGAAAAAAACTTGTCCCCAAAATTTTCAGAAACATAATTGTTTTTAAATAATGACCCATTAAAAGCTTTGAATTTTTCTTTATATGATTCTAATTTCACAATATCAAATGAATCTTGAATAAAGAATGCTTTATACACAATTTCATTTGAAAAAAGCAAGTCATTTACAATAATTTTATCCATTCGATCCAACATTCTTTGGGTCAAAACACCTGTCCCTCCAAATATGTCACAAAATACCTTTCCTTCACACTTCTCATCTATTACACCACATATCCAATCAGCAAGTTTATATTTGCTCCCAGTGTAGCGTCTATTCCAAATTTGATACGGCATACGCCTATTCTCTCCTATTAATTAAAATCAGCTATCTAAATCTATGTTATTTTTCTTACAAAACTCGTGGAATGCTTTTTGTCCATCATAATTTGGCTCACATAACCCACGTTCCCAACGATTTACTGTTGCAAATGAAACTCCTAGTTCCTTTGCAAACTTTTCCTGACTTAAAAACATTTTTAATCTTACGTCTTTTATTTTATCTGCTATATTCATAAAACACTCCTAGCATTGATTAACATTATTATAACATAATCATCCATAATTTGCAATAAGTTTTGTATTGTTAAAATCACTTCTTAATGAATACATACAAATGTTCATGCATGAGCAGCAAGAATTTGCTTTCTTTACCCTTATTCATCCATTTGTATGTTCCTCGGCAATTATGCTGCTCTTTCATTATAATTTCTTTCAAAGTAAAGCCAGCTTTTTCAAAAAGCCTACGAGTATTATCCCCTAATGGAGTTAGCACCATATTTCTTCGAATGTCACCAATAAGCATTGTACAAATCTTTCCTTTTTTCAGCACGCGATAACTCTCATTTGCAACAAGCTGCATTTTCTCATAGAAACCCTCTACCGAGCAAAGAGACAAGTCTTTTTCTCCATTAGCGCTATACTTGATTATATCTGCATATGGTGGATGCATAAAGATAAAATCTATAAATTCATCACCAATAAACGACAAGTCACAAGCATCACCCTGTATCACATCAATCCCACCTTCGTTTGGGCAATCGAAATTAAGATTATTATTAATCAATTCAACACTTTTAGGATTACAATCAATTCCAATCGCGTTGCGCCCAAGCAATTTGCATTCTATCAGCGCAGTTCCACTACCCGCAAATGGATCAAGAACTATATCACCAGGCTTAGTATAGATATGCAACAAGTTCCTAGGCACATAAGGAGTGCAGTTACCACGATAACTAGAATTGTGCGTAGCCCAATCTCCCCTGTCAGGAAAATTCCAAACAGTGGTATTTTGAACAACAAAATTTGTTGGACCATATTTAGTTATCACGCGTTTATTATTCATGCACATTACTCACCAATGCTTTCTTTTTCAATCATATCTCGCAAATCGCTTAATGTGATTCCATCTTTTGTGAAATACAGCCAACCATTGACTCCTCTATTTTCTGACCAATTTTGTTTTTCTATCAAAAGTTTTTTGCCCAGCGCTGATACTGAATAGATATTTCCTTCATATTCAATTTGATTCTTGTTATCTATAACCGTAGCAAAAACTGATTCATCCGGCAAGAAATAGATTTTTGTACCTACTTCAATTTTTAGAAGTTCAAATGAATTATTTCCTCGTTTGGATTTGATTTCAGCTATTTCCGCTTCCTCCGCTTCTTTATTTGTCGGAGTATAAAATTTAAGATTCTCTCTATCACCCCTGAGCAAAGCAACGTCTTTAAAAATTCCATATGCTGTTTCTGGTGAAATTTTAAAGAATTCACGCACCCTTATTTTTCCATTACTAAGTTGTTCGCGAGCATGAAGTGATTCATCAACTCTGTCGATAATACTATGTATGCCACGCTCAACTTCGAGTGGATTTTCCACTTCATACGTTGCATAACAACGATATGAAAGCGGCAGATTTGTAGGCGTGTTTAATTCACGCAACCTCTTTTCCACATCATTGCGTTCAGACATTCCAATTTTCACCCAACCATCCAAACATGGATTTGTCAATATATACACTATCCCCATAGACACACCTTTACCTTTAATTTTCATTTTAATATTATATCACACATTAGTCATTCTTGCAAGATTAAATAAAAATTATTATAGTAAAAAAATACTTCCTGTACATATTGTCTACCAAATACTATTCACTATTTCATCTCATTTGCTGTACTTGGTCGTGACTTTGCTGCATCGTATAAACTAACTACATACTCATATTCTTCAGAATAATCCAACACTTTATCTTGCAAATCTTGTAAACAAATATTTAATTTTTTCACATTTGCAACAACACGAAGATATCTAACCTTCAATACATCTGATTGTATATCGGTATTTGTTAAATTAGTGATTGAATTTCTTATCATTTCAATAATTGAAGAATACTCATTTATACTTTTTGCAATTTCATTACGTTCATTATAGTACAACTTCATTCCAAGAACCCTATGACTAATAGCCAATAAATTATTAATTTTTACATTAATTTCTGTAGAAAAATCTAATAGACTAGACTTATTAGACATAATTGATCCGACGCCACTTAACAACTCATTAAATAGGATAGTTGCTGATAAATAATTTGCAAGCTCCTTGTTTACATCATCTATTATCATAATTTCTTTTTGCACAAAATTCGCAATAGTTTGTCTGCTTAAAATTATTTCATTTTCCCTCTTGTATTTCCTGCCTTGCCATATTGTGATAATCCCAATAATTATAGTGGCTACAGCACTCAACCAGCCACTATACAAAGTTAACCAATTTGATGGATTAGGCACAAATAATAGTATAGCTATATTTGCACTAAATATTGTTGCAACTAGCGCACACAAAAGCACCCACTTCGCCCTTTGAATAAATTTCAAAACTGAAATCAAAACTCTCTTCCAAACAGAAAAAAACTTACTTTCTTTTTTCATTGCACTTACCCCACCTATCTATCTTTATACATTAATTGTGTACAATTATATCATACCAAAATTACTTATGCAATAATTTTATGAATAATATAAAAAATCTTCACCATTGCAATATAATCAATAGCCTACTTTTTAGATGTGCATATTTTATTGTTTCCGCTGTGCCGCCTTTTTCTTGAGTGGATAAAGCTATTAGTAGAGATGAATTATCTACTAGGTAGCGGTTGCGGGTGTGCATGCAGGCTTTTGTGTAGTGGGGGCGGAGGGTTTGAGTTTTTGTGCAGTTGTTTAGGATTTCAGCGTATCGAGCTTTCGCTTGATCACTCCAGCTTTTTTCTTGGTTTGCGTGGGGAATTATTGCTTCTAGGGTTATGACTTTGTTTGTTTTCATGATTTCAATCACCGCTTCTGCTGCGTAGGTGTCGAAACCTTGCGCCATTCCTGTTAGGAAGTGCGTATAGCCGCTAGTTATGGCGGCTTGTATTTCTTTTGTTAGTTGCTCTTTTAGGTTTATACATCTCTCATCTTGTTCATTTTCGCCCCAAGGGAGGTTTTGTGGACGGTTGCCCGTGAATGCGCATGTATGCTTTATGTTTGCAAAATTTATTTCTTCTCGCATGAATATTTGCCCCTTTGATTGTTTATAATGACATTATAGCCCCGTAATTTTAATAAATCAACCATTTAAGCCAAAATAGCCCCATAATTTTAATATAAGGAGTGGTTTAATATGGGAACTTTTAGCGAAAGAATTAAAGAATTGATGAGTGAACATGGATACAATACAATCACGCTCGGCGAAGCTGTCGGAGTTTATGCGAATAATGTTTCTACTTGGATTAATAATAACTCAGACGTTAAACTTTCAATCCTTATAAAATTGAGTAACTTATTTGGCGTTTCAATTGAATTTCTTTCAGGAAGAATTGAAATTGATGAAATCACGGTTAAAAATACAAACATAAATTTTTACGATAGATTATCGAAAATTTTGCAAGAAAAATCTATTACAAAATACAATTTAAACAAACATGTTCTAAACTCTAAAAGCACAATATATCAATGGAAAAAAGGTAGCGAACCACGCCTTTCATCATTAATCGCCATTGCAGATTATTTAGATGTTACTATCGATTATTTGGTTGGAAGAGAATAAAAGACACAAGAAAAAATATAAGGCGACTGCAAAGAAAAATCCTTGCAGTCGCCTTTTTTATATTACTATCTCTTCTAAATCCTCCACCATGGATTCTATGATTTCAGCGGTTACTGTGTCGCTGATATCGTTGGTGATTTGAACGCATGTTCGTTTATCAAAGGGCGAGTCTATGCTTTTTATGAAGTCTCGTTCTTCTTGCATTCTTTTATTGTAGATTTCGTTTGCTTTGGCATCGAAATCGTATAAATACTCATCTAGTTTGTTTTCGTTACACAAGATTGCAAATTCCTTCAACATTTCGTTTCTCATAAAACGCCATCTTGAACCGCCGAAGAAGCCGTATTTCGTTTCTTCAAACTCTAGGATATATGGATAATATACCCCATTGAAATATGTGTATAGATTGCGTTTTTCGGGAACAAATTTATACAAATCGTGACCGTCTTGTGTTTTTACTTTCAAATCAGGTGCTTTCATGTCTTGCCAAATTTTCAGCAATTCTTCATACACTTCTTTATTTATAAAATCATTTATCATATTTACCTCCTAAATTTGATTTACTTCTGCAATTATGGCTTTATCAGCATCTGAAACTATTTTTGAGATTTCTTTACCAATAAAGTGCGAGCATTCAGGATCCTTTACAATAACATCTTTATAGCCTTCAAGTTTATCCTTCAGCATATCAATGAAAGATTTACTAGCTTCTTCATTATACTTCATCAAATAGCTAGCCAAGTTGTGATGTTCTTCCATATATTCAACCAATTCAGGATGATTCTCTTGCAAGAAGTTCAATCGAATAGCCCCATATTTGCCATATAAATCTCCAGGATCACGCAAGATGTTCGGATAGTATAATCCATTCAAATTTGTGTACCACAACTTGTTGCCCTCATCATACAAATACAGATTTTCACCATCTTCCGTTTTTGCATCCATGTTGTCAAATCCCACTGCTTTCCATATTTTTAGTAGTTCTTCATAAGTTTCTTCGCTGTTTAGTTTTGTGTTCATAATTAATTCTCCTTAAAGGCTGAAACCGCCTTTGTTATTTGTTTTTATTTGTGTTTTTGTTTTATTAATTTGTTGCTGGTCGTGTTCAAAAAGCATTTTATCTACTTTAGTTGGACCGATGATTTTGCGGATTTTATCGTAATTTTCTGCTTTGCCGAATAGCTTTTTATATAGCCTTGTCGCATCTTCACAGCCTTTTATTGCGCCTTCTAAGACAGCTTGCAAGGCAGCCATTTCTCTTGATTGTTGCCTGTTTTTCGTAAGCAATTTTGTCGCTATCTTACCCAATTTTTTAAATTCAGATGACAATTTGCCAAAAAATGGCGTTACTACTTTCTGATGATAGGTGCGAGCTGACATGAATGCGGTTGGCGGTGGTAGTTGCCACTCTGGGTCATTGAGTTTTGGAATATTTTTTCTTGTGTCTTTTTCTGATTCTTCAATATCTGAAAGGATATCTTTTTTATCATCAAGCTGTTTATCTAGTCCCGCAAGCTCTTTTTCTCGTTCTTGCTTTTTGAAATCTAGCACTGAAAGATGCTTGTTGGTATTGTTTTTGATATCCCATTCAACGCCGTGCCTTTTCATTGCAAACATCATTTGGACACGTTCAATATTAGCAAACTGTTTCCATTCCGTTTGACCTTTGCCATTGCTTTTACAACCTTTCGCAAGCAGTGCTTGTTTGAGTGAAACTCTTGTTTCCATACCACGTTTGCTTCCCGTTATATAAGGCACAAAATCAATGTGCAGATGTGGGGTTTCTTCATCCATATGCAAGTGCGCCGAGAACACTTTGAGATTTTCATTTCGCTCTTGAAAGCCTTGCATATAGTCAGTTAAGATTTCTTTTGCGAGCTGTCCATTTTCGCTTATTGCATTCATATCATCCTTGTTTCCAACTTAGATTATGAGTTCATGAAAGAGTTTTTCTTGCTTGGATGTGCGGATTTTTTCATAGTAGTCATCCACTTTTCTATCTGATCTTGTTTGCTTTGAACGCCATTTCTTCGTGTAGAACGATATTCCCAAACAAAGTGACAAATCTGCCCTTGATTGGTCGTTGCCACACGCTGAAATATCGCCACACATAAGCGCTCTATACTTTGGATGTGCCATGAGCTTTTCGATTATGAAAGTTATCTGTGTTTTCATGTAGCAAACCTAGCCACTGGTTATGTTTTGAACTCAGATGAGTGCTGTCGATAAATTTATTAAAGACAGCTTTTGAGCACAAAAAAATGCACTTCCAAAAGTTTTTACTAACTTTCAGAAGTGCATTTTACACTAATATTCAGCTCTTTTATCTATACTAGATATCGACATGCAAAAAGCTATCCTAGTTCAATGCTTTGGATAGCTTTTTTGGGAATTTATAAAATAGCACTTTAGTACACTAGATTATCATAATAGAATATATACAAAATTTTCTTCCATCAGATTACTTGAGGCTATCTAATTGTGCTCTGATTTTCGCTTCGTGTTCTTTTGTTTCTTTCGCACTTTGCTCAGCAATTTTACACATTTCTTCTGCATATTTAGCAGCTTTTCTTGCCTCTTGCGCGATGCTTAATATGACGAATGCAATTGTTATTTATTATTTCACAATGGACTAATAATAAAAAATTTGATATATAACAACAAATATTAATCATTCTACAACTGTTTTGCTTTGTTTCCGCACAAAAGCATAGAAAGTCGATACATAAGTCTAGTTTATCTTTTAACATTTTAAATAAATTAATTTTTTTCATTATAGAAAAAAGAGTAACTATAAGCTACTCTTCTTTTATTATTTTGTAATTAAATTTAATACAATCACTAAAGTTTATTCAGTATTTATATCTTTAAAATCCTATTTCACTAATTTAGAACAGGTATTGCAACAGTTATCAACTCATTTGTTAAAACAGATTCTCCTGTACTATAATTTATTGCACTAACATAAAAATCTACAAATATTGCACCTGAAGAATTTGCGTTATATCTATAATAGACAAAATCTGTATCTTCATAGAACTTTCCGCTCGAATCCAATGTCAACCATGTATCGTATTCTTCTTCGGCATAAACCGAAGATGACCCATCTGAATTAATTGTGAGCCCCCTTCCAGTGGCCTCCATCCAAACTGTAGTTATATATGTCCCGTAATCTTCAGTAAACTGCCCTTCTACACTATCTAATCTATAATTCCTTGCATATGTAGTTGCCAATTGAACGTGATTAAATCTATAATTTAAAGTAATATCCCCTCTAAACAATTCATGCACTACTAATTGATCATAATGATAATAATAATACTCAACAAAAGTGCTTGAAGATCCTACTATGTACTCACCATTATATTCATCCTCTATTTCAATTACAGAATAACTATATTTCATTAATATACCATCTTCTTGCAGATATTCTTCAAATGTGTACACTCCCCCTACTGCAACTTCAGAGATGCTACTTTCTATTAATTCTTTCTGAACAACATACTCTTGTTCAATATTTAGGCTTTCAACAACTTCACCACTATATGCACCCATACTAACAAATAGCATAACACATATCAATGTCATATTTAAGACTTTTATAAATTTTTTATTCTTTAACATAATATATCCTCCTATTTTCTTATCTCAAAATAAAACTAATTAATTAATATTATCCATCGGACTATACCTCCACACTCAATAATCCATTCTTATATCATCGCCCATTCTTGCATCAAGTCTGCAACTTTAGACAACTTTATTCTATCTGAATAAGCTATTTCTGCTTTTGTGTTTGGAGGGAAACAGAATTCAAGATATTCTTCCCCACCATCGCTTGTTATTATAAACATGTCGCCACTAGAGTTTGCCATATAATCTAGCAAGTCTTCATCATTATATCCTGCTGCTGTCAAAACTGCGCTTGCCACCTCTTCACGCTCCGCTGTGAATAAATCCCAGTTGTTATAAATCTCGCCAGTTTCTTTGTTTACAGCAACACCGAACTCTTCGCAATTTTCTCCGTAGATATATGAAATCTTTAGATATGCAATAGTGTCATTTTCTGCTTGTAAGCTGACATCATAATACACCACTTGTGTATAAAACTGCCCTTGCTCACTTATATATTCTTCATATGCCAATGCAATTTCATTTTCCAAGTTATAATACAAATTATCTCTCATTTGCCCAATAGCAGCGGTGCATGCTTCATCGCTTAATGCATCTGCAAGGTAAAAAGCAAAATAATCATCTAGCAATACGTTACTAACTCTAAGTAGCACAGTGCCATCAGTAAGCCTATATTCACTCATGTACCCTTGTGTTTTATTTTGCCAAATTTCCACCTCGCCTGCCATACCACTGACTTCATACTGTGCATTTACAAGCTGATACGTATCCTCTTGTTCAATTTCTTCGGTGCGATCATTTCCGCAACCTGCAAAAATTGTCATACACATTGCTAACGTTAAAATTATTATAATAAAATTTTTGAATTTTGTCATGATTGCCTCCCTTTAGCATTATTTTATCATGCTTGTTATTTTATTATTGAGCCTTGCATTACTTTCGCTTATTGACATTTGATATACACCTTTGCCATCAGTACTGCCTGAAGTTAAATTTGTGCTTATCGTTAAATTAAACTCTGAAAGTTGAGCCTCTGAAAAGTTTGCACCACCTAGCATGAATGTTAGCACATCATCTTTCGACCAACCATCATCTACATAATCTGCAAATATCACACCCCAACCGTCTTCATCTTGATACGTCATTGCCGTACCACAAGTACCGCTTATATGCGTAATTTCCAAATTTTCATTTATACAAGTCAACTCAATGTACACATATTCATACACATCTAAATCCTTGTCTTTTATAAAGATAATGTCCGCTTCCATGCCAGCTCTTTCTGATGATGCATAATATGACAAATAGTCATACCCACCATATGTATTCATATTCATAATTAGCGTTATTGTAACAAATAATAATAATATCAATACAGCCATGCCAACTATGGCAATATTTCTATTTCGTTTAGCAATTTTTATAATAGAAACAATAGTTTGATTTGACTTTGGCACAAACTCTTCTTTAACAATTCTTTCGCCTAGCAAAAGTTCATTGACAGAAACATTAAATATATTTGACAACGGAATCAACATTAAAGAATCTGGCATACCTTTGCCTGTTTCCCACTTTGAAACAGCTTTATTAGTAACATCTAATTTTTCAGCAAGTTCTTTTTGCGTGATTCCTTTTTCTTGCCTTAACATCAATATAAACTTGCCAATCTTGTCAATTCTCATAATGCATCCACCTACAGCCATTTTTCACCTACATATTAACATAAAAACATTGACTTTGCAATATTTTACAAAAAATATCTTGTCTACTTATAGTAGACTAGCTTATTTGGTTAAAAAATCATAATATAAATCACTGAAAATAACGTGGATAAAATAGCAAAAAATGAGTCAAAAAGCAACCACGAATAACACAAATTTTTGAAAAACGTATCAAAAACGTATCACGGAGCAAAAAATAAGCCCCGAAACCCTTTGTTTATAGGGGTTTCGGGGATTTTTTACTTTATTCCCATTCGATTGTTGCTGGGGGTTTGCTGGTTATGTCGTAGACTACTTTGTTTACTCCTTGGACTTCGTTTACTATTCGGTTTGAGGCTTTTCCTAGTAGGTCGAATGGGAGTTTTGCCCAGTCGGCTGTCATGAAGTCGGTTGTGGTTACTGCTCGCAATGCTATGCAGTCGCCATATGTTCTGCCGTCGCCCATAACGCCTACTGTGTGCATTCCTGTTAGCACGGCGAAGTATTGATTTACGTCTCTTTCAAGCCCAAAATTTGTTACTTCTTCGCGGAAGATTGCGTCGGCGTCTTGCAAGAGTGCAATTTTTGCTGGGGTGATATCACCCATGATTCTTACTGCAAGACCAGGTCCTGGGCATGGTTGACGCCACACCAAATGTTCTGGAATGCCAAGTTCAAGACCGACCCTTCTCACTTCGTCTTTGAAAAGGTCTCTCAATGGTTCAACAAGTCCTTCAAACGAGATGTCGTCAGGAAGTCCGCCAACGTTGTGGTGACTTTTGATAACTGCCGCCTCGCCCGTGCCACTTTCCACCACGTCGGGATAGATTGTGCCTTGGCAAAGGAAGTTTATTTCGCCAATTTTGCCCGCTTCTTCTTCAAAAACGCGAACGAATTCGGCACCGATGATTTTTCTTTTTGTTTCTGGATCGGAAACGCCCGCAAGTTTTTCAAAAAATCTCGCTTCTGAATTGACCCTTATTATGTTCATGTCGAATGTTTGTTTGAATTCTTTTTCAACCATGTCGCTTTCGTTTTTGCGGTGCATACCGTGGTCGACAAAGATACATGTGAGGTTTTTGCCAATCGCTTTGTGAACAAGCATTGCAGCAACAGAAGAATCCACGCCACCAGAAAGTCCGCACAAAACTTTTTTATCGCCAACTTTGCTTTTGATGTTTGCAATAGTTGTTTCAGCAAAAGATTTCATTTCCCAATCGCCCGCACATTCGCAGACGTTATAGAGAAAGTTTTTCAAGATTTCATTGCCACATTTGCTGTGTTCCACTTCCGGATGGAATTGAACTGCGTACAATTTTTTATTTTCGTTTTCCATTGATGCACATGGGCAATCTTTTGTTGTTCCAGAAACAACAAAGCCTTCAGGAACTCTTGCGATATAATCCGTGTGGCTCATCCAAGTGATGCTTTTGCCGATGCCTGCAACCATTTTTGATTTATCCGCAAATGTCACTTCGCAATTACCATATTCACGAACGTCGGCAGATTTAACTTCGCCACCAAGAACGTGAGCCATGAGTTGTGCGCCGTAGCAAATGCCCAAAACTGGCACGCCAATTTCAAAAACTTCTTTTGAACATTTTGGCGATTCTTCAAGATAGACAGAATTTGGCCCACCCGTGAAGATGATACCCTTATAAGCCTTGAGCTCTTCGGGGCTTGTTTTATAAGACTTGATTTCGCAATAAACTTTGAGATCACGCACACGTCTTGCAATCAGCTGAGCATACTGCCCACCAAAGTCTAGGACAACGACTTTTTCGTTGTATGATAGATTTTCCATTGTATCTCCTTCAATAAATAGATATTTCATTTATTTATTGTGTTTTATCTTCGTTTTATATTTTGTTTAAGCAAATTTATCGTTTAGCGTTTCAAGTCTTGCTTGCCACACGCTGTTTTCGCTTTCCGCGACGCTTTCGGTTAACATGATTGCTTCGAGCGTGATGTTATACGCTTTTATATCGCTTGCACTTTCAAAATACAGTTCATAGATTTCAAGCATTTCGATTGCAAAATCCGCATCTCCCGCGTTTATAACGTCACCGCAGAGGACAATTCCTGCGCCATATGTTTCATAGCCACTTGAAATTGAATTGCTTAGCACTGCAATCGCTTCTTCTTGCATATTTTCGAGATATAACGCTTGCAAGACATATGTTTCGCAATAGACATTGTAGCTCATAGACGTGAGCGAGTTTGCGCCCAAGAAGTTCACATACTCGGCATAGTATTTATGATTTAGCATTTCCATGCCATACTCACAAATTTCCTCGTTGTCGCCAGAATATATTTCATAGTTTAGAATGCTTGCAAGGGTGTTGATATCCCCTGTTTTGTCATAGCTTACTTTTTCAAATTGGATTGAAAGTTTTGTCATGCCGAGGCTGTCGCAAATATCGGCGGTTTTTCCTGGGAAAAACACCATGAAAACTGACACTGCAAACAGCGAGAGTATCATAAGAACAACTAGTGTTTTTATTATTAAATTTTTCATCACGATTTCGCTTTTCATTTCCACCTCAAACAGATTACGCTTTGTTTTATTCTATCACACAATGCCTTATGTTTGCAAGTGATTTGAGGTATTTTATTCTCGCTTTGCGGTTATACTTCCAGAAGTTGGGTCGATGAGCACGGCGGAAAGGTTATCGCCATTTGCATAGGCAACATACCAACTTCCCTTTGCATTGCCACTGTCATAAACAAACTTGATATACACCTCATAGTTATCGGAAATTTCGCTTTGCATTTCGGAAATATTTGAAGAAAGTTCTTTTTCCGCCACTGCTTTTGCTTCGTTCCATTTTATCATATCGCTTGTTATCACGCTTTCAAGATACACCTCTTCAGTGGTGCCACTGTGCGTTATTATAACTTTATATGATAGCTCGGCAAAATTTGACGTTTCAAATTCGGCATACATATTCCCGCCCACAATCTCGCTTTTAAAAGTGCCAGCATAGCCCTCTTCCCCGACTGCGATTTGATATGAATATTCGTCGCTGTATCCTGATTTCACTTCGAGAGTTAGCCTTGCATAGTCGCCAAGTTTCCCCGCACTGCCGTCGATTATTGTGGGCGATTCCTTTTGACCTGCCGTTAGAATAACAACAAAGCTTTCGCTTTCACCAATGAAATAATAGTTTTCAATCCTTGACACGTTTTCATAATCTTCCTTATCACTTCCACAGCCACCGAGGGCAAAAGCAAGTGTGAGGGCGCAAATAACAGCTATAATTTTTTTCATGAAACAACCTTCTTTTTGTTTTTTATTAATTTTATTATTGAATGTTATTTTATATGAGTGGTTAAATTTATTTTCGTGAAGTTTTACAAAAATCGACAAAAGAGTTATCATTTGTGGCTTGAGATAAATATATACTGCTTATATACGTTTATGGAGTTAAAATGAAGAGGATTTTCACGGGTGTTTGCACGGTTTTATTTTTCATTATTGGGTTTTCCCCACTTGCGGGCGAGCTTGCTTTTGGCGAGAATTTTTACGGACGTGCGGAAACTTCGACGGTTGGGTTTTACGCTTCTGAAACCGACGAAAATCCCATGTTTTATATTCCGCTTGGGTATTATGTTTATATCACGGGTGAAACTGATGATTTTTATTACTGCGAATATGCAAAGAGCGAAAGTTCATACATAAAAAAATATGGATTTGTGAAAAAAGATGAAATTTATATTGACAGCGACATGGCGTTGCCACTTTTTCCCGAAATCACATTGACTGCGATTAAGGACAGTAATCTTTATTCAAAGGCGGGAAAAGAGACGGTGGTTTCATCGATAACTGCTGGGCAAAGCGCTTATTTTTACGGGCTTTATCAAGATGGTGAGGTCACCCTTTATTATGTGAAAATCAGTGGCGATTTTGGGTATGTTGAGACTTCCGGCTTTGAACAGCTTGTTATTCCAACCCACCCAAAACAACTTTCAACCGACACTGCGGGGGTGGTTTTTCCCGAGGATGAAGAGGTTTTTGAAACGGAAACCGCGGGTGTTGATGTAAGCGAAACTGCCGATTTTCAAATCACTTTTGACTTGCAGATTGCGATGATTTTGTGCGTGGCGGTGCCTGCACTTGCCATTCTTTTTTACGTTTTTAAACCGCAATCTGACAGCGTGACAAAATATTTTGATTCGTGATTTGAAGTTTTCACATTTTTAGAAGCGTCCTTAAAGATTTGCGATTATGCTTTTCATTTTTTCAAATTCCGCGGGTGACATATTGCCTTTTATGTTTGACAGCATGGCGAGCATTTCGGATTTATTGAAAGTGCCGTTTGCTTTTGCCGTTGCGAGGGCGGAACTGAAGTCGGAAGATAATTCTGAGCTACTCTTTTTTGAAAGTTCGTTTGCAATTTCGTGGGCGGTTTTGTTTGACTCACTGTTTTTTGGGGTCGTTTTGTTATTTTTTAGGTAGGATTTTAAATCTTTTGACATCTTTTTTCTCCTTTTTTCATACTATTTACATGAATATATGTTTAAAAGCGGGAGAATGTTTTATGAATTTTAGTGAAATACAAAAAATGATGGCAAATGCGGAAAAAATGCGTGGAAAATCACCCATAGATGTTTTGAGCGAAAATAATCCAAAAATGGCACAAATGCGAAATGTTTTAAATAACCCCAATGAAATGCTCTCAAAAATGAGTGGGAGTGGCAATATGGCGGATTTTAAAGGGAAAAATGGCATGGATATCGCGGGAATGATGAACGTGGTCAGCAGTATGCAAAACAACAGAAAACCACAGCAAAATAACAAGATTTATTACGGACTAGCGCCTATTGCGGGTTTTGCAAGCGCGGAGATTGTTTATGAGTTGAATAGATATTTGGCGAGAGAAGGAGGGATTAAAGGTGAAAGGTGAAAGGTGAAAGGTGAAAGGTGTGGTAATGCACTCGGCTTTGCCTCGTGCTTTCTATGTTTCAATTTTGGCGGGCGTTGGGGACGGTACGCACACATGGGTGCGACCCTACATATGGTGATAGCTACAAACACGTTAAAATGTTTGTAGCTATTGTAGTTTTGTATTTAATTTAGGGTGCACGGAGCTTTAGCGTAGTGCCTACCACACCTTTCACCTTTCACCTTTCACCTTTCACCTTAAGCGAAGCGTTTCACCTTTCACCTTTCACCTTAAGCGAAGCGTTTCACCTTAAGCGAAGCGTTTCACCATTCACCTTTTTTAATCTTGCCACTTAAAAAACTCTTTCCCATTTTTTATCACGTATGGCAGGCTGAAAAGTGCCATGAAGATTAGGGCTACTGCTTCTAGTTGCAGGATATAGTATGGCCAATCGGCGAGGAGGTTGAAGATTGATGATGAATCTGGTTTATAGGCAAGGAACATATAGTTTCCGCCCGTTAGCAGATTGACAATCATTGCGAAAACGCCCAGGATTTGCAAAATGCCAAATGATTTCACAAATGATTTGAGGTTGATATTTATGCCGTCGGTCACAAGGAAAAATACTATCACGATTATTATTGTTGTGTGGGATGTGAAGTATTCAAAAAATCTGAAATGCGGGAAGTTATATCCACCCATGCTTGGCGTTAGCAGTGCTTGAAGTGCCCCACAAAAGCCAGTGAAATATATCACGGGGTGAAGCCTTTTATCTCGCGATAAAAGCGAATAGACACTCATATAAATTGTCATGGCGCAAAGGTGGCACGGCAAGATTTCGCCAAGGCTATATTCACCCACGTATGTTTTCCAGACTGTGTAGGCGATTTGTTGCAAGATAAAAATCGTTGCAAATGTGTAGCGCAATGCGTTAACTTTTTTCTCGCTCGCGTTGATTTTGTTTTTGAAAATAATCAGCAGTGCAATCACCGCTAGCATCAATAAAAGCGCAACAATGTGCGGGGTGGCGAAAGCATTGAAGGTTTCTTCCACCTCTATTTTTGCAAAAAATTTCATTCGTTTTCTCCTGTGCAGTTTTATCCAGTGTAAAATTCTATCTGTTTTTATTATATAGTAATCAAAATTAAATATCAAGTAAGTTACACAAAAAATAGAAAATAAAAAGGTGTCTAAAATTTAACTTTCAGACACCTTTTAAAATTGCGAGCACAAGGCGTAGCCGAGTGCCAAGACCACAATTTTTAATTTTTAATTCAAAAAAATGCTTTGCATTTTTTTACGCACTTTTGCGTTTGATGATAGCTTCACCTGTTTTTTCCACAAATTCCTTTGTGATGATAACCTTTTCGATTGATTTATCTTCAGGGATTTGATACATGAGTGACAGCATCAAGCTTTCCAAAATTCCGCGAAGTCCTCTTGCACCCGTTTTCATATCCATCGCTGTTTTAGCAACCGCTTGAACAGCTTCATCTTCAAATTCAAGCTGAACATCGTCGATTTTGAAGAGTTTTTGATATTGTTTCACAAGTGCATTTTTTGGTTCTTTCAAGATTTTCACAAGAACGCTTTCGTCAAGCGGTTCTGTTGAAACCACGACTGGAATTCTTCCGACAAATTCAGGGATTAGCCCAAATTTTGTCAAATCTTGAGGTTGAACTGTTTTCAAGATTGCAAAATCTTCTTTCTTTTGGTCGGAGATGTTTCCACCAAAGCCAAGAGATGATTTATCTCCCCTTTTTTCGATGATTTTATCAAGGCCGACAAACGCACCGCCAACGATGAACAAAATGTTTGTTGTGTCCACTTGAATGAACTCTTGTTGTGGGTGTTTTCTTCCACCTTGTGGCGGAACTGAAGAAACTGTTGATTCGATGATTTTTAGTAGTGCTTGTTGAACGCCCTCGCCAGACACGTCGCGCGTGATTGACATATTTTCGGATTTTCTCGCAATTTTATCAATCTCGTCGATATAAACGATGCCTTGTTGAGCTTTTTCCACATTGAAATCAGCGGCAAGAAGCAATTTTTGAAGGCAGTTTTCAACGTCTTCGCCGACGTAGCCCGCTTCAGTTAGCGTTGTTGCATCGCTCATTGCAAATGGCACGTTCAAGATGTTTGCAAGCGTTTTAACAAGAAGGGTCTTGCCACTTCCCGTTGGACCCAAAAGCAAGATATTGCTTTTATCCATAACTATGCCGTCATCTTTTTCTGTTTTTTTAGATAGTATTCTTTTGTAGTGATTATATACCGCAACAGAAAGAACTTTTTTTGCTTGGTCTTGACCAATAACGAACTCGTCAAGATGTTCCTTGATACTTGCAGGGCTCATCAAATTGATTTCGCTATCTTCAAAAGCCTTGCTTTGTTTGTCTTTGAGCATATCTTCGCACGCTTTCACACATTCATCACAAATGTTTGAACCGTTTGGTGAAGAAATCATTTCACGAACTTCCTCACTGTTCTTTCCGCAAAAATCACATACTATTTCGTTTTCTTTTTGCATTTATACTCCTATTGTTGTCGTTTTTTTCTATTGTTTGAATTTATTATTGGCGAGATTCGAAAATCTTATCAATAATTCCATATTCCAAGGCTTCAGCTGACGACATATAAAAGTCTCTATCCGTATCGACTTCCATTTGTTTCATTGATTTGCCTGTGTTTTTGCAAAGAATTTCGTTGAGTTTTTTCTTTGTTCTTAGGATATGGTTTGCTTGAATTGCAATATCGCTTGCTTGACCTTGTGCACCGCCAAGTGGTTGGTGAATCATCACTTCGCCATTCGGAAGTGAGAATCTCTTGCCTTTTTTGCCACTTGAAAGAAGGAATGCACCCATGCTTGCGGCAATACCAACACAGATTGTTTGAACGTCACATTTGATATAGTTCATTGTGTCATATATCGCAAGACCCGCAGAAACACTTCCGCCTGGTGAGTTGATATAAAGATTGATATCTTTTGTTGGGTCTTTTGCTTCAAGATACAAAAGTTGCGCAATAACGATATTTGCTGAAAGATCATTGATCTCTCCTGTTATGAAAACGATTCTGTCCTCGAGAAGTCGAGAATAGATGTCATATGAACGTTCGCCACGGTTTGTTTGTTCAACAACCATTGGAATAAGACTCATTTGCGTTGTCATAGTTTCTCCTTTTATCACTTTGATTATTTCAAGTTTTCTGTACGAAGGAAATCGAACAATTTGTTGATAACAACGTTTTTAGTTACGTAGTCAACATGTTCAGCTGGCATTTCTTTTTTGTATTCTTCAACTGATTTATCTGATTGTTCTGCAATTTTAGCGATTTCTGCATCGATTGAAGCTTCATCTGCTTCGATGTTTTCTAAAGCGATGATTTTATCAACAACTAGTTGTGATTTAACCGCTTTTTCAGCTTCTGGCAAGAATGTAGCTTTGAAAGCTTCCATATCTTGACCTGTGTATTGAAGATATGTTTCAACATTCAAACCTTGATACATAAGTCTGTAGCTGAAATCTTGAAGCATTTGTTCTGCTCTGTCTTCAATCATTGCTTGTGGGATTGTGATTTCAACTGCATCGCAAATTGCTTTTAGGATATTGTTTTCAGTTTCGTTTAGTGATTTTGCTTCGTTTGATGCTTCAAGTTTTTCTTTGATATCTGCTTTCATTTCTGCAAGAGTGTCAAATTCTGAAACGTCTTTTGCAAATTCGTCGTCAAGAGTTGGCATTTCTTTAACTTTCAAGCTGTTAAGAACAACTTCAAATTGTGACATTTTGCCAGCTAGGCTAGCTTCGTGATATGTTTCTGGGAATGGAACGTCGATAACTTTTGTGTCGCCGATGTTCATACCAACAACGCCTTCTTCAAATCCTGGGATGAAAGAGTTGCTTCCAAGAACCAAATCAAAACCAGCACCTGTGCCACCTTCGAATATTTCGCCGTCGATTGAACCTGCAAAATCGATATTTGCACTGTCGCCCATTGCTGCTGCTCTTCCTTCTGCATCAACCATTCTTGAACCTTGTTCAGCTTTTTTTGCAACTTCAGCATCGATATCAGCATCTGTTACAGTATACTCAACTTTTTCAATGTTCATACCTTTATATTGTGGAAGTTCAAATTCAGGTTTAACTGGTGCGATTGCAACCATTGTCATGCCTTCTTCTGAAATATCTTCAACGTCGATTTCTGGTGAGCCAACAACTTCAACATCTGTGTTTGCGTCCAAAACTTCTGGGTAATATTTTCTGAATGCACCGTTCACTGCATCTTCATAGAACATTCCTTCGCCATATGATTGAACCAATACTTTCATTGGCACTTTACCTTTTCTGAAACCTGGAACTGAATATTTGCCTTTTGTTTTGTGATAGGCATTAACAATTTCGCTAGACCATTCTTCTTTGTTTAGCTCCATAGTGATTTTAACTTGACTGTTTTCGATTTTTTCGATTTTGCTGTTCATATTACCTCCGCAAATTTATATAACTTCTTATTTGAGGAACTTTGAAAAGTGCCCTAAGTTTATATAAGTTCATTTTTTTACCGCATTATCATACCATATTTTATTGATATTTGCAAACAAATAATATATAATGTATTTATTAAAACACTCTTTTATAAAAAAAGTTATAAAAATACTATAAAAAGGAATGAAATATGCCACAAGACGCGATAAATTTATATAAACTTAGCTGTGAACTTGCACCCCTTCTTGTTGGGGGAAAAATCAACCGCATCACTATGCCTGAAAAAGACGAAATCCACATGCAAGTTTATTCTAAAGGAAAAAACCACAAACTGATTATTTCTGCGAATGCTTCTTCGCCAAGACTTCACCTCACAACGGCGGTGAAAGATAATCCATCAAATCCGCCATCTTTTTGCATGCTACTTCGAAAATACATGCAAAACGGTGAAATCACTTCGCTTTTTTGCGACGAGGGTGAGAGGATTTTCCATTTCACAGTTTCAAATAAAAACGAACTTTCCGACAATGTTTCTTTCACTTTGATTGTTGAGCTTATGGCGCGCCAATCAAATATTTTCTTTGTTGACACGGCGGGGAAAATTCTTGGGGTTTTGAAACAGTTTTCACTTGACGATGCAAAGCGTGCTACCCTTGCGGGAATGAAATATGATTTTGTGTCGCAAGATAAGTTGAACCCTTATCTGGGTGAAGATGTTGGGGCTGGCGTTGAAAGATTTAAAAGTGGCGATTTTGCAACTTTTATAAATGAAAATTTCATGGGCTTTGCCTTTTCAACCGCTTGTGAGCTCGCTTTTGCTTGCTTTTTAGATAATTTTAAAGATGTGCAACTAGGGTTTAACAAGGCTGAAACTTCTGAAAAATTCACTGCTTTTGTGAATGCGGAAATTTCCGCTGTGGTTTATAAAAATGCAAATGGCGAAGTGAAAGATTTTTCTTTCTTGCCATATGAAACTTCACCGCTTGAAAAGATTGAGTTTGCTTCCCTTAATGAAGCACTTGATTATTTTTATACAACCAAAGATAACGCCATTCGCATAAACGAGAAAAGCAAGTCGCTGAAAAATGTTATCAAAAATGCAATATCGCGATATGAAAAGAAGTTGAAAAACCAGAAAAAGCAGATTGAAGATTGTGCTGATATGGAAAAAAATCGCATATATGGCGAGCTTATCACTTCTTATATTTACAAAGTTTCATATAAAGATGAATTTCTTGAATGTGAGAATTATTATGAAGATATGAAAATCATTAAAATCCCACTTCAAAAAAGTATGTCAGCTTCGCAAAATGCGCAAAATTATTACAAGCGATACGCAAAGCAAAAAAGAACGGTGGAACGCGTTTCGGCTGATTTGAGCGAGACTGAAAACTTTATCACAACGCTGAAAAACATTCTTGCGACACTTTCGCGCATGACAGATTTGAAGGATTTGGATCTTATTCGCGAGGACCTTTACGCATTGAAAGTTTTGGCACCGCCAAAGGTGAAGCTGAAAGCGGGCAAGCAAAGCAAGAAGAACTTCTCGCAAAAAACCGCCAAAAAGGAAATTTCGCCACAGCGTTACAACATCAAAGGTGTTGATGTTTATCTTGGCAAGAGCGCGCTTCAAAATGATTTCGTTTCTTTCAGAATTGCAAAACGTGACGATGTTTGGTTTCACATCAATAAATATTTTGGCTCGCACGTTGTGGCAAAGGTGAAACTTGAGGAAATTCCCGACGATGTTTTGATTATTTGTGCGGAAATCGCGGCTTTTCATTCGGATGCAAAAACAAGCGAAAAGGCTGTTGTTGATTACACAATCGCGGGCAATCTTAAAAAGCCAACGCACGGCAATATTGGGCTTGCGATATATCACACTAACTACTCTGTTGTGGTGACCCCTTGCGAGCATACTGAATATATGGTTTGATAAAAACTTTGAAATTTTATATAAACAAACACAAAATAAAAAGCAAAAAATAAAATAAAACAAGATAAAAAACAACACAAAAAGAGAAGCATTTTCTGCTTCTCTTTTTGCTTGTTATATTGTTATTTTGTAAATGTATTTTAATACATTTTTAGCTTTTTTAGCCGACGTATTCCACGAGTGTTACCTCGATTTCCACCGTCGTGCGTTCGCGAAGAACAACCACCGTGACTGTGTCGCCGATTTCTTTTCCTGAAATCGCAGTTGCGATATCATCAGTTTCAGTTATTTCAACATCGTCTACTGACAAAATCAAGTCGCCATAAAGAAGTTCTTCAGAATTTGTTGAACCCACGATATAAACTCCCGACATAGTGAAACCGTATTGTCTTGCTTCTGTTGAGCTTGAAAATTCATAAACTGAAATGCCAAGCGCTGGTTTTCCTGTCACATATCCAATTTCGATAAGGTCGGTTGCAACGGCTAGTGCATCGTTTGCTGGGATTGCAAAGCCGATGTTATCGATATCGTCGCCCGTGCTTTTTGCATTCACGATACCAACGAGCTCGCCATCCATATTGAAAAGTCCACCGCCTGAGTTGCCAGGGTTGATTGCGGCATTTGTTTGAAGAAGGTTCATCATCACGCCGTCCACGTCGATTTCACGATCGAGGGCTGAAATGATACCGTTTGTCACAGATCCGCCAAGCTCGCCAAGTGGGTTGCCAACTGCGAGAACTTCCTCGCCAACAACAAGTGTGTCGGAATCGGCAAATACTGCCGCTTGAAGTCCTGACGCGTCGATTTTGAGAACTGCGATGTCGGAATCGGAATCAGAGCCGATCACTGTTGCTTTATATGTTGTACCATCTGCCGTTGCGACATAAACCGTTGTTGCACCGTCGATAACGTGGTTGTTTGTGATGATGTAGCCATCTTCCGAGATGATAACGCCACTGCCCGCACCTTCTGTCACGTATTGACCAAATCTTGAAGATGAAACCGCTTCGGTATAAATTTCAACAACTGTGTTGAACACTGCTTCGGTCACGCTTGCATATGTTGCATCAGATGATGAAGTTGTTGTTGTCACCGCCGATTGATACAGCACAACTGTGTCGGATGTGATGTATTTATCTTCGAGATATTCATTTGCAATCACTGTGCCGATTATGCTTGCAATAAGTGCAAACACGATTGCTAGCAAATAAATCTTGCCAGGTCTTGGTGGTCTTTTGCCCTTTTTGCCGTGAGGTGGCATGCCGTGAGGTGGCGCGCCGTGGGGCGGGATGGGACGCCCTTCGCTGTCGAAATGTTGTTGCGGCTCGCATTGTTGCGGTTTGTTTTCGCTTGGGGTAGCACCATATATATTCGCACCATAAACTTGTGGCTCTCTTGCCATTGGGTATGGGTTTTGCGGTGCTTGGTAGCCTTGATTTTCCGCTTGATTATTTTGATTTGTTTCGTCGCTGTTGTTGTAGTTTCCAAATTGATCCATTTTGTGCCTCCAAAGAGTTTTGATATTTTCATACCTGTGTTTCTATGATTGAATTTTATATCTTCACTCTTAATATACGCTTAAATTTTAAAATATAAATAAATTATTTTGAATTATTTGTTTTTTATACTTTAGCGTACTTTTAGTCGTCATCATTTGGACGGTATGAGCGGAAAAAGGTGAAAGGTGAAAGGTGAAAGGTGAAAGGTGAAAGGTGAAAGGTGAAAGGTGAAAGGTGAAAGGTGAA
>JAWXUX010000027.1:0-6622 GCA_044426045.1 Bacillota bacterium
TCACGCTCACCATCCCATGGGTGGTACTTCTTTCCGCAATATACCTAGCTTTCGTGTTTTTGCTGTTCTTCACAGGCTACTTCACAAAAGAAGAGGTGGGGAGTGTTGTGGGGGGGGGGCACGCTTGAGGGGTGAGGGGAGAGAGTTTTTTTGAGGAACGCTGTTTTTTAAGGTGAAAGGTGAAAGGTGAAAGGTGAAAGGTGTGGTAAAGCACTTGCTTCGCTCGTGCATGCTATATTTCAATTTTTATTATAACAGCTTTTTTGCTACAATGTGTTTGGTTTTAATAATTTAAATATTGAAAGCACAAGGCGAAGCCGCGTGCATTACCACACCTTTCACCTTTCACCTTTCACTTTTAAAACAATCCCCCACACCCCCCATCTCCCCCCAACCGCTGGCAAAAACCTCAAAAAAACCTCCCTCCCTCGTTTATACCCACTTTATCTTACATAACTATTATAGTAACATGGCAGAAAGCGTAAAGGTGGGGGATATGGGAAAGTACTATAATGAGGACGGGTCGTATAAGCGGATAATTGAGATTGATATGATTCGCGGATTTTGCATTTTATTGGTGCTTTTTGACCATTTGATGTATAACTTTGCGGTGGCGAACGTGAATTTGGATTTTTTCATTCAGATGAAAACGCTTGCGATAAGATATTGGTATTGGGATGTTCGCGTGTTTATGCAATACGTTGTCGTTGCGCTGTTTTTTGCGGTGTCGGGGGTTTCTTCCAGTTTTTCAAAAAATAACTTCATTCGCGGTGCGAAAATTTTCTTTATTGCAATGGGGCTAACTGTTGTCACAATGATTTATGCATATGTCGCTAATGACCCAGGTTCTGTGATTGATTTTGGTGTTATTCATGTGTTTGGCGTTTGCATTTTAGTGTTTGCGCTTGTTTCGCATCTCAAAAATATTCCACTCATTGCAATCGCTGCGGTTGCGATTTTCCTTGGTTGGTACATTCCAACACTTGAAATTCAAACGACGTCGAAAGCGTTTTTGATGTTTGGGATAACGCCTGTTGGGTATGTTTTTGGCGATTATTATTCGCTTTTCCCATGGCTTGGTTATTTTATTCTTGGCGGTGTTATCGGCAAGATGTTCTATCGCGAGCGGAAATCACTTTTTGGTGAGGTGGCTCCAAAAATTACAAAACCAATCTTGCAAATGGGCAGAAAATCCCTTTATTATTATTTCGGTGAAATGATAATCTTGATGCCGATTTTCTATTTGCTCTATCTTGCATTTTAAATAAAAATATAAAAACAATATAAAAACAATATAATAAAGACGATATAAAAACTTATATAAAAGCTAGTTTGAAAACTTTACAATATGTAACAAAAGCGGGGTGCGTATGTTCAAGGAAGTCGAAAAAAACATAAGAAAAAATCCACAGCGTGAAATTTTATATTTCATGGGCAAAAAGGTGAAAAATCAAGACCTTTATATGTATATTGGCGGGTTTGCGAAACGCTTGAAAGATTTGGGCGTGAAGTCGGGGGATGTTGTGACAATTGCACTTCCGAACATTCCGCAAGCGGTGATTGCCCTTTATGCGGTGAACAAAATCGGTGGGATTTGCAATATGGTGCACCCAAAAACGCCCGCAAAAAAGGTTCTTGCCATGATGGAGGAAGCAAACTCGAAATTCGCAGTTTTGGTGGACGAGTTCTATCTTGAAGGTAAGGATGAATATGATATGGCGGGGCATTGCTATGTTTTTGCGGATATCGCAAGCTTTTTGCCAAGTGTGAAAAGGACGTTTTATCGCTTGAAAACGAATGTGAAAACTTCGCAACTGAAAGGTGAGTTCTTTTTTGGGGATGAAATCAAGTTCAATCCAACTAAACTCAAAACTTACAAGTTTGAAAAAAACGCACCGGCGGTTTATTTGCACAGCTCGGGAACGCTTGGCGTGCCAAAAACGGTGATGCTGTCGAATGAAAACGTGAACTACCTTGCAAAAGCGGGGATAGATTTGATTCCAAAAGGCGACCTTTCAAAAAAAGGCATGCTTGCGGTTTTGCCAATGTTTCACGGATTTGGGCTTTGCATGGCGGTGCACACGCCGTTAATTCACAATATGCAAAGCGTGCTTGTGCCGGCTTTTTCGCCAAAAGCGGTTGTTTCAGCAATGAAAAAAAGCGACGTTTCAATTTTGTGTGGCGTTCCAAAAATGTATGAAAAATTGCTAGCTTTCGACGGCTTTGCAAATAAAGACCTGCTTTCAAAAATCGATATCGCATTTTGTGGCGGTGAGGCGGTGCCTGACGAACTTTATGAAAAATTCAACACTGTTATGCGTGGCGTGGGTTCGACGGCTATGCTTTTTGAAGGTTATGGACTCACAGAAACAGTGACGGTTTGCAATGTTAACACCTTTGAAGCCAACAAAAAATCTTCGTGCGGAAAACCCATTGCGGGCGTTCGCGTGAAAGTTGTGGATAAAAACGGAAAGGAAGTGCCAAGAGGCACGCTTGGAAAAATCATGATTTCTGCGCCAACTGTGATGGTTGGATATCTGCAAGGCGGGGATTTCCTTTGCGACGGATATCTCGATTCTGGCGATATCGGCTGGGTGGATAGCGACGGGTTTCTGTTTTTTAAACAGCGTGAAAAACACGTTATCAACGTGTCGGGATTCAATGTTTATCCAATGGAAATCGTGGATGTTGCAAAAAATTTCCCAAACGTCAAAAATTGCATCGTGCTGAAAGGCGTGGATGAAAAAGGCGAGTTTGCAAAACTTGTTTGCGAGCTAGGTAAGCCTCAAGATAACGAAAAATTCAAAAGCGAAATCAAATCATATCTGGCAAGCTATCTCGAAAGTTGGTCAGTTCCAAAAGAAATCGTGATTTTCGAGGGTGAAATGCCCTTGAATATGGTTGGAAAGGTTGATTTGAGGGGAGTTGAGAAAAAGCTGGGATGAGAAGAGATGATAGGCGATAAGTAGAGGTAATAGGTAATAGGTAATAGGTAATAGGTAATAGGTAATAGGTAATAGGTAATAGGTAATAGGTGTGGTAAGCACTCGCGGTGCTTGTGCATGCTATTTGTTGATTTGGGGAAACTGTTTTGGTACTTTTGTGTAAAAATATTCAAAAAGGGTATATAATTTATTAAAATTGAAAAAGCGAGAGCTTTTATCAAAAGGAAAATAAAAACCCAACATAAAACCCGTGGAAAATGCGAATGCATTTGGAGCAATCACTCCGCAACACCCAACACCCCGCGGGCTCACACATGGGTGAGCCCCTACACATTGTTTGCGGTTTTAAACAAAGGTAGAGGATAATCCCCAAAATTGAGGTCAAGGAAATCATTTCCTTGCGGGTGTGGGCAGAGCCCACGAAAAGAAGCAAGCCCCGAGCGGGTGTGGGCAGAGCCCATGAAAAAAGCAAGCCCCGAGCGGGTGTGGGCAGAGCCCATGAAAAAAGCAAGCCCCTTGCGGGTGTGGGCAGAGCCCATGAAAAAAGAAAAAAAATAATAATAATGAAGGAAAGAGAAAATGGAAGAAGTTAAAGTTAAAAAACCTAGTCGGATTGGGCTTCCTGATTATACGCTTGGGGAAGAGATAATGAACGCGGTGACGCATGGGATTGGCGCGGTGTTTGGGATTGTTGCGATCATATTGCTTGCAATCAAGGCGCAATCGACTTTCGAGCTTGTGGTTTGCGTGGCATATGGACTCAGCGTGATTGTTACATACACGATTTCAACGGTGTATCACGGCTTGAAAAAGTGCGGTGGAAAGCGCGTTATGCGAGTGCTTGACCACTGTTTTATATATCTTTTGATCATCGGAACATATATGCCGTTCTGTCTGATTTCGCTTCGTGATATCGGCGGAATTTATTATTTGATGGCAGTGATTTTGATTGCGGCGTTTGGGGTGACATTCACTGCAATCGACGTGAAAAAGTTCAGATTTTTGTCGATGGCGTGCTATCTTATCATGGGTTGGTGCATCGTGCTTGCGGGAAGCAAACTCTTGACAGCACTACCTTTCGGCGGATTTGCACTGCTTCTTGCGGGCGGAGTTGTCTACACAATCGGCGCCGTTGTCTACGCTTTCGGCTCAAAATTCAGATACGTCCACTCAGTGTGGCACCTTTTCGTGCTAGGCGGAACAATTTGTCACTTTTTGAGTATACTTATTTATGTGGTATAGGGAGTGGGGAGCACGCTTTTTGTGATTGGGTTTGCGAGGGCGATTGCAACGCTGTTGCAAAGTGAAAGGTGAAAGGTGAAAGGTGAAAGGTGTGGTAATGCACTCAGCTTCGCTTCGTGCTTTTCAATATATTTGTATACAATAATAGGAACGTATCGAATAAATACGTTCCTATTTTACTGTCCAAATATAAATAGGGTGCACGAGCGAAGCGAGTGCCTACCACACCTTTCACCTTTCACCTTTCACCTTTCACTTTAAAAAAGCGTTCCGCACCCTTCGCCCATCAAAACCAAAACTGCGTGCCATCTCCTCGCTACGCGTTCTCGCTCTTGTATTCCATCAGCGCTTTTGCTAGTTGGTCGGGACATGATGTGCCTGCTCGGCAGTTTATGCCTTGGAGGGTGTCGATGATTTCGTCAAGTGTTCTGCCAATGCAAAGTTTTGAGATGCCTTGAAGATTGCCAGGACATCCGCCAACGAATTTTAGAAATGTGAGCTTGCTGTCTGAGTCCACCTCGAATTGTATCTCACGACTGCAAACGCCGTGTGTTCTGAATTTTTCCATGTTGTTTCTCCCTTTGTAGTTTTTTATATCATTTGGCTTGCTTTTTTTCGCGGGCTCTGCCGCTTGCTCTTTTTCGTGGGCTCTGCCCACACCCGCAAGGAAATGATTTCCTTGACCTCAATTTTGGGGATTATCCTCTACCTTTGTTTAAAGTCGCAACCAATTTGTAGGGGCTCACCCATGTGTGAGTCCGCGGGGTGTTGGGTGTTGCGGGGTGATTGCTCCAAATGCATTCGCATTTTCCACGGGTTTTATATCAGTTTAAATTTTGGGTTTTGATAAAAGCTCTCGCTTTTTTAGCTTTGTCCGCGGGCTGACACATGGGTCAGCCCCTACGTATTGTTCGCAAATAGTAGCACCAGCGAAGCGAAGTGCCCCCAAAAAAAGCACGAGCGAAGCGAAGTGCCCCCTCCCAATACGTGTGGTTAAATTTAGAAGGTGGGGGTGAAAATCGTGAATTGTGCAAAGGGAAAAGGTTATTTCGCGAAGGCGCGTACTTAATGTACGTAACTGAGCGAAATGTTCTTTTCCCGCAGCAGAATTTGCGATTTTCGCCCCCACCTTCTAAATTTCGGTGATTATGTCGAAAATGGCATTGTATACCGCCGCTGCCTTCTCTTCCCAAATATTGCAAACGGCTTTTGCGGCATGTTTATCGCTCACATTGACCTCAAGTTTCAAGATTTGCTTTGTTGGGTCAACGATTTTGAGTGTAACCAGCATCGAACCGTCAAGGTTTGGGGTGCATTCGTATTCATATTCTTGCTTTCTTTTGAAGCGCATGCGATTTTGTTTCACGTATGCCGAAATGGTTTCACGAAGGGAGCTTGGAATTCTTGAAAAGAAGTGACCAATGCAAGTTCTGCCTTCTGACGTGATTGTGTATAATGGGTCGGTGTGGTCGCTTGTCGTTTCGTAAATAAAGCTAGTGTCAACAAGTTCAGTCAGCATAGTTTTGCAATCGAAATACGGAATCCAACGGTTAGAGCTCGTGCAAATATCCAGCACGACACTTTCGCTCATGGGCACTTCCATGCTGTCAAAAACAAACAGCAAGATGAGTTTGTTTAACATATCGTCGGCAGTTGGATCGATAAGTTCAATTTGTTCTGTGGTATCTTGCATAAAATTTCCCCCTTAGTATACTTGTTGATACACATGTGTAGATACGCAAAAATGGGCGAAAAACGCCCATTGTTTTTTTTTGCTTGTTTTTTTGTTAGTTAAAGCGATTACATGAACGCTTTGATTTCTTCAAGGAAAGTCGCGCAATCGTCGCTGTGAGTTTCAACCGTGATTGGTTTTGACAAGTCAAGTGAGAAAAGTCCCAAGATTGATTTTGCGTCAACGACGAATCTTCCACTGCGAAGATCAACATCGAAGTCATATTTAGTCACGATATTAACAAAGTGTTTTACTTTTTCTGCTTCTGTAAGTTTGATTTGAACTGATTTCATTTTAATATTCTCCTTATTACTTTTAATATATTTTTATTAAATAAATGTCTTTTGTAGCACCTGAATAACTTTAATTTCAGATTTCACTGTCATTATATAGTATTTTTTCCCCATTTGCAAGTGTTTTGTGAAAATATTTTGTAACTTTCAAGGTAATTTTCTGCAAAATTTGACTGCAAAGATTACGAGATTTGTTAAAAAGAGGCGGGGAGGGGCGGGGCGATGGGCGGAGTGGGGGCACGCTTGTGGGGTTGGGGGGAGAGTTTGGGGTGGGAACGCTGTTTTTTTTAAGGTGAAAGGTGAAAGGTGAAAGGTGAAAGGTGTGGTAATGCACGCGGCTTCGCCTTGTGCTTTTCAATATATATGTAATCCATATAATAGGAACATAACTATTTGAATAGGGGCGTTCC
>JAWXUX010000001.1:0-216296 GCA_044426045.1 Bacillota bacterium
ACACCACTAGCCCACTATCTAAAAGTTCAAATTTAATACAAATTGAACCGCCGTGTACGGAACCGTACGCACGGTGGTGTGAGAGGGGCAAAATCTTTAACGATTAGCCCCTACTCGATTATTTTCCCGCCTTGGAAATAACGAATTTAGAAAGGGGCAAGAGTGTACTAGTATGCTAGTTTTATCTAAAAAAAGCATAGTGGAAAAAATCAATAAAAAGCAAAAAAAATTGCACTAAAAGGGCATTTATTTATAAAAAAAGCAAACTTTTTTTCATTTACATATTTACAAACGGTATTTTAGGTGTTATAATATCACCGTAGATTATGTATAAAAGGGAAATGTTTCCTTTTGTCAAAAAAGGTTTAAAATGAAATAAATATAGCAATAAATATGCAACAGCGAGGAAATAGAAATAATGAAAAGACTTGGAATAATTGATTTAGGCTCAAACTCCGTAAGGTTAGTGATACTTGATGTTATGGAAGGTGGATACTTCAACGTTTTTGACGAATGGAAAGAAGTGATACGTTTGGGTGAAGACATGGAAAAGGATGGTTTTTTGAAACCGCAACGCGTCAAGCAGACAGTGAAAACGTTGCAAATGTTCAAGAAACTTTGCGATATTAATAAAGTTGATAAAATAATTGGCGTTGCAACAGCTGCTGTGAGAAGGGCAAAAAATCAAAGAAGTTTCCTTGATGAAGTGTTCTCGACAACAGGGCTTCAACTTCGCGTGCTTTCTTCTGCTGAAGAAGCTAACTATGTTTATCAAGGCGTTATCAATTCAATGGATATTCCAAAAGGTATCATTGTTGAAATTGGTGGCGGTTCAACAAAGATTGTTTACTACAACAGAAGAAACCTTCTTGCGCACGAAACAATCCCATATGGTTCAATCACACTCACTGAAAAATTTGCAGGACAAGGGCTTTCGAATGAAGAACAAGCAATCAAGATTGAAGAATTCTTCAAAGGTGAGCTTGCGAAAATCGAATGGCTTCAAGATATCGATGAAGATGCGATTGTTATCGGCGTTGGTGGTTCTTTCAGAAACCTTGCGAAAATTTCAACTAAGCTCAAAAGATACCCACTCGACATGGTTCACAACTATCGTCTTGCCTCAGAAGATTTCATTTCAATTTATGACATGATAAAAGGTCTTGAACTTGAAAAGAAAATCAGAATCAAAGGTATGAGCCGTGGCAGAGCGGACGTTCTTCCTGGTGCATTTGCGGCAATCAAGGGCTTCCTTGACATGACTGGAAAAAGTGATATTGCGATTTCTTCTTCAGGACTTCGCGAAGGTATCATCTTTAACACCGTTGTTCCAACAACGCAAGACAAGCCAATTTCCGACGTACTTGGATACAGACTTTCAACACTTATCAAGCTTTATGACCAAGACGAAAAACATATCGAACAAGTTATCAACCTTTCTTTGCAACTTTTCAAGCAACTTCGCGTGCTTCATAAGTTCCCAAGAAGTTATATCAAAATTTTGCGTGTTGCGGCATCGCTTCACGACAGTGGCAGAGTGATTAAATTCTATGACCACCAAAGACATTCAGCTTATATCATCAGAAACTCAAACCTGTATGGTATTTCCCACAAAGATTTGATGATGGCATCATTTGTTGCAAGCTGTCACACAAAAGAAAATATCTTGGCATCACAATTCACAAGATTTTCAACAATTTTGTCAGAAGAAGACCTCGATTCAATCAAGAAACTCGGCGTTATCTTGCGTCTTGCAGCAAGCTTTGATAAAAGCCATGGTGGCGTTATCAAATCAATCAACTGCGACGTGCTTGGCGACAGCGTTATCATGAAAACTGAAATCGAAGGTGATGCAACACTTGAAATCAAAGATGCATATTCGGCTTCAATGGAATTCAAAAAATCATTCAAAAAGAACCTTGAAATCCTATGAAATTGATACTAGCATCACAATCCCCAAGACGAAGCGAAAGGCTTTTGGAAAAGGGGTATAACTTTGAAGTGAGACCCGCAAACATCGATGAAAATTTGGAAAACTATTATGATGTTGAAACGCTTTCTCACCTCAAAAAAACAGCACCAGAGCAGCTTGTGAAAACTCTTGCGCTAAAAAAAGCAGATAAAATCACCCTTTCAGAAAACGAATGGGTGATTTCTTGCGACACGGTGGTTTGGATGAACGGCGAGATTTTTGAAAAGCCAAAAGACTTTGCCGATGCCAAACGCATGTTTCAAGCATATATTGGGAAATATCACGAAGTTGTTTCGGGATATTGTCTCAAAAGTTCAGAAAAAACAATCCTTGGAAGCGAGAAAACGAAAGTTAAAATAAAAAACATGTCGGAAGAAGAAATTGAAAATTATATCAACACTTTTTCGCCTTACGATAAGGCGGGCGGGTATGGCATTCAAGACGGCATGGTTGTTGAAGAAATAGTTGGCGATTATTATAATGTTTTTGGGTTTCCCGAAAAAATATTTGATGAAATAAAGTCTATCGAGGGGTAATACAATGGCTAAAATTGATTTGATTATAGATATTGGTTCTTCATATATCAACATATATAAAGAAGGTGAAGGCTTGGTTTTGCGCGAACCCAGCTTAGTTGTCGCGGTTGGAAACAAGAATGTCGCGTTTGGTAACGAAGCGAGAAAAATGGTGAAAAACATATTGCCGGAAAATTGCAGTGTGATTTCGCCAATTCAAGAAGGTTCAATCAGATATCTTAAAAAAGCAGTTGAAATGCTTGATCATTTCATATCTCGCGTTGTGAAACGCAAGGAATATTTCTTCGCACCAAAAGTGCGAATTTTTGGCAATATCCCGTGCGGTGCGGGGGGTGAAGAAAAGAAAGTGTTTGAAGATGTGCTTTATGCATGCGGAGCAAAGGAAGTTTATCTTATCGAAGCGCCAATCATGGCACTTTATGGCGTTTCTGGCAAAACTCCAAGAAGCAAATATATCGTCGATATCGGCGGAGGAATAACCGACATTGCGTATATTGAAGATGGCAAAATGCTGTTTGGCAAAAGCTATGGCATTGGTGGCGTGAATATGGATCAAGGCATCATTGGTTGCGTTGAAAATGCGTATAGTCTTCAAATCGGTCTTTCAAGGGCGGAAATGCTCAAACTTGAAATCGGAACGCTTTTCCAAAACGAAAATGGCGTTATGAATATCGACGGAAAAAATCCGTTGTCGCTCATGCCAAAATATATGGATATCGAAACGGAAGGTATCAGGGGTTCATTGCTGTTTTTCTATGGCAAAATCGCGGATATCATTTTGGAATCATTCAAGAATTTTTCTGGCGAAATTGCAACCAAAATCAAAGATGAAGGAATCTATGTTGTCGGTGGCGGTGGCGAAATCCATGGTTTGAAAGAATTTTTAGAATCAAAACTTTCAGTCCCCGTGTTCATCCCAGAAAAACCAGCACTATCAGCAGTGATAGGCGGCAGCAGACTTCTTGCAGATAAAGAAGAATTTGATAAAATATTGAATATAAAAGAATATAACGAAAACAGGGAATAATGCTTTGCATTATTCCCTGTTTTCGTTAATTGAGAATTAAAAATTAAAAATTAAAAATTGTGGTAAGCACGCGGGGCAAAGCCCCTTGTGCAATCCATTTGTTTTAAGTAGTATTATAAAAGGCGTAGGATTCTGCAATCAGACGCTTTTTCTCATCTAACAAATAGAAAGCACGAGCGGCACGCGAGTGCATTACCACAATTTTTAATTTTTAATTTTTAATTGAATTAAGTTTTTAATTTTTAATTTTTAATTTTTAATTGTCTAAGTCATACACCTGTCCCAAGCCACATAGACTATATCATAAAAGAAAAAGGCGGAGGGTGTTATGAAACTCAAAAATTTTCAAAATGAAATAGAGGCAAAAAGTTATGAAGGGTCAAAGGTGATTGTGACGAGGCGAAAAAGGGCAAAAAGTGGCAAATTCATGCAAAACAAAGATGTGCTTGACATGGTTATCATCAATGTGTCCATTGCGATCGGCGTTTTGTTGGTTGTTGCTGGGGTGAATATGGTGGCGGGTGGCTACTTTGCGGAAATTCCAAGCATGCTTGGGTTAAGTTAGGGTGAAAAAATCAAGACATTTTCAATAAAATTTCATCCACTGTTTGTTGCGTTGGGGATTTTTGCGGTTGCTGTTGGTCTTGGTGAAGAGTTTCTTTCATGCATGCTTGCGACGATATTTCACGAGTACGCACATTTTTTTGTGGCGACAAAACTCGGCATGGAAATAACTTCTGCAAAAATGACACCATTTGGTGGCATGATTGAAATCCCCCTTGCAAAATATCCGTGGCAAGCGTCCCTTGCGGTGATAGTCGCGGGGGGACTAGCGAATTTATTTTTGGCGGTTTTGCTTTGCGGTCTTTGGTGGTTTTTCCCCGTGACCTATGGCGTGACCTACAACTTTGCAAAGGCAAATATCACCATTGCAATGGTGAATTTTCTCCCGTGTTACCCCCTTGACGGTGGCAGGGGTGCCTATTTGTGGTGCAAGGAAATCTTAAATCTCAGAAATTCCGAAAAAATCATATCCCTTGTTGGCGTGGCTCTCGGTGCGGTTTTTGTCGTGATGTTTTTTGTGGCAAAAGGCAATCTAACCCTTCTAACACTTGGGGTTTTCATGCTGATTGGAAGTGAAAAAACGCTGAAAAGCATGTCGCAAATCACAGCTTTGGAAAAGTGGGATTTGACGTGCCGTGGCAAAGAAAATATCGGCATCAAACAGGAAAACGTGCTTGTCGCATCGGGCGAAACCGAGGTTTATAAAGTGTTTTTCCATTTTAAAAGAGGTGGCGAAAATATACTGAAAATCCGCCTTGCATCGGGAAAACAAATAACGGCGACTGGACAGCTTTTAAGTGCAAAAATGATATCGTATAAAGGCGGTATTTGCTCGCAAACTACGCTAAACGAACTATTTTGCGAAAAGAAATGACGCAAGGACGCTTTAAGCCCCTTTAAATAAAGGGTTTTATCAAAAATTACTTTACACTAAACATATATTGTGATAGAATAAACAGTATGAGTAATGAAAGATATAACTATGAAAAATTGAATGAAGAATATGAAAAGGTGATGACACTTTGTCAAAAACCAGGGAGATATTCAGGCGGGGAGTATAATTCATATAATAAAATATATGAAAATCTCTCTTTTTGTTTGTGTTTTCCCGATGTTTATGAAGTGGCGATTTCTAACCTTGGCGTTAAAATTTTGTATCACCTAATAAATGAAAAAACTAAGTTTGCGTGCGACAGATGCTACACTCCGTGGCTAGATTTTTGCAGTGAACTTGAAAAAAGAGACTTGCCACTGCTTTCTATCGAGCAAAGAAAACCACTTTGTGATTTTGATGTGGTTGGCTTTTCTATTGGCTACGAAATGTCCTACACAAACATGCTTCACATGTTGAAACTCGGCAATATCCCACTTCGCGCAAGCGAAAGGGGAGAAGAGCACCCGATTATTTATATCGGTGGCATTTGCACGGTTAATCCCGAGCCAATGTGCGATTTTGCCGACTTTATTTATGTTGGCGAAGGTGAAGTTTCAACAGAACGAATACTTGAAATAATCGAAGAAGGTAAGCTTGCGGGAAAAACGAAAGTGGAAATTTTGCACGCCCTTAATTCTGAGCTCGCATGCGTTTATGTGCCAAGTTTTTCAAGCGTGAAACTTGAAAATGGCAAATTTGCTGGGCTTGAAAATCAAAAGATAATCAAAAAAGATTATGTGAAAAATCTCGACGAAAGCTACTATCCACCAAACATGATTGTGCCAAATATCGAAGCTGTGCACGACAGGGCAGTTTTGGAACTTTTCCGTGGCTGTGCTCGCGGTTGCCGATTTTGTCAAGCGGGATTTTGTTATCGCCCAATGCGTGCAAAATCCGTTGAAACGCTGAATAAACTCGCTCTTGACACAATAAACAAAACGGGCTTTGACGAGATGAGCTTGAACTCCCTTTCAACTTCCGACTATCCAAATTTGGACGAGCTTATTGGTTCGCTTCAATCACTTTGTGGTGAGCGTGGCGTTCGCCTTTCAATGCCATCACTTCGCCTTGATAACTTCAAAAGCGAATATGCGGGTGGCTCAAGAAAAACATCGCTAACTTTCGCGCCAGAAGCGGGCACGCAAAGGCTTCGCGATGTGATAAACAAGAATATAACAGAACAGCACATTGAAGATGGGCTCACAAAAGCCTTTGAATGTGGATACACAAGCGTGAAACTTTATTTCATGATTGGTCACCCAACTGAAACAATGGAAGATGTTGAAGGCATTTTCGAGCTCGCACAAAAAGTGAAAAGAATATATATGAAAGTGAAACACAGAAAAGACGTGCGAATCGTGGTTTCTGTTGCTAACTTTGTGCCAAAACCATTCACCCCTTTCCAATGGGAAGGACAAGACAGCGAGGAAAGCTTCAAAGAAAAACACGCAAGACTTCGCGAATTGTTTTTCAAAACTGGTTTCAAACTTTCCTATCACGACTCGTTCGTTTCAAAGCTAGAGGCATTTTTTGCCCTCGGCGGAAGAGAAACTGCCAAAGTTATTGAAAAGGCGTATCTCAAAGGCTGTATCTATGACGGATGGGACGATGTTTTCAAACAGGAAACTTGGAAAGAAGTGCTTGAAGAATGTGGCATAAACCTTGATAGGGCAACCAAAGGCTTTGACATCAATTCGCCACTTCCATGGCAGCATATCCACGTCGGCGTGGATAATGAATATTTGAAACGTGAAAACGCACTTGCAAAATCGGGCGCAACAACAAAAGACTGCCTTGAAAGTTGCAATGGTTGCGGAAAAGAAATAGCGGGGGATTGCAAAAAATGTTGGTACTAAAATATAAAAAAGAGGGGCGTGCAAAGTTCATTTCCCACCTCGATATGTTAAAACACATGGGCAAAATCCTTAGAAGAGCAAACGTGAAAGTGGAATTTTCAAAGGGCTTCAACCCTCATGAAATTTTGTATTTCTCACCAGCAAACGTGTGCGGAAGCACGTCGGATTGTGAATATATGGTTGTTGCAACCAATCACGATAAAGATGATTTCCTCAAAAAATTCAACAGTGTTGCAATCGAGGGTATCACGGGCATTTATGCTGTGAATGTTGCCAAAAATCCAAACCTAGCCGCAATTTGCAATCAAGCAGAATATGAAATCAAGGCGAGTGAAAAAGAAGCAGAAAACGTGAAAAAAGCCTTTGAAAAGGAAGTTTTTGAAGTGACGTTCACGCAAAAAGGCGAAGAAAAAACGCAAGATGTGCGCGACAAGATGATTTCTTATGAATATGAGGGCGGAGTGTTGAAATTGGTGCTAGCCGCAGGAAACACAACCCTTCGAACTGACAGATTTTTGCCAGCAGTGGGAATTGAAACGCCCGCAAACAGAACGAAACTATTTGCGAAAATGAATGGTGGAACTGTGGATGTTGACGATATGCTTGAAGTAATTCAAATCTAAAAGGTAGTAAGGTAAAAGATATGTCAAATAAGATATATATTGGCTCAAGAGGGTCAAGTCACACAGTCGTGGTGGTGGAAAACAATAAAATAATTGAATTCAACCGCGAAGACGAAATCGACGATGGGCTCGTTGGTAATATTTATAAGGGAGTTGTGGAAAATGTCGTGCAAGGCATGCAAGCAGCTTTTGTGAATATTGGACGGGACAAAAACGCCTATCTTTATTGTGGCGAGCAAGCGTCAAGCTCGAAAATTTTGAATTCCGAAGTGCACACCCCAGCCCCTGAAATTCACGTTGCAAAAGGCGACCAGCTGATGGTTCAAGTTTTGAAAACGGAAACGGGCAACAAGGGTGCGAGAATAACAACCAATATCTCCCTTGCGGGCAGATATCTTGTTTATTTGCCGTTTGTTGATTTTATTGGTATTTCAAGAAAAATCGAGAATGAAGAAACGCGTGCCAACCTTGAAAAAATAGTGCTTGAAAACAGAAAATCGGGTGGATATATCGTCAGAACTAACTGCGAATTTGCAAGCAATGATGAAATTTTGCAAGATATATCCTACCTTTCAAAAAAATGGGAAACCGTTCAAAAAGTTTATAAAAACACCCCTGCGGGAGTGCTTGTTTTTGAAGATATCAACATCGTGAAACGCAGTATGCGCGACCTTGTGAATATGGAAACCGAAGAAGTTATTGTGGACACAATAACGGATTTTGAAACGTGCAATGAAGTTTTGAAACACTTCACTCATCAACCAAGGCTCACATATTTCGACAACCAAAACAAGGATATGTTCTATGAAAACAACCTTTCTTCCGCCCTTTTGTCAATCATGGATAAAAAGGTGGTCTTGAAAAGTGGTGCATATCTTATCATCGAACACACCGAAGCGCTCACCGTTATCGACGTGAACACCGGCAGATTTGTGGGTGATACAAACCTTGAAGAAACGGTTTTTGAAACCAATATGGAAGCTGCCAAAATCATTGCAAATCAGCTTCGTCTTCGCAAAATTGGCGGTATTATCATCGTTGACTTTATCGATATGGAAAAAGAAGAACACAAGCGTGAGCTTTTGGAGCTTCTTGAAAACGAACTGAAAAAAGACAGAGTGAAAACAACGCTAGTTGGCATGACACCACTTGGGCTTGTTGAAATCACGCGAACAAAAACGCAAAAGGAAATGTCTCAAAAATTCTCGTCGCCTTGCCCATATTGTGGCGGACGTGGAACCGTTGTGAAGTTTGAAGTTTTGATGAACTTTATCCAAACAAAACTCTTCACTCTTTTCCGTGACGAAAAGGTTAAAGGTGCACTTATCACCGTTGCGCCAGAAGTTTTCGAGGCGTTCTTGGAAGCGAGAGCATTCTCGCTTGAAATCTCCCTTTATTGGGACGATAAACGTCTTTATATCACGAAATGTGACAGCAAAAACGTTCAAGAATACAGCATTGAAAAATTCACAACGGATATAATCGATGTGCCAGATGGCGCAAAACTACTAACGTAAGAAAACAGGTAAAATATGAAAAAAATAGGTATTATTGGCGCATTGCCAGTGGAAATTCAGCTTTTGAAAGCTGAAATGGATATTCAAAACACAACAACTGTCGCGGGCAGAACTTTCTTTGAAGGCGTGCTTGGAGGCGTGAATGTTGTTATCACCCAAAGCGGAATTGGCAAAGTTAATGCCGCAAGTTGTGCACAAGTTCTCGCATCGGTTTTCGGCGTTGAAATGCTGATAAACACAGGTATTGCGGGTGCTCTTGGTGGCGGGGTTGACGTGTGTGATATGGTGGTTTCAAAAAGCCTTGTCTATCACGATTTCAATGCGGATTTTGTGCGAATTGGAATATCAAACTTTGAAGCATTTGAAGCGGACGAAAAAATGGCGGTTCTTGCGAAAGAAGTTTGCGAGAGTTTTGAAGATAACGCGAAAGTTCACTTTGGCAGAATTGCAACGGGTGACGAATTCGTTTGCGAAAGGGAAAGCAAAAACGCGATTTTCGCCAAAACCAATGCACTTTGTGTTGAAATGGAAGGCGCGGCAATCGCTCACGTTGCGTGCGTGAACAAAATCCCATTCGTGGTGCTTCGTTGCATTTCCGACAACGCCGACGATAACGCCGAGATGACATATGAAGAATTCGAACCAATCGCAGCAAACAAATGTGCAAAAATCCTGATTGAAATCTTGAAAAAGATTTGAGTGGGAGGGGAGGCACGCAGGTTGGTTTGAGTGAGCTAGCTTTGTTGCGACGCTGCTACTTAAGGTGAAAGGTGAAAGGTGAAAGGTGAAAGGTGTGGTAATGCACTCGGCTTCGCCTTGTGCTTTTCAATTATATTTGCAACTATTTGTAGGAACGTGACTATTCAATAGGAACGTTCCTTTTTTACTGCCCAAATATAATAGGGTGCACGAGCGAAGCGAGTGCCTACCACACCTTTCACCTTTCACCTTTCACCTTTCACCTATTTTCCTTTCACCTTTCACTTAACTCGTTTCCCCCTTCCCCCCAAGCATCAGCAGAAATTTATTTTTAATATAAACTGACGCCCTTTTTGAATTGACAAAAATGTAATTTATGTGATATTATTAATTTGTATAAGTATGTTATAAAAATAATAGTGAAATCATGTCATTTTTTGGAATTTTTAAGGGAATTTCAAAGGATAAATTGTGAAAATCTGAAGGATAGGATAAGTTATGGATTATATAAAAGCGATAATACTCGGCTTGGTGCAGGGGCTAACAGAATTTTTGCCTGTGTCGTCAAGTGGGCATTTGGTTATTTTGCGTGATATTTTGGATTTCACGATGTTTGAGGGGTCAGTTTTTTTTGAATTGATGCTTCACGTTGGGTCACTTGTGCCCCTCGTGTTTGTTTTTTGGTGGGATTTGATTGATATTTTGAAAGAGCGTGATTGGAAGCTTATTTTCCATCTGTTCATCGCAAGCTTGCCAACAGTTGTGGTTGTTTTCCTTTTCATGGATTTCATCGAATCGACTATGGATGTAAGCAAAATTCAAGTTTTCATGCTGTTCACGGCGGTTGTATTGTTGTTTACAGAATGGCGAACAACAAAAATTCGAAAGTTCGACACTCCCTTCACTTGGAAATCAGCACTTCTTATGGGCTGTGCTCAATCAATAGCGGTTTTTCCAGGGATTTCACGAAGCGGTATGACAATCTGTTCGGGTATTTCAACAGGGCACAACAAAAACAAAGTTACTACATTTTCGTTTTTCATGTCGATGATTGTCATCTCGGGATCTGCATTTATCGAAGTTGTTTCAATGGGCAGTGCAACGATGGACGTCGCTTGGGGCTTGGTTCTTGCGGGAATGGCGGCAGCGGCGATTTCGGGATATTTTGCAATAGCCGTGCTTTTGAAAATCATTGAAAAAAGTAACTATAAAGTGTTTGCGATCTACCTTTTCTGCCTTGCAGGAATAACATTCATAAACAGCTATATCTACCCAATTTTTTAATATTGGGAAACAAAAAATCAAATATGTATTTATAAATACAAAAGCATAAAAAGCAATTTTGTAAAAGAGAGGATATATGGAAATTTCAATAAAAGATTTATTTGACATAATGATAAAAAAGATTTGGGTTATCATTGTTTGCGTTGTGGTTCTAACCGTTGGTTTTGGCGCGTATGCAAGATACCAAATCACACCAATGTATGATTCTGATTCAAGTTTCATCGTTATCTACACATCTGCGACAGTTTCTGAATCAACAAGTGGCGACGTTTCCACGTCATACAGTCAAAACGTTGTCAGCGACTCAACAGTTCTAAGCAACAGCATTGCGATTTTGGACACGCAAGATTTTTATGAAATGACGTCAGATTATTTCACATATTCATATCTTTCTGCAAATCAAATAAAAAATGCCGTTTCATTTTCAAAATCTTCAACAACATCAACGCTCACATTGAACGTGTCTTATAGTGACCCGTATGTTGCATATGAACTTGCAAAATGCATAAGTGAACTCATCGAACCATACCTTCTTGAAAACTATCCACAACCGGGCAGTAACGTTATTGGTATCAACAAAATCGAAAGCGAGCAAACTCCAACTTCCGCTTCATCACCAAACATTCCAATGTATCTTTTGATGGGATTCTTGGCAGGTGGCGTTTTGGGCGTTTTGATAATTCTTATCATGAAGTTTGCCGATACAAGAATTCACAAAGAAAGTGACCTTGCACAATACAAATTGCCAATGCTTGGCACTGTGCCAGAATTCAGAGACGAGGAGGAATAATCATGGAAAGAATAACAAGAAATAAAGCGGAAAGAAGCACGGTTCTTTCGGTATATTCAAAAAAGCAAATCAGAAGGGTTTATCTTCTTGATGATAAGTCTCCGTTTTCCGTTGTTGAAGCATTCAGAAACATCGCGACAAACCTATCATTTTCTTGTCCAAAGCCAGAAGATGGCGGTGCAAGAAAAATCTTTATGTCTTCATCAAACCCAGCGGAAGGTAAAACAACAGTGGTTGTCAACCTTGCCTACACCCTTGCAAAAAGCAAGGCAAAAGTGCTTCTTATCGATTGCGACTTGAGAAAACCAAGAATAAACAGATATTTCGGGGTGGAAAGAAATCCTGGCATCAGTGACTTTGTTTCAGGTCAAGATATCGACGAAACAAAGCTTGTTCACCACACTCATATCGAAGGGCTTGACATCATCACAAGTGGAACAATCCCACCAAACCCAATCGAGCTTCTAACAAGCAAAATGATGGAAAAAACTTTGGAACTATTTTCTAAAGAATATGACTATATCTTGTTTGACACCCCACCTATCAACCACGTGGCAGATACTTTGGCACTCGCACCGCTAACAGACGGCGGAATTTTGGTTATTCGTGCAAAGCAATCAAACCACACATGTCTTGCGGAAACTCTCCGTCAGCTTGAATTTGTTGGTTGCAAAATTTTTGGAACAATCTTGAACGGTCAAGACGAAAAAGAAAGTGGATATGGCTATAAACGCTATGGTTATGGCAGAAAATATAAATACTATTATTATAAAAAAGAATATAAATATGCCGACTCAAACACAGATTTGGAAGAAGAGGCAAAAGAAATTAAGGAATCGACAAGGAAAAAGAATAGTTTATTGAAATAATCGAGGTGTAACTTGATAAAAAATGATTTCCACTCACATATTTTGCACGGAATAGACGACGGTGCAAAAACCATAGAAGAATCGCTTGCAATGCTTGAAATACTTGAAAATTCAGGCGTTGAAAACCTTGTGTTATCTCCGCATTTTTATTGTGGCAATACCGACATGGAAAAAATGCTGGCAGAAAGGGAAACTGCTTTTGACCAGCTTAAGCGTGAATATAAGGGTGGAATTTCGTTGAATCTCGGTGCGGAAGTTGGGGTGAATACTAAATATAACAAATTCTCCTCACTCAAAAAACTCGCTATCAACGGCGGGCAATATTTGCTTTTAGAATTGCCATTTCAAAAAGATTGGAAAAACCTCGGCAGTTGGATGATTGATCTTATGGAAGAAACCGATCTCGTTCCAATCATCGCGCACGTTGAATATTACGAGCAAGTACTTGCAAAGCCACAAATTGTGTCGGATTTTATCGACATGGGCTGTAAAGTTCAAGTGAATGCAACATCTTTTTTGGATAAGGGATTGGAAAGCCTCGTTCTTAAACTCGTTGAAACAGGGCATGTGCAGTGCATTGGAAGCGATGCGCACAATCTTGGAAGAAGACCGCCAAAAATCGCCGAGTGCGGAAAAAAGATTGAAAGCGTTTTCGGGCATGGTGCTATTGATAAAATCAATAATTCATCAGATAAAATATTGGAAGGTAAAACGTTTAATTCGCGCTACTCAAAAAGCGTGAAAAAGTTTTTTGGCAAGTATAAATAAATGCTTGTGAGGGAAAGGTTATGTCAGAAATTACTAATATAAAACTTGCAAAAAAAGGTATTTTGGCGCTTGGCGACGGAATGTGCTACCTTTTTGCAGTGTTTGTTTCATTGTGGATAACAACTGGATTTGGCGATGGAAATATGTCGTCAGTTATGATTTATTCGCTTGTTAAACTTGCGTATATCTACCCAGCTTTTGCAGTTGTTGGATTTTACACAAGCGTTTGGAAATATGCCGATTTCTCGCATATTTTGAAGCTTGTTTGCGTTCTTTTGGTCATGTTCGTTTGCGATTGTGTTATGTTTATGCTTCACGCTAGCTATGATTTGAAAACGGCTATCGTATTGATTTTTGTTTTTTTCACATGTGAACTAATGATGAAATTCGGCTATGGCTGGGCTTATAGGCTTGGCAGAGTTCGTTCAAGAGAGCATGATAAACCAACTAAAAATATCATGATTATCGGTGCAGGCGAAGCGGGATATATGCTGATAAGGGAGTTCAAATCTTCTGATAAAACTCCAGTGAAGCCAGTTTGCCTTATTGATGACGACCCTTCAAAATGGGGGCGTGATATTTTGGGTGTTAAAATCGTTGGTGGAACAAAAGTTATTCCTCAAATGGTGAGTGAATATCATCCCGACGAGATTTATATCGCAATTCCAACAGCGAGCAATTCCGACAGAAAACGCATAGTCGGAATTTGCCAACAATGCGAAGTGAAAACAAGAATTATCCCAGGAATGTTCCAATTTGCCAGTGGCGAAGCTATCGCAACAAAATTCAGGGATGTGAGCATTGAAGATTTGCTTGGTCGCGACCAAATCAAGGTGGACGGCAAAGAAATCTCTCGCTATATCCAAGACAAAGTTGTCATGATAACAGGCGGTGGCGGTTCAATCGGAAGTGAGCTTTCGCGTCAAATCGCAAAAAATTCACCAAAACAACTGATAATTTTCGACGTTTATGAAAATAACGCCTACGAAATCGAACAAGAATTGAAAAGAAAATATCCAAATCTCGATGTTGTTGCTCTCATTGCAAGCGTGCGTGATAGGGGCAGGCTTGAAAGCGTGTTTAACACATATAAACCGCAAATCATATTCAATGCTGCTGCGCACAAACACGTGCCACTCATGGAAACAAGCCCGCATGAAGCGATAAAAAACAATGTTTTGGGAACGTTCAACGTTTCGGAAATCGCCTCAAAACACGGCGTTGAAACATTCGTTCAAATAAGCACAGATAAAGCAGTGAACCCAACAAACGTTATGGGCGCATCAAAGCGTATTTGCGAGATGATAATCCAATCAATTGGCAGAAAATCAAAAACTAAATTCGTTGCCGTTCGTTTTGGCAACGTGCTTGGTTCCAACGGTTCAGTTATTCCGCTTTTCAAAAAGCAAATCGAGGAAGGCGGTCCAGTCACTGTGACCCACAAAGATATCATAAGATACTTCATGACAATCCCCGAAGCAGTTCAGCTTGTTTTGCAAGCGGGCGCATATGCACAAGGTGGGGAAATATACGTCCTTGACATGGGCGAGCAAGTAAGAATTTATGATCTTGCGGAAAAACTTATCAAACTTTCAGGCTACACTCCAAACGAAGAAATCGAAATCAAAATCACAGGTCTTCGTCCTGGTGAAAAACTCTTTGAAGAACGCCTTATGGCAGAAGAGGGTATGACAAAAACAGCAAATGAAATGATAAGCATTGGAAAACCGCTCCAATTCAACGATGAAACATTCTATCACGCGATTGAAGAAATGAAAATTTTGGCGTATGATGAAGATTCTGATATAAAAGCGAGCGTGAAAAATCTCGTTCCAACCTACATATATCAAGAAACGCTTGAAAAACCCGCTTCAAAAAGTGGTGTAACAGATGAAGTGTTGTGCAAAAAAAACAATGTGGAGACGGCTAGCTGATGATTGAATATTATATTTTGTTTGGTTTGATAGTAGTTTTGGGTTTGATTTTTGAACTTAAAGGCTGGAACCAAAAGAAAAAAGCCATTTATTGCATCATTTGCGGAAGTCTTATTTGCGCATTGATGTTTTTAAGGAAATACACAGGCTGGGACACTAATGCGTATTATGGCATATATTCTAACCTTGCAAGCTCGAAAATGTCCTATCTTGCGAGCCAACGACTTGAAAAAGCATTTGCACTTATGTACAAGGCATTTTCAAACTTCTCGTTCATGACAGTGACAGGGCAACGCGTGACATCAGTTGTTGTGGCGTTGCTTATAACAATTCAAATTTATAAATATTGCGACAATCCAATGCTTGCTTTTGCGGGATTTATTGGAAGCGGAGCACTTTTCATGGCGATGAACTATCAACGCCAAATAATTGCGATGTGCATTATTGGTTTTTCCTTTGTTTATATAAAACGAGGGGAAATTTTGAAATTCACAATGCTCGTATTGTTGGCGGCGACATTCCATTATTCGTCACTGATTGTTTTGCCGTGTTATTTCATTTTCAAATTGCCAATAAACAAAATCACAATCGCACTTTATGCTTTTGGAACGTGGCTAATATTTGCGTATTCCGAAACGATATTCAAATACGCAATGTACTATGTCGACGTGCTAAGGTTTGGAATAACCTATGAATTCGGGGTTGAATCCTATTCGTTTGGCGCCGAAATGCTTGGCGGAGTTCCCTCAAAATATCTGTTTTTGCTTGTGGGGCTTTGCGTTTTGACGGCGATATTTGCAAAAAAATTGAAGGAAAAAAACGAATATGCGAATGTTCTTATTCACTTTTTGTTTGTGACAATGTTTTTTGAAATAATTGGTGTCAACCATGCTTATATCAGCAGATTTGCAATAACATTCATGATGCCAGCATTCATGGTTTTATCGTGTGGCACATGCGAAATTGTGACGGAAAAAGTTGGAGGAATTTTAAAAATTTCTCAAACAAAATCGAAATATATCGTATATGCCGTGACACTTTTATTATATATATTAATGATGACAATCATGATAAAAGGTGTCTATAACGGTTGCTATCCATATATGACCGTTTGGGATTGGAGGTAGCATGAAAAGATTTTTTATAAATTGGTTTGAAAAAACCGTTGAAAAAACAAAGCTTTCAAATTCATTTGTCGATGCAATTTTTGTGCTTGTCACTATGCTTGTTATGGGCGCGTTTGCAATCGATAGCTATTTATTTGATAACCTTGCAAAGGTGAGTGTGCGATTTGCGTATATTCCATTTGTGGGATTGTCACTATTGTCAATTTTGATAATTGCAGTGCTAACTTTTTATAATGGCGTCGTGAAAAGGCATGGATATGCGATTGCAGTGGTTGGTGGTCTTGTGGCTTTCAAGCTGATTTTAACAGTTGGAACATCCCTTGCACTAACAAAAATTGGAAGCGTTTTGTACTTTATGAGTAATTGGATAATAAATCTCTCTATTTCGGGCTTTTTAAAGTATTTATTTTTGGAAAAAATGCTATCGGAAGGGGAAATGTTCTTGCTATTGTTATCTTTTATTGGTATAATTTACACAATAGGATATTTATTTAGCTTTATAAAAGAAGAAAAAATAAAAAAAGAAAATTAATATATAAAACGCATTGCGTTTGTATTGGAGGTATATTATGAAAAAATTTTTAGCGTTACTTATGGTGCTTGTTTTTTGTTTCAGTGCTTTTGGCATGGTGGACACAACAACTTACGCAGCAGATTATGCAAGTGCACCACTTATGCCAACAGTTGAAGATGACGATGAAGAAGTGGAAGTGGAAGAAGAAGTTGTCAGCCCAGGGGTTGTCGACAGCACAGACACAGAAATTTTGGACACGTATTCAGAACATGTTGTTGAAGTTGACCATACAGACGACGAATCTGTTGAAACGTTCACAGAAATTCTGAATTCATCAAGTTCGACTACTGTATCAACTGAATCAGCAAAAGAAATCATGGAAATCATCAGCACATCAACAAGCGAAACTGCAAGCGTTTTGGTCGTTTCTGAAAATTCAGTTTTGTCGGTTGAAGCAATTCAAGCAACTGTTGCAGAAACAGGAAATGCAATTGCAATCGTTTCAACAAACACTGCAGCATCAACAGAAAACAGTGCAAGCGATTTCGTCGTGGTGACAATTGCAAGCGAAGATGCTTCATCTCTCACAAAAAGCGTGAGCATGGATATCAACGTAACAACAACTCAAATGAGTGGCACAGAAGAAGCTATCGACGTAGCTAATCTCGCTCCATCATCAGAAGCAGATACAGTCGTGTTTGATTTCAGCAGTACTGGTAATTTCGGTGCACCACTAAGTGTGTCTTCTGCCGTTTCAATGAGCATTCCAAAAGCTGACGATGGATCATACCCAGCACTTTCAATTTATTCAACAAGCGGTGAATCACTTGGTTCTGCTGATATTTCAGGTCTTGCAACATCAGAAACTGGCAAAATCACAATCCCAATGACAATTTCCGACAGCGTAGTTGCACAAAGCACAATCAGTGCATTCTCTATTGCTGGCGTGAGAGTTGCCTTTGCTGCGACTCAATATGCTGAAGTGACAGGAAGCGTTGCTGACGACGGTTCAATTGCGGTTACAAACATCACAATTGTTTCTGACACAATCGTTCCAGTTGTTATTTCAACACTTTCTTCAGATGAACTTTTCGTTTCAGCATCTACGGGCTCTAGCGACACAACACTTTCACCTGGCACTGTGGCAGATGATTCAACTGGTATTTCACCTTGGGTTTGGATGATAGCTGCAGTTGCAGTTTTGGCACTCGTACTAGTTGTGGTTTTGGTTATTAAAAAGAAACAAGCATAATCCTTTCTTTATTTGATATCGTTAAAATAAGACATATATCAACTAAACATTTAATAGTATAAATAAAAAAAGAAGAAGGAATTTTATGGGAAAATATTTTGGAACTGACGGCTTCCGTGGTGAAGCGAACAAAGATTTAACAAATATCCACGCCTATCAAATCGGAAGATTTTTGGGTTGGTATTTCTCTCAAGATGGAAAACCCGCACAAATTGTTATCGGAAAAGATACAAGAAGAAGCGGATACATGCTTGAATATGCACTTGTGACTGGCATTTCAGCCAGTGGCGGTGAAGCATATATGATGCACGTCACAACAACTCCAAGTGTGGCGTATATAACAAGAACGGAAGATTTCGACTGCGGAATAATGATTTCGGCAAGTCACAACTCGTTTGAAGATAACGGAATAAAACTTTTCAACTCTAATGGCGAAAAGGTTCTTGACGAATTGATTGGAAAAATCGAAGCTTATATCGACGGCGACATGGGTACTTTTGGACTTCCAAAAGATACCGATATCCCGCTTGCAACGGGGGCGGCTGTCGGCAAAGTTCACGACCACATGGTGGGCAGAAACAGATATATGGCGTATCTTATCAACCTTGCTGAATATTCATATAAAGGCATGAAAGTTGGTCTTGACACAGCAAACGGCGCGTCATATGCCATTGCAAGAAGTGTTTTTGAAGCACTTGGCGCAAAAGTTACAATAATAAATAACGATCCCGACGGCACAAATATCAACGTGGATTGCGGTTCAACACATATGGACGGCATCAGAAAACTCGTTGTTGAAAAAGGTCTTGATATCGGATTTGCCTTCGATGGCGATGCGGATAGATGTCTTATTGTGGACGAAAGAGGGGATATCGTGGATGGCGACCAAGTGTTGTATATCTACGCAAAATACATGAAAGACAGGGGAAAACTGCTTTCTGGCAAGGTTTGCACAACAATCATGTCAAACTTTGGACTTTATAAAGCGTTTGACGAACTTGGCATTGGCTATGAAAAAACAGCGGTTGGCGATAAGTATGTCTATGAAAAAATGATTTCTGACAATATCGAAATCGGCGGTGAAAATTCAGGGCACACCATTTTCAGAAAATATTCAACAACAGGGGATGGAATTCTCACTGCAATGAAAGTTATGCAAGTTATGCTTGCAAAAAAAGCACCACTTTCAACGCTCACAAGTCCAATGACGGTTTATCCACAAGTTTTGAAAAACGTGAGGGTGAAAAGCAAACCAATCGCACAAAATGACCCCGACGTTCAAGCAGAAGTTGCTAAAGTCAGCGAAATTTTGGGAAACAGTGGCAGAATTCTCGTGAGAGAAAGTGGCACTGAACAGCTTATTCGCGTTATGGTGGAAGCTGAAAGCATTGATAAATGTCACAAACTCGTGGACAGTGTTATCTCAGTTTTGATAGCAAAAGGTCACGGCGCTCAAAAATAGTGAGATTATTATGGAAAACATTAAAGAAATCTTGAATAGCGAACTTTTTGATCTCTCCCACACAATTGCGGGGGAGATTTTTGAAAATACGCAATATCCATTCGAAGTATTGCCAAAAATTGGCGATTTCATCAAAAAAATTGGCAAAACTTTGGATACTAGCGAATATGACTGCCCAAGTGAAAACGTTTGGATTCACAAAACTGCGAAAATTTACCCAAACACTTATATCGAAGGTGGGGTTATCATCGGTGCAAAAACGGAAGTTCGCCCGGGTGCGTTCATTCGTGGCAACGCCCTTGTTGGCGAAGGTGTGGTTGTTGGCAACTCAACGGAACTCAAAAACTGTATTTTGTTTGACGGCGTGCAAGTTCCTCATTATAACTATGTTGGCGACAGTATTTTTGGCTACAAAGCCCACACGGGTGCGGGTTCGATAATGTCAAACGTGAAAGCGGATAAAAGCCTTGTGACAGTTCGTGGCGAGGGTTATAAAATTGAAACGGGAATAAAAAAATTTGGTGCAATGCTAGGCGATTTTGCGGAAATTGGATGTAACAGCGTGTTGAATCCCGGCACAATCGTGTGCAGAAATTCAGTTGTTCAACCACTTTCATCAGTCCGTGGAGTGGTGAAAGCCAACGCAATTTTCAAAAGAACAGGGCAAATTGTCACTAAAATATAAGGGCACTTTTATAAAAGTTCTCATAAAAATAAATCGGTGAAATAAAAATGATAAAAAACGAAAAAGCGATAAGAATACTAACTGCAATACTTGTGATTTGCATAATAGCGACGATCGCTTTTATCTTTTCCAACTCGGCAAAATCGGTGGAAGAATCATCCGAGCAATCAACTAGCCTTTATGTTGAAGTGAAACCCGTTATCGACCCTGTTATTGTCCCAGTTGTGGGGGAAGAGGGCTTGACGCACAATCTATTTCGTAAAATGGCACATTTTGCGGAGTTTTTTGCCCTTGGATTTTTTGTTTCGGCACTTTTGTTTGTGCGAAATCAAAAAAGTAAGAAATGGGTTTTGTGCAGTTTGATTTTTGGATTTATCACAGCCACTGCTGATGAAACACTGCAAATTTTCACATCGCGAGGTGCGGGAGTGAAAGATGTGTTTATTGATTTTTTCGGGTATTCAACAGCGTTTTTCGGCGTTTTGTTTGTGTGGTGGATACTAAATAAAATAATGTGTAAAGGTAGATAATAATATCATGCTAGATAACATTGAAGAAGATAAAAACATTGAAAATATAAAAAATATTGAAATAAATGAGGAAAAATCGCCAGCGGTGAAAGAAAAATGGTTCGCGATTTATGTCCCAACGGGAAAAGAGGAATACGCCAAAAATTATATTCAAAAACAGCTTGACGGTGCGGAAGTTTTTATTCCAAAAGTGACTGTGCAACGAAAGGCTAAGGGCGAAATTCAAACGAGCACAATTCCGCTTTTCAAAGGTTACATTTTTGTTATTTCAAGTGATGAAGAAATGATAGGCAACCTTTTGGAGGTTTCAAAAGGTACCGATAAAATATATAAACTCTTGAAATATTCCGATTCTGAAGGATGCGTTTTGCACGATTCCGACGTGGAAATTTTGACGGCGTTTTTGGATAAAGAAAAAGTCATGCAAAGTTCGGTTGGTATCATCATTGGCGACGAAATAATAATCAAGCGTGGACCACTTGTGGGAAAAGAATCTATCATCAAAAAAATCAACCGCCACAAAATGCAAGCGACGGTGCAAATTGAAATGATGGGCAGAATGTGCGATATGCAAGTGCCACTTGAAATCGTGGAAAAGAAAATATAAAAGCGTGAAGTGAATAAGGAAAAAACATGTGGATTGCAATTATTGTGATTTTTGTGGCAGTGCTTGGGTGGTTTTTGTGGTACAGCGATAACTGTATCGTCACATCAAAGCATCAATATAAAAGTGATAAAATAAGTGAAAATTTTGAAAATTTCAAGATTGTGCAAGTTTCCGATTTGCACAATAAACGCTTTGGAAAAGGCCAACAAAAGTTAATTTCAAAAATCAAAGCGGAAAATCCCGACGTCATTTTTGTGACGGGTGATATGATCGACAGAAGGCGAACAAATCTTGAAATCGCCATGGAATTTGTGGAAAAAGCCGTGGAATTTTCAACGGTTTTTTATGTTTGTGGCAACCATGAAGCTAAGTTTGGAATATATGAAGAAATAAAACCGCTCCTTAAAAAAGCGGGGGTAGTGGTTTTGGATAAAGCGACTTTCGTTATTGAAAAAGCGGGTGAAAAAATTCAAATAACAGGCTTTCCCGACCCGTGGGAAAATGACGATTTTTATGAAAGAGCAGAAGATTTTGACGATCGCGAGATGATGAAATATTGTAAAAACCTCGAAAAATCCAACCTCAATATCCTACTTATGCACAGGGCAGAACTTGCCGAAACTTATGCAAAAACAGGTGTTGATTTGGCATTTTGTGGGCACGCCCACGGCGGTCAGTTCCAAATTCCAATCATAAAACGCGGAATTTTGTCGCCACATCAAGGTTTTTTGCCAAAATATGCCAGTGGGACACACAAAATTGGAAAAACAACAGTGTATATTTCAAGAGGGCTTGGCAACAGCAGATTTCCGATAAGACTTTTCAACCGCCCCGAAATTGTGTCGGTCACGCTGAATGTCACTTCAAAAACAGAAAATAAATAAAATCAAAAGCATTTCAAGTGGAGTGCTTTTTTTGGTTTTAGTATTGCAAAAAATCAAAATTGGTGCTACAATAAAATAAAAACGGAGAAAAATAATGGCTAAAAGAATACTCGATTGCAACGGCAGTGATTTTGCAAATTTCACAAAAGCCGATTTATTTGAAAGCATAGCAAAAAGTGAAGGCAGGGTTTTGGCTTGCGAAAACATTGTGTCCGCATCGCCAATCCTTGGGAATATTTCCAATGCGGAACTTGCCTCGGCAATGGGTGCGGATTTAATTCTTCTCAACATGTTTGATGTGAAAAATCCCGTGATAAACGGAATTCCCAAATCGGATAATCCAATCGCCATGCTAAAAAAATTGCTTGCAAGACCAATTGCGATAAATCTTGAACCAGTTTCGGATGAAATCGAAGCTGAAACTGATGAAACGTGGAAAATGACTGATGGCAGAAAAGCGACGGTCGAAAACGCAAAAAAAGCAAAAGAAATGGGCGTTGACATGATAATTTTGACGGGCAACCCAGGAATTGGCGTGACAAATAAGGAAATAAAAGCAACCTTGAAAGCAATTTCGGAAGCACTAGGCGATAAAATCATGCTTTGCGCTGGCAAAATGCACGCATCGGGAATTGCGCGCGAAGGTGGTGCAAACATCATCACCGCTGCCGACGTCAGTGATTTTATCGACAGCGGAGCGGACATGATTTTGCTTCCCGCCCCAGGAACAGTGCCGGGGATAACGCAAGATTATGCCGAATCGCTTATAAAACTCGTCCATGAAAAAGGCAAACTCGCCATGACGGCAATCGGCACAAGCCAAGAGGGAGCGGATATCCAAACAATAAGACAAATCGCCCTCATGAGCAAAATGGCAGGCGCCGATATCCACCACCTCGGCGACGCAGGCATCCTCGGCATGTCAGTCCCAGAAAACATCACCGCATATTCGATTGTAATAAGGGGTGTGAGGCATACTTATGGCAGAATGGCGAGATCGGTTAATAGGTAATTTTAAGTGAAAAGTGAAAAGTGAAAAGTGAAAAGTGGTGGTAATGCACGCGGCTTCGCCTTGTGCTTTCAATTATATTTGTAACTATTTGTAGGAACGTGACTATTCAATATGGGCGTTCCTTTTTTACTGCCCAAATATAATGGCGTGCACGAGCGGCAGCGAGTGCCTACCACACCTTTCACCTTTCACCTTTCACTTTAAAAAAAAGGTAAGCCAAGACCACATCTCAGCTTACCATAACTATTGCATATTAAGAAAATATTCTACACGTTAAATCTAAACAAAATAACATCTCCGTCTTGAACAACGTATTCTTTGCCTTCGATTCTCACTTTGCCTTTTTCTCTTGCTTTCACGTAACCGCCAAGCTCGATAAGGGAAGTGTAGTCCACGACTTCTGCTTTGATAAATCCGCGTTCGAAGTCTGTGTGGATTTTGCCCGCAGCTCCAGGTGCTTTTGTGCCTTTTGTTATTGTCCAAGCACGAACTTCTTGCTCGCCCGCTGTGAGGTAAGAAATAAGTCCGAGAAGTGAATAACAAGAAGCGACAAGTTTGTCAAGACCGCTTTCTGAAAGTCCTAGGTCATCAAGAAACATTGCTTTATCTTCTTCGTCTTCAAGACTTCCGATTTCCTCTTCAATTTTCGCTGAAATAACAATAACTTCCGCGTGTTCTTTTTGTGCAACTTCCTTAATAACGCAAACGAGTGGCAAATCTTCTTCTGGTGTTGCAACGTCGTCTTCTGCGATGTTTGCACAATATATAACTGGCTTAGAAGTGAGTAGGAACAAGTGTTTCACATATTCCGCTTCTTCAGCGGTAAATTCCATGTTTCTCACATATTCGCCCGCTTCAAGCGTATCGATAATGCGTTTCAAAAGGTCGGCTTCGATTTGGTATTTTTTATCGCCACCTTTTCTCATGCCAAGTGCTTTATCATATCTTTTTTGAGCAGTTTCCATATCGGCAAACGCAAGTTCCATATTGATAGTTTCCATATCAGAAGCAGGATTGATTTTGCCGTCTACGTGGGTGATATTTTCATCTTCAAACGCTCTCACAACGTGCACGATTGCATCAACTTCACGAATGTGTGAAAGGAATTTGTTTCCAAGTCCCTCGCCTTTTGAAGCGCCTTTAACAAGCCCCGCGATATCAACGAATTCAATCGCCGTTGGAACCACTCGTCTTGAATTGTAAAGCTCTCTCAAATTGTCAAGTCTTTCGTCTTTAACAAGAACAGTGCCAACGTTTGGCTCGATTGTGCAAAACGGATAGTTCGCACTTTCCGCCCCAGCTTTAGTTATCGCATTGAATAGTGTGCTTTTCCCAACGTTAGGAAGCCCTACAACACCTAGTTTCATATTAGTACCTCGATTTATTTATTATTCTGTGAATGCTATATTAAAAACATAGATAAGTGAAAAGTGAAAAGTGAAAGGTGAAAGGTGTGGTACAGCACGCGGGCAAGCCCTTGTGCATTCAATAATTTAAGCTATTGTTTTGCAATAGTAGCAAACTGGAAAGTTGATAAGGTAAATTAAAACTAAATAGACGGCACGAGTGAAACGAGTGCATACCACACCTTTCACCTTTCACCTTTCACCTTTCACCTTTCACCTTAAATTTCTCTTCTTTCGCTCCCTAATTATATTATATTTTTCTTTATTTTCAAAGCAAAATCACGCCCTAACAAATATTTTTTGTAAGTAGCACAAACAAATGCCCCTATAACCGCGAAATAACTTGACACGCACCATGATATTATAATAAAATAAGATGTAATATTATGCAATAATAATGCAATCATGTAAATAAATTTTCTCATTTCGAAGATAAAAGGATTGAGAAAAAAGGAGAAATATAAATGTATAACAAAGTTGATACCAGCTTAAATTTCGAAGAAAGAGAAAGAGAAATTTTGTCATTCTGGAAGGAAAACAAGATTTTTGAAGCGAGCAATGAAGTGAACACTGATCCTGAAAAAGTGTTCAGTTTCTACGACGGCCCTCCAACAGCGAACGGCAAGCCACACATCGGACACATTCTCACACGCGTAATGAAGGATATCATACCACGCTACAAAACTATGAAAGGTTACAGCGTAGATAGAAAAGCGGGTTGGGACACTCATGGACTTCCAGTTGAACTTGAAGTGGAAAAATTGCTTGGAATCAACGGCAAAGAGCAAATTGAAGAATACGGCATTGAACCATTTATCAAACAATGCAAAGAATCAGTTTGGAAATATCAAAGCGAATGGGAAAAAATGTCAGATCGCGTAGGCTATTGGGTGGACATGGAAAACCCATACGTGACATATGACGATAACTATATCGAATCAGTTTGGTGGGCAATCAAAACAATCGCAGATAAAGGACTACTTTATAAAGGTCACAAAATCGTGCCATACTGCCCACGTTGCGGAACTGCACTTTCTTCACACGAAGTTGCGCAAGGATATAAAGACGTTAAAGAAAAATCAGTATTTGCAAAATTCAAAACAGTAGCAATGGAAAACACATCATTCCTCGCTTGGACAACTACGCCTTGGACGCTCCCTTCAAACGTGGCGCTTTGCGTGAATCCAAAAGAAAGTTATGTGAAAATTGCTGTGGAAAACGAATTTTATATCATGGCAGAAGCGCTCGTTTCTTCACTTTTTGAAGAAGGCACTTTTGAAGTGGTAGAAACATATATCGGCACCGACCTTGAAAAAATGGAATATGTTCCACTTTATTCATACGTGCAAACAAAAGAAAAATCACACTATATCACATGCGACACCTATGTAACACTAACTGACGGCACAGGTATCGTTCATATCGCACCAGCATTTGGTGAAGACGATGCAAAAGTTGGCAGAAAATATGGTCTTCCATTCGTTCAACTTGTTGATGGTGCGGGCTGTTTCGTGCCTGAAGCAACTGATTTTGCGGGTGTGTTTGCAAAAGATGCTGACCCAATGATTATTGAAGATTTGAAAAATCGTGGACTTCTTTTCAAAGACATGATGTATGAACACAGCTACCCACATTGTTGGAGATGTGATACGCCACTTCTTTATTATGCAAGAAGCTCATGGTTTATTGAAATGACAAAAGTCAAAGATAAACTTCTCGCTTCAAACGCAAGCGTGAACTGGATGCCTCCAACAATCGGAACGGGCAGAATGGGTAACTTCCTTGAAAACGTTATCGATTGGGGACTATCTCGTGAAAGATATTGGGGAACTCCACTTCCAGTTTGGACGTGCGACGGTTGCGACCATATCCACGTTATGGGAAGCAAGGCAGAACTCAAAGAAATGTGCGGTGTTGAAGGTGATATTGAACTTCACAGACCATATATCGACGCACCAACGTTCGTGTGTCCTGTTTGCGGTGGCAAAATGCACCGCGTGAAAGAAGTTATCGACTGTTGGTTTGACTCTGGCTCAATGCCATTTGCTCAATTCCACTATCCGTTTGAAAACAAAGAAATTTTCGAAAAAAACTTCCCAGCTGACTTCATTTCTGAAGCGGTTGACCAAACTCGCGGATGGTTTTATACACTTCTTGCAATCTCAACATTGCTGTTCGAAAAAGCGCCGTTCAAAAACTGTATCGTACTTGGGCACGTGAATGATAAAGACGGCATCAAAATGTCAAAACACAAAGGCAACGTTGTTGACCCTTGGACAGTTCTTGATAAACAAGGTGCAGATGCGGTGAGATGGTATTTCTATTCTTCATCAGCGCCATGGCTTCCATCACGTTTCTCGGAAGATAACGTTTCGGAAGGTCAAAGAAAATTCATGGGCACACTTTGGAACACTTATGCGTTCTTCGTGCTTTATGCAAATATCGATAAATACGACCCAAGCAAATATTCAATTTCCGACGTGAAACTCACGCTCATGGATAAATGGGTGCTTTCAAACTTGAACTCACTCGTGAAATTTGTTGACGAAGGTCTTGAAAAATACGAAATCACTGAAACATCAAGAAAAATCCAAGAATTCACTGATAAACTTTCAAACTGGTATGTTCGCCGTTGCAGAACAAGATTCTGGGGCAGTGACATGGACGATGATAAAATCGCGGCATACACAACACTTCACCACGTTCTCGTGACAGTTGCAAAAGTGGCAGCGCCATTCACTCCTTATATCGCAGAAAGTATCTATCAAAATCTTGTTGTTAATTTCAACGCGACAGCACCAAAAAGCGTTCACCTTTGCAAATTCCCAGTTTGTGACGAATCTGCAATCGACGAGGCTCTTGAAAAAGGCATGGACGATGTTCTTGATATCGTTGTTCTTGGCAGAGGCGCGAGAAATTCAAGCAACATGAAAAACCGCCAACCACTTTCAAAAGTTTATGTCAGCGGTGAAAAAGAAATCTCGCTTGATCGCGAACTTATCGACGTAATCCTTGAAGAACTCAACATAAAAGAATATGAATTCACAACAGATGATTCAAAATTCGTGACATATGATTTGAAACCACAACTTCGCACGCTCGGCAGAAAATATGGAAAACTTATCAACGGTATCCGTGAACATCTTGCGGTGGCTGATGGCAGAGCAGTTGTTGAAACTGTCGCTGGTGGCGGAACATATACTTTCGAAGTTAATGGCGAAAAAGTTGAACTTTGCGAGGAAGATATCCTTGCAACAGCTAAAAACATGGAAGGCTTTGAAGTTGCAACTGACAGGGGCGTGACAGTTATTTTGGACACTAATTTGACAGCTGAACTTGAAAAAGAAGGTCTTGCACGCGAAATCGTTTCAAAAATCCAAACAATGAGAAAAGAAGCCGATTTTGAAGTTACTGATAGAATTTATCTTTCAGTTGTTGGCGGTGAAAAAGTTTCCGCTTGCATGGCTGAAATGGGCGAATCAATCTGCGAAGACGTTTTGGGCACAGTTGCTGAAGTTTCCGACGGTGTTTCAAAAGAATGGAATTTGAACGGCGAAAAAGCTGTGATTTCAATAAAACAGGTGAAATAAATGAAAATTGCAAAACATTGGGAAGATTTTGAAGTTGTCGCAACGGGCAATGGCGAAAAACTTGAAAGATGGGGAAATGTACATCTTTTAAGACCGGAGCCACAAGCCATTTGGAAAAACAGCGACCTTTCAAAACATCCTAAACTCAATGCCAAATACCTCCGCTCGCAAACGGGTGGCGGAATGTGGCACAACTATAAAAAAATGCCAGACGAATGGACTATTTCTTGGAAAGAACTGAAGTTTTTAATCAAGCCAATGGGCTTCAAACACACAGGTCTTTTCCCTGAACAAGCCGTGAACTGGGAAATCATGCAAGACATGATAAGAAATGCAGACCGCGAAATCAAGGTTTTGAACCTTTTTGCCTACACAGGCGGTGCAACAGTTGCATGCCTTTCGGCAGGCGCAAGCGTGTGTCATGTGGACGCCTCAAAAGGCATGGTGGACAGAGCAAAACAAAACGTGGAGCTTTCAGGACTTGGCGGTGAAAAAGTTAGATATATCGTCGACGATTGCATGAAATTTATCAAAAGAGAAATAAGAAGAGGCAACAAATACGATGCCGTTATCATGGATCCACCGTCATACGGACGTGGCCCAAACGGCGAAATGTGGAAACTTGAAGATTGCATTTCTGAATTTTTGGAAGTGACAAGAGAGGTGCTCACTGAAAATCCGCTTTTTGTCTTACTAAACAGCTACACAACAGGTCTTCAACCAACGGTTATGTCAAACTTGCTAACAAAATCGCTTGAAGGGGTGAAAGGAAGCGTAGAAGCTTACGAAGTTTGCCTTAACACAAGCGAAAACGGAATTTATTTGCCGTGTGGTGCAAGTGGACTTTTTAAAGGAGAACAGACTTGAAAATAAAAAATAATCTAAAAAAAGAAACAACCGCGGAATTTTCATCAAATTTTGTGGATTGCTATTCGTGGAGGAAAATATGGAAGAATTGCGCGTAATACACGAAGATAACCACGTTTTGGTTGCTTTGAAACCGCAAAATGTCCTTTCGCAAAAGGACAACACTGGGGACGTTGATATGACAGCTATTGTCGAAAACTATCTCAGAAAAAAATACGACAAAAAAGGCAATGTCTATGTTGGACTTGTTCACCGTCTTGACCGCCCAACGGGTGGCGTTATGGTGTTTGCCAAAACGTCAAAAGCCGCTGAAAGACTTTCAAAATCAATCGCAGCTGGCGAAATGGAAAAGGAATATTTGTGCGTAGTTTCAGGCACATTCAAGGAAAAAACAGGCAAAATGGTGCACTATCTCAAGAAAAACACCCTAACAAACATGGTCTATGTTGCAACTGAAACAACTGATGGCGCAAAAAGGGCGGAACTTGAATATGAAGTTTTGGAAGAAAAAGCCGACCACAGCCTTGTGAAAGTTCGTCTTCTCACAGGAAGAGGTCATCAAATCCGCGTTCAAATGTCTTCTTCAGGTCACATCATCTCGGGCGACGTGAGATATCAGTCACAAGATAAATGCAAAATGGCACTTTGGGCAGTCTCTCTCAAATTCGAGCACCCAACAACAAAACAAACAATGCGTTTCATCTCATATCCAGACCTAGAAATCGCCCCATGGAAAAGCTTCAATATCGACAGCCATTTGAGAATTAAATAATTCAAAACGCAAATCAAACCAAATCAAAATCAAAAAAGCCACCAAATCGGTGGCTTTTGCTTTACCGCTCTATTGACAAAAACTGTCCAAATGGACAAAAAAAGTCAATGGGATTTTATGTGATTTTTATAAAATGTGCATGATGTATTGACAATATGCATGTTTTATGCTACAATATGCATATAATAGATATGGGGGTGTAAATATGGCAAGTATGAATATAAGAATGGACGAACAAGTGAAAAAAGAAGCGGAAGCTTTGTTTGGCGAAATGGGCATGAATATGACAACAGCGATAAACATTTTCCTTCGTCAATCAATAAGAGAAAGCAAAATACCTTTTGAGATTAAAGTTGAACAGCCAAATGCTGTGTCGAGGTCTGCATTTGAAGAAGGCGACAGAATTGCAACTGACAAAAGCGTGAAAGGGTACAATGATATGAAATCATTGAGAGAGGCACTTGGCGTATGAGCATGGAAGTGAAATTCACCACGCAATTCAAAAAAGATTTAAAGCTTGCAAAAAAGCAAAATAAAGATATCGATGAATTGTTTGCTGTTATAGAAATACTGGCAAACGGTGAAAAATTAGATGTCAAATATCGCGACCATACGCTTTCTGGCGGATACTCGGGTTATCGTGAATGCCACATTCAGCCAGATTGGCTACTCGTTTATGCGGTAAAAAATGAAATTTTGACTTTGATTCTTTATAGGGTCGGAAGTCATTCGGAATTATTTTAAAATCAAAAAAGCCACCAAATCGGTGGCTTTTGCTTTACTGTTTTTATTTCGTTTTTTTGCAATAAAATTTAAATAAGACCCATGAAATATATTGATGCTAGTGCCACGATAACAACTAAAAGTGAGATTGTGAAGCCGTGAAGCATTGGGCGAATTCCTGATTTTTTCATGTCTTTAAAACTTGTGTTAAGTCCGATTGCGGCAAGTGCTGCGACCATCAAAAATTTGCTTAGAGTCTTTGAATATGCCGAAACGCTTGCGGGAATAATTCCAAAACTGTTCACGACAGCAAGTGCGATAAATCCCACGATAAACCAAGGGAAAAGCGACAAAAAGTTGACTTTGCTCACGGCTTTTTCGCGTTTAACAGCAGTGTTTCCACCAGAGATTTCTGCGATTTTATCAGTTTGGCTAACCTCGTATTTTTCTGCTTTTGTGTTGATTTCTGAAATTGCGCCAGCTGTTGCAATCCCTTCTTTTTGTTTGATTTTCACGTTGATAAATGCAAAAACAAGCACCGTTGGAATGATTGAAAGTGTGCGAGTCAGTTTCACCATTGTCGCGAAATCTCCCGCGCCTTCAGAAAAAGCATACCCCGCAGCAACAACGCTTGAAGTGTCATTCACGGCAGTTCCCGCCCAAAGTCCGTAAGCCATGTCGGAAAGTCCGAGTGCATTTCCCATGATTGGAAAAAGCAGAATCATGATCATGTCAAAAATGAATGTCGCGCTCATCGCATAAGCAATGTCGGTATCTTCTGCATCAATAACAGGCGCAATCGCAGCGATTGCAGAGCCCCCGCAAATTCCAGTTCCCGCAGATATGAGGTTTGAAAGTTTCCAATTCAGCTTGAATGCCTTGCCGATGAAATAACCTCCACCAAAACAAGTGAGAAGCGTGAAAAACATCACGTAAAGTGAAAGTTTTCCAACCGTAAGAATAGTGCTTATCGAAAGCGATGCCCCCAAAAGAATAATAGCAAACTTCAAAACCTTTTTAGATGTGAATTTAAGCCCCGCCATAATTGGTTTTGGGTTCCAAAACGAGTTGATCAAAACCCCAATAAAAAGTGCAATAACGCTCGCACCAATCAAATGTATTGGCAAAAGCTCCTCAATCCACGTCGCAACAAATGCGATAGCCACCGCAACCAGAAATCCTGGTGCAATTTTAGGTATTTCAGTAATTTTCATGTACAAATCCTCCAAATTCTTTCCAAATATCTTTTAACAGCTTTACAATAACACATTTTTATGATAAAGTAAAATAATGATTTGTAATTAATTGATAAATATAATTTATCAAGGAGGGATGTTATGCTAGACAACAGAATTCACACATTTTTGAAACTTTGCGAGGTGGGAAACTATCGAATAACAGCGGAAATGCTGAATATGACGCAACCCGCCGTGACTCAGCATATCCATTTTCTCGAGCAACAGTACGGTTGCAAACTTTTTGAATATAAGGATAGAAAACTTTTCAAAACACCCGAATGTTTGGAACTTGAAAAACACGCCCTTGCGATAGTTTATAACGATGAATTTTTCAAGGGTGAAATTTCGAAACCAAAAGTGAAAAAAATCGCTATCGGTGCGACAAAAACGATAGGTGAATATGTGATTTTTGACAAAGTGCAAAAACTGCTTTTGCGTGATGATGTCAAACTTGAACTTGCAGTTGACAACACAAAACGCCTTATGGAAAGGCTTCATGCGCTAGAGCTTGACATTTTGATGGTGGAAGGCTATTTTGATAAAAACGAATATACAAGCGTGCTGATAAAAAAAGAAGATATCGTGGGGATATGTGGAAAAACCCATCCATTTGCGGGAAAATCTGTGGATATTTCGGAAATTTTTCAGTGGCATTTGATACTTCGCGAAAAAGGCTCGGGCACTCGCAGTGTTTTTGAATCCTTTTTGAAGCAAAACAATTTTTCCACAGAAAGCTTCGAAAAAATATCTGAAATAAGCAGTATGTCGGTCATCGAAAAAGCAGTTGAAGGTGGCAATGGGATATCATTTGTTTATCAAAGCGTGCCAAAGTCAAACAAAAAACTTGCAACTTTCAAAATCAAGAACGCGAAAATAACCCATGAATTCAACTATGTATTTCTGAAAAATGCAAATGTGAAATGGGTTATTGATGCAATAGAAAGCGAAATTTGAAACTAGCTTTGGGAAATTTCTTTCAAGGCACTCGCAAGCACTTCGATTTCCTCGTGGGTGTTATATTCGTCAAAAGAAATTCGCAAAACGCCACTTTTTGCCGTGCCAAGATGTTTGTGGATAAGGGGAGCGCAAGTAAGCCCGCCACGGCATGCGATGTTGTATTTTTCATTCAAAATATTGGCAAGTTCCGCCGAATCATAACCGCCAATTAAAAACGAAAAAATCCCACATTCGTTCGGCACGGAAAATTCTTTCAAATTGTCAAACTTGAAACTTCGAAGGTGTGCGGTCAATTCCGCCACCTTGTTTTGCGAGCTTTTAAAATTCGCCATTTTGTGGGAAAGCCCTGCAAGTGAACCGCAAACGCCAAGCATATTTTGCGTGCCAACTTCAAAACTTTCTGGAAAATCCACCCCTTGGGAAAGGTTGCTTGAATTCACCCCCGTGCCACCAAAAGATATCGGCAGTGGGCTAGCTTTTTCCGAAAACCCCGCAAAACCGACCCCCATCACGCCACCAAGTGCCTTGTGCATTGGTGCGCACAAAACGTCGATATTTTCAGCGGAAATCTTCAAATGCCCAAGCCCTTGCGCACCGTCGCAAAGAAAAACAATGTCAGTTTTCGACAAAAACTCCCCAATTTCCTCAATCTCACTTCTTCCACCCGTCACGTTTGAAACAAAATTCAAACACACAAGCCGAGTGGATTTTTTTAACGAATTTTTCACCGCCGAAACGCTTATCCCGCCGTTTTTATCTGGTGGCAGAACAGAAAGCGAAATTTCCCCCTTGCTTTTTAAATAAAAAAGTGGACGAAGCACGCTGTTGTGTTCGTTCATGCTTGTGATAACGTGAGGGATAACCCCGCCTTTTTTCTTCATCCCATTCAAAATCCCCAAAATGCCAAGGTTGAGCGCCTCACTGCAATTTTTGGTTATAACCACGCGCGATGGATTGGAAATCCCAAAACTTTCGCTGATTTTTTCGCGAAACTCCGAAAGTATCATTCCATTTTCCACCGCAAGCAAATGTCCGCTTCGCCCCGCGTTGGCAATTTTATCAAAGTGAGCAAGGCACGCATCTTTCACGCAATCCGCCTTCTTTCCCCCCGTCGCACATGCATCAAAATATATCAAAACAAACCCTCCATTCACAAAATTTCTTTTTATAGTATAGTATATAACGTAAACGATAAATGGGTGACAGTACATATAAAGCCTTGCAAGCAAAAATAAAAGCAGGGTGGCAGGAGGAAAAATTATATGGTATATATCATTTTCAACACGCGAAATCCGTTGTTTTCGTTTGCAAAAAAATTAAGCAGTGCGGGAATTTCCCACAGCGTGGTCAACACCCCAAAACACATGGGCAGGTCTTGCTCGCTAGCAATAAAAATGACCGCATCCGAGTATCAAAAGGCAAAACCGCTAGTTTCTGGTGCCATGGGGGATATATATGCAGTGAAGCGTGGCTAACGCAATTTATCGCAATTTTAAACCGCAAAAAAATACCTAAAACAGCGACTTTTTTCAATTAAAGTCGCTGTTTTTTCATATATAGCCGTTAAGTATTTGCACATTTACCCATAGTATGGTAAAATAACAAAGTATGTTGGGTTTTTACGCTCAACTAGAAAAGAAGTATTTCTGATAAGTGAAATAATATGAAAAAAAGTGATATAAACTATACAATCGAAAAACTTGGTGAAATGTATCTGGATGCACGTCCGATGCTAGATTTTGAAACGCCGTATCAACTTCTTGTTGCGGTGACACTATCTGCCCAATGCACCGACGAGCGTGTGAACAAAGTGACGAAAGAACTTTTCAAAGTCGCGGGCACGCCAGAAAAAATGAATTCGCTTTCTGAAGAGGAAATTTTGTCATATATCAAAACGTGCGGACTTGGCAAGGCGAAATCGCTCGCCCTCAAAAATGCCTCACGTGATATACTCGAAAAATTTAACGGCGAAGTGCCAGCGGATATCAAACTTTTGCAAACATTGCAAGGTGTTGGAATAAAAACAGCCAACGTCGTTGCTTCAGTCGCTTTCGGAATTCCCGCAATCGCTGTTGACACCCACGTTTTCAGGGTTTCAAACCGAATTGGGCTTGCAAACGGCAAAACGCTTGCAAAAACGCAATCGGATTTGGAAAAGAATATTCCAAGGGAACTTTGGACGAAATCACATCACTATCTCATCTTTCACGGCAGAAAAATCTGCAAAGCTCAACGTCCACTTTGTGGGGAATGTCAGCTTGCGGATATCTGCAAACAAAATAAGGCAAATATGCGAAAAGCATTGAAAGCAAACGATACAAAAAAATGATATAAAAATGATATAAAAAATACTTTAAAAGGGGATTTCCAAAAGGAAGTGCCAAAGAAAACTGGGGGTACTGTATGTTTGAAATTTTATCAAAAAAAGAACTAGCACCAAGCATTATCGAATATGAAATTTTCGCACCAAACGTGGCACGCCACGCAAAAGCGGGACAATTCATCATTTTGATAGTGGACGAGCTAGGTGAAAGAATTCCTTTCACTATTGCAAAATACGATCGCGAAAAAAACAGCGTGACAATTTCAGTTCAAACTGTTGGATATTCAACAATGAAACTTGCCAAACTAAACGAAGGTGACAAACTTCAAGATTTTGTTGGACCACTTGGGAACCCAACCGAACTTGACGAGTTCAAAAAAATCATGCTTGTTGCGGGCGGTATCGGATCTGCCGTTATCTCACCACAAGCTATCGAACTTAAAGAAAAAGGCAAAGCATTTGATGCTATCATCGGTGCAAGAAACGAAGAACTTTTGCTTTATCGCGACGTTTTTGATGTGACAGCGGATAACACTTTTTATATGACGGACGACGGAAGTTTTGGCGAAAAAGGATTTGTGACACAAAAACTTGAAGAAAAACTTTCTGAAGGCGGATATGACCTCGTGTTTGCGGTTGGACCACTTCGCATGATGCAAGCGGTTTGCGGTGTTGCAAAAAACCACGGCGTGAAATCAATCGTTTCAATGAACTCACTTATGGTTGACGGCACAGGAATGTGTGGCGGTTGCCGTGTGACAGTTGGCGGAAAAGTTAAATACGCATGCGTGGACGGGCCAGAATTTGACGGCGACGAAATCGACTTTGAAGAAGCGCTTATGCGTTCGCAAACTTATGCGGCGCATGAACATGCTTGCAAATTGAGAGGGTGAGAATATGGTAAAAATTGAAAGACAACAACCTTGCGTTCAAGATGCAAGCGTGAGAAAAGGTAATTTTGAAGAAGTATCAAACGGTTTCACTGCGGAAAAAGCAACAATCGAAGCGTCAAGATGTCTGCTTTGCAAAACTCCAAAATGTATGCAAGGCTGTCCCGTTGGAATAAAAATCCCTGATTTTATCAAACTTTTGCAAGAAAACAAAGTGAAAGAATCAGCGGAAAAAATCTTTGAAACTTCACTTCTCCCTGCAATTTGTGGCAGAGTTTGCCCTCAGGAAGAGCAGTGCGAAAAATATTGCGTTCGTGGCAAAATCGACAGCCCAGTTTCTATCGGTGGGCTTGAAAGATACGTTGCGGATACATATTTGAAAGAATATTCAGACAAAATTGAAACAATCATCCCAGAATATATCGGCAAACGCGTGGCGGTTGTTGGCTCAGGTCCAAGCGGACTTGCTTGTGCGGGAACTCTTGCGAAAGCGGGCGTTGCAGTCACAGTTTTCGAAGCGTTCAACAAACTTGGCGGAGTTTTGGTTTATGGTATTCCAGAATTCAGACTTCCAAAATCACTCGTGTCAAAAGAAGTTGAAAACTTGAAAAAATTGAACGTAGATTTCCAAACAAACACAGTTGTTGGCAAAAGTATCTATCTTTCAGAACTTTGCGAGGAATTTGACGGCGTGTTTATCGGAAGCGGTGCCGGTCTCCCATCATTTTTGAATATCCCTGGCGAAAACGCGAGAGGGGTTTATTCAGCAAATGAATATCTCACAAGAACAAATCTCATGAAAGCATACCTCCCAGAAGCGGACACACCAATCTTGAAAGGCAAAAAAGTCGTGACAGTTGGTGGCGGTAACGTGGCAATGGACGCCGCGAGAACAGCACTTCGTTTTGGCGGAGATTCATATATCGTGTATCGCCGTGGCATGGAAGAACTTCCTGCAAGAAAGGAAGAAGTTCACCACGCGATTGAAGAAGGAATCATCTTCAATACCCTTTCAAACCCAATCGAAATCATCTCAAAAGACGGCAACGTTTGCGGTATCAAATGCGTTGAAATGGAACTTGGCGAGCCTGATGCATCGGGCAGACGCCGTCCAATCGCAAAAGCGGGCAGTGAATTTGTTATCGAATGCGACACTGTTATCGTGGCGGTTGGAACAAGTCCAAACCCAATCTTGAAACAATCTGAACCAAGCCTTGAAACATCAAAATGGGGCACAATCGTCGTGAGCGAAGAAACCCTTGAAACTTCAATGGAAAACGTGTTTGCCGGTGGCGATGCGGTGACGGGCGCAGCAACAGTTATTCTTGCAATGGGCGCGGGCAAAAAAGCAGCAGAAGAAATGCTTGAAAGATTTAAAAAGTAAAGGGCACTTCTAAAAAGTATTGACCAAAGATTGATTTCAAAAAAAGTGCGTATTTTTTGCAGGCTTTCGACGTAAAACTGGACGTTTTTCTAGAAATTTTGTGAAAAATCAAGCCTTTTTTGGGAATCGAGATTTGCGTTAAGACTTTTTAGAAGTGACCTAAAAAAATAACAAATAGTTAATAATAAAAGTGTATAATAACGATTGCATCTAAGGGTGTCAAAATAACCAAAGAAGAGGAATTTTGGATTAAAAGTGAATCATGCATTATTATTTATCGAGTATTAACCCGAATAAAACCAAAATTTCGGTCTATTAAAATAAAAACCGCCTTGCAATTTTGAATGCTAAGGCACAGAGGACAAAAATGTTTATTGACAAAGTAAGAATAGTAATCACAAGTGGAGACGGCGGAAACGGCTGTATCTCATTCAAAAGCTTCAAAGGCAAACCGCACGGCGGGCCAGACGGTGGCGACGGCGGAAAGGGCGGAGACGTTATTTTTAAAGTATCCGACCAAAAAACAAGCCTTGTTGACTTCAAATTTCAAAGATTTTTCAGGGCGGATCGTGGAACGCACGGCACAAGCAACCTTTGCTTTGGCAAGTGTGGAAAAGACATGATCGTTGACGTGCCTCGTGGCACAATCATTCGCGATTTCGAAACGGGCAATGTGCTTTGCGACATGTTTGAACCAGATGCGGAATTTGTCGCATTATCTGGCGGACGTGGCGGAAAAGGCAATGCAAAATTCACAACAAGCAAAAGAAAAGCACCAATGTTTTCTCAGCTTGGCGAAAAAGGCATGGAACGCGAAGTTTTGATGGAATTCAAAACAATCGCCGACGTTGGCTTTGTTGGTTTTCCAAACGTTGGTAAATCAACACTCCTTTCAGTTCTCACAAACGCAAAACCAAAGATTGCAAACTACCACTTCACAACGCTTTCACCAAACCTTGGCGTTGTTTCAAGATACGACAGCTCGTTCGTGCTTGCCGATATCCCTGGTCTTATTGAAGGCGCATCTGATGGGGCTGGCATGGGAATGGATTTCCTTCGCCACATCGAAAGAACAAGAATGATTTGTCACCTTGTTGATATCTCGCAAGTTGAAGATAGGGACGCATTCGACGATTATGAAAAAATCAGAAAAGAACTTGAAGCATATTCTGACGTCTTGATAACAAGACCTGAAATCGTTGTTGCAAACAAGGTTGATTCAGATTATGACAAAGCAAACTTCACTGCGTTCAAAGAAAAAATGGAAAAAAACTACCCAGATAAAAAAGTTTTCGCAGTTTCTGCAATGACAAGAGAAGGTCTCGAACCACTTCTTGACCAAATTGTTTCAGATCTTGCCGATATCCCAGAACTCACTCAACTTGAATATGAAGAATACAGCTACGAAAGGGCAAACCCACGCGAATTCATCATCGAACGTGACGATTCAGGCGTTTGGGAAGTTTATGGCGGACTGATTGACAACATCGCAAGAAACGTTGTGGTCGACGATACCGAATCAATGAGTTACCTTCTCAACGCACTCACAATAAGCGGTGTCATGAAAGAACTTCGCAGAAAAGGCGTGAAAGACGGCGACGTCGTGAGAATTGCCGATATCGAATTCGACTTTGTTGAGTAGGGAGCTTATAAAAACCCTGAAATTAAGGGTGAAATTATGATGAAAATTAAATCATCGTTTTTTCAAAAGTAAAAAGGCAGAAAGTGTCAGCAAAATGCTTGCTGATATCAAATAATAAATTTTGAAGGGTGATAAAAGGGCGAAACCAAAAAGTAAAATCCCAAGTCCACCAAACCCGCGAGCCTTCTTTTTATCGAAAAATGCGGAAAAAGTCACCTTGAAAGATTTTTTTGGCAAAACCTTTTCGTCAATCATTTTCGGGAAGAAGTCAAATTCAATCATCTTTTCAAAAAGTGAGCGAGATTCAAAAATCGAAACGGTTTCAAACATGCCAGAAAGGAAATTTGCATTGCAAGAATTCTTTATGCAAGGGATAATAAGGTGCTTTGCACCCGCCTCGCGAGCGATTTTTGAAACTGAAAGTGCATGTTCAAAAGTCAGCTCACCGCTTGAAAAACAAGGGAAAACAATCGTTTCTTCACTTTGCAAGAAGTTGGCAGAATGCGAAAGTTCAAGCCCTTGCGTGCTTTTGAAAAAATTCTGAAAAAATTCAAGGCACTCAAAATTCGTTTGATACAAAAGCGAAGTTTCAACAAGTTTCTGCTTTTTCAAAGTGTCCTCGGTGGTTTTCTTCTTTGAAAAAATCTCTCCGCGAATTTTGAAAAACAAAACAGAAAACAGCACAAGCCCAACGATTGAAAGGGCAAGTGGGAAGTATCCGTTTGTGAAACTTCCAAAAATTATTAGCAATACAATAAAAATAAAAATATCATATATAATAAAATCTAAAAAAGTTCTGATTTTGTGCATAATCCCTCCAAGGTTTTTTGTTTATTATTAACAATCTTTGGAAAAATAAGCACAAAGGAGCTAAAAAAGGAAGACATCTATGAAAATTGGAATTTATGGCGGAACATTCGACCCAGTTCATAACGCACACGTTGAAATTGCAAAACATGCTATCGAGGAGCTAGCTTTGGATAAACTTTTGATTATCCCAGCAGGCTCGCCAGCGCACAAAGAAATATCTGACATCACCGATAAAAAGTTGAGAAAGAAGATGTGTGAACTTGCCTTCACTGGCAAAAAAATGGAAATTTCTTCATACGAGCTTGAAAAACGCGGAAAATGTTACACGTTTGAAACGCTTGAGCATTTCTATAACGGAAGTGACGAACTTTTTCTTATCATCGGTGGCGACAGCCTTCGCGATATCACAAGTTGGAAAAATCCAGAAAGAATTTTTCAGCTTGCAACAGTGGTTTCGTGCGGAAGAATTTCCCAAGACGTCAACCAAAATTCAGGACTTTTGAAAAAAGTTATCCAAATGAAGTACCAGCCTGAAGAAATTTCTTCAACCGAGCTCAGGGTGGATAATCAGTTTGGAATTTCCATTGCAAAAAAAGTTCCAAAAGCGGTCGCAAAATATATCCAAACAACAAACCTTTATTCGGAATATAGGAAATATACAAAAAAAGTTGAAAAACTCGTGACGGAAAAAAGATACGAGCACATCAAAAACGCAACAGTCATGGGTCAAATCTTGGCTAGCGGTGCGGGCGTTTCAAAAGAGGACGCGTTTATTGCTCTCGCCCTTCACGATGTTGCAAAAAACATGAAAGACTTTTCAAAATATAAATCACAACTAGCCGAAGAAAACATGCTACTCCCAGAACCCGTTGTTCACGCGTTTGTGGGTGCATATGTTGTTAAAGATGAATTCAAAATAAAAAATAAAGATATTCTTTCAGCAATCAAATATCACACAACAGCAAGGGCAAATATGAGCCAACTTGAAAAGCTCACGTATGTTTCCGACTGTATCGAAATTGGCAGAAAATATGAAGGTGCAGCCGAGCTTCGCGTTCTTGCAAAATATGATTTTGAAGCGGGATTTCGCAAATGCCTATCAAATGCCTATCGCGGAATAGTGGATAAAATCATCTGTCCGCTCACAATCGATGCTATGGAATATTATAAAAACCCAATAATAAAATAAATAAACTGAATAAAAAAGTACATAACTAAAGTAAACAAAATAACTAAAGTAAACAAAATAACTAAAGTAAATAAAATAAGAAATAAATAAAATTTGGCAAACGCCAAAACAGGAGAAATAATGGAAAAAGAAAACCTAAGACTAGAAACGATTTTGAAAGCCGTTTCAGAAAAGAAAGGAATGAACATCAAAATTGTTGACGTCAGCGCGGAAAGCTCTGTTTGCGACTATTTTGTTATTGCAAGTGCAACAAACAACCAAGCGGTTAAAGCGATGTATGACAACGTGGCAGAAAAGCTCAAAAAAATCGGTGTTATGCCACTAAGAAACGACGGATATGCTCAAGGCAGATGGATTGCAGCTGACTATGGCGACATCATTTTGCATCTTTTCCACCGCGACACAAGATTGCAATATCAATTTGACGTTCTTTGGGACAATGGCGAAAATGTCTCAACATATGAAGACTAATAAAAAAATACGCAAAATACGTAAATAGGTAAAGGGGATAATATGGAAACAAAACAAATAATGAAAATGGTTGACCACACTAATTTAAAACAAGGCACTCTTGCAAGTGATTTTGAAAACTTGTGTGCTGAAGCTGTGAAATATGGCTTCAAAAGCGTTTGTGTTCACCCATCACAAATCGAACTTTGCAAAAAACTTTTGGCTGGCACTGACGTTCTTGTTTGCACAGTTATCGGTTTCCCACTTGGCGAAAACACAACAGCGGTGAAAGCGTTCGAAGCTGGCGATGCTGCGGAAAGAGGCGTGGACGAAATTGATATGGTGATTTCAAATTCTATGGCAAAACGCGGTGAATTTGAAGCTATCACAAAAGAAATCAACTCTGTTTTTGATGCTGCACCAAATTGCACTCACAAAGTTATCATTGAAACATGCCTTCTCACCGAGGAAGAAATCGCCGAAGTGACAAAAGCTGTGAAAGCGTCAAAAGCACATTTTATCAAAACATCAACTGGCATGTGCGGTCAAGGTGCAACAGTTTCAAATGTGGCACTCATGAAATCAATCATGGGAGATGAAAAACTCATCAAAGCCGCCGGCGGAGTTGGCGGTGCAGCCGATGCGATTGCCATGATAAAAGCTGGTGCGTCTCGCCTTGGAACAAGCAAGGGCGGAATTATCGCAGCAGAACTTGAATCTGGCGTGTTTGAAGCAAAGGACGACGGCAAATATTAAAAATGAAAGAAACATTGCTAAAAAAATTCACAAAAACTTCTGAAGAAACATTTGAAATCGGCGTGCAGTTTGCAAAAACTCTTGTGGGTGGCGAAGTTATTTTCATGTATGGCGAGGCGGGTGCTGGCAAGACGGTTTTCACAAAAGGACTTGCAAAAACGCTTGGGATAAAAGAAGAAATTCTAAGCCCGACATTCCCACTTGTCTGCGTTTATGAAGATGGCAAATTTCCACTTCTGCATTTTGATATGTATCGCATTTCAAGCGAGGAAGAAGCCTATGAAGCGGGGCTTATCGACATGATATATGGCGATGGCGTGAAAGTTATCGAATGGTCGGAAAACATCAAGGACTATCTTGATTTCACAACGTTTCACACTGTCACAATTTCCTATCAGGATGGTGGCAGAGAGGTAGAAATTTCAAAGGAGACGCTATGAACATTCTCGCAATCGACACATCAACAAAAGATTTATTGCTCAGCGTGAAAACCGAAAGTGAAGTGTTTTATGCCCTGTCGGAAAAATCACTTCAACACTCAAAAATCCTTTTTGGAGAGCTTGAAAATCTGCTTGAAAAAGCGAGAGTCAACAAAGAAAAAATCGACTGCATTTCAGTGAATCTCGGGCCAGGCTCGTTCACGGGCATAAGAATTGGCGTAGTTTTTGCAAAGGGCATGGCGTATGCACTGGGCACAAAACTCGTGGCAGTTGACGCGTTTGAAGCTATTGGGGCGGAAGGCTTTTCTTTGCTTCCCGCGGGGATAATCTGCGAGGAAAGAAACGGCGGTGGCTATTTTGCGATTGCCAAATGCGAAAACGGCAATGTGGAAATTTCAAAACGCGGAGTATACACAAAAAGCGAAATTGAAAATATTTTAAAAGAAGAAAACATCACAAAAATGCTCACAAACGCTCAAAATGATAAAGGGTGGCATGTTGTTTCGGGTATCAACGGACTGCTTGAAAAGGCGGAAATCGCAATAAAAAACGGCGAATTTGCCAACGCAAGCGAAATCGAGCCAGTTTATATCAAAAAAAGTCAAGCGGAAGAGCAACTTGAAGAAAAATTGAAAAAACAAAACGCATGAAAGTGGAAAATATGATTTTTGAAAATTGGAATGGCAACGAAATCGCCATTTCTGAAATAGAAAAGGAAATTTTCCCAAAAGACGCGTGGAGCATTGCCTCAATAAATGAGTCGGTAGAGTTCCCGCTTTTTGTCGGTGAAATTTGCAAAAATCAAAACGGCGAAATCATGGGCTACTACGGCATGAACATTGTCGCGGGCGAGGGTTATATCGCAAATATCGCGGTTTCAAAACCATTTCAAGGAAAAGGCGTAGGCAATGTTTTATTGGAAAGGCTTCTCTTTGTTGCAAAAGAAAAACAAACTTGCGAAATCACTTTGGAAGTTCGCGTTTCAAACGAAAAAGCCATTTGTCTTTATGAAAAGTTTGGCTTTCGAATTGAAGCGGAAAGAAAAGGTTTTTATTCCGACGGCGAAACGGCATATATCATGTGGAAACGCAAATAATCTCAAAATGGCATATCTCGGCATATAATATAAAAAATGTCGGAGATGTGAAAATTGTTTTTTGATTATTGTGGAAATAAAATTTATTATAACGAAATTGCTAATAAATCACTGAAAAACCCCCAAACAATCGTGTTTTTGCACGGTTGGGGAAGTGACAGCAGTGTTTTTTATTGGATAATTTCAAACCTTTCGCAAAGGTTTCGGTGTCTGCTTGTTGATTTTATGGGTTTTGGCAAAAGCGAAATCCCCAAAACAGCGGTCTCGGTTGAAAACCAAGCGGAAATGGTGCTTGCACTTTGCAACTATCTTGAAATCAAAAAGTTTCATATCCTTTCCCACTCATATGGCGGTAGAGTTTCATTTTCCCTTATGTCACGGAAAAATTCACGAGTGCTTTCGGCACTTTTGGTGTCGCCCGCTGGGATAAAAGATAAAAACTTGAAAAAATCGGTCAAAATCGCACTTTTCAAACTGCGAAAAAGGCTAACAAAAAAGCAAAATATTAAAAAGCTGGAAAAATACTATTCGGAAGATTATAAAAACGCAACTGGCGTGATGAAGGAAACTTTTCGCCTTGCAATCTCGCGTGATCAAACTTTTCAGCTAGCTGATATAAAATGCAAAACCTTGATAGTGCGAGGAAACAAAGACACCGCAATATCAAAAAAAGTAGTGAAAAAAATCATAAATAAAGTGAAAAACTCGAGCTCAGTTGAAATTGATGGCACGCACTTTTCCTTTTTGGAAAGTCCGCTTCAGTTCAAAATGCTCGCTGAAAATTTTTTCACAAATGCAAAAAATGGGTGACCCCCAAAAAGGTTGTAAAAAAATATGAACTCACTAAACACAATCCTAACAGCAAATTTAAGCACACTTTCGACAGTTGGAATCATGTTTGCAACAAGCGTTGCAATCATGTTTTTGATGATTCAAGGTGGCAAAATATTTTTCAAAGGCATGCAACAACGTGGCTATCACGCGGTTGGATATTTGAATTGGATAAGTAAATCAAACAACAGATTTATGTATCGTCTGTCAAACGTGTGTATTTTTTCAATGGTGGCATATGTCACGTTCAGCGTCATATTTGCACCGTTCTCGGGCGCAAAATTTTCATTTTTGGGGCTAGTGTTTTTCTATGTATTCACGATGGTGTTTTTCAAAACCAACAAACTCACGAAGCTTCCCGAGCGTCAATCGATTGACTACACTGCAAGATTGAAACGCCTTGAAGTGACATTTTCAGTGCTAGTATTTTTGCTTGCATTTGGCGTTTTTGTGGGAATGAACGTGTTCCATTTGAAAACAGGCTGGAAATTCATTGAATATTGCAGATACATACTAATTTGCATCTTCCCATTGCTTTTGCCATACCTCGTATTGCTTGCAAACGCAATCAATTCACCTTTTGAAAAACTCAATATCGCAAGATACGGCAAGATTGCTCATGATATTTTGCAAAAAAACAATATCAAAGTTGTCGCTGTGACGGGAAGTTTTGGAAAAACAACAACAAAAGACCTCATTGCAAGCCTTCTTGGCGAAAAATATAACGTGGCATCAGCCCCAAAATCTTTCAACACACCAAGCGGAGTTGCACTCACAGTTCAAAACTATGTAACTGAACAAACTGAATTTGCCGTGCTTGAAATGGGTGCGAGAAATGTGGGCGACATTGCCTATCTTTGTAATATCGCAAAACCCGATTATTCTGTTATCACAAGCGTAGGCTTGCAACACATTGAAAGTTTCAAAAATTTTGACAATGTCAAGAAAACTAAATTTGAATTGATTGAAAACACAAAAAAAGGCGGTATCAGCTTCTTTAACTGTGCCGACGAAGGTGCAAAAGAACTTTTTGATAAAACCGAAACTGAAAAATACAGCATTGGCGAAGAAAATTCAGATTTGATTTTCAAAGTTATTAAAGTCGATCAAAACGGCTCGCTTTTCACTGTTAAACTTGACGGTGAAGAATTCGAGTTCACAACAAAACTTCTTGGACGTCACAATGTTGAAAACGTGTGCGTTGCAATCATGGTGGCGTATAAACTCGGCGTGGAAATCGAAACGCTTCAAAGGGCAGTTGCTGGTGTCGAGCCAACCGAACACCGCTTGCAAATGATAAAAAAAGAACATGCGATTGTCATTGACGATTCATATAATTCCAATGTTAAAGGCGTGAAATATGCCGCCGAAGTGCTTTCTATGTTCGAAGGCAGAAAAATCCTCGTGACACCAGGACTTGTGGAACTTGGCAAGATGGAAGACGAATCAAATCGCGAACTTGGCAGAGTTTTTGGCAAGGTTTGTGATAAAATCATCTTGGTTGGTAACATGCGTGCAGTTCAAATCACAATGGGTCTTAAGGAAGTGGGATTTGATTTTGACAACCTTATCACCTTTGAAAACTTCAACGAAGCCAAAAGTTCGCTTTTTGCAGTAATGAAAAAAGGCGACGTGGTTTTATTTGAAAACGATATCCCAGATTCATATTTATAAGGGGACTTCGCGGGACTTTCAAGTGGATTTTAAAATCCAATAATCTAAAGGTCACTTCTAAAAAAATAAAATAAAATTCCAAAAGATAAACCTTTTTTCAAGTTTTGTCATATATTCTAGCAAGATTAAATATTTTGGGGGATGTATCATGAAAGAAAAAGTGGCGGTGTTTTTTGGTGGAGTGTCGTGCGAGCACGACGTTTCGATAATAACAGGCATGCAAGCGGTTCTAGCGCTTGAAAAAAGCCAAAAATATGAAGTTGTGCCAATATATATTTCGCACAGCGGTGAGTTTCTCACAAGCGAGACATTGAAGGATGTTTCAAAAATCAAACAGTTCAAAGACCTTTCGGGAAAGTTCAAAAAAGTTAGCTTTTTTGCGGGGAGCAACCAGCTGTTTGATATCACAAAACGAAAAATAAAACCCTTGGGAAAAATTTCATGTGCGGTGCTTGCCACCCACGGTGAAAGCGGCGAGGACGGAAGCTTGCAAGGGCTTTTGAAACTTTCCAAAATCCCTCAAACGTCGGGCGGAATACTTTCGCAAAGCGTTGGAATGGATAAGGAAGTGTCAAAAAATATTGCGGTGCTTTCGGGTGCGAATGTGCTTGAATATAAGAAGTATTCAAAATCACAATCCACCACTGAAATACTGTCGGAAATCGACGAAAAAGGCGAATATCCCTGCGTTATCAAGCCAAATTCCCTTGGTTCAAGCATAGGTGTAAAACTGTGCGAAAATTTATCCGATGTCAAATCCGCACTTGATATGGCGTTTCTCTTTTCGGGGGAAGTGCTTGCCGAAAGGTGCGCGCTTGACTTTTCCGAACTCAACATTGCATGCGTCAAACTTGACGGGGTGGTGGAATGTTCCGAAGTGGAAAAACCAAAAGGCTGGCACGAAATTTTGACCTTTGAAGATAAGTATATCACCAAAGGAAAATTGAAAAGTGCAAGCTCGCTAAAGCGTGAATGCCCCGCAAATATTTCGGAAGAATTGAAAAATGAAATCGAAAAAACGGCGGTTAAGCTTTACGAAAACTTCAAACTTTCAGGCATAGTGCGGTTTGACTTTATCTATGAAAATGAAGTGTTATATTTCAACGAAGTCAACACAATCCCGGGAAGTTTGTCAAACTATCTTTTTGCCAGCAAGTATAGCTTTGGAAATCTGCTTGAAAAAGTTATCGAGGAAGCGAAAAAACGAGAAGAAGAAGCTCGAAAGTTTGAATATTTATATTCTTCAAGCATTTTTTAGTGCATTGTCACTGAAAATGCAAATAAAATCAGCCCTTGTTGGGCTAGATTTTAAAAATAAAAAATGGACAAGCAAAAACAGGTCTATTTTTAAGAAATTTGAACATTATTAATAATGGAAACAAATGTAAAAACAATACTACATAGAACTTAAATAGGTGGAGAAACCCCTATAACAAATATAAAAGGAAACAAAAATGACAAAACAACACGAAAACGATCTGCAAGGAACTAAGCTAGAAAAATTCAACACGCAGGACACTACAAGAGAAAAGAAGATAGTTAATCTTCAATCTCAAACAACGAAACTTGCCAATTCAAAAGGCGGTGGCACGCCACTTGAAGTGAAAAGCAGTTTTGAAAACATCAAGGATGTCAGCATCAAAAGAAGCGAAAGCACCGAAAGTTTGAAAAAAGCAATGGAAGCACTTCAAAAAGCAAAATCTGGCAACTTCACGGAAGATGCTCCTAAAAAGCAAAACACAAGAAAAAGAAAGAAAAAACCAAACGGCGGAAATTCTGCAAATGGCGGAAACGGCGGAAATGCGGAACATGAAAACGCACAACAACCAAAGCAAAATCAACAAAAACAAAACCCGCAAAATCCACAAAATCCAAATCAGCCTAAACAAAATCAACCTAAACAAAAGGCTAAAAAGCAAGCGGGACATGCTGATGGTGCCGTTCAAAATCAAAACCAAAATGGTGGAAATAAACAAGCTGTGAAACAAAACCAGCCAAAACAAAACAAGCAAAACCCACAAAACCAACCAAAGCAAAAACAAACTCAAAACCCACCAAAACAAAAACAAAACAAACAATCACAACCGCAAAATCAGCCAAAACAAAAGCAATCGGCAAGTGCGAACGTAACTCAAAAAACGGTTGCCGTTGCAAACGCGAAATCATCTAAAAACGCAGTTAAACTACACTTTATCGGCGGAATTGGCGAGATTGGTAAAAACTGCACCGCGATTGAATGTGGCGAGGACATCATCGTTATCGACGGCGGAATGAGCTTCCCAACAGAAGAAATGCCGGGTATCGACGTGGTTATTCCAGACACAACATTCCTCACTCAAAATAAAGACAGAGTTCGTGCGTTTTTGATCACCCACGGACATGAAGACCACATTGGTGCTCTTCCATATATCCTCAAAGATGTGAATGTGCCACTTTATGGCTCAAAACTCACATTTGCAATCCTTGAAAACAAATTGAAAGAAAAAAATGTCACTGCAACAACAAATATCGTGAAAGGTGGCGACATTATTTCGATTGGTAAATTCAAAGTTGAATTCATCCACGTGAACCACTCAATCCCAGGCTCACTCGCACTTGCAATCACAACGCCACAAGGTGTGATTTTCCACACAGGCGACTTCAAGATTGACTTCTCACCAGTCGATGGTCAAGTTATGGATCTTGCAAGAATTGCAGAAATTGGCAAAAAAGGCGTTCAAGTTCTTCTTGCCGACTCAACAAACTCAGAAAAAGAAGGGTATGTTATGAGTGAATCAACAGTTGGAAGCTCGCTTTTGAAACTGTTTGAAGAAAACGAAGATAAGAGAATCATCGTCGCAACATTCGCATCAAACGTCCACCGCGTGCAACAAATCATCGACGTTGCCAAGAAAACAAAACGTAAAGTCGCACTTTCAGGCAGAAGTATGATAAACGTCGTTGACGCCGCCATGAGAATTGGTGCAATCAACGCCGACGAAAACACTTTTGTTGAAATCGACAAAATCGATAAACTGTTTGATAGAGAGCTCGTGATCATCTCGACAGGTTCGCAAGGCGAGCCGATGTCGGCACTTGCAAGAATGGCGTCAGGGGATTTCAACAAAGTTAAAATCACAAATAACGATGCCGTTATCATTTCAGCATCGCCAATCCCAGGCAACGAAAAAATGGTTTACAGAGTTGTTAACCGCCTCATGAAACTTGGCGCAAACGTGATGTATTCAAAACTTCACGAAATCCACGTTTCAGGACATGCCGCAAGGGAAGAGCTCAAAATCATTCACCAACTCACAAAACCAAAATTGTTCATTCCAGTCCACGGCGAATATCGCCACTTGATTTCCCACAAAAACCTAGCGATAAAACAAGGCATGCAAGAAAGCAAAATTCTCGTGCCAGAGCTTGGCGACAGTATCGAAATCACTAAAAATGCAGTGAAGCGTGTTGGTCAAATCCCTCACGGTGCCGTGCTTGTTGATGGTCTTGGATTTGGGGATATGGATTCACTTATGCTCAAAGATAGAAAGCTACTTTCAGAAGAAGGCGTGGTTATCGCGGTTGTTGCGGTGAACACAATCACGGGTGAACTTCTTGACGATCCAGAAATCGTGGTTCGCGGAATTGTTATCAGCGAATCAAAAGATAAACTGCTTATGGGCGCGAAAAAAATCATCTTGCAAGTTATCAAAGACCACGATTTGAAAGATGAATCTTCAAGACAAGATGTGAAGTTTGAAATCAGAAGAAAGCTCAGAAACTTCTTTATCAAAATCAAACAACGTCCAATGATTTTGCCAATCGTTATTGAAGCGAAAAAAGATATCAGTATCTCTCGTGAAGATATCAGAATTGACGGAATGTAATAAAAAAGGGGGCTTTTAAAGGACAATTTTTATAAGCACCTAAACAAAAGAAACAAAAGAAACAACAAAAACAAGGAAGCCAAGGAAAAATGGGCAAAAATCAAGAATATATCAACAATTTCATAGACAACGTAGCTTTCCAAGGCGATTTTTTGGAGGAGATGAGAAAGAATGCACGCGAGCGCAATATCCCAGTCATGCTAAAGGACACGGCGATTTTGCTCGCGACAACAGTCAGAAGCGTGAAACCTCTGAAAATCCTTGAAATCGGCACGGCGATTGGCTATTCGGGCAGTTTGATGCTGTTTTCAGCACCGCCAGATGCCACGCTTGTGACCCTTGAAAAAATGGAAGAATCCCGCGATGAAGCGCTTGCAAACTTTGCGAGATTTGGTCAAGCGGAAAGGGTGAAATGCTATCTTGGCGACTGCACTGAAATCATTCCCCAAATGAGCGGTCAGTTTGATTTTATACTTCTTGACGGTCCAAAATCCAAGTATCTTGAGATGTATCCATATCTCAAAGACATGCTGAAAACGGGGGGTATGATGTTTTCTGACAACGTGCTTTTCCGCGACTTGGTGTCGGGTGAAAAAAAGCACACCCACCGCAAAAACACAATCGTGAGAAACATGCGCGAGTTCCTTGACATGGTTTCAAAAGATAAAGACATGGTTTCAACACTGCTTGATATCGGTGACGGAATTATGCTTAGTATAAAAAAGTGAGAAAGAATATGACAGACAATAAAAAGCTAGAGCTTCTCGCCCCAGGCGGAAATATGCAAAAGGCAAAAACAGCGTTTCACTTCGGTGCGGATGCTGTCTATGTTGGGGGAAAGGCGTTTTCTCTTCGTGCATTTGCCGACAACTTTTCAAATGAAGAGCTAGAAGAATTGATAAAATATGCCCACGAAATGGGGAAAAAGGTCTATGTGACGTTGAATATCTTTGCAAAAAACGAAGATTTTGATAAGATTGCGGATTTTTTGAGATTTCTTGACACAGTGAATGTCGATGGCGTTCTCGTTTCCGATCCTGGTATCGTGATGATGTATAACGAGCTAAAAATCAAAACACCGCTTCACCTTTCAACGCAAGCAAACACGCTCAACAAATATTCAGCGAAGTTTTGGGAAAGCCAAAATGTTGAAAGAATAGTTGTCGCACGTGAACTTTCCCTTGCCGAAGTGAAAGATATCGCAGATAACACGTCTTGCGAGATTGAAACTTTTGTGCACGGTGCAATGTGCATTTCATATTCTGGCAGATGTCTGCTTTCAAACTATCTCACACCACGCGATGCAAACCGCGGTGCGTGCGTTCAAGCGTGCAGATGGGAATATCAAATCACCGAAGCATCGCGCGAAGGCGAGCCCCTCACAATGACGGAAGATGAAAGGGGTACATATATCTTGAACTCAAAAGATTTGAACCTTATAAGACACATAAAAGACGTCGCCGAAGCTGGCTCGGTTTCTTTCAAAATTGAAGGCAGAATGAAATCGGAATATTACGTTGCAACTGTTGTGAAAAGCTATCGCGAGGCAATGGACGCATATCTTGAAGGGCGTGAGCTATCTGAAGAAATCGTCGAAAACCTTGATAAAGCGGGTCACAGAAACTATACGACGTGCTATAATATCGAAAAACTCGACAACACGCAAAATTATGAAAGTTCAAAGCCAATCCAAAGCTACGACTTTATCGGTCAAGTGGAAAAATACGAAAACGGCTACGCCCATTTCGTGATGAGAAACCGCTTCAAAGTTGGCGACACATTGGAAATCCTTGCAAGTGGCGACAGCTTCAATAAAGAATTCGAAGTGGTAGAAATCAAATCAGAATCAGGCGACCAAATCGAAGACGCAAAATGGGTACAACAAGAATTGGTTGTAAAATGCCCATGGGAAGTTGAGAGGTTTGATATCATAAGAAAAAAGAAAAATGCGTAGCATTTTCCTTTTTTCAATTAAAAATTAAAAATTAAAAATTAAAAATTGTGGTAATGCACTCGCGTACCGCTCGTGCTTTCTATTTGTTAGATAATGTATTAAAAGGCGTAGGATTTCTTTCAATCCTACGCCTTTTTCGATACTGCTTAAACAAATGGTTTGCACGAGGCGAAGCCAAGTGCCATACCACAATTTTTAATTTTTAATTTTTAATTTTTAATTGAACGAAGTTTTTAATTTTTAATTGCCATAAGGCTCATGGGACAAAATCCCCAAAGCATATATATTAACAACAAATCAAGGGAGATATGCTATGTTTGATGGATTTTTGAGTTTTTTTAACCAAGTTTTCTTTTTCACTTCCTATGTGAAAGAGCCAAAGGGGTCGTTTCCACAGCCACTTTCGAAAGAGGAGGAAGCTGAGGCGCTACAAAAAGCGAAAGAGGGTGACAATGAAGCAAAGGAATTGCTTGTTCGCCACAATTTGCGATTGGTTGCCCACATTGTGAAAAAGTATACCGGTGCGGGGGAGGTTGACGATTTGATTTCCATTGGCACAATCGGGCTTATAAAAGCGATTTCCTCATATCAATATGGCAAGGGGACGGTGCTTGCGACATATGTGGCGCGGTGCGTGGAAAACGAGATTTTGATGCACCTCAGAAAGTCAAAAAAATATAAAAACGACATCTCGATTTTTGAAGGGATTGGCAGGGATAAGGACGGCAACGAGCTCATGCTTGAAAGCGTGCTTTTCACCGCGAGCGACGTTGTTTATAAAGAGGTTATCGAGGAGATAAACCGTGAAAAACTGCTTGAAATGTTAAGTCAGCACCTTGACACTAGGGAGTATGAAATAATAATCATGCGGTATGGACTTTTGGGTGGCACGCCGCTAACTCAACGCGAAGCTTCGCAAAAATTGGGCATTTCGCGAAGCTATATTTCAAGAATAGAAAAAAAAGCGGTCACAAAAATGCGAAAAGTGCTATCTCGTGACGATTTTGAATTGTAAAACACTTGAAAAGTTGAAAATTTATGGTATAATAAAAGAAGCGTTATCGCTTGATAATGCATTTATCAAAAAAACTACAAATTTTCAATAAAAGAGGAAAGACTTATGACAAGAAAGCCACTAGACCAAAACGAATTTATTTCAGCGTTGGATTTCGTGAAAACCGATATTGATAATCTTCGTGCATATTTTGAACACGGAGCAATCGACCCAACCCCTGCCGTTATGGAAAGGGCACTCAAATTGCGTGTTTCAATCGAAATGTTCGTGGCACTTTTTTCTAATGCTCCGCATAGCGATGCAAATTTTTCAACAGCCGCACGCGACCTTATGGTTCAAAGTCAAATTTTGGCGAAACAAAGTGCGGAGGTTTTGCAAGAACTGAAAAAAGCGAAAGAGCCAATCCAATCAACAATCTTGAACGAAGTTTTGAACGTGAAAGAAATGCTTATAAAGCAAGGTTTGCAAGGTGGCGCATCTTTTGGAAACAGCCTCAGCGTGGGAAGCGAAATTGCACAACTGAAAGCAAGTTTGGCTTATTCTATTGCAGAACTTGAACAAAAACTTTCAAATGATCTTGAAAACCAAAGCAGAGACCGACTCGATGAATACACCGACAAAATGCTAACTGAAATATATCGCATGCAAAAAACGTCAAACCGTGGCGAGTCAAGCGGTGAAATTCTTGGCGAGATTGAAAAATTCAAGGAAGAATTCACAAAACAAATCGCGGGCGTGGAAAAAAACATCATTGAAAATCTTGAAACGTCAAAAGATGAAATAATCTACTCGCAAAAATCAGATGAAATCTTGAAAGGCGCAAAAGATAACGCGGAAAACATCAGCCAATCAATCGTGCTTGCAAAAACAAGCATGCAAGTTCTTCGCGGAATATCAAAACAACTTCTTGGGGTTTATGAAGCGCAAAAACGTTCACTTGCCGATATCGAAAAAGCCGTTGCGGGAGTTTCCTATCAAGGGCGAATTTCAAGCGGTGAAGATATGGAACTTGCCGATGGTTTTGCTCAGCTCAAAGAAGAACTTCAAAGCATTTCTAGCATCATAAATTTTGAGGAAATCGAGAAAATCAGCGACACAAATCAAGCGATAGAAATCGCCGACAGCATTGCAAACCAAGCGTTTGAACCGGAAGGACTTTTGCAAACTGCAAGAGAGCTTGAAGCGCTTGCAACCGAGCTTTCAGAACTTGAAAAATCACAAGCGGAAAGGGAAGCTACAATGGCGGAACTCGAGGAAACTGACGACCTTTCAGCACTTGATAACTTTGAAGAAGAAACCGACGAACTTGAAAAACTCGACGGAAAAACTGAATCGGAAGATGAATCTGAAACGGAAGATGAAGCCGTAGCGGACAGCGAAGCTGAAACAGAAGATTAACAGAGAAGAATAAAAGAAACAACAAGGCGTGTCAAGCTGGCACGCCTAAAATTTTGCACGCGTGCTGAAATCTAAATTCACGCAAAACTGCACGAAATGCATGCAAACCCGCGAAAAAGCACGCAAAAAAATAGATTACAATGTAAAAACGCCTTAACTTTGGCTATTTCTTGACAAAAGTTCGCACTTTGTTATAAAATCATACTGAAAAAAGTATGCCAAAAAGTGCGGATGTCAAATTAATGCTAAGTTTACATCACGGGCATATACTAAAGGAGAATTATTATGAATGAAAGAAAAACATTGAAAGCCGTGGACGGCAGTTTGCAAATCGGCAATTTCAAAGCTAGTGACCTTGCAAAAAAATTCGGAACTCCACTATACGTTCTTGATATTGATCATGTTGAAAGCATGATGAAAGCATATAAAAGCACAATCGAAAAAAGCTATGGCGAGGGTGAAGTTTTGTTTGCTTCAAAAGCACTTTCTACAAAAGCTATCTATCAAACTGCAAAAAATTGCGGAATTGGTGTGGACGTAGTTTCGGGCGGAGAGCTTGCAACTGCAAAATCTGTTGATTTCCCAATGGAAAAAGTTTATTTCCACGGCAATAACAAGCTTGACTGCGAGCTTGAAATGGCTGTTTCACTTGGCGTGAAAATGGTTGTTTGCGACTCGTATCAAGAGCTTGCAAAACTCGACGAAATCGCAAAAAATGCGGGAATCGCTCAAAAGATTGAACTTCGTATCAACCCAGGCGTTGAAGCACACACTCACGAATTCATTCAAACTGCAAAAACAGACAGCAAGTTTGGGTTTGGAATTGAAACAGGTGACGCACTTGAAGCGGTGAAAGAGGCTTTGAAATATAAAAATTTGCACCTTTCTGGTCTTCATTGCCACATCGGTTCACAAATTTTTGATTTCCCTGCATTCCTTCTCGCTGTTGAAAAAATGGTAGCGTTCATGGCACAAGTGAAAGCCGTTTGCGGTTGGGAACTTGACGAACTTAACCTCGGTGGCGGTATCGGAATTTATTACACAGCTGAAGATAAAGCCTTCAACTTGGAAGCCTATGAAAGTTTCCTTGCAATGGTGCTTGCAAAAGTTTCAGAAGAAATTTCTGCAAAATCACTCAAAAAGCCATTCGTGACAATTGAACCTGGCAGAAGTATCGTGGGCGAAGCGGGAATCACGCTTTACACAGCCGGCAACATCAAAGATATCAAAGACATCAGAAAATATATCGCAATCGACGGCGGAATGTTCGATAACCCAAGATACGCACTTTATGACGCAAAATATGAAGTGGTGAACTGCGACAAAATGAACAAAACCGACGTTGAAAAAGTCACAATCGCGGGCAAATGTTGCGAAAGTGGCGACATCATCGCAAAAGACGTTGTCATTCCAAAAGTTGAATCAGGCGACATCCTTGCAGTTCTTTCAACAGGTGCCTATAACTACTCAATGGCATCAAACTATAACAGAAACCCAATCCCAGCAATGGTGGGAGTGAAAGGCGACAACGCCGATTTCATAATCAAAAAACAAAGCTATGAAGATCTTATGCGTCTTGATAGCGTTCCCGAATTTCTTAAATAATTTTGAAATTTTTAAATACTAATAAAAACTAGGAGAAACGAAAATACATGCTAACTTTGCTAACAACAAGTCCAATAATCTTCCTTGGTGCGATACTTGCGTTTATGATGGCGGTTATGGCGCATGAAGTGGCGCACGGCTATGTTGCGCTGAAATGCGGTGACCCAACTGCTAAATACATGGGCAGATTGAACTTCAACCCACAAAGTCACTTCGACCTTTTTGGTGCGGTGATGTTTTTGGTGATTGGATTTGGATATGCAAAACCTGTGCCAATCAACCCAAACAACTTTAAAAACTATAAAAAAGATAGTATCAAAGTCGCTCTTGCGGGCGTTGTGACGAATCTTTTGCTTGCATTTTTGATTTATCCTGTATATGTTCTTGCGGTGCCATATATCGTTCAGCTTTCAGCATACGGCAGTATGGGATATGGATTTGCACAATTTTTCATTGCGTTTTTGCAATATTTCTTGTGGATAAACTTGGTTCTTATGGTGTTCAATCTCATGCCAATCCCACCGCTTGACGGTTTCAGATTTTTGGAACTTATCTTGCCAGCGGGAAACAAAGTCATGCAGTTCCTTGCAAAAAACACGCTTCTTATTTTGATAGTGTTCATGCTTGCAAACAGCTATTTGGGAATAATTACAACTGTGGCAAATTTTGTAGAAAGACCAATCATATGGTTCTGGGGATTGATTTTATAAAGTCAGGGGGAAGTTATGGAAAATGCTGAAAAACAATTAAATATTTCACAAGGCGACAGCATTTTGAAACTTCATCTTGAAAATTTTGACGGGCCACTTGACTTACTGCTTCATCTGATAAAAAATGCGAAAATCGATATCAAAGATGTGTTTGTGTCGGACGTTACCGACCAATTTTTGATGTATATTCAAGAAGCGCAAAAACAAGATATCGAACTTGCAACAGAATATCTCGTTGTTGCCGCGACCATTCTTGAAATCAAATCTCGCGAACTTCTTCCAAAATATGAAGAGGAAGAGGAAGTGAGCGAAGAAGATAATTTGATACTCCAACTTGAAGAATATAAACTTTTCAAACAGCTTTCGGAAGTTTTGAAAACTAAGCAAGAAGTGGACGTTTTCTATCGTGAAGAGGAGGAGGAAATCTCGCCAAACTTTGTGTTTGAAGACAGCACCATTGATATTTTAGTGTCAGCTTTTCAAAAAGTTTTGCAAAATTATCGCGAAGTGACCTTGGGTGAAGGAATCGAGCAGCGCCAGCTTTCAAAAGAAACGCTGACTGTTGCAATGATGATTGAAGAAATCGAACTTGAAATTTCCAAAGGTGAACTCAGCTTTTTCTCGCTGTTTTCGGAAAATCCCACGCGCGAAAGGATTGTTGTGACCTTCATGGCAATACTTGAAATGGCAAAACTTGGCAGAATATTCATTTCGCAAGATAAAAACTTTAAAGATATAATAATAAAGGGGGCGTGAAATGCAAGATAAAATAAAATTGCTTGAAAGTTTGATTTTTCTTTCGGGAGATCAAATCACTAAAGACGAAATCATGCAAGGCATGGAAACAACACCTTTCGAACTTGAAGAAATGATTGCAAAATTGAAAGAAAAATATAACGGCGGTGTCATATTGAAAGAGTATGGCGAAATGCTTTCTTTTTCAACTTCAAAAGAAGTCGCTGATGATATCGAGCGTATTTTGAACCCAATCAAGCAACGCAAATTTTCCAACTCTATCATGGAAACACTTTCAATCGTAGCCTATAAACAGCCAATAACAAGGCTAGAAATGGAAAACGTGCGTGGCGTTTCATGTGACTGGGCAATAACTCAGCTTCTCAAAGATGATATCATCAAAATCGTAGGCAGAAAAGATGTTATTGGAAGACCTCAACAGTTTGGAACGACTTCTGAATTTTTGAAAAAGTTTGGCTTGAAATCCCTTGCCGAGCTTCCCGATTATAACGCAATCAAAGCGAAAATCGATGCCGACAAAATGGAAAATACAAACCAAAACACATTCTTTTTGCCAGACGAACAAATAAACAGCGAACAATAAAAAAATACATAATAAAATCTTTAAAAACGTATTCAAGCGTTTTTAAGAATATAATAAGGAAACGATGATAAAATTTGAAATAAGAAACGCCGTGAAAGGCGATGAAGAAACAATTCTTAAATTTATAAACGAACTTGCAATCTATGAAGATATGGCTGGCGACGTTGTTGCAACGCCACAGTTGCTTTCCGAATGGATTTTTGAAAAAGGCAAAGCGGAAGTTTTGTTCGCGGTTGAAAATGGTGTGGAAGTTGGTATCGCACTATTTTTCCACAACTTTTCGACATTCCTTGGCAGGGCAGGTATCTATTTGGAAGACTTGTTTGTCTTGAAAGAACACCGTGGCAAAGGCTATGGCAAGGCGCTTCTCAAACACCTTGCGGGCATAGCCGTTGAAAGGGGCTGTGGAAGGCTTGAATGGTCTTGCCTTGATTGGAATAAGCCGTCGATTGATTTTTATTTGTCAATCGGTGCAAAAGCAATGGACGAATGGACAATCTATCGCTTGACGGGCGAAACACTCACGGATTTTGCGAAATAATACTAAAAACGAAATAATATTAAAAACGAAATAAAAGGGAAAAAAGATGAACAAAAGTACAAACGATGTTGATATCGATAAATTCAAAGTGGATAAAAAAACACAAATAAAAGTGGTGATTCTTTGCTTAGTCACTGGGGTTGTTTGTGGTCTTATGGCAGTGTGGCTGTTTGGAAACGGTTCAAGCGCACCAGTTTCTTTTGAATTTGACGAAGAAATAACAAGCATAGTCCTCGTGCAAGACACCGACGGCGTGAACAGTAAAGCAACTCGCTCGGACATCAATTTTGTGGCAGGCGACAGTTTCAGCGTTTATTCCGACAGCGTGAATGGCAAGGAAGAACTCGCATGTGAAGTTGTGGATGGCGTTTTAACAATCACGCTAGACACGGCAAAAAACATGCTTCCCGACTTTTTCTCAAGCGATAAATCAACAATCACAATCACTGTTCCAGAAAGCGCAGAACTCGACAGCACAATTATCAAAGCGGATCTTGCGTATATCAATATCGACAGCCTTGACCTTGGCTATTTCGAGCTTGTGGCGGATGAAGTTGTTATGTATGTTTTCGACAGCGACATGGAAGAAACTAAAATCGTGAACAATATCGGAAATATATATATGTATGATTCAAATCTTGGCACGTTCACTTTCAACGGTGGCACAACAAACCCAGAATTCAAATATTGCACATTCGGCACCTTTGATGTTTATATCCAGTTCGGAAATCTCTTTGTGGATGATTCAACGATTGCTGACGTCAACTTGACAGCAGATATGGGCTACGTGGATATGACAAACATCACCCTTGAAGGGGATTTATATACCTATGCCGACTACGGCGCAGTGGTGCTTTCTCTTGTTGGAAACGCCGAAGATTTCATCCTCGATGCTTATATCATGGAAAGTGGTAAATACTACCTAGATGAAACCCTAGCAGAAGGAAGCGACAGCACTCTGCAACAACTCACAATAGCAACATATATCGGTGATATCGATGTGTCGTTTGTGGGGTAAAAAGGGAGAGTGCACGCTGTTTGGTCTTGTGGAAGCAAGGATTGAGGAACGCTTTTTTTTGAGGTAATAGGTAATAGGTAATAGGTAATAGGTGAGGTGGGCACTCGCGTACCGCTCGTGCACACATTATTTTAATAGGAAACTAAAAATAGCTACAAACATTTTAAACATGTTTGTAGCTATCTTAATTTTAAAATATAGAAAGCACGAGGCGAAGCCGAGTGCATTACCACACCTATTACCTATTACCTATTACCTATTACCTATTACCTATTACCTTAAAAAACTTAAACCAATAAAATCAACTCAAATTCAGCAAAAATAGAAAGCCATTCCAGCCTTTCTCCTACTTAAGCATCTCCAAAATTCCTGCTTTATTTTTTGCACCGACTGATTGAGTGTATTTGCCGTCTTTATAGACAACTAGAGTTGGAATACTCATAACGCCGAATTTTTGTGCAAGTTCGGGCTGGTTATCAACGTTCACTTTGCAAATAACAGCTTTGCCGTCAAGCTCGCGAGAAACGTCTTCAAGTATTGGCGCAATCATCTTGCAAGGTCCACACCAATCGGCGTAAAAGTCCACCAAAACAGGAACCCCCGCACCTTCCACGATTTCCACAAAATTATCTATTGTTGGATGTTTAATAGCCATAAAACATACCTCCTTTTATTCCTTTTTTACTATTATACCACAAATGAGAATAACTATCAATAAGTTTGGTCAAAAAATTGAAAATTTTTTACTTTTTCAATACATGTAGTATACGATGTCAATTTTGCAAAAAAATCAAATGTAAAATCAATATAATTCTATATAGGACTTGACAAAAGGCGGGGGGGGGGGTGGTATACTTAGCGTAACTACTGTACATTTTTTTATCTACTATACAGTTGTAGATAGGATAGATTATTATGAAAGGAGATGTGTATTATGAAAAAAATATTAGCAGTGATTTTGGTTATAGCTATGGTTTTCAGTATGGTCGCGTGTGGTGATTCTGAAGTTACAGAAACAGTCGCACCAGTTGTGACTGTTGCGCCAACTGTGACAGAAACCCCGATAGCAACTGAAGTGCCAACAGAAACAGAATCGCCAGTTGAAACAGAAACGCCAACAGAGACACAGGGGACTGAAATCACAGTGACTCTTGGTGAAAGAGACTATAATAATAGCAGTGAGACTGTTGTTTCAATTGCTGAATGGGATGGCGAAAGTGCGCTTACGGGAAGTGAATATAAAATCACTTTGAGCGAAACAACTGGGTATGAGTTCAGTGACGGTGCATATGAAGGAACTTTGAATGTCTATACAGATGAAGATGAAGATGAATCTATCACAATCGACATGGAAAATGCGACAATCAACTACTACGGTACAACAACAGGAGTTGTGACAGTGACTTCGGGCACGCACACATTCAACATGAAATCAGGTTCAAGTGCAGGAAGCATTAAAATCGCTGGTGGTAATGCAGTTTTGGAAAGCGGTTCAACTGTTACTGATGTCGTAGAAATTTCAGCAGATAACAAAACAACAGAAACTGTGAAAATTGCAACAGACGCAATCGTTACAGTGGACGGCGGAAGCAATACAGTTATAACAACAACGGAAAGTGCAGAAACAACAATCACAAACAATGCAGAAGGCACAGTTGTCGTTGTGACCGGTGAATCAAAGTCAACAATCGTTCCAACAGAAACAAACACATATGTTTCCAACCAAACAGAAACAGAAGCTACAGTTGATGGCTTAGTAGATAATGTTGCCGGTGGCACGGATGTGATGATCTCTTCAAGTGGTAGCACAACTGTCATTGAAGACAACAGTAATACAGATAAAACAATCGAGTTTGAAGATTCTAACACAACTATTCCATATGGCCATACAATGATAATTGCATCAGAAGTGTCTTTGTCAAATGCCTATACAATCACAAACTACGGCACAATTACAAACAATGGCACAATCACAAACAATGGTGCTATTGAAAATAGTGGTACAATCACAAACAATGGTGCTATTGAAAATAGTGGTACATTTGAAAACAATGGTACAATCACAAATAATAGCACGTTTACAAACTATGGCATCATAACCAATGACGGTACATTTGAGAACGTGGGTTCTATCATTCTTGATGGAAATGCAAAAATTAACACGGAAACAGCAGATATTGAAGTGGTTATTGTAAAATCAAGCAATACACTTCAACATGCACTTGAAAATGAAAACCTTATTGGAGTAGAGTTAGGATGCAACATAGAATATGACACAGGTGTTCTTGGCGTTATTAATGTTGTAGCAACTAAATCATTGAATCTTGCTACATATACTATTTCAGTGCCGAATGATGTCACAAATGAAGATTATCCATTATCTATTGTGCCAAGTACGAATTTCACAATGTATAATGGAACCTTTATTGCAGGAACGGAAGAAGAACAAGGTTCTATAGGTGCAATCTATGCAAATAACACAAGTTATAACTATGTGGGCACAACTATATCGATTTATGATATGACTTTTCAAAATATGCAATCTGGTTATCAATGCCTCAAATTGACATATTGCTCAAGTGTAATAATAGAAGATTGTGTATTTAATTCAACAAATGGCGGGGCGTTCTTGAATTATGATTGCATAAATGTATCAATAGAAGATTGTACCGTTAATCAAGTGGGTGAAAACGATCCTAATACTAACCTATTTAACAGCGTTGCAATTGCAACAGCATGGGGTGATTATGACCCTTCTATAACAAACGTATACAGTGGAACATACACTTCTGAAGGTTATGGAGCATATGTATATAACAGTGGTGGAACGATCAATATTTATGGTGGAGAATGGGAAGCTGATATAGCAGTATTGAAAGCAAATAATTCGACAAATGGCTCATATATATATGTTTATGGCGGTACATTTGATGGAGCAATTGCAATAGATTCATCTTCAACACTAGAAATCTATGCTGGAACATTCTCAAACACTGGTCTAACATATGACGCGTTCAGCAAGTATGTTGATTTCGGAAGTAATGTTGTTGAAATATCTGATGGCGTATATTATGTGTATATTCCTGGCATTGAAGTTGAATTGTGGAAATATAGCGATGATGCAGTGACAGAGTACGGTTGGGAGCAATATGAAGTGTGTTATTATGATGATAGCAACGAAGAACAATGCATATATCTGGACGATATCGATTTGACACTCAACATAGGAGAGAGTTCTATTGTTATTTCTGCTGCCGACATGTTTAATATGTATGGATACATCGAATATTTGTATTTGGCGGGATATGGTTATATGGGTTCATATGATAGAGATGCCAAAGCTTGCACAATAGACAGCAACGGTTTTGCTGTTAATGAAAGTTATAGCGGTGTCGACATTGAGTTGAACAAGGGATATTTCTGGTATGATAATAATCTATATGTGATTGATACGGCGGGTGCATATACTAGATATAATGAATTATTATATCAAGGTAGTTCAATTAGCAGTGATGCAATACAATGTGCAATTGCGACATACACAATCAATTTTGAAGTTGATGGAATTGCATACTACATATATGATGGATATTTGTATATGTAAATAAATAAAAACAAAAGTGTGAAAACGCAAGGCGAGAGCTTTGCGTTTTCTCAATTATATCTCAGTTTAATTTCGCTTTATACGCAAAAAGCATTTTGAATATTGTGTGCTTTTGTGATACACTAATAGAAATATAGTGAAAAGTAGGCGAATATGTACATTTTCGAGATTGATAAGGCACAAATAGACATGCGCGAGACCCTTTTTTCGGGGCAAGTGTTCAAGGTGACGGTGGCAGATAACGGTTATTATCTTCAATCGCTACACCATATTTGCTACATAACAGAAAGTGAAAATTCCTACATAATTGAATGTGACTCGGCAGAAAGCGTGCCGTATTTTGAAAATTATTTTTGTCTTGATTTCAACTATGAAAAAGTCAAAAACGGTGTGACAAATGAATATGCACTCACTGCGATTGAATCTGCAAAAATGCTGAAAATCATGCGTCAGGCGAAATTTGAAACGCTGATTGATTTTATTGTTTCGGCAAATAACAACATTCTTCGAATTCGCAAAATCCTTTTTGCGATAAGCGAGGAGTTTGGCGACAAAATCCAATTCAAAAACAAAACTTTTCACGCTTTTCCAACGGTTTTCCAACTTTCAAAAGGAACCGAAGCCGATTTCAAAAGGCTAGGGCTTGGCTATCGTGCGAGCTATATCGTGCGAACATGTCAGATGATAATTTCTGGCTTTGACATTGAAAACATACCAAATGATACAATTCTCGCAAACAAGCATCTTTGCAAGCTGTTTGGGGTTGGGGAAAAAGTGGCGGATTGCATATTGCTTTTTGCCTATCAAAAATACGATGCATTTCCTGTGGATACTTGGATTGAAAAGCTTTATTATGAAGATTTTCAAGGTGAAACAGCCACAAGAAAGGATATAAGAAAATTTTTTATCAATCTTTTTGGAGAGCATGCTGGCATAGTCCAACAATATATGTTCTATTATAAAAGATTAGAAAAGGAGTAAACGAATATGGAAATGACAATTCACAAAGAAAGTTGCAAAGGCTGTGGGCTTTGTGTTAATTTCTGCCCAAAGAAAGCGCTTGAACTTTCTTTGGAAACAAACCAAAAGGGTTACAGCTATGCCGTGTGCGACATTTCAAAATGTGTGTTTTGCACAGCGTGCGCAGTGATGTGTCCTGACAGTGCAATCGAAATCGGGGAGGGAAAATAATAATGGCGAAAAAACTTATGAAAGGAAATGAAGCGATTTGTGAAGGCGCACTTCGCGGTGGTTGCCGTGCATTTTTTGGCTATCCAATCACTCCACAAAACGAAATTCCAGAATACATGTCACGCGAAATTTATAATTATGGCGGAACATTTGTTCAAGCGGAATCAGAAGTTTCTGCAATCAACATGGTCTATGGTGCGGCGGGTGCCGGTGCAAGAGCGATGACATCATCATCATCACCTGGTATTTCATTGAAACAAGAAGGTATCAGTTATATCGCGGGTGCTGAAATCCCATGTGTTATCGTTAACATCATGCGTGCGGGTCCAGGTCTTGGCGGTATTCAACCAGCGCAAGGCGACTATTTCCAAACAACAAAAGGTGGCGGTCACGGGGATTATAGATTGTTCGTTTATGCCCCTGCAACAGTTCAAGAAGCGGTTGATATCATGTATGACGCGTTTGATAAAGCTGAAGAATACAGAATGCCAATCATGATTCTTGGCGACGGCATGCTTGGTCAAATGATGGAACCAGTTGAACTTCCAGAATTCAAAGATATGTCAAAAGTTCCATATAAATCATGGGCAACACAAGGCGACGGCAAGGGCAGAAGAGTGGTCAATTCACTTTATATCAACCCAGACGAACTTGAAGTTGTTGTTGACAGAATGTATGATAGATACGAAATCTTGAAAGAAAAAGAAACAAGATTTGAATCATTCATGACAGATGATGCGGAAATCGTGTTCGTTGCATATGGCTCGACAGCGAGAATCACAAAATCAGCAGTCCTTCTTCTTCGCGAAAAAGGAATCAAAGCTGGTATCATCCGTCCAATCACATTGTTCCCATATCCAGAAAAAGAAATTGAAAGGGTTGCTGCGCAAGATTGCGTTAAGAAATTCGTGACAGTTGAACTTTCAAAAGGTCAAATGGTTGAAGACGTTCGCCTTGCAGTGAACGGCAAAAAACCAGTTGAATTTTACGGCAGACATGGTGGTAACATCATGACAGAAGAAGATATCGTTGCATTTATCATGGAGGGACAAAATGGCTAAAACATATAAAAAATCAGCTATGCTAACAGATAAACCATTCCACTATTGCCCAGGTTGCACACATGGTGTGGTACATAAACTAGTTGCCGAATCACTCGAAGAACTCGGTGTTGGCGAAAAAACAATCGGCGTTGCACCAGTTGGCTGTGCAGTTTTTGCATACGACTATTTCAACTGCGACATGCAAGAAGCGGCTCACGGAAGAGCTCCAGCCGTTGCAACAGGTATCAAAAGAGTTTTGCCAGACAGAATCGTGTTCACATATCAAGGTGACGGCGATCTCGCAAGTATCGGTATGGCGGAAACAGTTCACGCGGCAGCAAGAGGTGAAAATATCACAATCATTTTCATCAATAACTCAATATATGGCATGACAGGCGGTCAAATGGCGCCAACAACACTTGAAGGACAAGTTTCAACAACTTCACAAAGCGGAAGAAATGTGGCACTTCAAGGCTATCCAATCCACGTTGCGGAAATGCTTTCTCAACTTGAAGGACCATGTTATATCGAACGCGTTTCAACACACGATTTCCCAAACGTTTTGAAAGCTAAAAAAGCAATCAAAAAGGCGTTCCAAAACCAAGTTGAAGGCAAAGGCTTCTCGCTTGTTGAAGTTTTGGTTTCATGCCCAACAAACTGGAGAAAAGACCCTGTTGAAGCACTAAATTTCATCAAATCAGACGTTATCCCAGTATATCCACTAGGTGTGTATAAGGAGGTAAAATAATATGGCAACAAGCAAAATGATTTTTGCCGGTTTCGGCGGACAAGGCGTTCTTTCAATGGGAATTTCATTCGCATATGGCGCAATGGACGAAGGCAAAGAAGCAACTTTCCTTCCATCATACGGCCCAGAAATGCGTGGAGGCACTGCCAACTGTCACGTTGTTGTGTCAGACAGTCAAGTGGCATCACCACTTATCGCAACAACAGATATCTTGGTTGTTATGAACAAGCCAAGCCTTGCAAAATTTGAAAATTCAGTGAAATCGGGCGGTTATATCTTCGTTAACAGCGACGTTTGTGACGTGAAAGTGACAAGAGAAGATGTGAATGTTGTTTACGCAGCAGTTTTGTCAAAAGCCATTGAACTTGGCAACGCAAAAATGTCAAACACAATCATGCTAGGCGTTATCCAAAAACACTGCCAAGTTTTGTCTGACGAAAACATGCTTTCAGGTTTTGACCACCTTTTCGAAGCAAAACCAAAACTCATCCCAGCAAACCACAAAGCATATCACGCGGGAAAAGAAATGTAATAAAATTGCGTTGCAATTTTATTAAGTGAAAAGTGAAAAGTGAAAAGTGAAAAGTGAAAAGTGTGGTAATGCACGCGGCTTTGCCTTGTGCTTTTCGATATAATAGTAAACAATAAAAGGGACGCAACTATTCAAAATGGGAGCGTTCCTATTTTACTGCCCAAATCAAATGGGGTGCACGAGCTTGCGAGTGCCTACCACACTTTTCACTTTTCACTTTTCACTTTTCACTTTAAAAAAAGACCCCATCGGGGTCTTTTTTTAAACTTGTTTTTTCCTGTATTGTGATGGCGTTGTGCCTTCTGCTTTAAGGAATTTTGCAATGAAATAGTTTGGATCGTTGAAGCCGATTTCGTCTGCTATTTCGTATATTTTTTTGTTTGTTTTAAGAAGCAAAACCTTTGATTTTTCAATTCTTATGTTTGTGAGATATTCATTGAAAAGGGTATTGGTGTTTTTCTTGAAAAGTCTGCCAAGATAGATTGGGTTGACATAAAACTTAGTTGCAAGTGATTTCAACGTCAAGTTTTCTTGGTAGTTATTTGTCACATAAGTGATGATATTGTGGAACACTTCGTTTTGTTGGTGGATTTTGTGGGTGTTCATTTCGTTATAAAGCCCCAAAACGAGCTCTTTAAGTTTTGAACTTTCTGATATCAATTCGCTTGAATAGCTGTTTTTCATATCAGTGAGTTGGTCGATGATTTTATCAACGTCGCGGTCAAGTTCTGCCACATATCTTGTGATATTGATGATAAACGCGTTATAAATTGACCAGAAATAAGCAAGAGGCATGTCGATTTCTTTTGCCATTGCAAAGATAGTGTCCAGCTTTTCGTTGAGTTCATCTTCATATATCGTCTCGAAGTTTCCTGAAAGTTCGTCAAACAAATTATATATTGTTTTGAATTCTTCTGATGAAATAGTTTCGTCTGAAAGCATTGAAATTTGTGGTTTAGTGAGCCCGCCGATATTGAACATTGAATTTTTGCAATCTTGATAAATTTTTGCAATCTCGTCAGTTTTCTTGAATGAATCACTCACGATGAATGATGAAATAATTCCGTGTCCCGCAAAAGCGATTTCTTGTGCTCCAATAATCTTATTTTTGAGGGTTTCAGGCGAGATAACAGGCGCGTGAATAACGAACAAGATTTCCGAAGAATTCAATGAAAACGCCACAGTTTTGCCTTCTGAAGTCAGCATTTTTGATACGATTTCAATAAATTTTTCATTGCTGTGTTCAATTTCTTCTTCCGACAAATCAACTTCCTTGCTGTTTTTGAAAGTGATTTTACAAGGGCAGATTGAAAGGCAATCGCCACTTTGAAGTTCAATGAAAGATTCCACGCAAGAATAAGCTTTTTGTGCATTTTCGCCGTTCAAAATCTTCAACATGTATGACTCGGCAAGGGCACTTTCCGCCTCTTCATTATCTTCGTCTGGCTCGGCGTAAAGCTTGGTTAAAATATCGTCAAGTTCGTCCTCGTCGCAAGGTTTCAAAAGGTAAGCTCTCACGCCAAGAGCGAGTGCTTCTTTTGCGTATTGGAAGGTTGAAAATCCAGAAAGCACGATAATTTTTGGTGAATATTTGGCAACTTTCTTTATTTCAGTTATCATTTGAAGTCCCGTCATCTGTGGCATAGAAATATCAGTTATGATGTATTCAGGTCTGTTTGCTTCAATAATGGCAAGCGCATCGAATGCGTTTTTTGCCGTGAAGATAGTGTCGATATCGTATTTTTCAAAATCGATAAGAACTTTCAGTCCATTAAGTGCATTCACTTCATCATCAACAAGTAGAATTTTGCTCATAGTGTTCTCCTTATTTGGTAGCGTCATCCGCACAGTTGCGCGGTTGCGATATATTTTCATTTTTTATTTTTCGTCATTTTTGACAGTTGCTATATTTTCAGAGGAAATTTCCCCACTCTCGTCAAGCTTTTTTTCAACAGTGTTGTCAACTTTTTTTGCAAGAATAAGAGTCATCGTCACATAATTTTCAACCGATGTGTCAATATCGAACTTGATATCGTTGTAATAAAATCTCAAACGTCCGAATGTGTTTTTCAGACCAACGCTCTTGGTGTCTATTTCAAAATTACCTTTTGAATAGCTCAATATTTGCGATTTGATTTCCGAACTGAATCCCGAAACCGGATTGCTCACAGAAATTCTGAGCTCGTCACCAATAACTTGCGTTGTGATTTCAATCTTGCCAGTGTCAAGCACGTTTTGCACGCCGTGAACGCATGCGTTTTCAACGAATGGTTGCAAGCACATCTTTGGAATGTCGCATTCAAGCGACGCTTCATCAGAAATGATTTCATATTCAATTTTATCTTCAAAGCGGTATTTCTCGATTGCGAGATACTCGCGAATAAAGTTGAGTTCTTCTTTAAGTGTGATGATATCTTGATTCCAAGTGATGCTTCCACGCATGATTTTTGAAACGTAAAGAATGATTTTTGCCGTTTCCTTTTCCCCTTTAATAAGTGATTTCAAGCGGATAGCATTCAAAACGTTGAAAAGATAATGCGGATTGATTTGCGATAAAAGCGAGTTAAGCTCTGATTGCTTTCTTCTGATTTCCGCCTGATTTTTTTCCATCTCAAGATCGTATGAAGTTTTCAAAAGGTCGCGAATTCTTCCCGACATATCCCCGATGGTCTGCTCGACGAATGTGAGTTGACTGTCGACACTTTGTCTTTTGCCCGCAATCAGTTCTTCAACATCCAAGCTTTCAACAAGGCTTTCAATTCTGTCGATATATTCACGCTGAACACTTTTCATGAAAAGGAAAGAAGCGAGCAGTGTGAGAACAAGTGTGAAAATAGTTGGCAAGAATGTTTCAATATTGAAGTACGGTGCAGATTCAATTGCAATAACCAACTTCAAACTGCCGTAGGAATCAATACTTTCGCGATAAACAAGCATAACTTCATCATCCGCGCCATCCGAACTGATTGAAGAATAATAAAGTGCAGGTTGAATTGAAGTGTAACCCTCCACCCAAGTGTAAAGCAGGCTGTTGCTGTCGTCATAAAGCATGGCACTGCAAGGCGTTCCAACGCTTTCAAGAGTGTTAGAAATATAATCGAGGTCAACTCTCAGCATAACAAACTGCTCATAATCGCTAGTTCCAAAAGTCATGAGCGGACAAGTGATATAAGCATACCTTGTTGTCGTGTCAAAATACAGTTGAGCATTAGAGTTAGTTATATCAAAAGTTTGATACCACTGGGCAGATTCAAGTTCGCTTGTTATGATTTGTGTCACCTGCGTTTCATATATGCTGGTGTTTGTTGTGTATAAAATTGGGTCGGAAATCTTTTCGTTTTCCACCGTTGACATAGAAAAAAGCTTGCTGACGTTGTAACCTTCATAGTTAGTGTAGTATTCTTGATATGACGAATATTTTTTGTTCAGAAAAACATACATGTCATAATCTTGTGCAAGAGTAGTCGCGTATGAAAACGCAATCCCAAGCTCGTCGGCAATTTCTTGAGGCACATCGTAAAATTCATATTTTTGCTCGGTGATATAAGTTTGAGTGTTTTGTTCGTATTGAATAACAAGCAAAAAGACATTAAGGATAATAAGTGGCACCAAAATAAGCAAAATAAAAAGTGCTACAAATTTGTGTCTTGACGAAATGGTTATTTTACGTTGCAATTTTTTGCCCCCCTTTTGCTTACTATATAATATGCTATATTATTGACTCTATTTTGAGTATTATATCATACCGCTTTAGTTTATCATACTTTTTTAAAAAAGTACATAGCATTTTGAAAATTAATGCAAAAATTCTGAATTTAGTAGGATAAACGTACAAAAACACATAAACAGGTGTCTAATTTTGCACAATGTTATAAAAATATTGACAAAACAAATTATTTAATGTACCATAGCCACAACCTTGATGAAAAAAGGATAAAAAATAATGGGGGAGATTACCCCGAAAATACTATAAAGAGGTAAGATTATGACTGAATTAATGAACAAGACCGTCGGTCAGATGTTTGATGACACTGTATCGAAATTCCCACATAACCAGGCTGCTAAGTATATCGAAATGGACTTTGATATGACTTATTCTGAACTGTCACACGAAGTTGACACATTTGCAAAATCTCTCCTCGCCCTCGGCTTCAAGAAGGGAGACCACGTTGCAGTTTGGGCAACAAACTATCCACAATGGCTAGTTTTGATGCTTGCGACAGCAAAAGTTGGTATCGTTTTGGTAACGGTTAACACAAGCTATAAAACAGCAGAATTCAAATATCTTATGAACCAATCAGAATCGAAAGGACTTTTTGTCTGCGACGGTTTGAAAGATATCGACTGCGAACAAACAATATATAACCTTTGTCCTGAAATGGAATCACAAGAAGAAGGCAGACTAGACCTTAAAGAACTTCCTTTCCTTACATGCGTTGTTTCGTTCGACAACAAATATCCAGGAATGTATTCTTGGAACGAAATCAGAAAATATTCAAGAGAAATCTCTCATCAAGAATATCAAAAAGCAAAAGACGCTTGCCACCCAGATGACGTTATCAACATGCAATACACATCAGGCACAACAGGCTTTCCAAAAGGCGTTATGCTAACACACAACAACATCGTTAACAACGGTAAAACAATCGGCGACTGCATGGGTTTCACTGAAAAAGATAGACTTTGCATTCAAGTTCCATTCTTCCACTGTTTTGGATTGGTTCTTGCAATCATGGCGAGTTTGACTCACGGAACAACAATGATTCCGCTTCTTTATTTCACACCAATGAAAGCAATGCACGTTATCCACTATGAAAAATGCACAGCAATCCACGGCGTTCCAACAATGTTTATCGCAATGCTTGAACACCGCGACTTCAAAAAATATAACTTCAGCAGCCTAAGAACTGGTATCATGGCAGGTTCACCTTGTCCAGTTGATATCATGAAACGTGTGGTTGACGAAATGAACATGAGTGAAATCACTATTACATACGGACAAACTGAAGCATCTCCTGGTTGCACGCAAACAACAATCCACGATTCTCTTGAAAAACGTGTTGAAACTGTTGGACGCGCATTCCCATTCGTTGAAACAAAAATCGTCGACCCAGAAACTGGCGTTGAACTTGGAGCTGGCGAACCTGGTGAATTCTGTGCAAGAGGTTACAATATCATGAAAGGATACTATAACATGCCAGAAGCAACTGCCCAAGCAATTGATGCAGACGGCTGGCTTCACACTGGCGATATCGCAACAGTGGATGAAGAAGGCTACTACCGCATCACAGGCAGATTGAAAGACATGATCATCCGTGGTGGTGAAAATATCTATCCAAAAGAAATCGAAGAATTCATCTATTCAATCCCTGGCGTTCAAGACGTTCAAGTTGTCGGCATGAAATCTGAAAAATACGGTGAAGAAGTTGCCGCTTTCGTCATTCCTAAAAAAGGCGAAAACATCACTTCAGCAGATATCAAACACTACGTCGGCGAAAATATGGCTCGTCACAAAATCCCAACCCTTGTTCACATGACAGATAAATTCCCAATGACAGCAAGCGGAAAAATCCAAAAATTCATCTTGCGCGAACTAGCAGATGAACTTTATTCAAAGGGAGTGAGATAAAAAAATCGGGAACGCTTCGCGTTAAGTGAAAGGTGAAAGGTGAAAGGTGTGGTAATGCACTCGGTACCCTCGTGCTTTTCAATTATATTTGTAATCCATAATAGGGGCGTAACTATTCAAATAGGAGCGTCCCTATTTTACTGCCCAAATATAATGGGGTGCACGAGCAAAGCGAGTGCCTACCACACCTTTCACCTTTCACCTTTCACCTTTCACTTTAAAAATATACCCCTCTCCCTCCGCACTCCTAACCCCCCCCATCATAAGCCCCCCCCTCCCTCTTATCACAAAAAAAGTTCTTGCAAAATCTCAAAAGTGTGGTATAATAAATTCTGAGTAAAGATTGGGGGAATGGAATTTGCCAAGAACGTATCAAAAACTTTATATCATGGCGCTTGCGTTTGGGGTGCTTTTAACTGTCACGGGGCTTTTTTGGGATTTTGGGAACATTATTCAAGGGCTGAAAGTTATCGTAACAACGCAAGATATGTTGATAACCGACTATGTTGAAATCGCGGGCATTGGTTCAGCGCTTGTGAATGCGGGCATTGTGACGATGATTTCGGTGGGCATTTTGTTTTTTGCAAAAGAGCCGTTCAACGGCATGACGATTGTGACAACTATGCTGATGGCAGGTTTTGCACTTTTCGGAAAGAACTTTGTCAATATTTGGCCAATAATTTTCGGTTCATGGCTTTATGCAAAATTCAAGCATGAAAATTTCTCGAAATACGTATCTGTATCCCTTCTTGCAACGGCGCTAGCCCCACTTGTCAGCTATATGGCACTTGGAAGCAACATTGCAAGCATACCAGTTGGAATAATTTCTGGAATTATCGTGGGATTTCTCATCCCGCCAATTTCTGGCTACACATATAAAATACAAAACGGCATAAACCTTTATAACGTCGGTTTCGCGTGCGGACTTTTCGCGCTTATGATAGTGCCAGTTCTCACGGCTTTTGGCGACAATCCGCCAACTGCGATGTATTGGAGCACCTCAACAACGGAAGTGTGGGGGGTTATGCTCACGGTTTTCTGCGTGGGACTTTTTGTCAGTGGCATGCTTTTTTGCGGGCAAAAACCAGGTGAAGTTTGGGGTAAATATCGCGAACTTTTGAAAAAATCAGGGCGTTCTCCATCCGACTTTTTGCGTATGTTTGGCATCGCACCAGTGCTTGTGAATATGGCATTCACGGGGATTATCGGCATGCTTTATATCATTATCATCGGCGGGGATTTGAACGGTCCAACCGTTGGCGGTATTTTCACAATCATGGGCTTTGCTGCATTTGGAAAACACCCAAGAAACATGACTCCAATCCTTGTTGGTGTGTTGCTTGGCGCGTTTGGAATGCACCTTGAGCCAAACAGTCCAACGCTTCAACTTGCGGGGCTTTTTGGAACAACGCTCGCCCCAATAACGGGCAGATTTGGCATAATCGCTGGCATAATTGTGGGTTTCATTCACGCATCGCTCGTTCAGCAAACAAGCAGTGCAGTTGCTGGCATGAACCTTTATAACAACGGCTTTTCAGGCGGTCTTATCGCCATTGTGGCATATCCAATTTTCACAGAGTTTTTCAAACGTCGCAAAATCAAAATCCGCGACAAGGACTATTTTGAAATGTTTGAAGAGGCAACCCCAATCGATCCGGATCAGCACATTTCACCGAATGAAGTGGCAGATGCCATGGATGAAGAGCTCAAAAGGCTTCTGAAAATCAAGCATGATAAAGAAAATCAAGACAAGAAGCACGATAAAAAAGAAGGTTTTATGCACTATGACGATCTTCACCCTGATGATTACACCTTCAATATCCACGAAAAAAAACAAGACGGCGAGGAATAATAATGAATAAAATTGAAAGTTTCAAAGTTGACCACACAAAACTTGACGCAGGACTTTACGTGTCAAGAAAAGATACAAAAAATGGCGTGACTGTCACTACTTTTGATTTGAGGGTGACAAAACCAAACGTCTGTCCACCAATCGATGTTCCCGCAATTCACGCAATAGAGCACATCATCGCAACCTACCTTCGAAACAGCGAATTTTCTGGCGACGTTGTGTATTTTGGACCAATGGGGTGCAGGACGGGATTTTATCTTTTGATGTTTGGCGACCTTGCAAGCGAGGACGTTTTTGAAATTGTCAAAAATGCCTTCAAATTTGTTTGCGATTTCCAAGGTGAAATTCCAGGAGCAAGTGAAGTCGAATGTGGAAATTATAAAGAACTTAACCTAACAACCGCGAAATACTACGCAAAAAACTATCTTTGCGACCTTGAAAATAAAAATTTCGAGTATAAATAAGCAAAAAACAATTAAAACCAACCAAAAACAACTAAAACCAACCAAAAACAGCATAATAGGGCGTTTATAAAAAATCGAGATTTGCGTATTTGTGTTTAGATTTTTTATAAGCACCCTAAAATAAAAAACAGCGGGGAGAGAAGCCCGCTGTTTTTTGAGGATAGGAAATATGAATAATTTTATATCTATATAAGGTTCGCTGTTTCCAGCTGTTACTGTCTTTGTATGTTATATTTATACCATGCTGTTCTTAATATTTTCTTAATTTTCTAAATTATTTTTAATTTTCTAAAATAATTTTTGTTTTTCTAAATTTTTTATCTTTTTTCGACTTTCCGTCTTTGCTATGATATATTTATACCACTCATTTCTTAAATTAAACTGAAAAATTTCATTTTTTAAAAACTTTAGGGCACTTCTAAAAAGTATTGACCAAAGATTGATTTCAAAAAAAGTGCGTATTTTTTGCAGGATTTCGACGTAAAACTGGACGTTTTTCTAGAAATTTTGTGAAAAATCAAGCCTTTTTTGGGAATCGAGATTTGCGTTAAGACTTTTTAGAAGTGCCCTTTAGTATATATTTTGTAAAATTCTCAAAAACAACAAAAAAATTCACCTAAATAACTTGTTATGACTTGTATTTATATTCATAATATTGTATAATGATAAATATAATATCAAAAAAATATCAAAAATTATCAAAAAAACTTTTGGGGAAGTGAGAAATGAAGATATTTGTTTATCAGTCAAAAAACATAGCCGATATTTCATCCGAGCTTACGCATCTTGAAAATGCGGGAATAGCATACACCGTTGTTCATTGTTGGGGTGATGTCGCAAGTTTTGAAGGCTACAATGCGATTTTGGTTCTAGGTGGCGACGGCACGGTGCTTCGGTGCGTGGGAATTTCGGTTGAAAATGATTTGCCAATACTTGCAATCAACATGGGTAACCTTGGATTTTTGACGTCATTTGAAAAAGACAAAATGGAGGAAGCGGTTTCCGCCCTTAAAAGTGGAGTGCTTGCCATTGAAGAAAGAATGCTTGCTGTTGCGTGCGGAAAAGATTTTGAAACGATTGCGCTAAACGATGTGGTGTTTGAAAGAAGTGACGGCGGGGTGAATCAAGTTATCAATCTTGAAATGTCCTATAAAAATCACAAAATCGACGATCTTTGCGGAAACGGACTGATTGTTTCAACGCCAACGGGTTCAACTGCATATTCGCTATCGGCGGGAGGCTCGATTGTTGATCCGCTTGAGTCGTGCATTATGCTAACTCCGCTTTGTGCGCATTCCTTGCACGCAAGACCAATTGTTTTAAGTGGCAAAAGGGAAGTTGAAATAAAGAATATATCACAAGATGATTGCGTTGTTATGATAGACGGCTTGAAAAAACAAATAATCAAACCAGATGAAGTTGTAACAGTTAAAAAATATCATAAAAAAATCAAATTTTTGAAAGTTGGGGAAGACTTTTTTGAAAAGCTTTTTGACAAACTTTCAAGATGGGGGAGGTAACTATGTCAAGAAAAATCAGACAAGCAAAAATAATTGATATCATTTCGTCTTGCGACATTGAAACACAAGACGAACTCTGCGAAAAGTTGAAAGAGGGGGGTCTTGTTGTGACACAAGCGACAGTTTCTCGCGATATCAAAGAACTTGCGCTTTCAAAAACAATCTCAAAAAACGGCAAGTATGTCTATACTCAACACGACGATCACGACAAACGCGTGAGCCAAAAAGTTTTGAACATGTTCAAGGAAGCTGTGATTTCAATCAAGCATTCAAACAACATCATCGTGATCAAAACTCTCCCAGCATCAGCCCAAGCAGCGGCAGTTGCTGTCGATAGGCTTGCCTATCACGAAGTGCTTGGTTGCGTTGCGGGTGACGACACATTGTTTTTGGTTGTTGACGGCAATGAAAAAGTTAAAACAGTGATTGAAAAATTGTCGCAAATCATCTATTAAAAACACAAAAGAAATTTGAATGTATCGGGTGAAGTATGCTGAAAGTTATTAACCTAAAAAACATAGCTCTTATAAAGGAAGGTGAAATCAACCTTACAAGTGGGCTAAATATATTTTCCGGTGAAACTGGTGCGGGGAAAAGTATCATTGTTGATGCAATGAACTTTTTGCTTGGCGCAAAAGCGGATAAAAACCTTATTCGTCACGGCGAAACGGAAGCTTTTGCCAGCGGTGTTTTCGACATCTTTGATAGGGCAGATGTGCAAAGTTTGCTTGCGGAAATTGGAATTGAGGAAGATGAAACTTTGATAATTTCAAGAAAAATGCAAGTGGATGGCAGGAACGAAATTCGTATTTGTGGTAAAATTTGCACCTTAAGTATGCTAAAATCAATAACGAGCAAGATTTTCGATGTTCACGGTCAAAGTGAGCACTTTGCCTTGTCAAAATCAAGCTATCAAGAAAGGCTTGTTGATAAGTTCGCAAAAAACGATGAAATCAGGGAAGAATTCGCTGAAAATTTTGCAAAATATAAAGAAATCCAAACGGAAATGGATGAATTTTCGGGAAATGGTGACGAGCGAGAACGTCAAATCGACGTCTATCGCTATCAAATCGCGGAAATCGAGGAAGCTAACCTCCAAAATGGCGAAGAAGAAGAGCTTGCGGAAAAATTTAAACTTTTCTCAAGTGCGGAAAAACTCAAAGAAGCGCTTTATGAATGTGCGGGCAATTTGTCGGATGAAAACGCACTTGGATATATCGGTGCTGCGGCAACTGCTTTGTCAAGAATAGCGAAATTTGGCGGTGACTTTGAAGAAATTTCTGCGAGACTCAGCAGTGTGTCAGCGGAAGTTGAAGATATTTTCGAGACAGTGAAAGATAAGCTTGAAAGTGTGGATTTTGACGAAGAAGAAATCAACCGAGTTGGTGAAAGGCTTGACACAATCAAAAGATTGAAAAGAAAATATGGTGACAGCATTTCGGAAATTGAAGTTTTCCACAAAAACACATGTGAGAAACTTGAAAAACTAGAAAATGCAGAATTTCACCTTGCAAAACTTGAAAAACAGCTTGGTGAAATTTCGGCAAAACTTGAAAAAATTGGCGAAAAACTCACAAAAATCAGAGAGGAAAAAGCGAAACTTCTCGCGAGCCAAATCGAAAACGAACTTCACGAAGTGGGCATGGAAAACGCAGTGTTTTCTGTCGCGTTTGAAAAATTGCAACTTCAAAACGCAACATCTCGCGGACTTGATAAAATGGAATTCATGTTTTCGGCAAACCTTGGCGAAAGCCAAAAACCGCTTGCAAAAATCATCTCGGGCGGTGAAATGTCGCGTTTCATGCTAGCGATGAAAAACATCACCGCATCAATCGAAAACATCGATTCAATGCTGTTTGACGAAATCGACACGGGAATTTCAGGAAACGTGGGGCACCTTGTTTCGGAAAAATTTATCTCCATTGCAAAAAAACACCAAGTCATTGCAATTTCACATCTGCCACAAATTTGTGCGTCGGGAAAAAGCAATTTCTATATCTATAAAGAAAGCGAAAATGGACAAACATTCACCCATATAAAACAGCTTTCAAGGGCGGAAAAAATCGCGGAAGTTTCCCGCCTTTCTGGTGGCGACAACAGCGTGCAATCGCTCGAGTTTGCAGAAAGCCTAGTTGCAAAATACGAAGAAATTCACAAAAGCTAGGGTGGTTTCAAATAAATGGCACTTCTAAAATAAAATGTCAAATATAATATCAAAAGATAAAGTCAAAGGGAATTTCCGTTTGGAAGTATCCTAAAAAATAAGGAAAAGGAAAAATAAAATGGACACGATAAGAGTTAATGCAAAAAGTGGTAGCTACAATGTTTTGATAGGAACAAACGTCGGTGATGCGCTTTTTGAAAAAGTTGGCGACAGAAGAGTTTGCGTTGTAACCGACAACCAAGTTTACGGCATATATCAAGACCAAATCAAAGAATATTTGCCACAAGCTGAAATCTTCGTATTCAAAAAAGGTGAAAAATCCAAAAGTGAAAAAACGCTTTTTGATATTTTGGAATATCTTCTTGAAAACGACTTTGACAGAAGCGGTGTTGTGGTAGCCTTTGGCGGTGGCGTTGTTGGGGATATCGCGGGCTTTGCTTCAGCGATATATATGCGCGGAATTGATTGCATTCAAGTGCCAACAACACTTCTTTCACAAGTGGATTCAAGCGTGGGTGGCAAAACGGCTATCAACATGAACCAAATCAAAAACATTGTCGGCTCATTTTTCCAACCGATAAGCGTTATTTGCGACACGGCATATCTTTCAACTCTTGAAAAATCAGATATCACAAGCGGTGTTGGCGAAATCGTGAAAACGGCGTGCCTGGATAAGCCACTATACGACTTTGTGAAAGCAAATATCGAAAAAATCTTCGCACTTGACACAACTGTTATGGAAGAAGTTATTGCGATGTGCATCCAAATCAAGGCAGATGTTGTTTCTGGCGACGAAAAGGAAAAAAACGGACTAAGAAAAAAACTCAACCTCGGTCACACAATCGGGCATGCTTTTGAAAGCAGTGGCATTTTTGGCAGTGTTTCGCACGGCGAATGCGTGCTTTGCGGAATATATATCGAAGCGCTGATGGCAAAAGAAATGGGCAGAATCGAAGAAGATTATCTCGCCGATTTGCTCGCACTTGTCGAAAAATGCCTTGGATATGTGCCAAAACTCAACGATATCGACAAAATGGTGCGAGTTGCACTGAAAGATAAGAAAAACCACGGACACCAAATTTCCCTTATCATACCAGTCGATTTCGGCGAAACTGACGAAGTTTATATAACAGCGCAAGAACTTGAAACTATGCTTGAAGTGATTGATAAAAAGCTGTGAAAATAAAAATATCGGGGGACTGAAAGTTCCTTGAAAAAAAGAAAAAAGGTGAAAAAATGAAAATTGAAGTAGTTAATGGCGTAAACCTTAACATGCTTGGAAAAAGAAAGAAGTCAGCATATGGCACGATAACTTTGAGACAGCTTGAAGAAACAATCGAAAACCATTTTGCGGGCAAAGGACTTGAATTTGAGTTTTTCCAAAGCAATTTTGAAGGTGAAATCGTTGAATTTATTCAAAAGTCAACAGCGGATCTCATGCTTATCAATGCGGGTGCTCACACCCATTATTCATATGCAATAAGGGATGCGGTGGAAGATTCGCAAGTGAAAATTTGTGAAGTGCATTTGTCGGATATAACAAAGCGTGAAGAGTTCAGAAAATTTTCCGTGCTTGAAGAAGTGTGTTTCGACAGAGAATATGGAAAAGGAGTGGATGGATATATCCAACTGATAGAAAGGAATATAAAATGATAGAAAAAATAGTGTTGATTGGTGCTATCGCCTCGAACAAAACCGCGATAGGAAGAAGCCTTGCCGAAAAAATGGAAATGTTTTTTGCAACTACTGATGAGCTACTAGAATATGAAAACACTGACATGTCGGAAATCCAAAAACTTTTTGGGGACCAAGGAACTGAAAAATATACAAATAAGACTCTTTCGGGTCTTAAAGACCTGCAAAACGCAGTTATCGTCGCCTATGACAACTGCCTTGAAACGGAAGCACAGCGTGAAATGGTGGGGAAAAATTCACTCGTCATTCATCTTTACGCTTCAAGCGAAGTTGTGTTCACGAGGCTGAAAAAACAAGGTAAAAAAGGCAAATATTCAGTTTATGATATCGAAGAAATCCAAAGAAAACTCTTGCCAATTTATAACAAAATGGCGGATATCAAGATTTCAATAAACCGAAAAACACAAAGTGCGGTGGAAGAGCAAATCATATCATCTATCGCAAAATATATGGAAAATAAATAAAAAATACAATCACGTAAATAAAAAATATTAGCAAAAAAAGAAAATATAGGCACGAAGAATAAGAAAGTAAAAAACAAAACAAAAATGAAAATACAACATATCGGCTTTTTTGCACCTAGCGAAAAAGCCGAAAATGCGTTTTAATAACACACACTTAATATAAATAAAAAATAACAAACAAAGCAAACAAAGCAAACAAAATCAAGAAATAACAACAGGAAAAGGACAATATATGAGATCAATAGTACAAAGAGTTAACTTTGCAACACTCAAAATCGACGGCGAAATTCATTCACAAATTGGAAAAGGGCTGTTGGCGCTCGTTGGCGTTGCCCCAGATGACGAGAATAAGGATGCCGAATATATCGCAAAGAAAATCGCTAAAATGCGTATTTTTGAAGTGGACGATAAAATGAATGCGGATGTTTCGCAAGCGGGCGGGGAAATTATGATAGTTTCGCAATTCACGCTTTTTGGTGACATGCGTGGGGGCAATCGCCCATCATTCATCGCTTCCGCTGGCGGAGATTTTGCAAATCAAATGTATGAAAAAGTAGTTGAACTTGTGAAAGGCACTGGCATCAACGTCACAACTGGCGTTTTTGGTGCGGATATGAAAATCAATCTTGAAAATGACGGCCCCGTCACAATCATGCTAGATTCAAAAAGAGGGTTCTGATGAAGATTATTCCACTGTTTTCAGGAAGCAACGGCAATTGCACATTAATAAAAAGCGAAAATGCAAGCGTGCTTATCGACGCGGGCGTTTCAGTTCCAAAAATTCTTTCGGCGCTGAAAATGCGAGGCGAAAGCTTTGAAAGTTTATCCGCGATTGTGCTCACCCATTCACATCAAGACCACGTGAAAGGGGTTCAAAGGCTAGTGTTTCAAAAACCGCAAATGAAAGTTTATGGCTGTGCTGATGTGGAAAAATTCGCACTTTGCACGGGCTTTGAAACGATAAAAGCGGGAGACAGCTTTGATGTTTTGGATATAAACATCAAAAGTTTTGCCGTGCCCCACGATGTGCCATGCCTTGGCTTCACCTTTGAAAACGAAAGTGGAAAGGTTGGATATGCAACGGATATCGGCGAGGTGACAAGCCAAACGATTTCACATCTTGTGGGAAGCGAAACGGTGATGATAGAATCAAACTATGACGATACACTCCTTGCAAAAGGCGATTATCCAATATATCTCAAACGAAGAATTTCAAGTGTGCACGGTCACCTTGCAAACGCCCAAGCAAAAGAAGCAGTTTTGACTCTTTTGAATCACGGCACGAAAAATTTTATTCTCGCCCATCTTTCGGCGCAAAACAACACGCCTGAAATGGCGTATAAAGAAACTCAAAACCACCTCAAAGCAAATGGTGCAAATTTATTTTCGGATTACACCTTGCACGTTGCAAAACGCTTTGGGATTGAGGATGAAATCACGTAAGGCGATTTCAAGGAGAAACAATGGAAAATAAAACATACGGATTTGTTGAAGTTGAAAAACATAAAGAATTCAAACAGCCAATAGCCACATATGAACTGTTTTCTCACCGCACAGGCGGGCTCACATATCTTCTCGCACTATTGCTCCCACAAATCTTGGGCGTTTTTGCGCTTATGATAATTGCCATTTTTGCCGAGGAAAACAGCGACCCCTATCTTTTTTGGGCGTATTTTATCACCCAAGCGATCATGGCAGCTGCAATCGTGGTTTCAACGGATTTCAAATTGAAAAAAGCGTGCACTCGCATGCATTTTGGCAAAGCGGTGAAAAAATCCGATTATTTATTGATGATTCCAATGTCGATTGTGCTAGTTTTGGGGCTCAACTTTATCGCGAGCATATTTATTGCACTGCTTGAAGAATTCGGATATGTCATGCAAGAAGTTCCATTTCCCGACACGACAACTTTTGGCGGATTTATTGCGGGTTTCTTTTGCATTTGCGTCATGCCAGCGATTGTGGAAGAAAGTATTTTCCGCGGAGTGATACTTCGCAGTTTCTCGCAAGAAAACATGTGGAAAGGTATCGTGGTTTCTTCGGCGCTATTTTCACTTATGCACGGCAGTGCCCAACAAACGGCGTATCAATTTGTGGTGGGGGCAATCCTTGCACTCGTTGCAATAAAAACGAACTCGATAATTCCAAGTGTAATTTTGCACATGCTCAATAACGCAGTGTCCCTTGTGTTGATGTTTTTTTCATATGATATGCAAGTCACTATTCTGACATATTCAGCATTTCCAGCGTTTCTTGCGGTGTGCGGTTTCGTTTATTATTTTTATAAAAGGGAAACGCCGTTTATTGCAGAAGAGGAAGAGCACATCGCGTCAAATGGCTCGATAACAATGAAAGATGAAAACGGCAATGTGATTGGCATGTCGCGCGACATTTCAGCAAGCCGTGAAGTTATCAAAAAAGGGAAGAAATATCAAGCGATAATCTTTTATTCTTCAGCGATTGCGTTTGGCATTTTCACTTGGGTGACAATGCTTTATTTGGGGTATTAAATGAACATAAAAATCCTTGCGGTTGGCAATCTTAAAGACAAGCACTACCTATCCGCTTTCAACGAATATAAAAAAAGACTTTCCGCTTTTGGAAGCGTGGAAGTGAAAGAACTCAAAGAACAAACCCACCTTGGAAGTGTTCCGCTTATTATCGAAAAAGAATCGGAAGATATCATTTCAAACCTCGACGGGCACGTTATTTTGATGGATATTTCAGGCAAAACAATGTCAAGCGAGAAGTTTGCGGCGGAAATTTCACGTCTTCAGGTTGGTGGCGTTTCTAAGTTCACCTTTGTTATCGGCGGAAGTTACGGCGTGTCACAAAAGGTGCGGGATAAGGCAAATTTGCGACTCTCGTTTTCCGAAATGACATTCCCGCACGGACTTTTCCGCGTTATGCTAGCCGAACAAATATACAGGGCTTTTCAAATCAAAGTTGGCTCGCCCTATCACAAATAGGGGGTTTTATGCCAAATAAAGAAGAAAAAACGCAAAAAAGCCTCTCGAGTGAAGAAAATTCTGCGATTGAAGCGTTGAAAGAGGCTAAAAAAACACTTTCGCGTGAAGAAAAATTTATGCTTGAAGCGTTGAAAGAGGCAAATAAAGCGCTTGCAAAAGACGAAGTGCCAATCGGTGCCGTTGTGGTTTTTGAAAACAAAATCATCGCAAGAGGTCACAACCAAAAGGAAAAAACGCAAATTGCAACAAAGCATGCCGAAGTTATCGCGATTGAAAAAGCGTGCAAAAAAGTTGGCAGTTGGAGGCTTTGTGATTGTGAACTTTTCGTGACACTCGAACCATGCCCAATGTGTGCCTCGCTTATAACCCAATCGCGGATTGAAAACCTTTATTATGGAGCAACGGATGAAAAGGGCGGTGGTGTTTCGCTGTTCGATATTTTCAATTGTGAAAAGCTAAATCACAAAACATACGTAGAAAGTGGTGTTTTAAATAACCAATGTTCGCAGATTTTAAAAGATTATTTCAAAATGAAACGAGAAAGGAACAGACAAAAAAAATTGCAAAAAAAAAGTATGGAATAAATGCGGAAAAACAAAAATTAATACATAAAAACGTTTGACATATTCATGTGATAAGTCTAAAATAAAGTTGTACTTTTAAACAGTACGGAATATGCAAAAGATAGGCTCAACTATATCTATCTCAATACACAACAGCTCGCCCAATGCACGAAGGCAGGGGGAAAAATTGGTACACCGCCACAAGGCAGTGTGAAGGAAGTAGTAATGAACGTACACGGTAGTAGCATCAAATTGTTTGCAGGAAACGCATCAAGAAGTCTTTCAAACAAAATCGCAAAAAATCTTTTTATGGAAATGGGTAAAATGGAAGTCGGCAGATTTTCCGACGGTGAAACTTATGTTTCAATCGGCGAAACTGTTCGTGGAAGAGATGTTTTCATGATTCAATCAACATCAGCTCCAACAAACGACAACCTCATGGAACTTTTGACAGCAATCGAAGCTTTGAAAAGAGCATCAGCTGGCAGAATAACAGCAGTTATCCCATATTTCGGATATGCAAGACAAGACAGAAAGGCAAAAGCTCGTGACCCAATCACAGCAAAACTTGTTGCTAACCTAATCGAAACTGCGGGCGCTGACAGAGTGCTCACAATGGATCTTCATGCCGCACAAATCCAAGGCTTCTTTGATATTCCAGTTGACCACCTTTTGGGGTCACCAACACTAATAAAATACTTCATTGGAAAATTCGCAAAAGAACTTCGCGACGAAAACCATGACCTTTGCATAGTATCACCAGACGTTGGTTCAGTTACAAGAGCAAGAAAAGTTGCTGAAAAATTGAACGCACCAATGGCTATTATCGATAAAAGACGTCCAAAAGCAAACGTGATGGAAGTCATGAACGTTATTGGCGACGTGACAGGCAAAACTTGCATCATGATGGACGATATGATCGACACTGCAGGCACAATCTGCCAAGGTGCTCAAGCACTTATCGACCACGGCGCAAAAGAAGTTTACGCATGTTGTACTCACCCGGTTCTTTCTGGCCCTGCAATCGAACGTCTTGCTGCAGCTCCAATCAAAGAACTTGTTATGCTCGACACATACCCAATCCCAAAAGAAAAAATGCTTGACAAATTCAAAGTGTTGTCAGTTGCCCCAATCTTTGCAGATGCAATCAAACGTATCTATGAGGACAAGCCACTTTCAAAACTTTACGAATAAAATCATATTATGATAAAAACAAACGCAGAAGAAGAAATTTTTCTGCGTTTTTATTTTTCACCATTTGCCAATATCTAAATTTTGGTGTATAATAGATATAATGAGGAAATGGAAGGTAATAGGTAAAATAGGTAATAGGTAATAGGTAATAGGTAATAGGTAATAGGTAATAGGTAATAGGTAATAATTGTGGTAGGCACTCGGCTTTGCCTCGTGCATACTATATTTGAAACTTTTTACTAAAACAGTTTATTGCCACGTGAAGTGTTTGCTCTGATAATAAATATATAAATAATGGAAAGCACGAGCAACGCGAGTGCATTACCACAATTATTACCTATTACCTATTACCTATTACCTTAAATCTTACCTATTACCTTAAATCGAAATACAAACTAGAACGCAAAAAGTAGGTATATATGTTAATAACAGGACTTGGTAACATAGGAAAAGAATATGAAAACACTCGCCACAACGCGGGTTTTATTGTCGTTGATAAATTTGCAGATAAGCTCGGGCTAAAAATTGATAAAAAAGATTGCAAAAGCAAAATCGCTAGAAGAATGAAAGACGAGCTGATAATTCAAAAGCCGGAAACTTTCATGAATTTGTCTGGAAAGGCAGTGAAAGAGGCTATGGGCAAATTCCATTTTGAAGCTGACGAAATCATCATCGTGTATGACGATATTGATTTGCCACTTGGCACAATCAGGTTTCGCGAAAAGGGGAGCGCGGGAACGCACAACGGCATGAAAAGCATAATTGCCGAAATCGGCACGCAAGAGTTTGCAAGGCTCAGGATTGGGATTGGAAAACCGCCAGTGCCACAAATGGATCTCGCGGATTATGTGCTTGGTAAGTTTTCAAAAGATGAACTTGCAATCTTGGAAAAATCAGCCGATGAAGCAATCGATGTGTTGATGGCAAAAATCAAATAAATCAAAACAAATCCAATAAAACAAACCAAACAAACAAACCAAACAAAGCAAGTATAAAATCAAAAATCAATTTTGATTTATAATAAAAAACAAAACTCTTGAAAAAAGCGGAGAACTATGCTCAAAAAAATACTTTCAAGTGAATATCTTGGTGGAAACTATTTCCGCCTTCAAAAAGACGTTGACGCAAACCTTTGCACCAACGTTTTTGGCGTGCCTGCATGCGCAAAACCAATGCTAGCGAGAAACCTTTCGAAAAAGGTGCTTTATATTGTGAAAGATATCCAAGAAGCAAGGGAAGTCGAACTTCAAATGTCTTGCGTTTCAAACGTGATAAACCTTCCCGAAAAACCCGAAGTTCTCCTTGAAATGAAAGCGTTTTCTGCCGAAAGCTACAATAAAAGGCTAACCGCAATCCACCGCTTGGCAACGGAAAGCGAATATTTTTGCATCGCAACGGTTGGAAGTATTTGCCAAATTTTCCCAAGCCTTAAGAATTTTCAAAATTCGACTTTCACTCTCAAAGTTGGCGAGGATTTTGAAAATCTTTCAAAAAGATTGACACTCGCTGGCTACGCTCGCGTTGAAAGGGTGACTGGCAGTGGCGAATTTTCCCTTCGTGGCGATATTTGCGACTTTGTACTTCCAAGTGGCGAGGCTTTTCGCGTGGACTTTTTTGGCGACGAGGTAGAAAAAATCAAGACACTTGATTTGGAAGCCTATCGCTCTTCAAAACCGCGTGGCGAAATCACAATCTATCCCGCGACCGACATTTTCTTTGAGGGCGTTTCTCGCGAGGTGATGCACGCAAACTTGAAAATTTCCATTCCAAAACCAACAAATAAAGAAGCCGAAAACAAATCGGCGGAACTTTTTGATAAATATCAACTGGCGATTGAAGCGGGCAACAACGCAAAAGAAAACTCGCAAATCTTGCCACTCACAAAAACATCGTCAATTTTTCCATATCTTGCGGAAGAAACATTGATAGCCTTTTCCGATTTGCACCACCTTGAAAATTATTCCGACATTTTGCAAAAGGAACACCAAACGCGATTTGCAATCTTGAAAGAGGAATGTGAAATTTTGCTTTCAAGCGTTTCGGGACTTGTCGATTTCACCAAATTTGTTCAAAGTGCGAAAGGCAAAAAGGTTGCGAATTTTTCAAACTTTGCAATAGCGACAAAAAACAGAATTTTCGACAAAATATATAACCTAAAAATCACCCCAACACCGCAGTATCTTTTTTCTGAAGAAAATCTTCACACAGACATCAAAAACTGGCTTCGCGGTGGATATAATATTGTTATTTGCGGAAAGGATATGGATAATTCCAAATTCTTGCAAAGAAGACTCGCCGATAACGATATTTTTTGCGGACTTTGCGAAAACACCGATCAAACAATCGAGGGCGTGACAATCGTTCCGATTTATTATCCAAACGGCTTTTGCCTTCACGAAACGAAAGTTGTCGTGATTGGCACAAATGATGTCATAAGAAAGGAAAGGACAAAGGACACAACTCGCAAAAAACGCAATCCATTCACATCATTTGACGTTGGCGATTATGTCGTTCACGAAAATCACGGTATCGGCAGACTTGAAAAAATCGATAAAGTAACAACGGGCGCCGTGACAAAGGATTACGCAATTCTTAATTATAAAGACGGCACTGTTTATCTTCCAGTTGACCAAATGGACTTGCTTTCAAGATATTCCGGCACCGACAAAATCCCAAACCTTTCAAGAATGGGTGGCAGGGAATTTGAAAAAGTGAAAGCGAAAGTTGCTGCTTCACTGAAAGCGATGGCAATCGACCTTCGCAAGCTTTATGAAAAACGCGATCGTACCAACGGATTTGCCTTTGAAGAAGATTCAGCATTTTTAAGCGAGTTTGAGGAATCTTTCCCATTTGAAGAAACTCGCGACCAGTTAACAGCGATTGCCGAAGTGAAAGCGGACATGCAATCAAAAAAAATCATGGACAGATTGATTTGTGGCGACGTTGGTTATGGCAAAACGGAAGTTGCATTCAGGGCTGCGTTCAAAGCGGTGGAAAACGGCAAGCAAGTTTGCTTTCTCGCCCCAACAACCATTCTATCCGAGCAACATTATGAATCGGCAAAAGAGCGGTTCAAAGGCTTTGGAATAAGGCTTGGCTGTATCAATCGTTTCCGAACAAAACAAAAACAAAAATTGATATTGGGCGAGCTAGCCGCTCACAAAATCGATATAATTTTCGGCACCCACCGCCTTTTGTCAAAAGATATCATCTTTGCGGATTTGGGACTTTTGGTGCTTGATGAAGAACAGCGTTTTGGCGTTGAACACAAGGAAAAAATCAAAGTGATGAAATCCGATGTCGACGTTTTGTCGATGAGTGCAACCCCAATTCCAAGAACGCTTAATATGTCGCTTTCTGGCATAAGGGCGATTTCCACAATCGAAACACCGCCCAAAAAACGTTTGCCAATCCAAACTGTGGTGGCGGAAGAAACGTCGGGGCTAATAAAAGATGCATGCACCCGCGAGCTCGCACGTGGCGGTCAAGTTTTCATTCTTTACAACAGGGTGGAAAGCATAGATACATTCGCGGTGAAAATCATGGAAATGATGCCAGATGCAAGGGTGGTTGTGACCCACGGTCAAATGAGGCCATCATCTCTTGAAAAAGCAATAGAAACCTTTGCAAGTGGCAACGCTGAAATTTTGGTTACAACAACAATAATAGAAAACGGTATCAACATCCCGCGTGCAAACACAATGGTGGTGATAGATGCCGATAAACTCGGTCTTTCGCAAGCCTACCAACTGAAAGGCAGGGTGGGCAGGTCTGATAAACTCGCTTATGTCTATTTCACTTATAAGGAAAACAAAGTTCTTTCGGAAAATGCCTATAAACGCCTTTCCGCGATAACGGAATTTTCTGAATTTGGCAGTGGTTTCAAAATTGCCATGCGCGATTTGGAAATTCGCGGTGCGGGCAGTCTTCTTGGGCGCGAGCAAAGTGGGCACATGGAAAAAATCGGTTATGAAACGTACACTAAACTTTTGAAAGAAGCAATCGGCGAAATTGACGGCGAAACTAAGGAAGAAAAATTCAACGTGGAAGTGGAAACGGACATCAATTCATATATCGACAGCAACTATATCAAAAACCAAGCGGAAAGAATGGAAATTTATTACGAATTTGCCCTTATCGCAAACGCCACTGAACTTCAAAATTCTCTTTCTAAAATCGAGGATGCCTATGGATGCGTTCCAAAGGAAACTGTGAATTTGGCAAAAATCGGATATGCAAAACAGCTTGCTTCAAAATTTGCAATCAAGAAAATCATCGGCAAAGGTGGCGTTTTGTCACTCGTGCTAACAAAAGAGTCGATGTCAAAAAAAGAGGTCGCTGATTTCATGGCTAAATATAAAGGCAGGTGCAATCTTGAAGTGGGAAGCGAGATGAAAATCGTATTCCAGAAATTCAAAGGCGATTTTTGGGACGGAGTGATAAGGATTTTGCAATAAAATAAAAAATTCTGTCAATAATCATAAAAAAACTTGCTAAAAAATTTGTTTTCTAGTATAATATGAAAATACGGTATTAATTACTCGAACTCACCCTGCTGTCACAAGCCACGAATTATTTGCAAAGTCAAAATCTTTCAAATATCGCGGAATATGGCACAAATAAGGAGAAAAAAATGAAGAAAAGAATAATTGCGATAATCTTGGTGCTTGTTTTGACACTTTCAGTGTTCTCAGGTTGCACTCTTATAGAGCAAGATGAAAACAAAGTGCTTGCTCAAGCTGTTGTGACAATCGGCTCTGGCGATAACGCTCAAGAAATCTCTATGACTGATATCATCTCAAGCTACAACAGCGTTGCTTATATGTATATGTACTATTTCGGCATGACTTATGACGAAGTGCTCACAATGGTTATCGAAAACTTGATAACTCAAAGCGTGTTCACATATGCAGCACTTGAATATCTCCCAGTTTTGAACGATTCAGACGTTTTATACGAAAGATACCTCACTGATGCCGAACTTGCCGACGTGAAAGCAGATGTTGATAAAGCGATTTCAGCAGAAATCGATGCAATGGAAGTTGAAACACTTCAAACAGCATTCACAGCCGACGGCACTGCTTTGACAACAGTTGAAGATAGGGAAGTTCCAGATTGGGCGGACGTTACAACAGCTGTCCCAGCTGATTTCGAAGGCACAGATTCAAGAGAAGCAGCAATCGTTGCACTCACAAAAGAAATGTCATCATATGGCTATTCATATGACGAATTCTATGGCATGGTTTATGATTCATATCTTGAATCAGCAATCACAACAAAATATCAAGAAATCATCATGGAAGAATACACAGTTTCAACTGCCGATGTATTGACTAAATACTACGCTCAAATTGAAGACGAAAAAGAATACTTCGCAGCATACGGTCTTGAAACTTACATGGAAAAATACGACACTGACTACGAAAGTGTTATCTATAACCCAACGGGCGAAACTTATGGTTATGTGAAACAAGTTCTCGTGAGCTTCACTGACGAGCAAATGGCTCAGCTTGAAGGTCTTGAAGGGGACGAGCTAACAGCAAAACGTATTGAACTTGCAAACGAAGCTGTTGCCTATGACCTAAGAGATGCATATCTTTACACTTATGGCTACAACACGGGGGCAGACGGATTGTTCTCTATCTATGATTTTGACGGAACAGTTACTCCAGAAACAGTTGACGGCGTTCAAATAAGAGATGAAGAAGGCAACTTTGCTTATTCAAATATCTCTGCTACTGAATACACTGGCTATGAATCTTTCCTTTCAAGCGTGGTTAACCCATATCTTGGCGGAAGCTATGCCGGAAGCGAAAACGGATTTGCTGTCTACACTTCATCATACGACGCATCAAAAATCGACGATTTGATTTATGCTTATAACTCAGACCCAGGCGTGTTTGGCGTTGACTTTGGTTATTTCGTTCCAGACGATAGTTTCTATGAAGAATTCAACACTGCAGCAAGCAGTCTTATTGGCTACGGTGTCGGTGCCTACACAATCTGCGTGACAGACTATGGCTACCACATTGTGTACCTCACAAAAGTTGTTTCATCTGACGAAGTGACAACGTTTGTTGAAAGCGAAATGGAAACTGAAGGCACTTTCTCGTATAACTTCACTGCACTTTTCACTGAACTTGCAAAAACAGGTTATTTCGATGAAAGAACAACAGAAATCGTTGACGAATACGACACTGAAGAAAATGTTGTTATCGACGAAAAAGTGTATGCAGAATTGATTGAAATGTTCAATGCATCATAATCGCTTAAACTGAATAAATAAAAAAACTACTATGCAGACGGCTGAAAGGTCGTCTGTTTTAGACTTTTGGGGAAACCCCTATAAATAATAAAAATAAATAAAATTGGAGATAATATGATCACAACAAAAGAAAGAAGCGTGCTAAAAAAAATTGCACACCCATTGAAACCAGAATGTCAAATCGGAAAGGGCGGAATAACTGACGCATTTCTCACTCAAGTTTCAGAATGTCTTTACCACAAAGAACTAATCAAAATCAAAGTTTTGCAAAATGCCCCAGTGGTTGCAAAAGAAGTTATAAACGAAATGGCGGAAACTTTGGGCGCTCAGCCAGTGTCTGCAATCGGCGGAATTATCACTTTATATAAAGTCAGCGATAAGGACGGAATCGTGCACGTTATGTAACTTATAAAGGTACGTTTATGGCTGTAAATTTTGGCTATTTGATTATGCAAAAAAAAATATGCACAAAATACGCAAAATGCACATATTTTATTAAAAAAGTGTAAAAATAAATTTACAATATTACGTTTTTATGTTAAAATCATAATACTCGATTGAGAAAAATTTCACAAAGCGGAATTTTTTGTCAGTGGGAATACATTTTATCAAACCTGGAGGTTGGAATGAAAATCGGAGAAAGTTTGAGAAAACTTAGAGTAGAAAAAGGCATCACGCAGTTAAAACTAGCAGAAATAATGAGCATTTCAAGAGTAAACTACAACAGATATGAAAACAACGTGAATTGTCCAAGCGTAGAATTGCTATGCCAACTAGCGGATTTCTATGACGTCACACTAGACGAAATGGTAGGAAGAAAATACGGAGCGTAAGCTTTGCAAGATTTCCGACAAACAAAAAGAGTAACAAATTTTGTTGCTCTTTTTACATATCTAAACTCGCGGTTATAAAATATGTTTTCGAGATATAATATATCGAAGTGCAGTGCGAAAAATGTGCAAAATGCATAAAAATTCTAAAAAATTGGAATTTTTATGCATTTATAAATTTTATGCAACTTTCTTGCATACTCATTTTGCATATATGCAGAATTTTAATGTATATACGTTGATTTTTGCATAAAGTTGCAAATATGGCAAATTTTTATAAATTTTTATAAATTTTTTTGAATTTTTCTACTTATTTGTTTGCCTTTATATTTGTGTGGGTGTATTATTAAGAAAAAAAGAAAACAGAGGTTTTAAAAAATGAAAAAAGTTTTAGTTATGATTTTGATTATGGCACTAACACTAACAATGTTTGCCGGTTGCGGAGAAACTGAAGAAGTTGATTTCGCTGACCAATACGATACTTTGTATCTATACACAGAAGTTGGTTTCCCACCATTCGAATATTACGATGGTTCAACAGCCGCTGGTGTTGATATTGATATCGCTCAAGCAATCGCAGATGAGCTCGGTTGGGAACTTGTTATCTATGACGTACCATTCGACGGTATCGTTGCAGGATTGACAGCAGGAAATGCAATCGCAGCTGCTGGTATGACAATCACTGAAGATCGTGAACTTATGGTTGACTTCTCTGACCCATACTATATCTCAGGTCTTGCAGTTATTGCAAAAACTGGCACAATTGAACTAGACTCAGATGGCAACGTTCCTGCATCTTCACTTGACGGTCTTGTTATCGGAACACAAACTGGTACAACAGGTGACACATATGTTTATAACAATGTTGACGCAGCATTGACAAAAGGCTACCAAAACGTTCTTCTTGGAATGCAAGATATCGGCGATGTTCTTGACGTGTTTGTTATCGATACACTTCCAGCAGACGTTGCAGTTTTGGCATATGAAGGCTACACAGCATATCCATTAGCAGACGTTGAAGCTGATCCATACGGCGTTGCTGTTGCTGAAGGAAACTCTGAACTTCTTGCAGTAGTTCAATCAGTTCTTGATGAAATGGAAGCAAGTGGCGAAATTGAAGCACTAATTGCATACCACAAAGAATCAGTTGACCTTTCAGAATAATAAGGCAAAGAAATAAATTTCACTGATATAAATATGTTTTGTGATTTAAGGGAGAATTTTTTTCTCCCTTATCTTGCAGTAAGGATAAGGTAATAATGAATAATTTAACACTGGCTATAACAGTATGGCAAAGAATTTATAACGCGACAATAAACAAAAACTTCTACACGCTGTATATCAGCGGAATAGGCGTTGTATTTTCCGTTGCGATTGGTGCTTGTATGCTTGGTATTATTCTTGGTTCGCTCGTGGCATACGCAAGAATTGCACCTCAAGACAAGTTGATAAACAGAATACTCGCAAGAGTTTGTAAAGTTTATGTGACGTTCATTCGTGGCATGCCTCTTGCAATACTTCTTTTGATCATGTATTATATCGTGCTTTCAAGCATGAAAACTGTTTGGAACGGGATATTAATCGGTATCATCACATTTGGACTGAATTCAGGTGCGTATGTTTCTGAAATCTTGCGTGGCGGTATAAGTGCGGTTGATAAAGGTCAGCTTGAAGCAGGGCGAAGCCTTGGTTTCACTTGGGGACAATCTATGACAAGAATAGTCTTGCCACAAGGTATCAAAAGCACTGTTCCATCGCTTTTCAACGAGTTTATTATGCTAGTAAAAGAAACGTCAATTTTGGGCTTTGTGGGAATAGTAGACTTGACAAAAGGTGCTCAAATGGTTATTTCGCAAACATACGATGTATATGTTCCATATCTCTTGATTGCGACAATATATCTCATTATTATATTATTGCTTGAACAAGTTCAAAAAAGAATAGAAAGGAGGCTCGGCAAAGGTGATAGAAACTAAAGATTTATGTATGAATTTTGGTGAACTCAAAGTTCTCAAAAATATCAATGAAACAATCGCGCAAGGTGAAAAAGTTGTTATCATCGGGCCATCAGGAAGTGGTAAATCAACATTTCTGAGATGCCTTAACATGCTTGAAACTCCAACAAGCGGTGACATCGTGTTTGAAGGCACTGTGCTCACTGATAAAGCGACAAATATCAATAAAATCCGTCAAAAAATGGGTATGGTGTTCCAACAATTCAACCTTTTCCCACACATGACAGTTCTCAAAAACCTTACAATGGCTCCAATGACGCTTCTCAAAAAAACGCAAGCCGAGGCAGAAGAAAAGGCGTTTGCACTTCTTGATAAAATTGGGCTAAGGGATAAGGCGGAAGAATATCCAAACATGCTTTCAGGCGGACAAAAGCAACGTATTGCAATCGCACGTGCACTTTGCATGGAACCAGACGTGATGCTTTTTGACGAGCCAACTTCGGCGCTTGACCCTGAAATGGTTGGTGAAGTTTTGCAACTTATGAAAGACCTTGCCAACGACGGAATGACAATGGTTGTGGTAACTCACGAAATGGGCTTTGCCCGCGAAGTTGCAACAAGAATTCTATTCATGGCAGATGGCGACATAGTCGAACAAAACCCACCAGCAGAATTCTTCGAAAACCCAAAATCAGAAAGATTGAAAGATTTCCTTTCAAATATATTGTAAAAAAAGGCACGTGAGTGCCTTTTTTTTCTCCCATTGACAAACTGCCAAAAAAGTAGTATCATAATAAAGATAGCTATAAAATTGGAGGAGTGCGGTATGGAAACGAATCAAAACATGGTTTTGAAACTGCTTGCAGAAAAATATAAGAACAGGGCGGAAGTTGCCTCAGAGATTATCAATTTGAAAACTATTTGTTCACTTCCAAAGGGAACAGAGCATTTCATGAGCGACCTTCACGGTGAATATGAAGCGTTCAACCACATTGTGAACAACTGTTCGGGCGTGGTGCGCGAAAAAGTTGATATGGTTCTTGGTGACACTGCAAGTGAAAAAGAAAAGCAAACAATTTCCACGATTATCTACTATCCAAAAGAAAAGCTAGCAGAACTTGAGCAAAGCAATGATCTTTCTCGCGATTGGTACAAAAAAACAATCGACACCCTCGTTAAAATCTGCGAAACAGTTTCATATAAATATTCTCGTTCAAAAGTCCGCAAACTTTTGCCAAATGCCAATCAATGGCTACTTGAAGAATTCCTTCACGGCGAAAGGGTGGGATATGATACGGCGAGATACCACAGCAAGATTGTCGACACAATTCTTGATTGCGACATGCAAGCTGATTTTATTGCAACGCTAGCAACAGTAATCAAAAAACTAACCGTTGCAAGGCTTCACATCGTTGGCGACATTTATGACCGCGGTGAAAAACCCGACGACATTTTTGACCTTTTGATTGACCACAACGCGTGCGACATTCAATGGGGCAACCACGATATCGTGTGGATGGGCGCATGTGCGGGAAGCACGGCGTGCATGGCAAACGTTATCAATCTTTCCCTCACGTATAACAACACGGAAGTTTTGGAAGTTGGCTACGGCATTTCTTTGCGTCCGCTGATGGTGTTTTCGAAAGCGACATATAAAAACGCAAAATGCTTTTTCCCAAAGGATAAATCATCATCAGAAGATGAACTTGAAATGGCACTCATGAGAAAAGCAATCGCCGTTATCATGTTCAAACTTGAAGGACAGGCAATCAAGCGAAATTCAAACTTCAACATGAAGCACCGAAATCTTCTTGAAAAGCTTGACCTTGAAAACCAAACGGTGGAAATCGACGGCAAAACATATCAAATCAACGACACCGATTTTCCAACCCTTGATATGGCAAATCCATATAAACTCTCAAAAGAAGAAAAACAAGTTTTGGACAAGCTAGCCTACGCATTCACATCAAGCGAAAGGCTTCGTGCCCACATCACTTTCCTTTATGAAAAGGGCAGTTTGTTCCTTGTTTATAACAAAAATCTACTTTTCCACGGTGCAATCCCAATGAATGAAAACGGTTCTTTCATGACATTTGAAACTCATGATGAAGAGATTGTCTCAGGAAAGGAATACATGATGTATTGCGAAAAAATGGCACGCCAAGCGTTCTATGCAAGACCAGGCTCAAAAAAATGGCAAGCGGGCTGTGATTTTTGTTGGTATTTGTGGTGCGGTGGCAAATCTCCGCTGTTTGGGCGTGACAAAATGGCAACGTTTGAACGTCTTTTGATAAATGACGAAAGCGTGCACACCGAAAATAAAAACTCCTATTATAAACTTTATAACAAGCCAGAAACTTTCAAGGCTATTGCAAAAGAATTTGGGCTAGATTTTGTCAATTCCCATATCGTCAACGGGCATGTGCCGGTGAAAAGTATTGATGGCGAAAGCCCATTGAAAGCGGAAGGCAAAATCATAGTCATCGACGGTGGTTTTTGCAAGAAATATCACAAAACAACGGGCATTTCGGGCTACACGTTGATATATAACTCGTGGGGAATGCGACTTTGCGCCCACAACGAGTTCACAACAACCGAGGACGCAATCCGTGGCAATATCGACATCCATTCAACAACTAACGTCTTTGAAAGAAGCGACCGAAGAATAACAGTCGGCGAAACGGATAATGGCAAGGAACTTTCGGAAACAATCGCATGGCTAGAAAAACTTATGAAAGCATATGACAAGGGCACAATCAAAGAAAGCACTGTCGCTGTGAAAAAATAAAAAGTGTACGAGAAACATTAAAATAACCTTAAAAAACGCCAAGTATCAGAAAAAAATACTTGGCGTTTAAAAATATTTTTCGGCGTTTAAACTTAAAATGTATTGTTTTATATATCATTATATGCTATAATATTCACATTGCAAAAGGATAAATACAGGAGAAATATATGAGAAAAATTATATCAATAATATTGTGCTTGGTTCTAGTTTTGAGCATTTCAGCTTGTTCTACAGTAAACGTTTATACAGCACCAGCTGAAACAACAGCCCCAGCACCAACAGTCGCAGCAACTGAAACGCCAACAGCAACAGTGGCACCATCTACGACAGAAACAACTTATTCATTGCCATTTGGCGACGAAGTTGAATGGGAAGTTCAATATCCAGAAAGTGCGGAAGAATCTTTCCAAGTTGCAATGGACAGCGTGATTGCAGGTTCAACAGACCAAATCGACATTTCATTCAACTATGACGAATGTTCATATCTAAGAAACTATATGGATAAATATGGTTTCAACAAAGTACTCTTTTCTCAACTTGAATATGAAGTAGTTTCAGTTTCTGAAACATCAAATGAATTCTGTTATTTGACAGTAGCATTCACAAATATCGACGTTTATAATGTTTTCCGTGAAGGCGTTGATGATTGGATAGATTTATTTGAAAATTGTGAAGATTATGGTCTTACATATGAAGAGGCATATACGCCAAAATATATGTATGAATGTTTCATCGCACAAATTGGCAACTACACAAACGATAAAATCACATCAACTGCTCAAGTGTTGATGAAATATAACGACGACCTAGGCACATGGCAAGTTATGATGTCAGATACAACTCTTATCGCTATCGTAGGAAGCGAAGACGCATTGCTTGAATACATTGTGTAAAAATCGCGTAGCGATTTTTATAAGTGAAAGGTGAAAGGTGAAAGGTGTGGTAATGCACTCGGTGCCCTCGTGCTTTTCAATTATATTTGTAAACAATAATAGGAACGTAGCTATTCAATAGGAACGTTCCTATTTTACTAGCCAAATATAATAGGATGCACGAGCAAAGCGAGTGCCTACCACACCTTTCACCTTTCACCTTTCACCTTTCACTTTTAAAAAAGCGTCCCACACCCAAACTTCCACCCCAACCGCCCAAACGTGCCCACCCAAACTCCCACCCCAACCGCCCAAGCGTGCCCACCCAAACTTCCCCCCTCACCCCTTTGGTCAAAGAAAGTCTAATTTTTATCAAAAACCCTAAAACCCCCCAAAAAACCTCCAAAAAACCGCAAAAAAGCCTTGACAATCACGAAAAAGGTGCTATAATATTATCAAAAGTCAAAGAAAGTCTAACAATTTGACCCACAAAAGAAAAATAAAGGAAACTTTAAAAGTGACCTAAAGGAGAGAATATGGCGGGCATAACTGATACGATTGAAGAATTTTTGAAAGCCAGCATGCAATCGGATCGCGAGCTTCAAATTTCACGAAACCAACTTGCCGAGCATTTTTCATGTGCACCAAGTCAAATCAACTATGTGCTCACGACAAGATTCTCTCAATCGCGTGGCTATATCGTTCAATCGCGTCGCGGTGGAAGCGGGTATATAACAATAGTGAAACTGTCGGAAAACAGCAACAGCTATCTTGAAAACCTTCTGAAAAATGAAGTTGGAATTGCAATATCCCAAAACAAAACACGCGACATCTTGGAAAACATGGCAAGTGAAAATCTTATCTCACCGCGCGAGGCAAGGCTTATATATTCATCGCTTTGTGACAAAACCCTTCCGCCATCGCAAATGGGAAAAGATGCCACAAGAGCAATGATTTTCAAGGGGATAATAAAACAAATAATGCTAGAAAACCAATAAGAGGTGAAAAATGTTCAAATACACACAAAGTGCAAACGCCGTTATTTTATCGGCAGAAAACATGTCAAGCAGAATGGGCTTATCATATGTTGGAACGGAGCACATCCTTGCGGGGCTCATTTCAACACCATGCAATGCGGGGAACATTCTGATTCGCGTTGGCGTTTCAAAATATAATCTATTCAAGCAAGTGCAAAACGTTGTCGACCACGCGCAAGTGGCAAACGGCTATACAAACGGAGTGAAGACCTTGATTGAAAAGGCAAATCTTTATGCAAGTGAACTCAATCAAGGCTATATTTCAACCGAGCACATTTTGCTTTCCCTTGTTTCGGAAGAAACTTCCCTTGCTGTTCAGCTTTTGAAAGAGCAAGGTGTCAATATTCAAAATATATTCATACTCCTCGGGAAGGAACTAAACGTGCGCTTTGATTATGACAGCACCAAGCCAAGTGAGGAAAAGCCAAACGAAAGGGAACTTGAATATCAAGGTGGCGCGCCGTCAAAAAAAGAGGAAACCGACATTTCCAAATTCGGCGTAGACCTAAATCAAAAAGCAAAAGACGGCAAGATTGACCCCGTGATTGGCAGAGATACCGAAATAGAGCGTATCACGCAAATTCTTTCGCGCAGAACAAAAAATAACCCCGTCATCATCGGCGAACCTGGCGTTGGTAAATCGGCAGTTATCGAAGGACTAGCGGAAAAAATCGTGAGCGGAAGAATTCCCGACGTTTTGAAAGATAAGAAGATTTTCTCGCTTGACATCAGCGGAATGCTCGCGGGCGCGAAATATCGTGGCGAATTTGAAGAGCGATTCAAAGAATTTATCACCGAAGTGCAAAACGACGGTAACACAATCGTGTTTATCGACGAAATCCACAACATCGTGGGTGCGGGCGCAACGGGGGACAGTTCAATGGACGCTGCGGAAATTTTGAAACCGCTTCTTTCTCGTGGCGAGCTTCAAACAATCGGCGCGACAACCCTTGATGAATACAGAAAATATATCGAAAAAGACCCCGCACTTGAACGAAGGTTCCAGCCTGTCACAGTGGACGAGCCAAGCGTTAGCGACACAATAAAAATCCTTATGGGTATCAAAGATAAATATGAAGCCCACCATAAAATCAAAATCACGCAAGAAGCAATCGAGGCAGCAGCGAAACTTTCTGAAAGGTACATAACAGATAGATTTTTGCCCGACAAAGCGATTGATCTTATCGACGAAGCATCGTCAAGGGCAAGGCTGAATTTCATGTCCCACCCAACCGAAGTGAAAAATCTTCAAGAGCAAATCGCGGGGCTAGAAAAGGAAAAAGCAAACGCACTTGAAAACTCCAACCTTGAACGCGCGGCATCAATGCGTGACAGCATTGTGCTTTTTTCGGCAAAAATGGAGGAAATCAAGCAAGAAGAAGCGCAAAACCGCGAGGGCAAAATCATTTCGATTGGCGAGGCGGAAGTTGCCGAAGTTGTCGGTATGTGGACAAAAATTCCCGTCAGCAAAATCACTCAATCGGAAGCAGATAAAATCTTGAACCTTGAAAGCGAGCTTGCAAAACGCGTGGTTGGTCAAAAATCCGCTGTCGAGGCAGTTTCAAGGGCGATAAGGCGTGCAAGAGCGGGACTGAAAGACCCAAAACGCCCAATCGGCAGTTTCATTTTCGTGGGACCAACGGGCGTTGGTAAAACCGAGCTCACAAAAGCACTTTCATATTCAGTTTTTGGCAGCGAAGAAGCTATGATAAGAATGGATATGAGCGAATTTATGGAAAAGCACACAATTTCTAAACTGATTGGTGCCCCTCCAGGGTATGTCGGTCACGATGAATCGGGCGGACTAACTGAAAAAATTCGCCGAAATCCATATTCAGTGGTGCTGTTTGACGAAATCGAAAAAGCCCACCCCGATGTTTTCAATCTCATGCTTCAAATCCTTGACGATGGCAGACTCACCGACAGCAAAGGCAGAGTTGTCGACTTCAAAAACACGGTGATAATCATGACATCAAACGCGGGTGCAAGCGAAATTGGCAGTTTTGGAACGCTAGGTTTTGCAAGTGAAAACGGCGAGATTGGAAAAAACACCCAAGATAATATGGAAGACAGAGTGACAGATGCGTTGAAGCAAACATTCCGCCCTGAATTTTTGAACAGAGTTGATGAAATCATCGTCTTTAAGCACCTCACAAAAGAAGATACAAGGCAAATTGCTAACATTTTGATAGAGTCGCTTTCAAAAAGAGTGGCGGAAAGAAATATAACCCTTCTCGTTTCCGACAGTGCAAAAGATTTCCTTGCGGGCAAGGGATACGACACAATATATGGTGCAAGACCGCTGAAACGAGTTTTGCAACGCGAGCTAGAAGACAAGCTGTCTGAAGAAATTCTTATGGGCAATGTGAAAAATGGCGACACAATGCGGGTGGAATCAAACGGCGAAAAATTAATTTTCACGAAATATAACAGCGATACGGCGGGATATTGATAGATAGATTTTGCAGTTTTAGTGCATATTAATACATTTCTCATCATTTTTATGCACTATAAACCGCAAAAACGATAAAAAATCACAAAAAATCCACTTTGTCAATAGCATTATTCAAAAAAAACTACAATTTTTCATATAAAAATTTTTCGAAAGCTATGGAAATTTTAAAAAAAGAATGGTATAATATAAATATATAGGAAACTTCTAAAATCTAGATAAAATCTGAATTTTGGAAATCTCTATAAACAATTTAAAACTTTATATATTAAGGAGGAACTACTATGAAAGTTGAAATCATGGGAAGAAAGAACTACAGTATTAACTCTAATATCGAGGAAGTTGTCGAAAGCAAAATTGCTAAACTTGAAAAATATTTTGGCGACGACGCAAACTTGAAAGTAATCCTTAAAAAAGAAGGCGCAAAGTCGTGCATTGAAATTTCAATCAATGTGTCAGGTTGCGATATGCGTGCGCAAGCACTCGCTGAAAACATGTATGATGCAATCGATGAAGTTATTCCAAAGATTGAACGTCAAATAAGAAAGCACAAAACTCGCCTTGAAAAACGCTTGAAACAAACTGCGTTTGAGGAAGTTTATGAAGAACCAGTTATTCCGTTTTCTACAAGCGTTGTAAAGGAAAAGGAATTCAATCTAAAACCAATGTCACAAGACGAAGCGATTTATATGCTAGACATTCTCGACCACGATTTTTATGTTTATCTCTCGGAAGAAAACAACGCAATCCAAGTGGTTTATAGAAGATACGACGGCGATTATGGCATGATTAAACCAAAAATTTAACAGACGGCAAAAAATATAATTTTTCATAATACAAAAAGCATTGGGCAAGGGGAACCTTGCCCAGATTGCTATAAATTCAAAAGGAAGTGGCATCAATGCAAAACTCTGAAAACACAAAAAACGCAAGACGATTTCTCGAAAGCTACAACAAGCTTGATTCTGATATAAGGGGGATTTTTGGGCTTTATCACCGCTCAACTTTTTCCGATGCAATAAGAAAATCCGCCGAACTTTCGCCACTTGTCAGAAAATATGAAGATGACCTTTTGTCTTATGCCAAGCTCAGAAATGCAATCGTGCACGACAGCGAGGAAGATAAAATCATCGCCGAGCCACTTTTGGAAGTGACGGTGCATTTTGAAAACATCGTGAAAGCTATCCTCACCCCAAAAATGGTTAAAGATTGCAATTTTGGCAAAAAAGTTATCATGCTTTCGGGAGAGGAGAGCGTTGGTAAATCATGCGAAACAATCAATGAAAGCGGATTTTCAAATCTGCCAGTTTTTGCGGGTGGCAAAATCATTGGAATGATGTCGAATAAGCGTATTGTTGAAATTGTTGCAATGTCAATAAAGAAAAACAAATCGGTTGATGAAATCTTGCAAAACGCTAAAGTATCGCAAAGCGTCTTCAAATCAGACAAAGGCAAATACTACGAAATAAAATCAAGCACTTCAAGAATAGACGAAATTCTGAAACTTTATGAAAAAAATCCAAACCTAACACTTGTTATAATAACGCCAAATGGCAGTGAAAACGAGAAACCGTGCCAAGTTGTTGGAAGAAACGACGTCACAACGCTTTCTGAAATGCTTGAATTGTATTAAAGTTTTTTATAAAAATAGTAATAATTATATAAAAATAGTAAAAATAAAACTAAATCATGCTTTTGTATGGTTTTTGTAAAAAATATCATAAAAAGGCTTGTCAAAATATGTAAAAACAGTTAAAATATATTAAGCATCGTTGGAGGCTTATGATTTGAAAGGCAAGAAACAAGAACGTTACGACAACGTTAAAAATGAAATAAACAAAAGAAAAAGCGGAAAAATGATTAAAAAAGATTGGATAATCATCTCCGTTATTTTGGCGTTGGTAACAATCATTTCCTTTATCAATTTTGCAACAACACAAACTCCTCAAACGGGAATAACAATCCCAGAAGAAGATAAATATGTTATCGTTGAAATCCCCGACGGCTCGCTTGTTGGCGAGGTTTATATGTATGCTTCAGTATCGGAAGCTGAATATAATGAGATTTCAATTTATTCATCAAATTCACTAACGCTTGGATCATGGACGTCAAAAAACACCTATTCATTTGAAAATTCTGATATGTATTCATGGCAACTTATGTATGATTTTGATGGTAAAACAACACAAAAATATATAATTTTCATGCTGAAAACAGAAGGCATGGCGCTCAACGAAATTGTGCTTGCAAGCAGTCAAACTGGTGAAGCACTTGATGTGACAATTGTCGAATCAACAATTGTTAATGTTGAAAATCTCTTTGACGAAAGCAAGTATTTCACAGGAAGCACAACAAACGTAAACAGCATGTATTTCGACGAAATCTATTTTGCAAGAACGGCATATGAGATTTTAAACGATTTGGAAATATACGAAACATCCCATCCGCACCTTGGAAAACTTTTGATGTCGGTTGGTATTATCATCTTTGGCATGAATCCGTTTGGATACAGAATCATGGGACTTCTTTTCTCAATTCTCAGCGTGCTTGTGATGTATCTTTTTGGAAAAAAAGTGTTCAAATCAACAATGCTAGCCAGTGCCATGGCGGGATTTTTTGCGTGCGACGGACTTCGGTTTGTGCAAGGGCGAATTGCAACGGTGGATAGCTTCCTTGTGATGTTTATTATCCTCGCATTCTTCTTTATGTACACGTTTTTTGAAAAGGGCATGGATGTCAACTCAATCAAACGCTCACTTGTGCCTTTCGGGCTTTCGGGTGTGTTCTTTGGGCTCGCGGCTTCGGTGAAATGGAACGGCTTATATGCAGGTCTTGGGCTTTGCATTTTGTTCGTTTTGATTTTGATAAGAACAATAAAAGAAAGAAACAAATTCTTCTCGCAAGAAAAGTCGGAAGAAGATAAAAAAGTGTATCAAAAACGCTTTATGAATGCACTTATCATGATGTTTTTAACAGGCGTGGTGTTCTTTGTTTTGATACCACTTGGAATATATTTTGCAACATTTGCACTCGCGTATCAAGGCACCGACGCACTTGTGCCCGCGTTTATTCAAACGCAAGCCGAAATGTTTGGCTACCACACATGGGTTTCTGCCGAGCACGTAGCCTCATCTCCTTGGTGGAGCTGGCCACTGAATGGCAAAAGTGTTTATATGTATCTTGGTGATTCCAATTTTGGCAGTGATATGTATTCACGAATTCACTCTATGACAACAACCGCAATCGCAGTTTATGGCGTTCTTGCATGCGTTTATTTTGCAAGAAAAGCGGTGTATTATTTCAAAAAGAAAAAAGCGGGCACCTTAACTTACGGCGAAAAAATCTATTTTGACCACATCAAAACTCCTGCAATTTTCTTCACTGTGGGACTTTGTTCAAACTGGCTTCCATGGGCGGTTATCTCAAGATCGACATTCATATATCACTTCTATCCTGCAATGCCGTTTTATATCGGACTTATCGTGACGTATCTGCACAGCAAGATGTTGCTTCAAACAAACATTCATTATTCAGGTGAAATGGTATTATTGAATGGCAAAAAAGGTACAATCACCGTGGGACAAAATGCATTTCGTTATGCATGTATAATCATTTTGATAAACTTCATATTGTTCTATCCAGCCTTTTCTGGTATGGCGATTGCGAAACTCCCTGCCGTGTTCGCATTTGGTTGGGCAAATGGCTTCTGGGGATTCGGACTTTTCCCATATTAACAAAAAAATCACGCGAGAACAAAACTTGCGAAATAAAAAACTCAGCTTGCAAGAAAATAACTTGCAAGCCTTTGTTTTATGTGATATAATTGTGACATTATATAGTAATGCACAATATTTAGATAAATCTTAAAAAAAATCGCAAATTTCATGCAAAAGGGGGTTTTCATGCTTTCAAGAATAAAAACGTTTGGTCTTTTTGGAATAGAAGGCTATGAAATCACAGTTGAAGTTAACGTTGGACTTGGCATGCCAGCTTTCAATCTTGTTGGACTTCCCGATTCTTCCGTGAAAGAATCAAAAGAACGTGTGAAAACCGCGATTGAAAACAGTGGTTTCAGATCAAAATATCAAAAAGTCACCGTGAACCTTTCCCCCGCCGATAAGAAAAAGGAGGGCACATTTTTCGACCTTCCTATCGCAGTTGGCATTTTGAGTTCAACTGGATATGTCAAAGCGGACGCAGAAACAATCTTTGTTGGCGAACTCTCCCTTGATGGCAGTATCAACGGAGTGAGGGGAATTTTGCCAATCATCATTTCGGCAAAACAACACGGCTATAAAAAATTCATCATCCCCGACGACAATGTGAACGAAGCGAGCTATATCGAAGGCATAGATGTTTATGCCGTGAAAACGCTTAAAGGTCTTGTCGCACATCTCAATGGCGATGCCGTCATTGAAAAAGCTGTGCAAAGGGAGTTTTTGCAAGTAGTTTCCGAAAACGAATTTTCCCATGATATGTCGCAAGTGAAGGGACAAGCCGTTGCAAAAAGAGCAATGGAAATCGCAGTCAGCGGTGGTCACAACCTTCTTTTTGTCGGCGCACCAGGCATGGGCAAAACTATGCTTGCCAAATGCCTTCCATCAATCATGCCAACCATGAGGGCAGATGAAGCCCTTGAAATCACAAAAATCCATTCGATATCAGGCACGCTAGATTCAAAAGTGGGAATCGTGACAACGCGTCCTTTCAGAACCCCTCACCACACGGCAACAACGCCCGCCCTTTGCGGTGGCGGAACAAACGCCTTGCCGGGGGAAATCAGCCTTGCAACCCACGGAGTTCTTTTTCTTGACGAACTTCCCGAATATAACCGCCAAACAATCGAATCACTGCGTCAGCCACTAGAGGACAGAGTGATATCCGTTGCAAGGGCGAACCAAAAAGCGATGTATCCCGCGAATTTTATGCTTGTTGCAAGCATGAACCCATGCCCATGTGGCAACTTTGGCTCAAGCAAGCCGTGCAGATGCACGCAAAGCCAAATCGCGAAATATCTCGCCAAACTCTCAGGTCCACTTCTTGACAGAATTGATATCCAAGTTGAAGTTGACTCAATCGAATATGACGAAATCTTAAAAAGCGAAACAAGCGAATCAAGCAGTGACGTGAAAGCCCGCGTTGAAAAAGCAAGGGAAATTCAGCTTGAAAGATACGCTGGCACAAAAGAAAAAACCAACTCGGAAATTTCCGATAAAGAAATGTCAAAATTTTGCAAACTTTCGGGTGATTGCGAAGCAATACTAAAAATGGCGTTTGAAAGTTTGAACCTTTCAATGCGTGGAAGAACAAGAATAATCCGCGTTGCAAGAACCATTGCAGACCTCGACGGCTCTACCGAAATTCAAGCACACCACATCGCCGAAGCAATCCAATATCGCACGCTCGATCGCAAATATTTTGTGAAAGGAGTGGGAAATTGAAATATTCAAAAGACGAACTCGCGGTTCTAACGCTTGACATGGTAAGTGGCATAACCCTTGGGAAAAAGCACAAAATCTTGAAAATGTTTGGCTCGCCCGAGGAAATGTATGACGGCTTTTCTGTTGACCAAATTGATTTTTTGAAAAGCGATATTGTGAGAAAATTGCAACTTGCATTCTCGCCACTCTCGCAAAAAATTCTGCTTGAGGAACTTGAAAACTTGCCGTGCGACATAACAACAATCGCAAGCTTTGACTATCCCGAAAGTTTAAACCAAATTTATGAACCTCCGCTATGCTTATATTATCGCGGAAACGTGAAACTTCTTTCGGGTGAAATAATAACATTCACAGGCACTCGCCATTCAACGATATATGGCACCGACGTCACAAACAAATTCCTTTCAAAACTCATTGAAAAGCAAGTTGTTATCGCATCGGGCGTGTCGGATGGAATTGATAGAAACGTGATGGATAAAATTTCAGAAGACCAAGGCACTCTTGTACTTGTGACCGCCGGCGGGATTGATAAAATCGTGCCAAGCATAAATAAAGGTATCGCGGAAAAAGTATCGAAAAACGGCTTGATATTTTCCGAGCACCGTCCCGACATCACTCCGCAAAAGTATCATTACGCAATGCGGAATCGAATTTTTGCGGGCATTTCAAACGCCGTTGTCATTGCCGAGGCGGAAAGTTCAAGCTCCAGTCTTGAAATCGCATCATCGGCTCTTGAATATGGCAAAGAGGTGTTTGCAATTCCAGGCAGTGTTCTTTCGGGCGCCTCAAAAGGCACAAACACAATGATTGCAAAAAGCTATGCCGAAGCACTTATCGACGAAAAGCAACTTTTCGATATTTTAAGACTTGAATATAATTTCAAAAGCCAAACGCGAACAATCGCAGTTGACGAGGCAGAGCAGTTAATTCTTGACACAATCGAAAAAGGCAAAACCCACATATCGGAAATCGCCGAGGCAACTAACACCCAAACAAACATCTTGCTTGTGAAGCTGTTGATGCTTGAAGGCAAAGGAATAATAAGAAATATCGGCTCAAACAGATATCAAAAATGCAATTTCTGATTGCAAATCTGCCAAAGTCATAAAAAAACAAACAAGACCCGCAAGGGCAAATAAAATATAGAATAGGTGAAAATTATGAAACTAGTTATCGTGGAATCACCAACGAAAGCAAAAACAATTGAAAAATATCTAGGCAAAAAGTATAAGGTTATCGCATCGCAAGGTCACATTCGTGATTTGCCAGAAAGCACACTTGGAATAGACGTCAAGGGTGATTTTTCGCCAAAATATGTGATTAGCCAATCGAAAAAAGACATCGTGAAAACATTGAAGGCACAAACAGCAAAAGCTGAAGAAGTCCTTCTCGCGACCGATCCCGACCGTGAAGGTGAAGCGATCAGCTGGCATTTGGCGCAAGCCCTCAAATTGCCAACCGACATCAAAAACAGAATAGTTTTCAACGAAATAACTGAAAAAGCAGTGAAGCAAGCATTGACAGAGCCAAGGGAAATCGACCAAAACCTAGTTGATGCCCAACAAGCAAGACGTGCACTCGACAGGCTCGTTGGCTACAAACTCTCGCCACTTCTTTGCAAGAAAATTTCAGGCAAACTTTCAGCGGGCAGGGTGCAATCTGTTGCCCTCAAATTCGTTGTCGATCGTGAAAAAGAAATCAACGCTTTTAATAAAGAAGAATATCACGTTATAACAGCTATGCTAAAAGAAAAAGCTGATGCGAAAAAAGATTTCAAAGCGGTTCTTGCCAAAAAGGACGGCAAAAAAATCACCGTGAAAACAACGGAAGAAGCAAACGAAATCAAAAAAGTAGTTGAAAAAGCAGATTTTATTTGCGGAAACATCAAGCGTGCACAATCGAAATCATATGCACCACCACCGTTCACAACTTCATCAATGCAACAAGAAGCGTCAAACAAACTTGGCATGTCGTCAGATATAACAATGCGTGTTGCGCAACAGCTTTATGAAGGTATCAACGTTGAAGGTGAAGGTCATATCGCCCTCGTAACATATATCAGATCCGACTCTGTGAGAATCGCCGAGGATGCACTTTTCGAAGTGAGAAACGCAATCACGAAAATGTTTGGCGAAAGTTTCTTGCCGGAAAAACCAAACTATTTCAAAAACAAGAAAAACGCCCAAGACGCCCACGAAGCAATTCGTCCAGTTTCAGTTTCAAGAACGCCAAAATCACTTGAAGGCAAGCTCGACCGAAACCAAATGCGTCTTTATAGGCTCATATATGAAAGATTTATTTCAAGCCAAATGACGCCCGCAGTTTATGACACGCTAACGGGTGAAATCAACGCGGAAAACTACGGTTTCAAATTCAGCGGAAAAATCTTGGTGTTTGAAGGGTATTTGAAAGCACAAGGCAAACAAAAGGTTGAAGAAAAAGAAGATGAAGACGGCGAAAACGCATATCTTCCAAACCTAGAAAGCGGACAAAAAACATATCTTTCAACCCTATCAAGCGAGCAAAAATTCACAAAACCGCCCGCAAGATACACCGATGCAACGCTAATTCGTCTGCTTGAAGATAAAGGTATCGGACGTCCAAGTACCTACGCATCAATTTTGACAGTGCTTTTGAAACGTCAATATACTTATAAAGAAAAAAAATACATCGTGCCAACAGAAGTCGCAGTTTTGGTGACAGAATTTTTGGAAAAACACTTTGTGGATATCATGGATCCAAAATTCACCGCAGAAGTTGAAGAAAAACTTGACGAAGTGGAACAAGACGGCAAAGATTGGAAAGAAATCGTCAAAGATTTTTATAACCCAATGATGGAAATCATTCAAGCGGTGCAAACCGAACGTATCGAAACGGGCGAAACTTGCCCAAAATGCGGAATGATGCTACTTGAAAAAACTTCAAAATACGGCAAATATATCCAATGCGAAAACAAAGAATGTGGATATAAAAAACAACCAAAAGAAAACATCTCCGACGTTATTTGCGAAAAATGCGGTGCAAACCTTATCATAAGAACGGGCAGATACGGCAAATTCCTTGCGTGTCCAAACTATCCCGAATGCAAAAACATCAAATCACTTGACCACGAAGAAACAAAAACCGACGAAAAATGCGAAAAATGTGGCAGTGACATGATGGTGAAAAAAGGCAGATACGGCAACTTCCTCGCGTGCACAAACGAAGAATGCAAGGCGATAAAATCAATGGCTAAACCCGTTGCAAAATGCCCATTCTGCGGAAAAGATGTCACTCAAAGAAGAAGCAAAACGGGCAAAATTTTCTACGGTTGCTCTGGCTATCCAGATTGCAATTTCATCAGCTGGGACATCCCAACGGGGGATAAATGCCCAACTTGTGGAACTTTCACAGTGATAAAAGAAACAAAAGCGGGCAAATTCATTCGTTGCACAAACAAAGGTTGCGACTTTGAAAAAGAAATAACGCAAACAGAAGAATAATATTTCAATTAAAAATTAAAAATTAAAAATTAAAAATTATAGGGGCTTTGCCCTTGCAATATAAAGGAAATAAATGTCAATAATAAATATAATCGGCGGGGGGCTGGCGGGCTGTGAGGCTTGTTGGCAACTTGCAAAACGTGGCTACAATGTGCGACTTTTCGAACAAAAGCCTGTGAAATTTTCCGAGGCACATTCCCTTGCTGGACTTTGCGAGCTTGTTTGTTCAAACTCGCTGAAATCAAATGCAATAACGGGTGCTTGCGGACTTTTGAAAGAAGAAATGCGACGTCTTGACAGCTTGACAATCAAATGTGCCGACGAAACAAAAGTCGGTGCGGGCGGTGCACTTGCAGTTGACCGCGAGAAATATTCTCAGCTAGTAACAGATAAAATCAACGCTCTTGAAAATGTGGAAATAATCTATGGCGAGGTGACGGAAATCCCAGACGGAATAACAATCATCGCAACAGGCCCACTAACAAGTGGCACGCTTTATGAAAACATAATGAAACTCACGGGTGGCGATCTTCACTTTTTTGATGCCGCAAGCCCGATTGTCAAATTTGATTCAGTGGATATGAACTCCGCGTTCTTTCAAGACAGATATGACAAAGGTGATGGCGACGGTGACTATCTGAACCTTCCAATGGATAAAGAGGAATATCAAAATTTCTATCAAAATCTTATAAATGCCGAAAGGGCGGAACTTCACGAGTTCGAAAAAAAGGAAATTTTTGAAAGTTGCATGCCAATCGAAATCATGGCTTCCCGCGGTGAAGACACAATCCGTTTCGGGCCATTAAAACCCGTTGGACTTCGCGACAGAAACGGCAATCGCCCATATGCAGTGGTGCAAATGCGAAAGGAAAATTCAAAAGGCGACCTTTATAATATGGTCGGTTTTCAAACAAATCTCAAGTTTGGCGAGCAAAAGCGAGTGTTTTCAATGATACCCGCACTCAAAAATGCCGAGTTCGTGAAATATGGCGTTATGCACAGAAACTCATATATCAACGCACCAAATTTGCTTGATAACGGCGTGAAATTCAAAAATGCCGAAAACTTATATTTCGCAGGTCAAATCACGGGAGTTGAAGGTTATGTTGAATCAGCAATGAGCGGACTTCTCGCGGGGCTAGCAATTCATCAAATGCTGTCTGGTAGTTCCCAAATCAGCTTTAACAATCAAACCATGATTGGGGCACTTGTTGGCTATATCTCAACGAATAATCAAAATTTCCAACCAATGAACGCGAATTTTGGTATACTTGACATGATTGAGTACAAAATGATAAGAAACAAGAAAGAAAGATACGAGCAAGCGGCAAATAGGTCACTTGCAATAATAGAAAAGATAAAAGTGGAATATAACCTATAAAACTGAAAAAGGAGAAAAAATGGCTATTGAACTTAAAGGAACGACAATTTGTGGTGTGAAACGTGACGGCGTGATTGCTATTGCGGGTGACGGACAAGTGACAATGGGTCAAAGCGTAGTTTTTAAAAACAACGCAATAAAAGTTCGCAGAATATATAACGGCGAAGTGATAACAGGGTTTGCGGGATCAGTTGCAGATGCGTTCTCGCTTTCTGAAAAATTTGAAGGCATGTTGAAAAAATATTCGGGAAACCTCATGCGTGCTGCTGTTGAAGTTGCAATGCTTTGGAGAAGCGATAAAGTCATGAGAAATCTTGAAGCAATGATGATTGTCGCAGATAAAAGCGAAATGATGATTCTTTCAGGCAACGGCGAAGTTATCCAGCCCGACGAAATTTGTGCAATAGGCAGTGGCGGAAACTATGCCCTCGCAGCAGCGAAAGCACTTTATAACGAAACAAACCTTTCAGCAAAGGAAATCGCAGGCAAAGCACTTGGCGTTGCAAGCGAAATTTGCGTTTTCACAAACGGCAATATAATAATTGAAACAGTGGGGGAAAAAGCATGACTCCAAAACAAATAACAGAAAAACTCGATGCCTATATCATCGGTCAAGATAAAGCAAAAAAAGTAGTGGCAATCGCCCTTCGCAACAGATACAGAAGAGCTCAGCTTTCAGAAACATTGCAAGAGGAAATCACGCCAAAAAACATCATCATGAAAGGTCCAACGGGTGTTGGTAAAACGGAAATCGCAAGAAGACTTGCAAAAATCGTTGGCGCGCCATTTGTGAAAGTGGAAGCAACAAAATTCACCGAAGTTGGGTATGTTGGTCGCGACGTTGAATCAATGATAAAAGAACTTGTTGAAGCTGCCGTTCGAATGGTGAAAAAGGAAAGAACATCAGAAGTTTTTGAAAAAGCAAAAGAAACAAGCTATCGCAAAATTTCAACAGCTATCGCCAAATCAAAAGGCAAAAACATGCAAGACGTTGATATGGAATCTCTCACAAAAGACGTTCTCCAAGATATCAAGGACGGCAAGTATGACGATATGCAAATCGAAGTTGAAGTGAATGACAATCCGAAAAATATGGAAATCCAAAACGGCATGGGCGGGGAGATTAACCTTGGCGACATGTTTGGCGGAATTCTCCCAAAAAAGAAAAAACGCAGAAAAGTTAAAGTGAAAGACGCCCTTAAAATCGTCGCACAGGAAGAAGCTGAAAAACTTATCGACGAGGACAGCATAAACGCAGAAGCTATCGAAAGAGCGCAATCTTCAGGCATAATCTTTATCGACGAGCTCGACAAAATTTGCGGTGGCGGGGGAAATCAAGGTCCAAACGTTTCCAGAGAAGGCGTTCAACGCGACATCTTGCCAATCGTTGAAGGTTGCACGGTAGTCACAAAATACGGCGCAATCAAAACTGACTATATCTTGTTTATCGCAGCGGGTGCTTTCCACATCTCGAAATATTCCGATTTGATACCCGAACTTCAAGGCAGATTTCCAGTCACAGTTGATCTTGCAAGTCTTTCAAAAGAAGATTTCTATAAAATCATGACAGTGCCAGAAAATTCTATCATCAAGCAATATGTGGCACTTCTCGAAACGGAAAAAGTGCACCTCCAATTTGAAGAAAGCGGACTTCGCGAAATTGCGAGCATTGCATTCAACCAAAACATCAGCCATGAAGATATCGGTGCAAGAAGACTTCACACAATCGTTGAAAACCTTCTTGAAGAAGAATCTTTCAATGCGGGTGAAAACAGCGAAGAAAAAACAGTTGTTATCGACGAAAAATACGTGAGCGAAAGAATAAAAGAAGAAGCGAAAAAAGTCGATTTGAAAAAATATATTCTATAAGGAGAAGGTATGATAAACATTCCAAAAGGCACCAAAGATGTTTTGCCACAAGAATCCTACAAATGGCACTATATCGAAAAAATTGCACGAGAAACAGCAAGCGAGTTTTGCGCAAAAGAAATTCGCACGCCAGTGTTTGAACACACCGAGCTTTTCCTTCGTGGGGTTGGTGACACCACAGATATAGTAAATAAAGAAATGTACACTTTCAAAGATAAAGGTGACAGAAGCATAACTCTGAAACCAGAAGGCACAGCGGGCGTTGCGAGATCGTTTATCGAAAACTCGCTACACTCTGATGCAATGCCACTAAAAATGTACTATTTCACGCCGGTTTTCAGATATGAAAAACCGCAACAAGGCAGACTCCGCGAGCATCACCAATTCGGAGCAGAATTTTATGGCTCGCCATCACCAAGCATGGATGCAGAAGCAATTTTGCTTGCCTCAACGTTTTTCAAAAAACTTGGCGTTTCAAACTTAACGCTGAAAATCAACAGTATCGGTTGCAAACACTGCCGTGAAAATTATAATAAAGCACTCAAGGAATATTTCAACGCAAACCTTGAAAACATGTGCGGAACATGCGGTGACAGATTTGATAAAAATCCACTTCGTATCTTGGATTGCAAAAATCCCGCATGCATAGAAATCAATAAAGATGCACCGTCAATTCTCGACTACATATGCGATGATTGCAAAAATCACTTTGAAAGTTTGAAAAGCTATCTTGATGGCAATATTGAATATGAAATCGACCCAAGAATTGTGCGTGGACTTGACTACTACAGCAAAACAGTTTTTGAGTTTGTGTCGGAAAACATAGGTGCAAAAGGCACTGTTTGTGGTGGCGGAAGATACGACGGCTTAATTGAAATCGTCGGCGGAAAACCAAACCACGCGGTGGGATTTGGTCTTGGACTAGAAAGGTTGCTGCTGCTTTTGGAAAGCTGTGGTATCGAAATTGAAAAGCCAGCTGATGCAGATGTTTATATCGTTGCAATGGGCGCGGAAAAACCGCTCGCTGTGAAAACGGCAAGCGTGTTGAGGGCAAAAGGCGTGCGTGCGGAATATGACCACATGGAAAGAAGTTTCAAAGCACAATTCAAGTATGCAAACAAGCTTTCTTGCAGTTTTGTTTTGATAATCGGTGGCGACGAAGCGGAAAATGGCGGAGCAAAAGTGAAAAACATGCAAACGGGTGAAGAAAAATTTGCCACATTTGAAGAAATTCAAAACGCAAACACCCTTGCCGATATTTTTTGATTTCAAAGGGTGAAACATGAAAGAAATTGGAACAGTTGTAAAGGCTGATAAAAAAAATATAAAAATTCGCATGGAGCGAAAATCCGCTTGCGGTAACTGCAATATGTGCGGTTTCAAACAAGGTGACATGCACGTTGACCTCAATTGTGAAAACAAGCTTGGCGCAAAACTTGGCGACAAAGTTGAAATGGAAATGGAAGCTTCAACAGTCCTTATTTCCGCATCGATTGTCTATCTTGTGCCACTTATTTGTGCACTTGTGGGCTTTTTGATTGCGTATCTTTTGGGCGTTTCCGAGCTCGCACAATTCGGCGGATTGATGGCAGGCGTAGCATTTGGTTTTCTTGTTATTTTCATAATAGATAAACTCGTGAAAAAAACAAAATTCACCCCAACATGCACTCGCATTGTAAAAGAGGATATAATATAAATTTATTATAGATTATAAATTAAAATAAAATTATTTAGCATAAGGAGAAAAACAATGGTTGAAATGACAAAAATCAAAAACTATGACGCGGAAGTTTTTGAAGCAATGAACGACGAACTTAATCGTCAAAGAAACAACATCGAGCTTATCGCAAGTGAAAACTTTGTTTCTGAAGCAGTTTTGGAGGCAATGGGAACACACCTCACAAACAAATATGCCGAAGGCTATCCTGGAAAAAGATACTACGGCGGTTGCGTTCACGTTGACGTGACAGAACAAATCGCAATCGATCGTGCAAAAGCACTTTTTTCAGCAGAACACGCAAACGTTCAACCACACTGTGGTGCGAATGCAAACATCGCAGTTTATTTTGCAATGCTTGAACACGGCGACACAATCCTTGGCATGAACCTCGCCCACGGCGGACATTTGACTCACGGTTCACCAGTTAATATGTCAGGAAAATATTTCAATTTCGTATCATATGGCGTGTCAAAAGAAGACGGCAAAATTGATTATGACGAAGTTGAAAGAATTGCAATCGAAGCTAAACCAAAAATGATTGTTGCGGGTGCAAGTGCCTATTCAAGAACGATTGATTTCCCAAGATTCAAGGAAATCGCCGATAAAGTTGGCGCGTATCTCATGGTTGATATCGCCCACATCGCAGGTCTTATCGTTTCAGGACAACATCCAAACCCATTCCCATATGCCGATATCGTGACAACAACAACTCACAAAACTTTGAGAGGCCCTCGAGGCGGAATGATTATGTGCAAAGCTGAATACGCACAAAAAATCGATAAAGGCGTTTTCCCAGGACTTCAAGGCGGACCACTTGAACACATCATCGCGGCAAAAGCAGTGTGTTTCAAAGAAGCAGCATCAGAAGAATTCAAAGCATACGGCGCGCAAGTTGTTAAAAACGCAAAAGCTATGGAAATTCAATTCAAGGAAAACGGCGTGAAAATGGTTTCAGGCGGAACTGATAACCACCTTATTTTGCTTGATTTGTCAGAAACTGGCTTGTCTGGCAAAAAACTTGAAAGACTTCTTGACGAAGCAAATATCACAGTCAATAAAAACGGTATCCCATTCGACACAAAATCACCATTTATCACAAGCGGTGTAAGAATCGGAACACCAGCTGCCACAACTCGCGGAATGAAAGAAGATGACATGAAAGAAATCGCAAACATCATCACGCTTATCATCCAAAAAGCAGAAGAAGGCATCGAAGAAGCAAAAGAAAGAGTAGCAGTGATAACTGCGAAATATCCTTTGTACGCGTAAGAGAATGTGGTGAGCACGCAGTTAGTTTATTGGAAGCGAAGTGCGTGGAACGCTTTTTTAAAGTGAAAGGTGAAAGGTGAAAGGTGAAAGGTGTGGTAATGCACTCGCGTACCGCTCGTGCTTTTCAATTATATTTGTAACCACTTGTAGGAACGTAACTATTCAATAGGGGCGTTCCTTTTTTACTGTCCAAATATAATAGGGTGCACGAACGAAGCGAGTGCCTACCACACCTTTCACCTTTCACCTTTCACTTTTAAGCGAAGCTTTTCACTTAAAATTTGCTTTAAATTCTCGAATACTTTCTACATTTTTGGTAATACTAAAATAAAAAAGCAAGGTGGAAAGTTATGGGCAAAATCAAGTTTATTTTATCAAGCGAAGTTAAAGATTGTATTGAAAGTGAAATCCGCACGCCTAAATTTTTGAGGGCGGAAGAAAGATGAAAATATCTCAAAACAACTATCTCGAATATGTATCGGCAAAAACTCCACGCACAAACGAATGGAAAACCCTCGTTTGGGCGTTTTTAATCGGTGGGGCGATTTGCACGGTAGGTCAGTGCGTGCGGGAGTTTGTGGAATATGAATTTTGGCAACTTTCCGAAGATGAAGTTTCCGCCGTGGTTTCGGGTGTGATGATTTTTCTTGGCGCACTTTTCACTGGCGTTGGGCTTTATGACCGCCTCGGTGCGTTTGCGGGTGCGGGGAGCATGGTGCCAATCACGGGCTTTGCAAACTCCATCGTTTCGCCAGCACTTGAATTCAAATCAGAAGGCATGATATATGGGCTAGCTGCCAAAATGTTCATCATTTCGGGTCCAATCATCGTTTATGGCGTGGTGGCAAGCTCGCTTGTTGGCATAATTTATATGATTTTTGGTCTTTGAGGTGAAAATGAAAAGAATAGGCGAAAGAACGATAATTTTTCCAACTAAACCCAAAATAATTTCTGCGTGCTCTCTTGTGGGACCAGAAGAATATAATGGCCCATTGCAAAAATATTTTGTCAACAAAGTTCAAGACGACACAATGAATCAAAAGACATACGAAAAAGCCGAACGAAAAATGCTCACAAAGGTGATTGACGGTGCAATTTCAGCAAGCCAAGTGAAGGAAAAGGATGTTCAGCTTCTCATTGGTGGCGATCTTCTGAATCAAATCATATCAACAAGTTTTTCCGCTCGCGAAACGCAAATCCCACTTCTTGGGGTGTATTCGGCATGCTCGACCATGAGTGAAAGCCTTGCCGTTGGCGCAATGACAGTGGACGGCGGTTTCGCTTCCACCGTGGCATGCGGAACGGTGAGCCACTTTTCTTCAGCCGAGCGACAATACAGAACCCCGCTCGAACAAGGCTCGCAACGCCCCGCGGTTTCCCAATGGACAGTGACGGGTGCGGGGTGCAGTGTTCTTTCAAACTCGGGCAAGGGTCCAAGCATCACAAGGGCGACTTTTGGCAAAGTGATTGATTTTGGCGTGACCGACACAAACAACATGGGCGCCGCAATGGCACCCGCCGCCGCCGATACTTTGCAAGCATTTTTCCAAGATACGGGCAAATCCCCAAAAGAATACGATATGATACTAACGGGCGATCTTGGCTATCTTGGCAGTGAACTTTTGTGCGATTTGCTTTCCGACAGAAAAATCGACATCACAAAAAACCACCGCGACTGCGGTGCGATGATATATCCAAAAGACACCGCAAAATTCCAAGGCGGAAGCGGAGCGGGGTGCTCGGCTTCTGTTTTCAATTCCTATGTCTATAAAAGGCTAGCGGGGCGAAAAATCAAAAAAATGCTGTTTGTTGCAACGGGAGCACTTCTATCAACAACTTCATCAATGCAAGGTGAAACAATCCCTGGCATTGCACATCTTGTGGAAATCGAATGTGAAAAAAAGGAGGAAACATGATTTTTATAAAAGCGTTTGTCGTTGGCGGACTTATCTGCACGCTCGGTCAAATCCTTATCAACCTCACCAAAATGACGTCAGCAAGAATTCTTGTCACATTCCTTCTTGCAGGGATAATCCTTGAAGCAATCGGGGCGTATCAACCCCTTGTTGAATTTGCGGGTGCGGGCGCCACAGTCCCAATTTCCGGCTTTGGCTCGCTTCTTGCAAGTGGTGCGATTGAAGGAAGCAAGGAAGGGATTGTGGGTGCAATTTCAGGTGGTGTGAAAGCCGCGGCATTCGGGCTTTCGTCGGCGATTTTCTTTGGATATCTGAATGCAATAATTTTTAAACCCCACACAAAAAAACAAGATATAAAAAGAACGAATCACGCACGAAAAATCACGCCGACCAAAGGCGACTTGAAAGAAACCAAAAAATAACACCAATTTTCAAAAAAATTTCGTAAAATACTTGACAATTTTTCTGAAAAGAGTATACTTATATAAGAAAAGACGACTAAAATACTCGCCTTTTAAAGGGGCATAAAATATGAAAATTTCAACAAAGTCAAGATACGGTCTGAAAGCCGTTCACTATCTTGCAAAAAACGCCGATGAAGTCTTGCCAATAACAAAGATTTCAGCGGATCTTGGAATTTCTCAAGACTATTTGGAGCAACTTCTAAGGCTACTCAAAAAAGCGGAAATCATCCAAACAACAAGGGGAGTTCAAGGTGGATATTCACTTTCAAAAAAACCTTGTGACATCACCGTTGGCGAAGTTTTGCGAGTGCTTGAAGATAACTTGCAAATCGTGGATTGCGTTGGAAAAAGTTGCAATCCTTGTGGTGAAAATTGTCCAACAAAAGATATTTGGCAAAAGGTTTATGTCGCGATAAATGAAACGCTCGACCAAATCACACTCGACCAAATGCTGTAAAATGGGATAAAACCTTCTTGAATTTAAACTTTTTAAAAGTCCCACTAAATAAATAAACAAATTTTTCAAAAGAAAAATAAAGGATAATATATATGAACAAAATCTATCTCGATCACGCTGCTACAACCTATGTGAAACCTGCTGTCATGGAAGAAATGGCGAAATATTTCACTGAAGTTTTTGGCAACGCATCAAGCATGCACGCGTTTGGGCGCGAAGGTGCAAGCGGTCTTTCAAAAGCGAGGAACACAATCGCAAGCGAAATTGGCGCGCTCCCAACAGAAATTTATTTCACAGCTGGCGGAAGCGAATCTGACAACTGGGCACTTCGCGGAATTGCAAAACGCAAAGGCAAAGGTCACATCATCACAAGCTGTATCGAACATCCCGCAATCAAGGAAACTGCCGAAGACCTTCAAAAACAAGGCTTTGAAGTCACTTATGTTGGCGTTTCGGAAGATGGATATGTGAATCCACAAGAAATCGAAAACGCAATCCAAGATAACACAATTTTGATTTCAGTTATGGTGGCAAATAACGAAGTTGGAACAATCCAACCTTTCGAAGAAATCGCAAAAATCGCAAAATCACGCAAAATCCCGTTCCATACCGACGCCGTTCAAGCAATGGGTGCTGTGAAATTCAACGTGAAAGAAATGGGCATTGATATGCTTTCAATGTCGGGTCACAAATTCTATGGTCCAAAAGGCATTGGCGTTTTATATATCAGAAACGGGCTTGGCATTGGCAAATATCTCACAGGCGGTCATCAAGAACGCGGAATGAGGGCAGGCACAAGTGCAACGCCACTAGCAGTTGGCATGGCGGCAGCTTTGAAACTTGCAAATTCTCATATTGAAGAGGAAAACGCAAGACTTTCTGAGCTTCGAAACTACTTGGTAAAAAGAATTTCAGCTGAAATTCCATATGTGAAAATCAACGGCGGTCTTGAAAAAAGACTTCCAAACAACGTTAATATATCATTTAAATATGTTGAAGGCGAATCAATCTTGATGCTTCTCGACCTTGCGGGAATTGCAGTTTCAACGGGCTCTGCTTGCTCTTCAGGAACGCTTGAATCTTCATATGTTCTCACAAGCATGAAAGTGCCGATTGAACTTGCTCACGGAAGCGTGCGTTTCACACTAGGCGAAAAAACAACAAAAGAAGACCTCGACACAACAGTGGACAAACTTAAAGAAATAATTGAAAAACTAAGAGAAATGTCACCATTGTTTTCAGTAAAAGAAGGAGAAACTCAATATGTATAATGAAAAAGTGATGCAAGCATTCTCAAATCCACAAAACGTGGGAGAAATTGAAAACGCCGACGGCGTTGGACAAGTTGGCAACGTTACTTGTGGCGATATCATGCGTATCAGCTTGAAAATTGAAGATAACATCATCAAAGAAGCAAAGTTCAAAACTTTCGGATGTGCAGCAGCCGTTGCAACAAGTTCAACAGCAACCGAAATGATTATCGGTATGACAGTTGACGAAGCGGAAAAACTCACAAACGCAAAAGTCGTTGAAGCCCTCGAAGGTTTGCCACCACAAAAAATCCATTGCTCTGTGCTTGCCGAAGAAGCAATCAAAGAAGCAATCGCGGATTACAGAAAAAATCACGCTTAATAAAAACAAAAGCAACCAAATAAAAATGGTTGTTTTTTTTATTTTGCTTTTGACAAATACTAACACTCATTGGCAAATACTGACACCCCATAACCGCAAATAAATTCCCCACCTTTGCACATCATATAACCAAGGGAGGTGCGGATATGCAAAAATTTATAACGGGTCTTGCTGTTGGTATTGTGGCGGGAACATTGCTTGTGACTTGCAGTAAGCAAGCGAGAGAACTCGCGTGCGCAAGCAAGGAATTTGCCGATAAGAAACTGCAAAATGCAAAAGACGGAGTAGAAGATAAAACGGAAGAAATCAAAGAAAAAACTGCCGAAGTTGCGAAAGAATCGCAAGAAAAAACTCCAGCGAAAAAAAGTGTAGCCAAAAAGTCGCAAACAAAAAAACAAGACTCAAAACAAAAATCAGAAGTAGCTGAAACTGACAAATAGGATTAAAACAGCTTTAACTTCAATCCCTAAAAAAAATCATCTCCAGCGAGGTGATTTTTTTATTTTTTAAAAAAAGAGCAAAATTCACAAAATTTGGAAACTGCAATCTAAATTATCACGCGAGTGGTAATATTCTTGCACATTGTGCGTGTATTGTGTTATACTTGAAAGAATAAAAATAAAATCGCTAGAGGTGGGTTATGGCAATCGAAAGGGTGAAAGAATATTTCAAGGGCACGGAATTTGAAAACAAGATAATGGAGTTTGAAATTTCATCAGCAACGGTACAGCTTGCCGCAATCGCGGTTGGGTGCGAAGGCGCGAGAATTGCAAAAACATTAAGTTTCATGGTTGGCGAAAATCCAATCTTGATAGTTGTCGCAGGGGACGGAAAAATCGCGAACCCAAAATATAAAGCCCAATTTGGAACAAAAGCAAAAATGCTGTCGCCCGAGCAAGTGACCCAGCTTATCGGTCACAGCGTTGGCGGTGTTTGTCCCTTTGGAATAAACGAGGGCGTGACGGTGTATCTCGACAGCTCGCTCAAAAGATTTGAAACAGTGTTTCCCGCATGTGGAAGCAGTAATTCCGCAATCGAACTCACAATCCCGCAGCTTGAAAAACTTTCAAACTTCAAAAGTTGGATAGACGTTTGCAAATTGCCAGAAATCGAATAAAAACTAATATAAAAAACTGATATAAAGAAACTGATATAAACAAAATTGATATAAAAGGGGAAAAACGAATGAAAAAAATGCTTATGGGTAATGAAGCAATAGCACTAGGTGCGATATCGGCGGGGGTTGATATTGTCACTGGCTATCCTGGAACTCCGTCAACGGAAGTTTTGGAAGCATTTGCCGTGAACAAAAAAGATTGGCAGTATGTCGAATGGTCAACCAACGAAAAAACTGCGCTAGAAGTTGCCGCGGGCGGTGCCTACACAGGTGCCTACACAATGGTGACAATGAAACAAGTTGGCTTGAACGTCGCATCCGACCCGCTCATGAGCCTAGCTTATGTCGGTATCAAAGGTGCAATGGTTGTTATGGTTGCCGATGATCCAGGTCCAATTTCCTCTCAAACAGAACAAGACACACGCCATTTTGGCGAATTTTCAAAACTTCCAGTTTTCGACCCATCGTCGGCAGCTGAAGCGTATGAAATGATTGGCGACGCGTTTGAATATTCGCATGCGTATCAAACGCCAGTTATTTTCCGCCCAACAACAAGGGTTTGCCATGGATATGGCACTGTGGAAATTTCCGAAACTCAAAAAAGAAGTGAAATCACAGGCTTTGAAAAATCAAGCAAGTGGGTAATTTTTCCCCGCCTTGCTTATGCCAACCACATCAAAATGGAAGAAAGAAATGTTCAGCTTCAAAGCGTGTTTTCCGAGTATCCAAAAAACACAATCGAAGGCGACGGCGTGAAAGGAATTGCGACAGGTGGCGTGAGTTATGCCTATGTCAAGGAAAATTTTGAAAGTGACTGCAAACTTTTGAAAGTTGCAACGCCTCACCCATTCCCAAAACAAAAAGCGCTAGAATTCATGAAAGGTCTTTCGGAAGTTTTGGTTATTGAAGAACTTGATCCAGTGATAGAAAAAGCACTGCTCCAAATAAAAGCAGAAAACAACCTTGACGTTGTGATAAAAGGAAAACTCACGGGCGACAACATCAACGCGGGTGAAAATTCATCAGCAAGCGTGAAAAACGCAATGAATAATTTCCTTGGCAAAAAGTGCGAAAACGGCGAGAGTATAGCTTTGCCACCACTTCCAATCCGCCCACCGGTTCTTTGTGCGGGCTGTCCTCACCGCGCGTCATTTTATGCGGTGAAACTTGCAATGAAAAACCAAAAAGCGGTTTTCTGTGGCGATATCGGCTGCTACACCCTTGGCAACGCAATGCCACTTGACATGACGGACACTTGCCTTTGCATGGGCGCGGGTATCACAATCGCCCAAGGCATAAAAAGGGCGGAACCCGACATGAAAAACTTCGCATTTGTTGGCGACAGCACATTTTTCCACACGGGAATTCCAGGTGTCGTGAACGCACTTTATAACCAAACAGACCTATTTTTGATAGTGCTAGACAACAAAACAACCGCAATGACAGGCAATCAACCTCACCCGGGAATGGGAAACACCATGATGGGGTGCATATCAGAAAAAATTTCAATCAAAAAGGTGCTTGAAGCACTCGGCGTTTCTCAAATCAAAGTTTGCGACCCATTCCAGCTTGAAAGTTCAATTTCCGCAGTGAAAGAACTCTCGGAAAAATCAGGCGTGAAAGTTATCATCTTTGAATCACCTTGCATAAGCGTGGCAAAAAAAGGCAAACCGCTTGAAATCAAATCAAATTGCGTAGGTTGTGGCAGATGTGTTTCTGAAATTGGCTGTCCTGCAATTTTCGCGGGCAAAATTCCAACAATTCAACCGTCACTTTGCACGGGTTGCGGTCTTTGTCAGTCAGTTTGCAAAGTGGGCGCAATAGGAGGTGTCAGCAATGTATAATATCATACTCGCGGGCGTTGGCGGTCAAGGCACCGTTCTCGCATCAAAAATCATCTCGGCATCAGCCCTTGCAAGCGGAAAATGCGTTATCGCAAGCGAAACAATCGGCATGGCGCAACGTGGTGGGTCGGTGACAAGCCACATCAGAATTTCCGAAACTCAAACGGTGGCATCACCACTCGTTGGCGCAGGTCAAGCGGATATCATCATCGCGTTTGAACTTTCCGAAGGGGTGAGATGTTTTCCATATCTCAAAAAAGGCGGAAAAATGGTTGTTTCAAAAGGAATAATGCAACCGACAACCAAATATGACTACAACACAGAATTGCTTGAAAACTTCTTGAAAGAAAACGTTGAAAACTTGAAACTTGTCGATGCAATGGAAGTTTGCCAAAGCCTTGGAAGCTATCAAGTTTTGAACACGGTGCTACTTGGCAGTGCGCTTGAATATCTTGAAATTTCCAATATTGAAGAGGGTATGAAGCAAAAAATAAAACCTCAATTTCTCGAATTAAACAACAAAGCACTTGCGGGAGGAAAAAAATTATGAACATGACGAGCGAAACTTTTGAGCTAGTTCTCAAAAACATCAAATACGCAAAAGAAAACAGTGAATACTATCAAAACAAGTTTGCAGATGTCGATGTTGAAAGTATAAAAACCGAAGAAGATTTCAAAAATTTGCCATTTTCAGATAAAGAAGACCTTCGAAATGCCTATCCATTGAAACTTTCTGCCGTGCCAAACAAAGATATCGTGAGAATTCACTCTTCATCGGGCACAACAGGCACGCCGGTTATCATTCCCTACACAAAAAAAGACGTAGAAGATTGGGCGACAATGTTTGCGCGTTGCTACGAAATCGCGGGTGTCACAAATGAAGACAGAGTGCAAATCACTCCCGGCTATGGACTTTGGACAGCGGGTATCGGCTTTCAAGCGGGGATTGAAAAACTCGGCGGAATGGCAATTCCAATGGGACCTGGCAACACAGATAAACAGCTTCAAATGATGCAAGATCTCGAGTCAACAGTTATTTGCGCAACTTCATCATACGCACTTCTTCTCGCCGAAGAAATTGAAAAACGTGGCATCAAAGAATCAATCCACCTCAAAAAAGGCGTGATTGGGTCAGAACGTTGGGGCGAAAAAATGAGAAAACGTATCGCAAGCGAACTTGGTGTTTCACTTTATGATATATATGGCTTAACAGAAATTTATGGCCCAGGCGTTGCAATTTCATGCGACAGCGAGTGTGGAATGCACTATTTCGACGATTTTTTCTATTGCGAAGTAATCAACCCAGAAACTGGCGAAAATCTTCCCGACGGCGAAATTGGCGAGCTTGTTATCACTACACTACAAAAAGAAGGCGCACCACTTATAAGATATCGCACGCATGACCTCACAAGAATCATGGTCGGCGAGTGCGCATGTGGTTGCAAATATCCAAGAATTGACACCCTCGTTGGCAGAAGCGACGATATGGTGAAAGTGAAAGGTGTTATCATCTTCCCGCAAAAAGTTGACGAACTTCTCTCAAAAATCGACGGCGTGAGCAGTGAATATCAAGTTATGCTTGACCACTTGAACGGACGCGATATCGTCACAGTGTATTTCGAAACATCGGATGAAGATAAAAAAGCAATCGAAACAAAAGTCGCAAAAAAATTCAAGGAATACATCGGCGTGAACATTGTTCCAAAAGCAGTTTCAATCGGCGAACTTCCAAGAAGCGAGAAAAAATCCGTGAGAATTTTTGATAACAGATACTAAAATTAATAGCGACTGACAAAACGCAAAAATCATCAAAAATCATCAAAAAACGAATAAAAAAACAGTAAACAATGGGGTTTATTTTTCAAGTATCTATATATTTGGGAGATAAAGCCCTTTTTTTATTAAAATTCAGCCATAAACGCATTCCTTAAAAAATCGCCACTCATTTCTTAAGGTTTCCTTAAGGTTGAAAAACTATCATTAAAACATAAACTTGAAGGAAGTATTAAAATGAAATCTAAAAAGAAATTAAAAGTTATCATTGCCATCATTGTGGCAGTTGCAATCGTTGTGACAACAGTTGCACTTTTTGTTCTGCAAAATACGAATGAAGACGTAACTTCATATACTGTTGCATCAAGCTATATGAACGAAGCAATCAGCACAACAGGCTCACTTGCGTATTACGACGTGGAAGATGTCACAATCTACAGCGCCGTTTCAATCTCAAGTCAGCTAGTTTCAACAGGAACTGAAGTTTCGGTTGGTGACGGACTTGTGACAGTGAGCGCAACAGGGCTTGCTTCAGCAATCACTTCAGCTGAAAGTGCAATTGATAAATATGATGCTCTTATTGCAGCAAGTGAATCAACAACATCAAGTGGCACCGTGACAGCACCGCTTTCAGGTCGCGTGAAAGAAATTTACGCAACCGTGAATGAAGATGTTCAAATCACAATCGCTGAATATGGCAAACTCATGACTCTTTCAATCGACGGATATATGGCGTTTGATATCACCCTCACAGATAGCACTCTCAAAATCGGCGACACAGTCTATGTTGAACTTTCAAACGGCAACACAGTTTCAGGAACAGTGAAAAACGTCACTGGCACATCATATAAAATCCTTATTTCCGATGAATACGGCTCAACTGGTGAAATCGTTTCAATTTCAGGAAGCGACGCCACTGCCGAGCTTTACATAAACAGTCCAATCGATATCCTCACATCAAGCGGAACTGTTGAAGAAATCAATGTTTCAGTGAATTCACTCGTGACTTCAGGAAGAACGCTGATTGTTCTTAACGAAGTGACAGAAGCAAGCGACTATTCAGAATATGTCGAAGCAAGAACAGAAGTTGCCGAACAACTTGCAATCATGATTGCTGCACTTCAAAACAACACAATCCTTTCACCATATGAAGGTGTCATCTCTTCAATCGCGTCATCATCAACAGCAAGTATCGCAAGTATCGCAAACGCTGATTATATGCAAATCGACGTTGAAGTTAACGAACTTGACATTTTGAATGTTTATTATGGAATGGAAGCGGAAGTGACAATCGATGCACTTTCAACAACTGTGACAGGATATGTCACTGCAGTTGCAACAGCATCAACATCATCAACAACAACAACATCATATACAGTCGAACTCTTGGTTGAAAGAACATCAAGCATGTATTCAGGCATGAGCGCAAGTGTAGACCTTATCATCGCACAAACCGACGATGTTATCATGATTCCAATCGAAGCACTTTCAGAAGATGAAGAGGGTGTTTATGTCTACACTAATTCAAGACTCACTAAAAAGCAATATGTGACTCTTGGTGACACAAGCTCAATTTATGTTGCAATAACTGAAGGACTTGAAGTTGGCGACGAAATCTATTATGAAGTGACAGAAGCTGACGAAAGCAGTATCTCTTCAATCCCAAGCATTCCAACAACAACCGACACATCAGGCATGACAGGCATGACAGGCATGATGGATATGTCAAGCATGGCAGGCATGGATATGAGCAGTATGCCAAGTATGGACAGTGGAATGTCAAGCGGAATGACTGGCGGAATGGGCGGCAGATAAGAAGGAGCGAAAATATGTTAACACTAGAAAACGTATGCAGAACATATGATGTGGGCGGAGAAGTTGTTAAAGCGCTCGACAATGTGAACATACATATCGGAAAAGGTGAGTTTGTCGCAATCATTGGCCCATCTGGGTCAGGCAAATCAACCCTCATGAATATTATCGGCTGTCTTGATATCGCAAGCTCGGGCAGATATAGTCTTGACGGGATAGAGATTGAAAAATACACCGACGATCAACTTGCGGAAATTCGCAATAAAAAAATTGGGTTCATTTTTCAAAACTTCAACCTTTTGAATAAACTAACAGCGGAAGAAAATGTTGAACTTCCATTGATATATCAAGGAATGAAAGAAGCTGAAAGAAAAGTTCGCGTGAAAGATGCCCTTGAAAAAGTTGGTATCTACTATCGAAGAAACCACACGCCACTTGAACTTTCCGGCGGACAACAACAACGTGTGGCGGTTGCAAGAGCACTCGCGTCAAAACCGTCGCTACTTCTTGCCGACGAACCAACGGGTAACCTTGATTCTAAAACAACAAAAGATATCATGGATTTGTTCCATGAACTTCATAAGGAAGGCAACACAATCGTGCTTATCACCCACGACAACGAGATTGCAAAACAAGGCTCTCGTCAAGTGCGTATCCTCGATGGCAAATGTCAGGAGGTCAGCTTATGATAATGATGTTGCAACAGTCATGGAAAATGGCTATCAAAGCGGTTTTTTCAAACAAAGTGAGAACACTTCTCACAATGCTTGGGATCATCATCGGTGTCATGTCGCTTGTTGTGCTTGTGTCACTTGTTGATGGTGCAACAGCATCAGTTTCGGAAAACCTCGATTCAATCGGTAATAACGTCCTCACCGTTACTATAACAGATGACTATTCAAGCCCACTCACTCAAACCGACCTTGACACAATCGTGGAAGAATGCAGTGAAGTGACGGCGGTTTCGCAATATGTTTCAACGTCTGCATCTTTCAGAAGCGGATATGAAGAAGCTGAAAGAGTGACAGTCACAGGCGTTGTGTCGAATTATTTCGATGTGAAAGGCGTGACAGTGGTTTCTGGACGTGAATTCCTTTCAATTGATAACGATAATTCAAGTTATGTTGTTATCATCAACGAAAACCTTGCAGAAACACTTTATAATTCATATAACGTTGCTGGGGAAGAGCTTTATATCAACGGCTACAAATTCACAGTTGTCGGCGTTATTGAAAGTTTGGACAGTGCAACAACAGAAGCGTTGATTCCATATTCAACGGTATATAGAATTGGGCTTGCAGATACAACAATAACAACTTTTTATGCCGAACCAAAAGACAGCACAGATTCAACTGATGCAAATTCTGAGCTTGCAACATGGCTAACAATGCGTTTCCAATATGATGATGAAGCCTATTCAATCGTGGATATGTCTTCAGTTCAAGACATGGTGAACTCAATCAACAACACAATGTTGTTGCTTCTTGGTGGTATCGCATCAATCTCACTTATCGTCGGCGGTATTGGTATCATGAATATCATGCTTGTGTCGGTGACAGAAAGAACAAAAGAAATCGGTATCAGAAAAGCTATCGGTGCGAAATCAAACGGTATCATGATTCAGTTCCTTTTGGAAGCTCTGGTGATAAGTTTGATGGGTGGTGTTATTGGGCTTGTGCTTTCATATTTCACAATCCTCATAGTCTCACTGTTCGTTGATTCAATCACGCTTTATATCTCTGGCACAGTTTCATTAATAGCAATCGGCTTCTCAGTTTTCGTGGGCGTAGTGTTTGGTAGCTATCCAGCACACAAAGCAGCGAAAAAAACACCAATCGAAGCGTTGCGATACAGTTCGTAATAGGAGTGTTTATGACAAAATCTATAAAGAAAATAACAGCATATATATTGGTGGTTGCACTCCTTTTATCCCTCATGGGGTGCTCGAGCTCGCTTGACGAGCCAACGCCAAACACATCGCCTGAAATGACGGTGCCAGAAGGGGAGTTTGCCGAAGGTGAAATGCCTTTTGGCGATATTGAAAGCGGTTTTGGCGGAGTAACGCCCGAAGCGACTGAAACACCAACTGCAACAGTAAGCCCAGGCTCTGGAACTGACGTTGTGGTGAAAGAGGTGCTATCAGATGCCAACGGAGTGTATCTTTATTCGTATGATTCAGTTTTCACATCAGTTGCAAGCAACTATGTTGTGATCAGAATGGACGACGAAGCACTTCTCTCAAAAGACCTTTTCATAACAGAAATCAACCTAGTTTCCTACAGTGGTGATGCAGATTTCGACGATGAAGAAATCATTCCCGAAATTGACGATGCAATCCAAATCAACGAAACGACTATGCAAACTTCACTGTTCAATGCAGGTTACACAGTAAAAAGCGATGACGATGACGACGAGCCATTTCTCTTTGCACTAGCAAGGGAAGATGACGGCGACTATTATGTTGTTGAATACGGCACTTCAGGTTGGCAAACAGTTGAAGATGGCATAATCCTTGACAGCGACGAAGAAATCTATATCGGCCTAGCACTTCTTGATTCTGGCTCATATGAAGTTCAAATCAGCTTTGAAATCAAAGACAGCCAAAACGCCTATAACTTCGGATATTTCGATAAAGAAGTGGAAGACGGCGAAGAATTCACACTAACAGCCTATTCAAAAATTTCAAAAGCGAAAGCAGAAGTTTATGTGATGGTTCAAATCGAAGAATATGTCGATGAAAGCGATGATATATATGCAAGTCAATATGTTGAAATCACAGATGATGTTGATTCATATATCAGGGTAGAAGTCGACGGAGAAGAAGATTCAAATGCCCTTGACGAGCTAACTAAAATCGTAGATATAGATGAAGTGTATCTTTATATCTATAACGATAGCTCGCTTTCGTATGGCAGCAGCAGTAGTAAATCAGATATCATCCTAGCATTTATGGAAACTGAAGGTGTTTCAACAAGCGTGAACGAAGATAACCATATCGACGAAGCTGACCTCATGTGGGTAAACTATGAATTCACAATCTATGACGGCACATGGTATGTGTTTGACGATTCAGGTTATTATTATGGTGACACTAGTGGATATATTTCAAGTGTCACATCTGCAATTGATAAAATTCTTAATATAGGGTACGACTCTGATACAAAAGATTTTGAAAAAAATGAGGATGCAATAACAACAGCAAGAAACTTATATGATGCGTTGTCGGAATCTGAACAAGCATACTTGCTTGCATTGCAATATAGCGAGGACGATAATGAATATAATATATCTCAATTGTATTATGGCGTAAATGACAAACCTGCGGACTACAACTCTAGTGAAGATACAGCTGGCGATAATTCTGTTCATCTAGCAGACTCTTTTGAAACATGGTTTAGCTTTGATGCTGCAGATGGCAAAGACAGCTACACAGGCTATGACCTGATTGCATACCTTGAAGATGCCGAAGATTATCTTGACGAACTTGAAGTTGTTTCTGGTTTTGAAACAGTTCTTGAAAACTATGACCTATTGTGGGATACTGACGACACAACACCAACAGGAACATTCACTTGGGGTACATACACAAATAAATCTATTTCAGACACTCTAATGATTGAAGTAAACACTGGCTCTTCAACTCAAGTCAGCAATCTTGAAACGGTTATCTCATATCTCGACGAACTCTCTGATGACGACAGGGCAGTGATTGAAGCAAGAGAACCTGAAACATATGCTTATATTGAATATCTTGAATATAAAATCATCACAGACGATGTTGAATACGTGATGAGCGAAATTTCAGCAGTTGTCGCAAGCTATCTTGTCAGCGCCTACACAAACACATTGCTTTATGTTGATTTGGTGGACGTGTCAGCTGCTGGGGATTATTCAGAAATCAGCTACACTCTAGGACTTGATGCAACGCACATGGTCTACAGCCAATCGCTGTTCACAGCAATTGAAAATGCGTATAATTCATATTTTGATTTATCTCCAGAAAAACAAGAAATGCTTGCTAAATACACTTTGACAGTAACAGATCAAGGCAACACAGAAAGCAGTGCTTCTTCATATTCAAACTATTATTATTTCAACGAGAGCATAATTGATAAATCAACTCTTGAAATCACATATGAAGACGCAATATTTGCTCTTTATGAAATGATGGAAATCACTGAAAATCTTCAAACATTGTTCTCATATATCGACTACACATCATATTTCGATACTGATATCGCAAAAGAAAGATATGTTGACCTCGTATTCGGAACATCAGACGGAGACTATAACCACTTGATGTACGGCAATGAAACAAGCTTGTTTGATAACAGTGACTATGACTACAGCAATGAATTCAACACAACACCAGATGAAAACTGGGCAATATATGACCTTGCAAAAGCATACAGCGAGAGCGAATATGTTCAAGATGCAATCATCGCAGAATATATCGAATTTATCGAACTATTAATTTATATCGAAGAATATAAACTTGATATCGCAGACGAATTTGAAAACATGATGTATGAAGAAATCTCAACAGATAATGACTATTCAACAAAAACAATCTCTCAAATGGCATCTGATCTTGACGACTATATCGATGCAATCTTGGAAGAAGATACTGTTGTTATGGCTGAAGGTATGACAAATGTTATCACATATCTATTCACTGAAGGTTTCAGCGACATGGACGAAGCAAAAGAACTCATTGAAGAATGCTTCGATGTTGAAGACATGGTTGAATACATGATTAAAACAAAAGGGTACACAGAAGAATAACATACCCAAGGGAATTTTTAAAACAATCCCTAAATAATTTTATTTGACAGTAACTACGTGTAATATATTTTCATTTAAAATCCAAAATACAAAGATCCCCAATATTGGGGATTTTTGTATTTTAAAATATGTAGGGGAGCACCCATGTGTGCTCCCGCTCTCCAAAGCCCGCCAAAATTGAAATATAGAAAGCACAAGGCGAAGCCGCGTGCATTACCACACCTTTCACCTTTCACCTTTCACCTTTCACTTTTTTCCCATTTATATAAATTTAAAACCACCAAACTATTGATTTTTCCCGTGTTTGGGTGTAAAATACATATGGAGGGAAAATTATGGCTAATTTTTATATTGAAAACGAAAGAATAAAACTTGGAATAAATCTCAAAGGTGGCTCACTTATCAGCTTTGTGGATAAAAAACGCGGTGAAGAAATGTTGTGGCAAGCAGACCCAGCTTTCTGGCCAAATCATGACGTGGTGATTTTTCCAATTGTGGGACTTCACAGAACGCCATACGAATTTGAAGGTAAAGAATATCACATCGAAACAATGCACGGTTTCACAAGAAACCAAGAATTTGCAGTTATCGAAGATAGTGGCGACGCCGTTTTGCTTGAAATTTCAGCGACAGAAGAAACACTGAAAGAATACCCATTCAACTTCAAATTGGGGCTTAAATATGAACTTTTGGGTGCTGGTTACAAACTCACATATATCGTCACAAGTCTTGATGGAAAAGACATGCCGTTTTATATTGGCGGTCACGCAGGGCTAAACGTTCCAAAAGGCGACACTTTTGCAATTTTTGAACAAGAAAACGATTTCTATCACTACCCACAAACAAACGGACCATCTTTTGACGAGGCAGAACTCGTGTTTGAAAACACAAAAGAAATCTTCCTTGACAAAAACTACTATGTTGAAAAAGACCCAAAATCAGGCGAACTCGACTTTTCAAAAGGTTGCATGCTTGAACGAAACTTCAAGGGCGGTTGCACCCTTAAAAGAGCCGACGGCATTTCATATAAAGTCGATATCGGCGATTGTTCACTTCTCACGCTTTGGGGCTTCAAAGATGGCGGAGATTATTTCTGCGTAGAACCATGGTGGGGAATCAAACAAACCGAAAGCATGGGTCGCGACCTATTCAAACTCCCAAAAATCAACATAGCCAGAAGCGAGCCAAAAGAATATTACTACAGCATAGAAGTTGTTGAATAAAAATCAAAAAAACATAAACCAAATAAACCAATAAACAAACCAATAAAAAAACACAAACCAATAAACAAACAAAAAAACCGCTCGCAAGAGCGGTTTTAATTATAAATCATATTTTTTATATAAATTCAAAAGAACACCAAAAGCCCCGCAATATCTCTGGCTGATATCGCATGCAATTTGGCTAGCTATTTCGCTAGAGTATATGTGAGTTGTTGCGTTTCTTCCGCTGATAATTTCAATCCAAATTTTATCATCTGGCAAAAAACCCGCCCTGAATGCTTCTGCAAAAATTGACCTTGGCGAAGCGAGCACTTCAAATCCTTGCAAAACAAGGAACTCCTTCAAACTTTTCCAAGCTAGGTCATATGTGAATTCAAACCTTTTTATCAAAGCATCGGAAACTGCATCATCGGATTTTGAAATGGCAAATCGATTGTTCATTTCATTAAGCCTTAAAAGTGCATTTTTAAAATTTTCAAATTTATTTGTTTTCACCATATGTTGGCACCGTCCTTTTTGATATTTTCGCAAAGCTGTGGTGATATGATATCTGAATTCATGAAAATAATGTCGAATTTCAAAAGTGAATTAATATCATTTTCGCAAAAATCTTTTATTTCCACAATTTCGTTTTTTTTCAAATCCCCAAAAATCGCAATGTCGTAATCACTAAGTCGGGAAAAATCCCCCCTTGCGCGCGAGCCAAACAACACTACGTTTTCAATTTCGCTATATTTTCGCAAAAATGCGACAAGTTCAGTCAAAATATCATCTTTTTTCATGCTATTGCTCCTTTCATTGCTTTTATTTTATTATACAGCTTTTATCAAATAAAATCAAGGGGTTTTAAAACAAAAAAAATCCACTGCAAGAGCAGTGGATTGATTTTTGAATTATTAAGCAATCTGGGAAACCCAGCGTTCCAATTATCTTTTTGAGAACTGTGGAGCTCTTCTTGCTTTTTTAAGACCGTATTTTTTACGTTCTTTCATTCTTGGGTCACGAGTAAGGAATCCAGCTTTTTTCAAAGATGGTCTCAAGCTTTCATCACAAAGGATAAGAGATCTTGAAATACCGTGACGGATTGCACCAGCTTGACCAGTGTAGCCACCGCCAACAACGTTAACATAAACGTCGAATTTTGAAGCTGTTTCAGTGAGAGCAAGTGGTTGTCTCACAACTAGTTTAACGATTTCGTTACCGCCGAAGTATTCGTCGATAGTTTTTCCGTTAATAATAATATTGCCATTTCCGCCTGGAATCAAACGAACTCTAGCGATAGCTTTTTTTCTTCTACCTGTGCCAAAATATTGGACTTTTTTCTTAGCAGCTGCTTTTGCCATATTCATTCACCTCACACTAATTCAAGAACTTCAGGGCATTGAGCAGCTTGGTTGTGTTCTCCGCCTTTGTAAATTCTAACTTTTTTCAACATTTGTCTTCCAAGAGAGTTTTTAGGAAGCATACCTTTGATTGCTTCATAAACAGCAACGTCTGATTTTTCTTCCATCATCTTTTTATAAGATGTTCTCTTAAGGTTACCAACGTGACCTGTGTGATAGATATATTCTTTTTGTTCAAGTTTTTTACCAGTCAAAACAACTTTGTCAGTGTTAAGCACGATAACGTAGTCTCCACAATCAACGTGTGGTGTGAAAGTAGGTTTGTTCTTTCCTCTCAAAATTGAAGCAACTTGAGAAGCAAGTCTACCAAGAACCATACCTTCTGCATCAACAACATACCATTTCTTTTCGATATCTGATGCGTTTGCCATATAGGTTTTCATTAGACAATTCCTCCGAATAAATTTTGTTTATTAAATTGATTTGATAAACAGATCTATTTTTGTCAAGGTGCGTCTGCAGTTCCGGTGCGTTCCGCTCCACGAAGGGCTAATTTCGTCGACTTATAATAGAGTCTTTTTTCATACTGTTATATTATAATAGACCTTGTAAATATTGTCAAGGCTTTAAAGTTGTTTTTACGAATTTTTTTTGTGTTTTACAAACTTTTTTATCAATTATCATCATAATATTAAAGCTAGCGGGCAACTAGCTGTAAAAAAGCATAATATAACGAAACAATATACATATTTTCAAAACAAAAAGTGCAATATAATTGCGAGTTTTATAAAAATATGATATAATGAAACGTAATATTATAAATAGTTAATAACTAATTTACCCAATATATATAATATAAACTAAATATATAATATAAACTAAAGTGTAGGTAAAATAAACTGTTTAACAGGTATAATGATAAAAGGATAAGGATTAATGCAACCAGTAATAAAAGTCAATAACATAACGCATACATACGGCGAGGGTGAAACTGCAAAAAAAGCACTTGACGGCGTGTCGCTTGAAATTTTCCAAGGCGAATTTGTCGCAATTCTTGGGCACAACGGAAGCGGAAAATCAACGCTAGCTCGCCATTTGAATGCACTTCTCACCCCAACCACTGGTGATGTTGAAGTGTTTGGATACAATTCAAAAGAAAATGAAACGCTATTTGAAATAAGAAAAAATGTCGGCATGGTTTTCCAAAATCCCGACAACCAAATGATTGCAACAATCGTTGAAGACGATATCGCTTTCGGGCCTGAAAATATCGGGCTCCCACGCGAAGAAATCATCGCTCGCGTCGATTTTGCACTCAAGGCAGTGGATATGGAAAAATTCAGAACATCAACGCCATTCAAACTTTCGGGCGGTCAAAAACAAAGAATTGCAATCGCGGGCGTTGTCGCACTCAAACCAAAAGTTATCATCCTTGACGAATCAACTGCAATGCTTGACCCTCGCGGAAGAAAAGAAGTTCTCGACGTGATGATGTCACTTCGCAAATCTGAAAACATCTCGATCGTGCTTATAACCCACTTTATGGATGAAGCATTGAAAGCTGATAAAGTTGTGGTTATGGAAAGCGGAAAAATCACCCTTATGGGAAGCCCGCAAGACGTGTTTGCTCGCACTGCAGAAATCGAAAAAGCGTCGCTCAAATTGCCACGCGCACAAAAACTTTGCGAAAACTTGAAAGAACTTGGCATTCCTATCGCCAGTGCAATTTCAGAAGAAGAACTATTGGAGGGCATATGCAAACTGAACATCTAAATGCACAAAACAATGCCCAAAACAACGGCGAAAAAGTGGTGACAATCGAAACAAGAAACTTGACCCACACCTATGGCGCAAACACTCCGCTTTTCAAAACGGCAGTGTCTGATGTGACTTTCAAAGTCTTTGAAGGTGACTTTTTTGGAATACTAGGGCACACAGGTTCGGGTAAATCAACGCTGATTCAACATTTCAACTACCTTTTGAAACCAACAAGCGGTGAAGTTTTCATTTGCGGTGAAAAACTTGAAGGCAACAAAGAAACACTAACGGCTCTCAGAAGAAGATGCGGAATGGTGTTTCAATATCCCGAATATCAACTTTTTGGTGAAACTTGCACCGAAGATGTCGCCTTTGGACTTCACAACTTTTATGGCTTGAAAACAGATAAAAATCCAAACGGGCTTTCGCAAGAGCAAATAACAGAAAAAGTCAGAATTGCAATCGAGCGCGTTGGGCTTAACTACAACGAAATAAAAGATAAATCTCCATTCCAACTTTCGGGCGGTCAAAAACGTCGCCTTGCAATCGCGGGAATAATAGTGACCGAACCCGACATTTTGATACTTGACGAGCCAACTGCGGGACTTGATCCCAAAGGCAAGGGTGAAATTCTCGCCCTTATAAGAATGCTCCACAAACAAACAACAAAAACAATCATCATGATTTCCCACGATATGGACGAGATTGCGGAAAACTGCAACCGTATCATGGTGATGAAAGACGGCAAAGCGGAAATCACAACCGAGGCATCAACATTGTTTTCAAGCGAACAACTCATGCTTGAGCACTGCCTTGATATCCCGCTTGTTTCAAAAGTTCTTCTTGCGTGCCGAAAAAAAGGTTTAAACGTGAAATTCCACGGCACAAACCGCGAAATGGCAGCGGAAATCGCCGAAGAAATCAGAAAAGCAAAACTGCTTGGCAGCAGTGTTAAAGCAATTTCAGTGGTGGATTTGGGACTTGAAAGGTTTGCAAAAAAACGTGCAGAAGCGCAGGAAAAACAAAACGGGGAGGACGCAGAATGAAAGATGTAGCTTTCGGGCAATACTACCCAATCGACTCTCCAATCTCAAAACTTGACCCAAGAATAAAAATTCTCGCAACAATCGCGTTTATCGTCGGCATCTTTATCGCCGATTCTTCATGGGGACAAGCACTTTCGGCACTTTTTATTATAAGCGTTGTCGCAATGGCAAAATTGCCACCGAAAATCGTGATAAAATCAGTGAAACCAATCATCATTTTGGTGTGCTTCACCGCAGTTCTGAATTTGTTTTTCTACACCCAAGGCACAGTGATTTTCAGCCTTGGATTTATCAAAATCTATTCAGGTGCAATCGTGTTTGCAATCACAATGGCAATAAGGCTTGTGCTCCTTGTTATGGGCACATCACTTCTCACACTAACAACCCAGCCAGTCGCTCTAACCGACGGCATTGAATCACTTTTGTCGCCACTAAAAGCAATCAAATTCCCAGTGCACGAGCTTGCACTTATCATGAGCATAGCACTTCGCTTTATTCCGACCCTTATGGACGAAACCGACAGAATAATTCGCGCGCAAACTGCCCGTGGCGCCAAATTTGACAGTGGCAATATCTTGCAAAGGGCAAAAGCGATGATTCCAATATTGATACCACTTTTGGTCTCTTCATTCAGAAGGGCAGATGAGCTAGCCGATGCCATGGATTCACGGTGTTATTCGGGTGGAAAAAACCGCACAAAAATGAAAAAAATGGAAATCCATTTCAATGATATCCTCACATGTTTTTATATGGCAACATATGTTTTGTTTGTGATAGCAATCAATTCACTTGGCTAAATTCAAAAAACAATAATCAACAGAGCGTCAAAATTTAAGTATGAACGAACAAATAACGGAAAAACTCAAAAAACTTCCCGCATCCCCTGGCGTTTATGTCATGACGGATAAAATGGGAAACATCATCTATGTCGGCAAGGCAAAGGTGCTGAAAAACCGCGTCCGCCAATATTTTCATTCAAGCGTAAAAACGGAAAAAGTGCTTGCAATGGTGCGTGAAGTGGATGATTTTTATTATCACATCACAAAATCCGAACAAGATGCACTGATTCTTGAAAACAACCTGATAAAAAAACACAAGCCAAGATACAACATCCTTTTGAAAGATGATAAAACATATCCATATATCAAATTCACAAAAGAGGAGTTCCCGAAACTTGAAATCACCCGCAAAATCAAAAAAGGTGACGGCAAATATTTCGGGCCATACATGGGCGGGGTTTCGGCAAGAGAGCTTGTGGATATCATTCAAGACACCTTTTATATCCGCTCGTGCAAAGTGAACATGAAAAAAATCCCCAAAAATCATCGCGTGTGTTTGAACTATCAAATGGGCAGGTGCAAGGGAATTTGTCAGCACATGATTTCGAGTGAAGAATATTCAATGCTCGTGAAATCGGCAATGAACTTTTTGAAAGGCGAAACAAAAGAAACAAGCGAAAAGCTTCAAATTCAAATGACGGATGCTGCCAAAAGGGCAGATTTTGAAAGGGCAATCCTTTATCGTGACCGCCTTGATTCAATCAAAAAAATCAAGGATAGAAAACTCACCGCAAGCATGATTGGCGTTGATATCGACATCTTCGCCGTCGCCTCAAACGGCGTTTCAAACGTGGTGTCACTTCTTATTATCCGCCAAGGCAGAATGCAGGGGGTGGAAAATTTTTATGAAGAAAGCGTGTTTTCCGAAAAGGAAGAAACGCTGGCAAATTTCATGCTGTCGCATTATGAAAAAAACATCATTCCAGATGAAATAATAACTGAATTCGAGATTGGTAAATATTTCAATCTTGAAGAACACTTTGAAGAAATCCACGGCAAAAAAACGCCGTTCTTGGTTCCAAAAATGGGTCTTCGCGCCCAGCTTGTTGATATGGCAAAAGAAAATGCGGAAGACTATCTTGAAAAGAATGCAAGCGAAAAAACTCGCGAGTTTGAAAAAACAATCGGCGCTTCAAATCTTCTTTCGAGCATACTTGGCTATCCCGTTTCCAAAATGGAATGTTACGATATCTCGAACATTTCAGGCACGCTGTCCGTTGCCTCCATGGTGGTGTTTATCGACGGCAAACCGCAAAACAAGCTTTACCGCAGATTCAAAATCAAGACTGTCGAAGGTCCAAATGATTTCGCCTCAATGAACGAAGTTATCAAAAGGCGGTTCACAAGGCTTCTCGACGAAAATGAAACCGACGAAAGTTTTTCAGTCAAACCAGACCTCGTTGTTATCGACGGCGGTATGATTCAGCTTGAATTTGCAGGGAATGCTATAAAATCGCTTGGCGTCACGCAAAATATGGTGTCGCTTGCAAAGCGAGAGGAAGAAATTTTTCTTCCAAACTCAAAAACGCCAATACTCCTTGAAAAATCGAACAACGCGCTGAAAATCTTGCAACAAATCCGCGACGAAAGCCACAGATTTGCAATCACGTTCCACCGAACTCTAAGAAACAAAAACGCGTTCACGAGCATTCTTGACAGCATTTCGGGGATTGGCACGGCAAAAAAGAAACTGATTTTTGAAAAATATCAAACCCCCGCGGAAATCGCTTCGGCAAGTGTCAGCGACATTTCGGAAATCAAAGGTGTCACAGAAAATCTCGCCAGAGATATAAAAGAAAAAGCCGAAAGCTATCTGAAAAAGCAAACAGTGCTTGAAGAAAAGCTGAATTTGGACTAAAACGAAAATAAAAAATAAAAACGAAATAAAAAGCAAAATGGTTAAAAATGATGAAATACAACTATTGGAGAAAGAAATAAATGAACTATAAAGCAGTGATATCTGATTTTGACGATACTTTGCTCCGTGACGATCACACGGTATCGGAAAACACATTAAAAACAATCAAAGAATTTGAAAACGCGGGCGGTTTTTTCGCCGTTTGCACAGGCAGAATGACAAAATCGGCTGTGGAAAGAGCAAGAGAACTCGGTCTTGAAGGATGCGTTTGTGGCTATCAAGGTGGCACAATGGCGGATATCAAAACGGGTGAGCTTCTGATTGACGAAAGAATTCCATTTGAAACATGCGTCCAACTTTTGAAAGAAGTTGAAAAACTCAAAAGAAATAAATATCAAATCTATGACGGCGACACATTCATAACAACAACGGATAACGAATATTCAAAAATTTATGCAAAACTCACATGTGTTGACCCAATCGTGACAGATATAAGCCTTCTTGATTACACAATCAAAAACCAACTTTCACTAAATAAAGTGCTAGTTTATATTCACCCAATCCAAACGAAAAGATTGATACGCAAATTCTCAAAAAAATTCCCAACATTGCACTTTGTTTCATCAAAGAAAAACTTTTTTGAAATCACAAGCAATAAAGCAACAAAGGGCGGAATGGCAAAAACAATCTGCGAAAGAATGAATATATCTCGCGAGCAAATGATTTGCGTTGGCGACAGCCTCAACGATATCTCGATGATAAAGTTTGCAGGGCTTGGCGCTTGCGTTGATAACGCGAGAAAAGAAGTTAAAAAAATCGCAGATCACATCACGCTTTCAAATAACGACGACGGCGTTGCCAAAATCATGCGCGACGTTATCGACGGAAAGCTATAAATGCGGAAAGCTATAAAAACAAAAACAGGGGATAAAAACGCCCCAAAAGGAGAAAAGCATGAAAAGACAGCTCATGACAGCAAACTTTGACGGAATTGTTAAGGAAGTTTCAGTTTCAGATTTCACTGAAGCATTAAATTTGGAAGTTTTGTGGGAAGGCAAAGGATATATGGACCTTTCAACAGTAAACGTGTGCCGTCCGGGGCTTCAACTCTCTGGCTATTTTTATTATTTTGGCGAAAACAGAATTCAAGTTATGGGAAATGCGGAAATGTTCTATTATGACCAAATGGATAGATACGAACGCGTTATAAGAATGGAGCAAATCGTTCGCCTTAAAATTCCATGCGTTATCATCGCACGCGACTTGCATGTCCCTCAGGACCTTTTCGACCTATTGAAGCTGAACAACATCCCATTTTTCCGTTCAAAACTCGAAACTTCACAGTTCATAAACGAGCTGATGATATATCTGAACTTGTGCCTTGCTCCTGAAACAACAGAACACGGCGTGCTTCTCGACGTCTATGGCGTGGGGGTTATGCTAACTGGCAAAAGCGGTATTGGTAAAAGTGAAACAGCACTTGAACTTGTGAAACGTGGTCACCGTCTTGTTGCGGATGATTCTGTTATTATCAAACGCGTGCAAGATAAACTGATCGGCACATCAAGCGAAACCATTCGTTATTTCATGGAAATCCGCGGTATCGGTATCATCGACGTGCGCTCAGTTTATGGCGTGGGTTCGGTTCTTCACGATAAAGAAGTGTCACTCGTTGTGGAAATGGAGCATTGGGATTCGCAACGTGAATATGACCGCCTCGGTCAAGAACGCTTCACGCAAGAGTGCTTGGGTCTTGAAATTCCAAAGCTAATCATCCCAATCACCCCAGGGCGTAACCTTCCAATCATCATGGAAGTAGCAGCCAAAAACCACCGCCTACGCGACTACGGCTACGATGCAACAAAAGTTCTCATAGAAAGAGCCCTTGGCGGACAAACAACGAGTTATTAAAAAATCGGATAAAAAATCGGAGATTTTTTAAAAGTGAAAAGTGAAAGGTGAAAGGTGAAAAGTATGGTAAAGCACGCGGGCAAGCCCTTGTGCATTCAATCTAAAATTTTTTATTGTAGTGACTTTTAAAGTATATATCTTGGTCACTAGAAAACAAATCAAATAGACTGCACGAGCAAAGCGAGTGCCTACCACACCTTTCACCTTTCACCTTTCACCTTTCACCTTAAAAACAATCCCCCCAAACCCAACCTAACAACTAAAAAGCGGGCAAAAACCACCAAAAAGGATATATGCAAAATTACATAAAACCAATAAAACTGAAAAACATCACGATAAAAAACAACGTATTTCTTGCCCCTCTTGCGGGGGTGACGGATATTGGGTTTCGCAAGGTTGCAAAAGATTTTGGTGCGGGGCTCACTGTAACCGAAATGGTTTCGGCAAAAGGGTTGATGTATAAAAACAAAAACACCGCAGAGCTTATGAAACTTGCGGATAATGAAACCCCAAGCGTTCTGCAACTTTTTGGCTCAGATCCAATCGCATTTGAATCTGCAGTAAACCACCCCGATGTGGAAAAATTCGATATCATTGATATAAATTTCGGCTGTCCCGTTGGCAAAATCGTGTCAAACGGCGAGGGGTCATATCTCATGACAAACCCAAGACAAGCAGAAAAAGTCATTCTTTCGCTAACGAAAAACACAAATAAGCCAATAACGGCAAAATTCCGACTTGGCTTCACCGATAACGATAAAAACTTTGTCGAGTTTGGCAAAATGTGCGAGGGTGCGGGCGTTTCAATGGTGACGCTTCACGGCAGAACTCGCGAAATGATGTATTCGGGAACGGCTGATATTTCCGCGGTTGCAAATCTCAAAAATTCGCTCACAATTCCAGTTATTGGCAACGGCGATATATTTTGCAAAAATTCCGCTAAAAACATGTTCGAAAAAACGGGCTGTGACGGAATCATGGTCGCGCGCGGTGCAATGGGTGCACCGTGGATATTTGCGGAAATTCTCGGTGAAAAAATCACCAAAACTCGCTCGCAATGCATGAATGAGCATTTCTCATTGCTCGCAAAAAGCGTGTCAGAAAAATTCGCTTGCCTTTCAATGCGCAAGCACTTTTGTTGGTATCTGAAAGGTCTTCACGGCTCAAACGATTGCAAAAACCAAATAAATCAGCTAACGTCAAGGGCAGATATCGAAAACTTCATTCAAATGGTGGCGGAAAATCCAACATTTGACACAATAGAAAACAAATAAAAGCAAACTAGGAGCAATCATGCAAAAAACATTCAACATAGTTCTTCTCGAACCAGAAATTCCACAAAACACAGGCAACATCGTGAGAACATGCGTGTGCACGGGCACAAAACTTCACCTCATTCGTCCGCTAGGCTTTGAAGTGACGGATAAAAATCTCAAAAGGGCAGGGCTTGACTATTGGTATAAAGCTGATATCACATATTATGATAACTACGCCGAATTTCTCGAAAAAACCGCAGGTGGCAGATATTTTTTCATGACCACAAAAGGCAAAAAAAGATACAGCGACGAAAGTTTCAAGTATGAAGATTATTTTATATTCGGAAAGGAATCAAAAGGCATTCCAGAAACAATTCTAGCTGAAAACTACAATTCATGCCTTCGCGTTCCAATGAAAAAAGAGCTCAGAAGCCTGAATTTGGCAAACACAGTGGCTCTCGTAGCCTACGAAGCATTCCGCCAAACGGATTTTGAAGATTTTGATTTTGAAGGACATTTGACTAGTGAAATGGAGTGAGGGGCACGCATTTTGGGTTGTGGGGAGCGATTTGATTTGCGACGCTGTTTTAAGGTGAAAGGTGAAAGGTGAAAGGTGAAAGGTGTGGTAACGCACTCGGCTTTGCCTTGTGCATGCTAAATTTAATATGGGAATATAGGAGTTGCAGGCGATTTTGTTTACAACTTTTTTAATTTATGGGAAGTGACTAAGATATTGTCCGCACAACCTTTTGCTGGGGTGTGTGGATTTTTTTATTTCTTGTCAAAGTGCCTAAAAATGCGGATTTTGCACTTTGGAGATAATATTTTAAAGATAAAATAAAAGGGTGCGTTTTTGGTTGACAAAGAAATATTTCTGTGTTATTATCGAAAAGCTGTAATAAGTTAAGTTAATTTAACTCATTTAGTACAGTACTTTAAAAATAATAAAATATGCAGTGTTTAATAATAAAATATGCAGTTTGAACATGGAAAAATTTGAAAGAAAAAAATTTTTTCTCGTGCGGTTAGTGCTGGCTAACTGCAGATATAACAAGGTCAAATATAACTGATACGGAGAATTCATAGTGGGTAAAAATAAAATCATAACAATATCGATGGCAACAGCTTTGTTTGTGTTGTCTGTGGTGTCTATTTTTGTGGGCGCAATAGATTTGACAACATTTCAAATGGATGGATTTGGCAGTTTAGATATTGTCATTTTGTCAAGATTGCCAAGGCTTCTTGCAATCATTTGCACGGGCGTTGGAATGAGTGTGGCGGGGCTTATCATGCAACAGCTTTGTATGAATAAGTTTGTATCGCCAACAACGGGTGCGACGATATCTTCGGCGCAACTTGGCGTTGTTTTGTCGCTAGTTTTTTTCTCAGGTGCGACACTTATGCAAAAAACAATGCTATCTTTCACAACTTCAATCATCGGCACATGGATTTTCGTGTGGATGATTCAAAGAATAAAATTCAAAGATGTCATGCTTGTTCCTTTGATTGGAATAATGTTTGGCATGGTGATTGCGGGGGTAACAAATTTCATTGCCTATCGTTATAACGCGATGCAATCGCTTTCAGCAACATTGGTTGGTGATTTTTCACTTATCATCAAGGGTAGATACGAAATCGTGTTCTTGGTTGTTCCGCTTGTTATCTTGGCATTTATATATGCAAATCATTTCAACATCGTTGGAATGGGCGAAGATTTTGCAAGCAACCTCGGCGTGAGCTACAATAAGATTTTGATTATGGGATTGTCGATTTCCGCGCTGATAACAGCTTTAATAGTCGTGACGGTCGGAACGATTTCCTATATTGGCTTGATTGTCCCAAATATCGTTGCGATGTTCCGAGGTGACAAAATCAGGGGAAGTTTACTTGATATTGCACTGTTTGGCTCGCTGTTTGTTTTGATTTGCGACTTGATTGCGCGTATCATAATTTTCCCATATGAATTGCCAGTGGATATCGTTGCGGGCGTTCTTGGAAGCGTTGTGTTCCTAGCATTTATGAGCAAACGTCTGAAAACGGGCAAAAAGCCGAAATCAAAAAGCGTTAAAAGTGGGGTGTGATTGTGAATATAACTAAAATAATCAAAGGCTTAAACACAAAAAACAACCGAATATTGCTTTTTATGACAGCACTTGCTGTTATCTGCTGTTTGTTCTTTATGTATTATGGTCTTTCGGGATACAGCCAAAAAACATTTGACTATGCAATAAAAATCCGCAAACCGCGACTTTTTGCAATGATAATCGCGGGCGTTTGTATCGGCGGTGCATCCATTGCATTTCAGTCGGTGATAAGAAACACAATCGTGACGCCATGCCTTTTGGGAATGAATTCACTTTATTCGCTAATCCAAACGTCAGTATTTTTCTTTTTGGGTGTGAACTCGGCACTACTTTACAACGCAAACTTATTTTTCCTTGTGAATTTAACAATCATGGCTGTTGTTGCGGTTGTGATGTATGGCTACCTTTTCCGCAAAACTAACTATAACGTTTTATATGTTTTGCTTGCGGGAACTGTGCTTTCGAGCTTGTTTGGAAGTTTAACAAGTGGAATGACAAGAATTATGGACCCAAACACGTATGACACATTGCTTGACAACCTCGTTGCAAGTTTTGGCAGAGTGAATTCGGATATTCTGTGGATTTCAGTCGCTCTTATTCTTGCAGTTGTGATAATTTTTTATAAAGATATCGCACTTTTGGATGTTATAACAATGGGGAAAAACCAAGCTATTAACCTTGGCGTGGATTATGACAAAACAATCAGCCGAATTTTGCTTGCCGTTGTTATTTTGATTGCGATTGCAACAGCGCTTGTGGGTCCAATATCATTTTTGGGACTCATCATCGCAAACATTTCAAGACAGCTTTTCAAAACGTATAAGCACTCGTATTTGTTGCTCGGCTCTATGCTGGCGGGAATCATAGTTCTTGCGGGCGGTCAAGCATTTATTGAGCACGTTTTGCCATTCACGACGTATATATCGGTGATAATAAATATCTTTGGCGGGGGATATTTCCTCTTCTTAATTTTCAAAAATAAAGGAGCGTAAAATGCAAATTAATTCAATATATAAAAGTTATGGCGAAAAAAAAGTTGTGAATGATGTCAGCTTTGAAATTCCAAAAAACAAAATCACATCTTTGATTGGTCCTAATGGGGCAGGAAAGTCAACAGTGCTCAATTTGATAACACGCCTTATCGCAAGAGACGACGGTCATATTTTGATTGACGAAAAAGACATCAAGGAATACAAGTCAAAACAGCTTGCGAAAAAACTTGCAATACTAACGCAAACAAACCACATCACAATGAAACTCACGGTGAGAGAGCTTGTCGCCTTTGGAAGATTTCCACATTCAGGCTCTAGGCTTTCAGCTGCGGATTATGAATTTGTGGATAACGCGATTGCCTATATGGAGCTAGAAGAATTTGCCGATCGTTTTATCGACCAACTTTCGGGTGGTCAACGTCAAAGAGCGTATATTGCAATGGTTATCGCCCAAGACACGGAATATGTGTTTTTGGACGAGCCAACAAACAACCTTGACATCTATCATTCTTCAAACATGATGAAGCTTTGCAAAAGGCTTTGTGATGAACTTGGAAAAACGGTTGTGCTAGTTTTGCATGAAATCAATTTCGCCGCAACATATTCAGATTATATCGGTGCATTTTTGGAGGGCAAACTTCACAAGTTTGGAAAAGTTGAAGATGTCATCAACAAACAAGTATTGAAGCAGCTTTATCACGTTGATTTCGACATTCTCGATATCAATGGCAAGCCAGTTTCAATCTATTACTAAGGTAAACACTCAAAATTGAGTTTTTATAAAAAAATATATTACAACAAAAGGAGTTATAAAATGAAAAATTTTATAAAACTAATTGCAATCATCGCAGTATTGTCAATTATTATGGTATCAGTTGCTGGCTGTGGAAGCCAATCAACAGAAGACACTAACGGAGCTAGCGGTGACGCTACTGAATCAACTTATGTAACAGTGAACGCTGTTAATGGTTCAGGCGAATTCATCGATATGGAAGTTCCATACTATCCAACAAAAATCGCATTCATGGACTATGTTTCACTTGACATGTGCGCAACTCTTGGAATTTTGGAAAACATCGAATATATGGCAGTTCAAGATGCATTGCCAGATTATCTTACAGGTCATGTTGGCTCAGACATCGTGAACCTTGGCGGTTTGAAAACGTATCAAGAAGACACAACAATCTTGACAACAATCATGGAATTCCAACCAGACCTTGTTTTCACAAGCGGAAGAAGTGCATCATCATATGATGATTTCTTGGAACTTGTTGCAGATGGTGGCGGTGTTGTTTCATCTTCAATTTCATACTCACCAAGCACTTATGAAAGTTTCCTTTCAATCAACACAAGAAACGCTTCAATCTTCGGTCTTGAAGAAGAAATGGCAGAAATCATCTCTTCATATGACGCACGTTTGGAAGCATTGCAAGCATGGGGAGAAGGTCAAACAGGTGTTATGACAATCTTCACGGGCGGTTCAATGAACCTTCTTGGAAACGAATCACGTTGTTCAATGATTTTCAACGACCTTGGTTTTGAAAACGTTGGAACAGATATCGATACTTCACACGGCGACGCTGCAAGTTATGAAGCATTGCTTTTGCTTGATCCAGATTATATCTTTGTTCTTGATCGCGACTCAGCAATCGGCACAGAAGGTGCATCTTCAGCATATGACCTACTAAACAACGAAATCATTCAACAAACAACAGCATGGAAAGAGGGAAAAGTAGTTTTCCTAGATCCAATCGTTTGGTACATGGTTGAAGGTGGAGTAACAGCTATGGACACTATGCTTTCAGATCTTGAAGTAGGTATGAATTCATAATCTTAAAAAGCAACTGACACTATATAAATATTTGCACCTTTCAAGGCAAGATAAATGCTTTGGAAGGTGCAATTTTTTTTGCTAAAAAGCGTGAAATATCCCGATTTGGCAAATAAAACGAATAAAAAATAGACTCAAGTATAACGCACTAAACTCTGATGAATAAGTTTGTTTATTTTCAGTTTATAGTGTAGAATACCTTTGTATAAAGAATGTATTGGCTGAGGTTATCAGCTTATTTATGATTTATAGGGGAAAATAAAAAAATACGGAGGAAAAATCTATGTCATTTTCTATGGTTAATACAATCTGGGCGATTGTACCACCACTGATTGCAATTGCACTAGCGCTAATCACAAAAGAAGTATTGTCTTCTTTGCTAGTTGGTATCATTTCAGGTGCATTGTTCTACACAAACTTTAATCTAATCAACATGCTAAACACAATGTTCAGCCTTATGGGTGAAAAAATTGGTGACAACGCAACGATTATTTTGTTCCTATGTCTTCTTGGAATTTTGGTTGTACTCATGACAAAAGCGGGGGGCGCAAAAGCCTACGGCGAATGGGCACAAAAGAAAATTTCTTCAAGAAGCGGTGCAATGCTTGCAACATCTGCTCTTGGTGCAATCATCTTCGTTGACGACTATTTCAACTGCTTGACAGTGGGAACAGTTATGAGACCAGTGACAGATGCTCACAAAATCTCTCGTGCAAAACTTGCATATATCATCGATGCGACAGCAGCACCAATTTGTATCATCGCGCCAATCTCAAGTTGGGCGGTATCAGTTGGTTCAACTATCACTGAAACAGGTATTTCAAACGGCTTTGCATATTTCTTGCAAACAATTCCATATAACCTTTATGCAATCCTAACAATCATCATGGTTTTGTCACTTTCAATCATGAAATTTGACTTTGCTAAAATGAAAAAATATGAAGAAAACGCACTTGTTCATGGCGACATTCATTCAAACGATGGAAGCAAACAAACTCACGCAATGGAAAGCGTTGAAATTTCTGACAAAGGTGGAGTTATCGACCTTGTTTTGCCAGTAGTTTCACTAATCATCTTGTCACTTGCTGCAATGATGTACACAGGCTATGAAAACTGTGTGGCTGACGGTATCACACCAACAGTCATCGAAATTTTCGGTAACGCAAGCGTTAACATCGCAATCGTTATGGGCGCGTTCGTTGCAATCTGCTTGACAATGGTTTTGTATCTTTCAAGAAAAATCATTTCATTCGAAAGCTTCATGTCTTCAGTTCCTGAAGGTATCAAATCAATGGTTCCTGCAATTTCAATCCTTGTTCTTGCTTGGACACTTTCTGGAATTTGCTCACTTATGGAAACTGGCACATATATCGGCGGAGTGATTGAAACAAGCGGTATGACACTAAGCATTCTTCCTGCTATCATCTTCTTGGTTGCTGGTGGTCTTGCTTTTGCAACAGGCACAAGCTGGGGAACTTTCGGTATCCTTATCCCAATCGTTGTTGCAATTTTTGGTGGCGTGGAAAGCGAACTACTACTAATCACAATCTCAGCAGTTCTTGCTGGTGCAGTGTTCGGCGATCACATCTCTCCAATTTCAGACACAACAATCTTGTCTTCAACTGGTGCAGAATGTAACCATATCGACCACGTTTCAACTCAAATCCCATATGCTTCAGTAGTCGCAGCTTGCTGTTTCATTTCCTACCTAGTGACTGGTTTCGTTCAAAGCCCAATCGTCGCACTTGGCCTAGGAATCGTGATGCTCGCAGGCACTCTAGCATTCATTAAAATCAAAAGCGGAAAATCAGAATAAAAATCGAAGATTTTTATTCAGGTGAAAGGTGAAAGGTGAAAGGTGAAAGGTGTGGTAATGCACTCAGCTTCGCTTCGTGCTTTTCAATTATATTTGTAACCAATTATAGGAACGTAACTATTTAATAGGAACGTTCCTTTTTTATTGCCCGAATATAAATAGAGTGCACGGAGCGAAGCGGAGTGCCTACCACACCTTTCACCTTTCACCTTTCACCTTTTCTCAAATCTCACTTTTTCCCACCCTCCAAGTATATTCCCCCACCCTCCAAGTATATTCCCCCCACCCCCCAAGTATATATCCCCACTTTCCGTCAATAATCTTTAAAAACAAAAAGAAGGTATTTTTCGTGAAGAAAGCTAGGTTAGTTATATTTTATATATTTATTGTACTCTCATTTTCAATTCTAAATTTTTCAGGTTGCCAGCAAAGCGTGGTGACTAGTGAAGCAGAATATCTAAGGCTACACATTCGGGCGGATTCAAATTCTCAGGAAGACCAACAAACCAAATATGCCGTTCGTGACGGTGTTTTAAGCTATGTCACCGAAATAACTGCAACTGCATCGTCGGCAGTCGTGGCAAGCGAAATGATTTCGGAAGTTGCAAGCGAAATTTCCCAACTTGCAAGCGAAATTTCAGGGGGCGAAGTGACGGTTGAAATTGCCACCGAACAGTTCCCCACTCGCGAGTATAACGGCGAAATTCTGCCCGCGGGGGAGTATAGTGCAATCATTATAAACCTTGGCAGTGGCGAAGGTGACAACTGGTGGTGCGTGGCATTCCCACCACTGTGTTATATCGATGGCGAGGAAGTTGAAGGTGATGAAATAATACTCAAATCAAAAGTTGCAGAAATTTTGGATAAATATCTCTAAGTTTGCGAAAAATAGTGCTGTCAAGTAAGACTTGAAAGAAAACAAACAAAGGAGAAAAATATGAGTAACAAAAGAACCAAAAACATAGTTGTGCTTTGCCTTGTCGCAATTTTGATAGCAAGCATACTATTTTCGGTTGCTTATGCAGGCTCGGAAAGTGCATTTGCCATGACCCTCAAAAAGGGAAGCAACGGCGAAAGCGTTCGCGAGCTTCAACAAGCGCTCAACGAAAAAGGCTTTTGGGTTGGCACGCCAGACGGAGTTTTTGGGGCGGGCACGGAGTCAGGTCTCAAAAAATTCCAAAGTGCAAATGGACTTTCGGCAGATGGTGTTGCGGGTGCGAAAACCCTTGAAAAATTGGGCATTTCAAAATCGACGCAATCGGGGGCAAACAACGCAGGTTTCACCGACAGCGATGTTTATTTGCTTGCAAAAACAATCCATGCTGAAGCGAGGGGAGAAAGCTATATCGGTCAAGTCGCGGTTGGTGCTGTGATTTTAAATCGTGTGAAAAGTCCTGAATTCCCAAACACTATTTCGGGTGTTGTGTATCAGCCGTGGGCGTTCACCGCAGTTCATGACGGTCAAATCAACCTTGAACCAGACGAACAATCAATTCGCGCGGCAAAAGATGCACTCAATGGTTGGGATCCATCATATGGCTGTCTTTTCTATTACAACCCAGATAAGGCAACAAGCAAGTGGATTTTCACAACCCAAACTGTGACGCAAATCGGCAGTCACATCTTTTCGATTTAAGGAGATTTACGCATGAAAAACGAAGAAAAAAACACAAAAGGTAAATCTGAAGTGACTAAAGAAAAAAGCAAAATCACAAGCAATATGGATGAAATCGGATTTGACGATAAAAGGACAGAAACAACAAAAGTTGTGAAAAAATCCACTCCAAAAAAGCCTAGTGAAAAGACTAGCGAAAAGGCGGAAACAAAAACTGTCACAAAACAAGTGAACAAAGAAAAGGAAGAACCGCCAAAAACTAAAAAACAGCTGAAAGCGGAGCAAAAATACCAAAGAAAACTCATCCGTGAAGAAAAACGCCAAGAAAAAGCCGAAAAACGCGACAAAGAAAAAATCCAAAAAATAAAAGAGCGAGAAGAGCGAAAAGAGCTGAAAAAAGATAAAGTGGCATATGCCAAAACTCGCCAAAAAGAAAAAGCGGAAAAAGCGGAAGAAAGGGCGGAAAAAGCGACAAAAAGAAAGGAAAAGTTCATTCAAAAACGCGAAAATTTCAAAGGCAGAATGGCGGATAAAAAAGAAGAAAGAACAGAAAGAAAACTTGAAAAACACGAAGATAAAATCCGACGTGCCGGCATGACAAAAGATGAAAAACGTGCGGAAAAAGATGCAATCAAACGTGAAAAGCACGCTCTAAAAAGCCAAAAGCGTGCGGAAAAAACAAGAAGAAAAGCGGAAAAAGCTCACGCTATTGCCGAATTGAAATCACAAGGCATAAAAGTTGGTTCTTCAAAAGGTCTTGTCGCTGCCGTCATCGCAGTTTCAATCGTTGGCGGTGTTGCACTTTTGTCCTCGATTGCACTTGCGGGCACAAACGTGATGTATATGCGTGAAATCGACAGAACGTATATGCAGTCGTATTATGACGTTATGCAATCAGCCAACAATCTTTCAGCAAGTCTTGCAAAATCAAGTGTTTCTAGCGGCACAAGTGGTCTTGTTTCAACATTTTCAAAAGCGTCCTCTGATGCATTTTTGGCGGAACATTCCCTTGAAAACATCCCTTCAAAAGATAGGGATTTGCTAGCTCTCACAAAATTTTTCAACCAAGCGGGTGAACTTTCAAAAACCATGGCTCAAAAAGTAGCGAATGGTGAAGAAATTTCCGAGGAGGAAAAAGCCCTTCTTGCAAAGGTAGAAAAAACAGCCACCACAGTGAAAGAGCAAATCAACAAGGCTTATGCTTCGTCAATGCACGGCGAACGCAAAATGCACGCAGTTTCAAACATGTTCAAGGGGGAAATTGTGTCAGATGTGACTGAAAATATCAAACAGCTTTCAAATTCCACAATCGAATATCCAACAATGATTTTCGACGGTCCATTTTCCGATAATCAAAACACCGCGGCAAAACGCGTGAGTATGGAAAATTCTGAAAAATCTGAAATAACAGCTGATAAAGCAATGGAAATCGTGAAGGAAAACTTGAGGGCGGAAAACGTTGAATATGTCACTGAAACAAACGCGCCAAATATCTCGACACACGACTTTAAATTCACAAAATATGGCGTGGAAGTTTATGTTCAAGTGGATAAAGAATGCGGTAAAATCGTGATGCTTGACGCCGATAAAAGAGTGTCCGAAACAAAAATTTCCGAAAGCTCAGCAGCTGCAAAAGCGGAAGAATTTTTGAGCTTGGCGGGGCTTGATAACATGGTTAAAGTGTGGTCGGAAACATCAGGAAACGTGACGACATTCAACTATGCCAAATTTGAAAACGGCGCTGTTATCTATCCGCAACTAGCAAAAGTGAAAGTGGCACTTTCCGACGGTGCAGTGCTAGGATTTGAAGGTTATTCATATATCACAAACGAGGCGGAAAGAAGTGAAAAACCAGTGTTGTCACTATCAGAGGCGAGAGAAAAAGTTTCAAGCAATTTGAATATCCAAACGGAAAAATTGGTAGTCATCCCACTTGGGTCAAGCGAAAAACTTTGCTATGAATTCAAAGGCGAAAAAAATGGTCAAACATATTTTGTCTATATCAACGCCAAAACAGGCAACCAAGCCGAAATCTTCATGGTAGTAGAAAACCCAGCAAGAGGAAACCAAGTGATATAAAATTGCTTTGCAATTTTATATCACAATTAAAAATTAAAAATTAAAAATTAAAAATTGTGGTATGGCACTTGGCTTCGCCTCGTGCAACCCATTGTTTTAAGCAGTATCGAAAAAGGTGTAGGATTGAAAGAAATCCTACGCCTTTTAATACATTTTCTAACAAATAGAAAGCACAAGCGAAGCGAGTGCATTACCACAATTTTTAATTTTTAATTTTTAATTTTTAATTGTGAAATTTAAAATTTCATTTTAAATTTCACACAATCCTTCCATTCAAAACTTTAATAATCTTCCCTCCGTCAAGGTTGGCTCCCTGTGGCAGGTGGGTGCAGGTTATCAGTGTTTGGAATTTTTTTGTGTATTTCAACAGTTTTTCTTGTCGCGACAAATCAAGTTCGCCAAGCACGTCATCTAAAAGCAAAACGGGGTATTCACCCAAAACTTCGCCAAATATTTCCATTTCTGAAAGCATAAGTGCAAGCGTTGCTGTTCGCTGTTGACCTTGCGAGCCAAAGCTTCGAAGGTCGATATTTTTCAGTGAAATTTTCACATCGTCACGCTGAGGTCCAACGGATGTGTATTGAAGTTTAAAGTCTTTTTCGAAATTTTTGTCAAGTGCCGTCAAAAGCGACGCTTCAATTTCTTCAATGGTTTCACCAACTCCCAAAGAAACGTATTCGTAATTTATGATATCGTCATTCCCCGTCAAAAATTTGTGAATTTCCACCGCAAAATAATTGACCTTTTCGCAAAATTTCATACGTTGAAAAATGATTTTTGCCCCTTCTTTTGCAAGGCTTTCGTTCCAAATCGGAAGCGTTTCTATCGCGTATTGGCGAGATGCCTTTTTCAGAAGTGCATTTCGCTGTTTCAAAATCTCGTTATATTTGTGAAGTGTGTAAAAATAAGACTTGCTCATCTGGCACAAATCGATATCCAAAAACCTTCTGCGGTGTTCGGGCGACGATTTCACAAGTTTCATTTGGTCGGGCGCGAAATAAACACTGCAAACGCCCCCCATAAGCTCAACCATCTTGGAAATTGGCAAATAATTAAGAGAAATTTTCTTTTTTTCCCCTATTGCAAGTTCCATTTCGATAACTTTTTTCCCAACTTTTGAAGCAACTTCCAAATAAACATTTGCCCTCTCACGCCCGAAATAAATCAGCTCGGAATCTTTTCCCGTGCGAGGTGAAGCACCGGTGGACATCAAATAAACGCTCTCAAGAAGATTGGTTTTTCCCTGAGCGTTATTTCCCATTATTATATTGTGTCCGCCCGAAAAACTAACGGAAATATTTGAATAATTCCGATAATTGGTCAGCTTCAAGTTTGAAATTTGCATATTGCCACAAAATCCTGTATTATTTTTAATAAATTCCACAAAATACCTTGCAAATGCACCACAGATAGTATATAATAAATAGTGCTAAAAATACGGATTAAATGAAATTTATATGTATATTCATATTATAACACAAAAAATGAAACAATACAACAATCGGAGGGTATATGCTAACAGCAAATGAAGTTTGGGACTCAGTTTTGCAAGTCTTGGAAAAAGAAGTGCAATCTTGGTGCTATGACGCATGGTTTCAAAACTTAAAACCAAAAAGCATAGAGGGAAACACGCTAGTTCTATCTGCGCCAACGGATATGAGCATAAGAATAATACAAGATAACTACTACGACACGCTTGTGAAAGCGTTGAAATCTCTTAATATATTTGTGAGAGAATTGCAAATAGTTTCCTTGAAAGACGGTGCGCCAATTTCCACAAAGAACGCTGAATCAACAGATGAAGATGAAGAACTTGAAGAAGAGGAAGAAGGCTTCCAATTCAACCCGAAATACACTTTCGACACATTCGTTGTTGGCGATTCAAACATCTTCACCCACGCAGCAGCGCAAGTGGTTGCGGATAATCCAGGCACGAAATATAATCCACTCTTTATATATGGCGGGGTGGGGCTTGGGAAAACCCACATCATGCACGCGATTGGAAACTACATAAAAGTTAAAAATCCAAGTTTGAAACTTGTTTACACAACGAGTGAAAAATTCATCAACGATTTCTTGAACGCAATGAAAGCAATCAGAAATTCAAAAGATGCAAACCACAACGAAAAGTTCCGCCAAAAATATAGAAACGTTGACGTTCTTATGGTCGATGATATCCAATTCATCGAAAACACACCGTCAGTCCAACGTGAACTTTTCCACACATTCAACGAACTTTATAACGATAAAAAGCAAATCATCCTCACATCCGACAGAATGCCAAAACAAATTCCAAACCTTGAAGAAAGATTAAGAACTCGTTTTGAATGGGGCATGATTGCAGATGTTCAACCACCAAGTCTTGAAACAAAAGTTGCAATCTTGCAAATGAAAGCGGAAGACGAAATGGCGATTGTTCCCGATGAAGTGCTTTATGATATCGCATCAAGGGTGGAATCAAACATTCGTGAAATCGAAAGCCACCTCACTCGCGTGATTTTCTTTGCCGCGCTCCAAAAAACGCCAATAACAATGGAAATTGCAAATGAAGCGTTAAAAGATTATGCAAGACCAAACAAAAAGGAAATTTCCCCAGAATATATCATTGACGTAGTCTCAAAATTCTTCGACGTGCCAAAAGAACAGCTTGTTGGCAAAAAGAAAACAAAAGACATCGTCGAACCTCGCCAAATCGCAATCTATGTGATAAACGAGCTTTTGGGACTTCCACTCATGGCAATCGGCAGACTTTTCGGCGGCAGAGACCACACAACAATCATGCACGCCCGCGACAAAATCACCGACCGCGTAAAAACCGACAAAACCCTAGCAACCCAAGTTTCCGACATCATCGATATGGTGAAAGGGAAATAAATGCAAAATAAATGCGGAGCATTTATTTCTAATAGAATAATTATTTTTAACCCTCAATCTAAGGAATTGGATTGGGGGTTTTTGGTTCCTGCCGTCGAGGTGAAAGGTGAAAGGTGAAAGGTGAAAGGTGTGGTATGGCACTTGGCTTCGCCTCGTGCAGTCCATATTTAAAATAGTAAATAATAGTAGGGGCGAACAGATAAAGTTGTTTGCCCCTATAAAAACAGCACAAGTTGCAAAAAGAACAGCATTTATTTAATGACCCAAATTAAAACATAGTATGCACGAGCCTGCGAGTGCCTACCACACCTTTCACCTTTCACCTTTCACCTTTCACCTTAAAAAACCCAAGCTCAATAAAAACATCCCTCATTGCACAAACTATAACCACAACATCAAATCACTCACTCAATTTCGCTCACTAATAAACTTAGTGACAAAGCTTATATGACAAAAACATAACAAGTGTGTGAGCGTTTGTGATTGACATTGAGCAATTCCTGTGATAATATAAAACCATAAAAAGAAAACAATGCAAAACAAAAGCAAAGGAGATATTATGTTAGCAGAAGAAAGATACGAAGAAATTTTGAAAATGGTAGAACTCAAAGGTGCGGTGACGGCATCTGAGATTACAAAAGAAATCGGTGCTTCCGAAGCGACAATAAGACGTGATATTTCAACGCTAGCAAAAGCGGGCAAGCTTAATAAAGTGTTTGGTGGTGCGACAAAAATTTCAGGTCAATTCCTATCGACGGAAAACGACATGAGAACAAAACTTGGAATGAAAACAAAAGAAAAGGACGCGATTGCGAAATATTGTGCAAGTCTTATTTCTGATGATGATTTTGTTTATATCGACGCGGGAAGTTCAACGCTTATGATGCTTGACTATCTTCGCAATTCAAAAGCGACATTCGTGACAACGGGTCTTGCGCAAGCTAAAAAACTTATGCTCCTTGATTTGAAAACATTCGTTGTTGGCGGATATCTCAAAAAGCAAACTGATGCAATCATCGGAAGCGAAACAATGGAAGCGCTTTCAAAATATAACTTCACAAAAGCGTTCATGGGATGCAACGGCGTGACACTCAAACAAGGTTTCACAACTCCCGATCCTGAAGAGGGTGCAACAAAATCAAAAGCGATTTCAAAAGCGGAGGAAGTTTATTTCCTTGCCGACAGCACAAAATTTGAGAAAATCTGCGCAAGCAAAATCGCGGGGGTAGAGCAAGCAACAATCGTGACAAACGAAATATTCGACGAAGCATATAAAACATATGCAAAAGTGAAAGAGGTGACAGTATGATTTTGACAGTAACATTCAACCCAGCGCTAGATTATGTTATCGGCGTTGAAAATCTTGAACTTGGTGAAACAAACAGAACAACGCATGAAGAAATTCAGCTTGGTGGCAAAGGCATAAACGTATCTTGCGTTTTATCAGCACTCGGAATGGAAACAAAAGCGCTCGGCTTTATCGCGGGTTTCACTGGCGAGAAAATTGACGAAATGTCAAAAGCAAGCGGTATCCAAACAGACTTTATCCGCCTTGAAAAGGGCGACTCACGCATAAACGTGAAAATCAAAGGCGAATGCGAAACAGAAATCAACGCGGGAGGCCCAGAAGTTTCAATTTCCGAACAAAACAAAATGTTTGAAAAACTCATGGCACTTTCAAGTGGCGACATCCTCATATTGTCGGGCAGTATTCCAAAAAGCATGCCAGCAGACACATATCAAAACATCATGAGTGCACTCAAAGATAAAGGCGTAGAAATCGTTTGCGATGCAACGGGTCAACTTCTTTTGAACGTGCTCTCATATAAGCCATTTCTCGTAAAACCAAACAAAGCTGAACTTTCAGAACTTGTCGGTAAAAAACTTCAAACTACCAAGGAAGTTATCGATGGTGCGAAATATTTGCAATCGCTAGGCGGGAAAAACATCCTTGTGTCACTTGGAAAAGAAGGTGCGATACTACTTGACGAAAACGGTGACATCCACAAAACTCACGCAATCGCGGGCAAAGTGCAAAACACTGTCGGCGCGGGCGATTCAATGGTGGCAGGCTTCGTTGCGGGATATGCTAGTGATAAAAACTATAAATCAGCAATGTGCATGGGCTCTGCATGCGGAAACGCAACAGCCTTTTCAAAAGTGCTAGCAACAAAAGAAGAAATTTATAAATGCCTCGAAGAAATAAAAGCGGAATATAAAACACTATAAACCAAAAATACTATAAAAAATAATACTATAAAAACGATATTAACAGCTCGAAAAGCTAAAGAACTCATATAAATTTCTCCACACCCCTCCATTTCCCACCTTGCCACCCCAAAAGCAAGGTGGGGCAAATGAAAAAAGTTAAAAAAAATAATAAAAATAATAAAGAAAAAGTTAAAAAAGCAATAAATGATATAAAACCCGAAAAAAGGTTAATAAATAGATATAAATAAACCAATAGGAATAAATAGGAACAATCAATATGAGAATAACAGACTTACTTTCTAGAAACAGCGTGCTTTTGCAAAAAACGGCAAACAGTCAATCGGATGTCATCGACATGATGGTGGACGCCCACGACAAAAGCGGAAATCTTGCAAATAAAGCGGAATATAAAAAAGCAATCCTCGCCCGCGAGCAAAAGGGCACGACAGCAGTTGAAGACGGTCTTGCAATTCCCCACGCGAAATCAGATGCGGTGAAAAAGCCAGCGCTCGTTGCGCTCACACTCACAAAAGGTGTGGATTATAAAGCGGAAGACAACCTTCCTTGCGATCTATTTTTCATGATAGCAGCCCCAACGGGTGGCGACACCCACCTTATCATTTTGTCAAGGCTTGCAATGCTTCTCATGGACGATAGCTTAACAAAAAAACTCCGAAACGCAAAAACTGCTGATGAATTTTTAAAACTTATCGACAGCGCAGAAAACGAAAAATTCCAAGACGAAATTGAAAATATAAACGTAGAAAAAGAAGAAAATAAAAAACTTATCCTCTGCGTGACGGCGTGCCCAACGGGAATCGCCCACACATATATGGCGGCTGAAAACCTTGAAAAAGCGGGCGCAAAGCTTGGCATGACAGTGAAAGTTGAAACAAACGGCAGTTCTGGCATTCAAAACCCACTTTCCGAAAGCGAAATCGCGTCGGCTGATGGCATAGTTGTCGCCGCCGACACAGGAGTTGAAACAGCACGTTTTGCTGGCAAAAGAGTGGTCTTTGCCGGTGTGAAAGACGGTATTCATAAATCAGAAGAACTACTCAAAAAGGCTTGCTCAAATGAAACGCCAATCATGAAAGGTGAGGCGGTTTCCAAAACTCAAAATGCAAGCAAAGAATCAATCGGGCACCAACTTTATAAACACCTCATGAGCGGTGTTTCCCACATGCTCCCGTTTGTTATCGGTGGCGGTATTTTGATTGCCCTTGCGTTTCTTTTTGACGATGCAACAATCGACCCTGCAAACTTTGGCTCGAACACGCCATTTGCGGCGTTTTTAAACACAGTTGGCGGTGCGGCGTTCAGCTTCATGCTTCCAGTTCTTGCGGCATATATAGCATACAGCATAGCGGATCGCCCAGGTATTGCGGTGGGGTTTGTCGGCGGATATTTTGCAAACCTTGGCAACTCGTTTGCTGATATTTCGGGCGGAATTTCAGGCGGATTTCTCGCGGCGCTCTTTGCGGGTTTTGCGGGTGGTTATATCGTCCTTGGCATCAAAAAAATCACAAGCTATCTCCCAAAATCACTCGACGGAATAAAACCGGTTCTGCTTTTCCCAGTGTTTGGTATTTTCGCAATCGGCGGGGTGATGTTTGCTTTGAATCCAATATTTGCATCGCTAAACACAGGACTTGTTAACTTCCTTGACTCAATGGGAAGCACATCAAAAATCCTTCTCGGCGTTGTTCTTGGCGGTATGATGAGTATCGATATGGGCGGACCTTTCAACAAGGCGGCATATGTCACAGGCACGGCATCTCTTGCAACTGCCAACTACGATATCATGGCAGCCGTTATGGTGGGCGGTATGGTTCCGCCGCTTGCAATCGCACTTGCAACAACATTCTTTAAACACAAATTCACCGAAGAAGAAAGAAAAGCGGGTGTCGTAAACTATGTCATGGGATTTTCATTCATAACAGAAGGTGCAATCCCGTTTGCGGCAAAAGACCCACTTGCAGTTTTGCCAGCTTGCATAATCGGCTCAGGCATTGCGGGTGGACTTTCAATGTTCTTTGGTTGCACGCTTCAGGCTCCTCACGGCGGAATATTCGTGTTCCCGCTTGTTGAAAACGCACTTGGCTATCTTGCTGCACTTGCTGTCGGTTCGGCAGTTGCAATGGTGATTTACGCAATGCTGAAAAAAGCACCTAAGAACCAATAAAAAGATAAAATATAGATTATAAAATTATAAAATAAATTTTCAAAACCTTGGAGGAAGAACAATGATTAATTCAACAGTAACAGTCACAGCACCAGAAGGACTTCACCTTCGCCCAGCGGGCATACTTTCAAAATTGGTGAGAAACTATAATTCAGAAACGATAATCAAATTTGAAGGAAAGGACATCAACGCAAAAAAAATGATGGCAATCATGTCGGCGGGCATAAAAGCTGACTCGCAAATTGAAATCGTTGTGGAAGGGGAAGATGAAACTGTCGCAATGGCGGAAATCCAAGCCTTCTTTGATAACGGCATGCAATAACTGCGTGCGACAAAAAAGATATTTTCAACCTCAGTAATTTCATATATCCCTCAAAATGTCCGCCATAACGGCGGACATTTTGTATTTTGTGTGTGCAATCGCACAAAAAAATTGAAAGAAACGAAATGTTTTTTTGAATATCTCTTGCAATATGCCAAAAAGTTTGGTAGAATTAATGTTGAAATATTTTATAAAAATTTAAAAACCATATGGAGAGCAGTCATGGACTACAAAAAACATATATCAGAAAAACTTGCAACAAATGAAGTAACAGCGGAAGAAATTCTATCTCTTATCGTATCACAAACGGGCGAAAAGGGTGATTTTGCACTTCCTTGTTTCAAATTTGCAAAACTATTAAAAAAATCACCAGTACAAATTGCGGAAGGATTCAAAAGCGTATTTGACGGCGACAGTGCATTTTCTAAAATCGAAAGTGTTGCGGGATATTTGAACTTTTTCACAAGCAAAGCGGAATATTCAAAAATGATACTCGAAGAAATCCTTGAATTGGGAGAAAACTTCGGCACGTCAAATATGGGTGAAGGCAAAACGATTTGTATCGACTATTCTTCAATCAATATCGCAAAACCATTCCACATTGGTCACCTTTCAACAACAGCAATCGGCGCTTCGCTATACAGAACGTATAAACACCTTGGCTTTGACGTTGTTGGTATCAACTATCTTGGCGACTGGGGCACGCAATTTGGCAAAATGATTTCAGCTTATCGCCGTTGGGGTGATAAAGAACTCATCGAAAAGGGCGGTGTCGACGAACTTGTTAAAATTTATGTGAAATTCCACCAAGAAGCGGAATTTGACGACGAACTCAACGATGAAGCACGCGGATATTTCAAACAAATCGAGGACGGCGTTCCTGAAATTGTGGAACTTTTCAACTGGTTTAAAAAAATCACGCTTGAAGAAGTTGGCAAGATTTATGATATCCTCGGAATCACATTCGATAGCTATAACGGCGAAAGCTTTTTCAATGATAAAATGCAACCTGTTATTGAGGAATTGAAAGAAAAAAATCTTTTGGTGGAATCAAACGGTGCCCACATCGTTGATCTCGAACCTTATGGCATGCCACCATGCCTCATTTTGCGTTCTGATGGCGCAACGCTTTATGCAACGCGCGACCTCGCTGCCGCTGAATACAGGGCAAAAACATATAATTTCTATAAATCGCTATACGTTGTTGCGTATCAACAAAATCTTCACTTCAAACAAGTTTTCAAAGTTTTGGAACTTGCGGGTAAGGAATATGCAAAAGATATGGTTCACGTTGCGTTTGGTATGGTTTCAGTTGAAGGCAAACCACTTTCAACACGCGGTGGAAACGTTGTTTTGTTGAAAGATGCACTCGCAAAATCAGCGGATAAAGCAAAAGAGATTATGCGCGAAAAAAATCCAAATCTTGAAAATCTCGACGAAATTGCAAAAACAGTGGGCTACGGCGCAGTTGTTTTCTTCGCACTTTCAAACAGCAGAATAAAAGATATCGATTTCTGTTATGATAAAGCACTTTCTTTCGAAGGTGAAAGCGGACCATATGTTCAATACACATTCACAAGATGTGGAAGCGTTCTTGCAAAAGCAAAAGAAGCGGGCATTGATTTTTCAAATATCTCTTATGAAAACGTGTCTGACACCGAATTTGAACTTTTGAAACTTCTTTCAGGATATAAAGAAACCCTAGTTGACGTAATCGAAAAATACGAACCGTCATACATCGCAAGAAGACTTCTCGATATCGCAAAAGCGTATAACAAATTCTATTATGAACACAGAATTTTGAACGCAGAAGATAACGTGAAAAACCTTCGCCTAGCAATCACAAAAGCAACAGCAGATGTGTTAAAAGGCGGACTATCACTTTTGGGCGTTGGCGTACCAGAGAAAATGTAAAAAATGCGGAGCATTTTTTAAAGTGAAAGGTGAAAGGTGAAAGGTGAAAGGTGTGGTAATGCACTCGCTATCGCTCGTGCTTTTCAAATATATTTGTAACCACTTGTAGGAACGTAACTATTCAAATAGGGGCGTTCCTTTTTTACTGTCCAAATCCAAATGGGGTGCACGAGCTTGCGAGTGCCTACCGCACCTTTCACCTTTCACCTTTCACCTTTCACTTTAAAAAACTCCCCACCCCCAAAAAAACTCCCCCCAAAACCACCCTATAACCCACCCCATTCCCCCCAAATGTAATTTCCACCTAAAGATTATGTAAAATTTTACACAATTTTTACATACAAATTCTTGACAAAATATTAACAAATAAAGTAAAATTAATGCGTATGAGAAACAGAATGTAAACAAATGATAACTACGGGGGTAAAATAATGGATGCAATCTACACGATATTCACCATGCTTGGGGGCTTAGCTGTTTTTATGTATGGAATGAAAATCATGGGCGACTCGCTTGAGAACTTGGCAGGTGACAATGTCAAATCGCTTTTCAACAAAGTTTCAAATTCAAGGGTTAAAGGCGTAGCAATAGGTGCGGGGGTAACTGCGATTATTCAAAGTTCTTCAGCAACAACAGTCATGCTTGTTGGTTTTGTTAACGTGGGAATGTTGTCGCTTTTGCAAGCATCAGCAATCATCATGGGTTCCAACATCGGAACAACAATCACAGCACAGCTAAGCTCACTTTCAGCACTAAACGTGACAGCGGTCATGAGTTGCATGGCATTTGCAGGGCTTGTTCTTGTGATGTTTTCAAAAAAGGAATCTCGTCAAAAACTAGGCATAATCTTGCTTGGTCTTGGCATGCTTTTCATCGGGCTAAACCTTATGGGCTCAGCGATGAAATCATTTGCCTATGACGATGCGGGCAACCCATCAGTCTTTGCGGAATTCATGCTTTCATCATTCACAAATCCGCTACTAAATATCCTGCTTGGGGCACTTTTCACAGCATTCATTCAAAGCTCTTCTGCGGCAACTGGTATTTTGATAACATTTGCAAGTGCGGAAGTAATCACGTTTGACATGGCGATTTTCATGGTTTTGGGAACAAATATCGGAACGTGTATCACTGCAATTCTCGCATCAATCGGTGCGTCAACAAACGCAAAAAGAACGGCGGCAATCCACTTGATGTTCAATATTTTCGGAACGCTTATTGTGCTTGTGCCAACGCTTTTATTCACAAACCAACTCGCGGTTTTCCTCGAAATGATTTCAGGATCGTATCTCGAAAGACAAATCGCAAACTTCCACACAATTTTCAATATTTTGGTAACACTTATATTGCTTCCATTCACAAAACAAATGGTACGTCTTGCTGAATTCCTTATTCCAGAAAAGAAAATCCAAGAAAATCAAAAACAAACTCGTCTTTATTATCTTGACGAAAGAATTTTGCAAACCCCACCAATCGCGGTGCAACAAGTTGTTGCGGAAGTGGAAAACATGGGTGTTATCGCAAAAGAAAACTTGAAATATTCTCTTGAAATGCTAATCCAAAAAGATAAGGAAAAAGAGTCATATATAATAGAAAACGAAAAAATCATCAACTATCTCAACCGCGAAATTGCAAACTATCTCGTGAAGATTTCTGCTCTCGATATTTCCGAGCGTGACAGCCAAACAATCGGTTCGCTTTTCCACGTTGTTTCCGATGTCGAAAGAATTGGTGACTATTCAGAAAACATCATGGACTTTGCAAACAAAATGATAGCAGAAGACCTTTCATTCTCAGCTAAAGCCCTCATGGAAATTGAAGATTTGGCAGTGAAACTTGAAAAAATGTTCACTCTTGCAATTCAAACGCTTGCAAAACGCGACAGAAGCATTATTCCAGAAGTTCAAAAACTCGAAGACGAAGTGGATAGAATCAAAGAATTCATGGAAGAAAGCCACATAAGACGTCTCAGCGAAGGACATTGCAGTATCGAAGGCGGAGCAATTTATCTCAGCCTAGCAAGCCAACTTGAAAGGGTTGCCGATCACATGCTAAATATTGCAAAATCAATCATCCCACAAGAAGAAAGAGTGCAAACAAAACTTGCCTCGCTCACAATCAACACGTAAAGCAAACAGCAACAGCAACAATAACATAACAATAAAATAACAAAAAAATAAATGCGATATGCGGAAATCTAAAGATTTTGTAAGAAATTGAAGATTTCCGCATATTTTTTGCATTATGCATGATAAAAATTTGACAAACTTTGAAAAAAGTTATAAAATATAGGTGTTAATAAAAAGCAAAAAAATGTTATTTTTAAAAGTATAGGAGAAATAAACATGAACAAAAAAACAATCAAAGACATAGACGTAGCGTCTAAAAAAGTTCTCGTAAGATGTGACTTCAATGTGCCATTGAAAGAAGGTGTTATCACTAATGAAAACAGAATCAACGGAGCACTTCCAACAATCAAACATTTGCTTGATAACGGTGCAAAAGTTATTTTGTGTTCTCACCTTGGCAGACCAAAGAGCTTTGATGATGTTCAATACTCACTTGCACCAGTTGCAAAAAGATTAAACGAAATCCTTGGCGGAATCGTAACATTTGCCTCAGATGTTGTTGGCGACTCAGCACAAACTGCTGTTGCAAACATGAAAGACGGCGAAGTTGTACTTCTTGAAAACCTTCGTTTCCACCCAGAAGAAAAGAAAAACGATCCAGAATTTGCCGCTAAACTTGGCGCATTTGCTGATGTTTATGTGAACGACGCATTCGGAACAGCTCACCGTGCTCACGCTTCAACAGCGGGCGTAACTGCATATGTAGACACATGTGTTGCGGGCTACCTTATCGAAAAAGAACTTGAATTCATGGGCGGTGCTTTGGAAGCTCCAAAAAGACCACTTGTTGCAATCCTTGGCGGTGCAAAAGTTTCTGATAAAATCGGTGTGATTTCAAACCTTATTGAAAAAGTTGACACACTTATTATCGGCGGTGGCATGGCTTACACATTCTTTAAAGCGCAAGGCTACGAAATCGGTGGTTCAATCTGCGAAATGGATAAAATCGATCTTGCAAAAGAACTTATGGATAAAGCAGCAGCAAAAGGAATCAACTTCCTTCTTCCTGTTGATACAATCGTTGCGGATTCTTTCTCAAACGAAGCTAACTTCAAAACAGTTCTTTCAAGCGAAATCCCAGCGGATATGCAAGGACTTGATATCGGCGCTGCAACTCAAGAACTTTATTCAAACGCAGTTTCAGATGCTGGAACAGTTATTTGGAACGGACCAATGGGCGTATTTGAAATGTCAAACTTTGCTGGTGGCACAAAAGCCGTTGCAGCAGCTCTTGCAAAAACAGATGCAATCACAATCATCGGTGGTGGCGACAGTGCAGCAGCAGTGACACAACTTGGCTATGCTGACCAAATGACTCACATCTCTACAGGTGGCGGAGCAAGTTTGGAATTCTTGGAAGGCAAAATTCTTCCAGGTGTTGACGCACTAGACCAAAAATAATAAAGCAAATAAAAAGGTGGATAAATTTCACCTTTTTTCTAAAGGATAATCTAATCCCAATAAGGAGAAATAATATGAGAAAACCAATTATTGCAGGAAACTGGAAAATGAATAAAACAAAAGCTGAAGCAAAAGAAATGATTTCAGCACTTATCCCACTTGTTAAAGATGCTGATTGCGAAGTTGTTTTGTGCGCACCATTCACAACACTTTGGCAAGCCGTTGAACTAACAAAAGATACAAACATCGCTATCGGTGCTGAAAACGTTCACTTTGAAAAATCAGGTGCATTCACTGGCGAAATCTCTGCTGAAATGCTCACAGAACAAGGCGTGAAATACGTTATCATCGGTCACAGCGAAAGAAGACAATACTTCGCTGAAACAGATGAAACAGTAAACAAAAGAACAAAAGCAGCAATCGCTGGTGGTCTTATCCCAATCGTTTGTGTTGGTGAACTTCTTGCAGAAAGAGAGGGTGGCACAACTGAAGAAGTTGTTAAACGTCAAATCGAAATCGGTCTTGACGGAATTGCACCAGAACTTTTCGCAAAAGACCTTGTTATTGCATATGAACCAGTTTGGGCAATCGGCACTGGCGTGACAGCAACAAGCGACCAAGCGGACGAAACAATCGGCTACATCAGAAAAGTTGTTTGCGAAAAATTCGGCACTGAAGCTGGCGAAGCTGTAAGAATTCAATACGGTGGAAGCATGAACGATGGCAACGTTGTTGAACTTATGGGCAAACCAGAAATCGACGGCGGTCTTATCGGTGGCGCATCACTAGTTGCAGATAAATTCGCTCAAATCGTTAACTATAATAAATAGGACACCTAAAAAAACTCTAAACGCAAATCTTAATTCCCAAAAAAGGCTTGATTTTCCATAAAATTTCTTGAAATACTTCCAGTATTACTTCGAAATCTTATAAAAAATACGCACTTTTTTTGAAATCAATCTTTGCATTTATACTTTTTTTAGATATCCTTAAGATAATAAAAAGCAAACTAAAAATCATAATGGCAGAATGGGTAATAAACTCATTCTGCTATTTGTGTAAAAAAGAAAGGGAAATTTTCGAATATCCCGATAAGGAATAATTATGAACAAAAAACCAATCATGCTTATGATTCTCGATGGTTATGGCATCGGCGAAACAGGCGCAGATAGCAACGCAATCGAAGTTCACGGCTCAAAAAACATCAAAGAATTGATGGCGCAATATCCAACATCAATCCTTGGCGCAAGCGGTATGGATGTTGGTCTTCCTGATGGTCAAATGGGCAACAGCGAAGTTGGACATTTGAATATCGGTGCGGGCAGAACTGTATATCAAGAACTAACAAGAATTTCAAAATCAATCGTTGATGGCGATTTCTTTGATAACAAAGCATTCGTGAACGCTTGCCAAAAAGCGAAAGCAAACGGCAAAAAACTTCACATCGCAGGTCTTCTTTCTGACGGCGGAGTGCACAGCCACATGTCTCACGTTAAAGCACTTATCGACCTTGCAAAAAAACAAGGACTCGACAATATCTATGTTCACGCAATCATGGATGGCAGGGACGTTTCTCCAACAAGCGGAGCAGACTTTATCAAAGAACTTTATATCTATATGAAAGAAGTTCAGTTTGGTAAAATCGCATCAGTTATCGGCAGATTTTATGCAATGGATCGCGACAACCGTTGGGATCGTGTTGAAACAGCCTATAACCTTATTGTGAAAGGCGAAGGCGAAATCGTGACTTGTGCATATGAAGCTATCAAAAAAGCATATGAAGCAGGCACAACAGATGAATTCATGACACCAATGAAAGTTTGCAGTGGCGGAATTGACCCAATCTGCGTTGAAAAAGGCGACAGCTTCATTTTCTATAACTTCAGACCAGACCGTGCAAGAGAAATCACTCGCGCACTAACAAACGATAAATTCGACGCTTTCAAAGCGGAAGATTTGGATTTGACATACGTTTGCTTCACAAGATACGACGACACATTCGAAAAATGTGATATCGCATTCAAACCACAAACTCTAACAAACACACTTGGCGAATATCTTGCAAGTATCGGCAAAACACAACTTCGTATTGCTGAAACTGAAAAATATGCCCATGTGACATTCTTCTTCAACGGCGGTGTGGAAGTTCCAAACCAAGGTGAAGAAAGAGTTTTGATTTCATCTCCAAAAGTTGCAACATATGATTTGCAACCTGAAATGAGCGCCTATGAAGTGAAAGATGCCGTTATCAAAGAAATCCAAGCAGATAAATTCGACGTTATCATCTTGAACTTTGCAAACTGCGACATGGTTGGTCACACAGGCATGATTCCAGCAGCAGTGAAAGCAGTTGAAGCGGTTGACGATTGCACAAAACAAGTTTGTGATGCAATGCTTAAAGCGGGCGGAACTGTTCTTATCACAGCCGACCACGGAAATGCAGACTTCATGAAAAACGCAGATGGCTCACCATTCACAGCTCACACAACAAATCCAGTTCCACTGATTTTGGTGTCTGACGAATATAAAACAGCCACAATCGAAAACGGCAAACTTTGCGACCTTGCACCAACAATGCTTGATATTATGGGCGTTGCGAAGCCAGAAGAAATGGAAGGTGTGAGCCTAATCAAAAAATAAGCTAACAAATAAAAAATCTTGGTAAATCACTTGCTTTATAATTTCAAGTGTGCTATAATTCCAATGTTATAATAAACCAAAGGGGTAATTCAATGAATTTGACATACGGCAACATGCTTGCACTTATTAATGTATCAAACACAGTATATTCAGTAGTACAAATCGCACTATTTGTGGCAATCGCAATCTCAGCAATCGCGGTGATCGTGATCGTTTTGTTCCAACCAGGTAACTCACAAGGCTTGGGAGCTGTTACAGGCGCTGCAGAAACTTTCTTCGGCAAAAACAAAGCTAAATCTTTGGAAGGAACTTTGAAAAAATGGACAGTTATCGCAATGATAGTTATCCTTGTTCTTTCAGTTTTGTTCTTCCTTGTTGCAAACGAAGTTTTGCTTGGGGTTGGCGCTGTAGTTGGTTCATAATTTCAGTATTTAAAAAAATATTGGGGTGGCAGATTTGTCACCCCATTTTTTATTTTATGAAATAATTTGCGATAATATAAATCGCTTGCATGGTGAAAACTATAATATAATGTCAAAACAACAATAAACAATCGAAACTATAATACAATAATATAAAGGGTGAAAATTTGCCCGAAGGAAACTAATGGAAAAATTGCAAAAGGCAATACTTGAAATAATCAAAGAAGCAAACGGGCAGTATGTCGATGTGAAAGATATCGCTGTCACTTTAAACATGCTTGAAAGCTTTGATTTGGAGCAAATATCAAAAGAATTGAAAGAACTTGAAAAAGCGGGCGACGTGATTTCAACTAAAAAGAAAAAATACGTGGCGACAGAATTTTCAGATTTTGTTAAAGGCACCCTTCAAGGCAACGCGCGTGGTTTTTGCTTTTTGCGACCAGAAAACAAGGAAATCGAGGACGTGTTCGTGCCAGCAAGGGGACTTTTTGGTGCATTTCATAAAGACACAGTGCTTGTGAAACTTGTTGATGCGAAAAAACGCGAGGGCGAAGTTGTTAAAATCCTCGAGCGTGGCGAAAAGCGTATCGTTGGATATTTTGAACGTGGGGGCAACTTTGCGTTTGTTCTTCCCGATGATAAAAGATTTTTCAAAGATATCTTTATCCCAAAAGGTGCGAATGGTGGTGCTGTGAACCGCGATAAAGTTGTTTGCGAAATCACAAATTATGGCAGTGCGTCAAGAAAGCCAGAAGGTCGAATTGTCGAAGTTCTCGGCAAAAACGGTGATGCGGGCATGGATGTTCTTTCAATCATCAAAACCCACGATTTGCCACTTGATTTCCCCGACGAAGTGAAAAAATCTCTCGCGGGAATTCCAACAGAAGTAACGGAAAAAATGATAGCGGATAGGGAAGATTTGCGAAAAGATATCGTTTTCACAATCGATGGCGAAGATGCAAAAGACCTTGACGATGCTATTTCAATCAGAAAATGCGACAACGGAAATTTCTTCCTTGGCGTTCACATCGCCGATGTCACAAGCTATGTTTCGGAAGATTCACCGCTTGATAAAGAGGCGTTTATTCGTGGGACAAGCAACTATTTTCCAGATAGGGTAATACCAATGCTCCCACGCGAGCTTTCAAACGGTATCTGCTCGCTGAATGAAAACGTCAACCGCCTCACACTGTCTTGCTCGATGGAAATTTCTCCAAAAGGCGACGTGCTTTCTCACAATATCTTTGAAAGCGTGATAAAAACCACTCGCCGAATGACGTATAAAGACGTCACAAAAATGCTTGAAGGCGACGAAAAAACAATAAAAGAGTTTGCAAACATATCAAACGAAGTTGCTCTTTGTGGCGAGCTTGCAAAAATCTTGATTGCCAAACGCGAGCAAAAAGGTGCAATCGATTTTGAAACAAAAGAAGCGAAATTCCTGCTTGATAATAAAGGCAAAGTTATCGACATAGTGCCATATGAAAGGGGACTTTCTAACCGCGTTATCGAAGAATTCATGGTTCTCGCAAACGAAACTGTCGCCGAGCACATGTATTATGCCTCAATGCCGTTTATTTATAGAACGCATGAAAAAATCTCAACTGAAAAACTTGAAAATTTCGTAAAATTCGTGCATGCAATGGGACTGTCGTTCAAAATCAATCCAGAAAATATCCATTCAAAAAATTTCCAACAACTGCTTGGCACGATTGAAGACGAGTCAAAACGTCTGATTGTGAACAAAGTTTTGCTTCGCAATATGCAAAAAGCGAAATATACAAACAATCAAGGCGTCCATTTTGGTCTTTCATCTGAATATTATTGCCACTTCACATCCCCAATCAGAAGATATCCCGATTTGTTTATCCACAGGGTAATCAAAAAAATGATAAACGGCAAAATGACGGAAAACGAAATGATAAGGCTAGAAAACAAAGCCGCCGAAGCCGCTGCCCAATCAACCGAACGCGAACTTGTCGCAGACCAAGCCGAGCGTGATGCCGACGATCAAAAGAAAGCACAGTTCATGCAAACTCAAATCGGCGAAAGGTTCGAAGGGGTGATTTCCGGCGTGACAGCGTTTGGGATTTTCGTTGAACTAAACAACACTTGCGAGGGGCTAGTCCGCCTTGAAACTATGCCGTATGACAAGTATGATTTTCAAGAAAAAATGTACACCCTCCAAGGCGTGGATAATTCTTTCACGCTTGGCGAAAGAGTTCTTATCGAAGTTGCCACAGTGGAAATGCAAACAAGGCGAGTGAACTTTTTCCTTCTTGGAAAAGAAGTTGCAAAAGATACCTACGAAATTTTTGAATAATAACGAAAACATCTAAAAAAATTTGTAACAAAAAAGGAAATTCCTTGTAAAAATTTCAAAAAAATGCTATCATATAAAAAACAAACAATCAAAAGCCAAAGGGGGCAAGCATGAAAACAATTTGCGTTAATAAAAGTGCATCATTTGAATATTTCATTGAAGAGCGTTTTGAAGCGGGGATAATGCTTGTCGGAAGCGAAGTCAAATCAATAAGAACTGGCAACGTTTCACTGAAAGAATGTTTTATTTTTATTGAAAACGGCGAAATGAAAGTCAAAAACATGCACATCTCACCATATGAAAAGGGCAGTTTTTATAACGAAGACCCAAGGCGAGACAGAAAACTTTTGATGCACAAAAAAGAAATCACAAGGCTGTTTTCAAAAGTTAAGCAACAAGGCTACACCCTTGTGCCACTAAAAATGTATTTCAACCAGTCGCTAGTGAAAATGGAAGTTGGTCTTTGCAAAGGTAAACAACTGCACGACAAACGCCATTCTATCAAAGAAAAAGATATGAAGCGCGACATGGAAAGAATCATGAAAAATTATTAAGGATATTGAAGATTTTAAATATTCTTTAATTTTATAATTTTTAATTATTATAGGAAGGAGAGAACTTATGAACAATTTGGAAACATTGTGTATCCAAGGTGGATACGAACCAAAAAATGGCGAAGCAAGAACAGTGCCAATCTATCAAACAACAACCTACTACTACGAAAAACCATCTGATATGGCTGATTTGTTCGACCTTAAAACAAGCGGATATTTTTATTCAAGAATTGGCAACCCAACATGTGCTGCCCTTGAAGATAAAATGGCAAGCATGGAAGGTGGAAGCGGAGCGCTTGCAACAGCATCTGGTCAATCTGCATCTTTCATTGCGATGTTCAACGTTTGCTCTGCGGGCGACCACATCATCTCTCAATCAACAATATATGGCGGAACATATAACCTTCTTGCCGTGACACTCAAAAAAATGGGCATTGAATGTTCATTCATCACGCCAGAAGCAACAGCGGAAGAAATCGACGCACTCGTGAGACCAAACACAAAAGTGATTTTTGGTGAAACATTTGCAAACCCAGCAATGACAGTTCTTGATTTCGACAAACTTTCAAGCATTGCAAAAAAACACAACATCCTTTTCATGGTGGATAACACTCTTGCAACAAGTGTTGTGACAAAACCTAAAGATTTCGGCGCAAACGTAGTTATATATTCAACAACAAAATATACCGAAGGTCACGCAGGCACAATCGGCGGAATGATTGTCGACTGCGGAAACTTCACGTTCGACGAAAAAAGATACCCAGAATATTGCACTCCAGACGAAAGCTACCACGGACTTGTTTATAACACCCTTGGCGCGGCAGCATACATAACAAAAGCAAGAGTTCAACTCATGAGAGACTTTGGCTGTTATATGTCAGCTCAAACAGCGCACCTCACAAACCTTGGAATGGAAACGCTATCTCTAAGAATGGAAAAACACTCACAAAACGGACTTGCAGTTGCGAAATTCCTTGATGCACACGATGGCGTTGAATGGGTGAAATATCCTCACCTTGAAACAGATGCCGACTACGCACTTGGCAAAAAATACATGAAAATGGGTTCAGGCGTAGTTGTTTTTGGTATCAAAGGCGGAAAAGAGGTTGCAGAACAATTCATTTTGAACTTGAAACTAATAAAACAAGTGACTCACGTTGCCGACATCCGTTCATGCGTGCTTCACCCAGCTTCAACAACTCACCGTCAACTTTCGCCAGAAGCGCTAGTTGAATGTGGAATTTCTGAAAATCTTATCAGACTTTCAATCGGTTGTGAAGCGACAGAAGATATCATCGCAGATATCCAAAATGCACTAGCAAACATCTAATTAAGCATAAAAGGGGGAGAAATATGCCGATAGTTATACCAAAAGGAATACCAGCATGCACGGTCCTACAAAACGAGAATGTCTTTGTCATGAGAGCAGTGCGTGCATATGCGCAAGATATCCGTCCAATCGAAATTTGCATCCTCAATTTGATGCCAACGAAAGTGGAAACGGAAACTCAGCTTATGCGACTACTTGGTAATTCTCCGCTCCAAATAAAAGTGACACTTCTCGCAACAGAATCATATCAATCAAAAAATACGTCAAAAAAACACCTCGACCAATTCTACACTTCATTTTCCGAAATCAAAGCATCAAAAAAGAACTTTGACGGAATGATAATAACAGGCGCGCCTGTCGAAACAATGAACTTTGAAGATGTTGAATATTGGAGCGAACTTCAAGACATCATGAAATATGCCAAAAAGCATGTGACAAGCACTATGTATATCTGTTGGGGCTCACAAGCGGGGCTTTATTTCCACCACGGTATCGAGAAAAAAATGCTAGACAAAAAACTGAGCGGTGTGTATCGCCACGAAAAAACAACGGTCTATGAACCGCTGCTCAAGGGCGTTGACGAAATTTTCAACATCCCGCATTCAAGATACACAGGCGTTGATGAAGAAGCAGTTTATGCAAGTTGCAACCTCGAAGTTATCGCACGCTCGCCAGAATCAGGCATTGGTATCGTGAAATCAATCGATAACAAATCATTTTTCATGTCAGGGCACATGGAATATGATAAAGAAACATTGAAAAATGAGTACATACGCGACCTAACAAAAGGCGTCGATATCGCGCCACCAGCAAATTATTTCCTCGATGATGATATGAATATCATCATGAACTGGTCAGCAACAGCGAACCTTATCATGAGTAATTGGCTGAACTACTACGTCTACCAAGTAACCCCATATGAACTAGATGAAATTGACGATATGTAGGGGGAATGTCAAAATTGCACATTCTGCTGCGTTAACGGAACATTTGTGTTCGGTTACGTACGCAAGTACGCGCCCTCACCCAAATAACCCGTTGCCTTGCATATGGCACGATTTTGTCCCCGCCAGCCAGCGTTCTTTTTTAGGCTGTGGCTTCGCCATTCGCCTTGGGGATTTGTGAAATTTAATATCGGATTAAAACTAGTTGTTTTATACAGCTAGTTTTTTTTATTTTAATATTGACAAGGGTGCTTTATGGTGTTAAAATTATAGTTCAATAATGTAAAATACCCAAGTGTTGGGAGGAATGATATGAAAAAATATGATATCGCCGTTATTGGCGGTGGGGTTGTTGGCTGTGAGATTGCTCGCAGGATGACTGCTCGAAATCAAAGCGTGGTTTTGATTGAAAAGGAAGCGGACGTGGCATCTTTTGGTGCGACAAAGGCAAACAGCGGAATTGTTCACGCGGGTTTTGATTGCAAAGTTGGCACGTTGAAAGCGAAACTCAATGTGGAGGGGAGCGAGGTGTATCCCGCGCTTTGCAAAAGGCTTTCGGTTGAGCTTGACACTTGCGGTGCGCTCGTTGTTGGCAGAAAAGGGGATGAAGATAAAATTCAGCACCTATTTTTCCAAGGCGTTGCTAACGGCGTGAAAAACCTCGAAATCATTGGCAGTGAGCAAATCGCACAATACATCAAAAACCCAAACCCAGAAATCACATGTGCACTCCACGCGGGCTCGTCTGCTGTGGTTTCGCCATATCACATAGCAATCGCAATGGCGGAAGAAGCGGTTTTGAACGGTTGCGACGTGCTTTGCGAAAGCGAAGTTTTCACTATCCAAAAAAACGGTGACAGTTTCACAATCTTTGCGGGTGAAAACACCGTGAAAGCAAAAATCATCATCAACGCTTGCGGTGCAAACGCGGAAAAAATAAACAAAATCGTGGGTGCGGAAGAATTCAATGCAACCTTTACTCGCGGTGAATATATGCTACTTGACCTATCGGAAAAAGATATCGTTTCAGCAACGATTTTCCCGCTTCCAACAAAACTCGGAAAAGGAGTGCTTTGCTCGCCAACGGCGCACGGAAACATCATCCTCGGTCCAACTGCAATCGCGTGCGAGGGTGACGACACCGTTGTGACACAGGAAGGTCTTGCCTATATCAAGCAAAATCTATCACAAATGGTGGATGGCGTGAACCTTCGCAAAAACATACGCGTATTTTCAGGCGTGCGAACAGTTGTCGGCGATGATTTCATAATCGAAAAATCCAAAACAGTGGAAAACTATCTCTATCTTGGTGGCATTTGCTCGCCGGGGCTATCATCAGCGCCCGCGATTGCAAAATATGTTGAAGAGCTTCTATCGGGAATTTGTGAATTTAAAGATAAAGAAAACCAAATCCTAAGAACGCCCTACACAATAGCATCTAACATGACAGATAGCGAGCTTGACGCTTTAATAAAACAAAACCCAGCCTATGGCGAAATTGTTTGCCGTTGCGAAAAAATCACGCGTGGTGAAATTATCGAGGCGATAAACTCGCCGTTAAAACCTCGCACAATCGATGGCATAAAACGCCGTGTTCGTGCAGGCATGGGCAGATGTCAGGGCGGTTTTTGCATGCCAAGCGTGATGGAAATCATCGAAAATGAAACTGGCATGCCACAAGAGAAAATAACAAAATTCGGCGTTGGCAGTGAAATCTTGCAAGGGGGAAATGGCGATGAACTTTGATGTGGTAGTAATCGGCGGTGGACCAGCCGGAATGGCGGCGGCAATCTCCGCTGCGCAAAACGGTTCAACCGTTGCAATTCTCGAGCGTGAAAACAAACTTGGCGGAATTTTGAACCAATGCATACACAACGGCTTTGGGCTTCATTATTTTGGCGAGGAACTCACAGGCCCCGAATACGCAGTGAAATTCATCTCGCTGATTGCAAAAGAAAACAATATAACAAAATTCCTTTCAACAATAGTAACCGACATAAATCCGCATGAAAAAACAATAAAAGCCATGAACTCCACTGGCGTTTTCACAATAAACGCAAAAGCCATTGTGCTTGCCATGGGTTGCCGTGAAAGGACTGCTGGCGGAATTATGCAATGTGGCTATCGCCCTGCGGGGGTTTTTCCTGCGGGCTGTGCCCAAAAACTTGTGAACATCAAAGGCAAGAAAGTGGGTAGCAAGGTTGTTATTTTGGGCAGTGGCGACATCGGTCTTATCATGGCGCGCCGAATGACATTCGAGGGCGCGAAAGTGCAAATGGTTTGCGAGCTTATGCCGTATTCTTCGGGTCTCAAACGAAACATCGTGCAGTGTCTTGATGATTTTGATATTCCGCTCAAGTTTTCAACAACAATAACAAAAGTCCTCGGCAAAAATCGTGTCGAAGGCGTTGAAATTGCCGAGGTAGATGAAAATCTCAACCCGATTGAGGGCACAAAAGAAACGATTGAATGTGACACCCTTTTATTATCAGTTGGCTTAATTCCCGAAAACGATTTGATTTTTGGCAAAGGAATTCAAATGGACGGCGTGACAAGTGGGGCAGTGGCGGACGAAAACCGCATGACCAATATCGCGGGCATTTTTTCAGCTGGAAACGTCTTGCACGTTCATGACCTTGCGGATAACGCGAGTATCGAAGCGAAAACCGCGGGTGAGTGTGCGTCAAAATTTGCAAAAGGCGAAAACCTCACAAAATGCGATGTCAATATCTCGTGCGACGGCAAGTTCGTGAGATACGTCGTGCCAAAAACAATCTCGAAAAACGGTGATAAAGCAAAAATCTTCCTTCGCGTGGGAAATGAATATAAAAACAAAAAACTAGTCGCAAAATGCGGTGACGATGTGATTTTCACAAAATCAGCTCTCATATTTGCCCCTGGCGAAATGGAAACAATCACAATAGATAAAAGCAAAATCGCGGGCGATATTTTCGTGACACTAGAAGATAAAGGGGGCAAGTGATATGGAAACATTGAAAACAATATGTATCATGTGCCCAATGGGGTGCGCGTTGACAGTCGCTAAAAACGGAGAAACATTCGCGGTGACTGGCAACACATGCAAACGGGGCGAAACCTACGGCATCGCCGAAATGACAGCCCCAATAAGAATGGTGACAAGCCTTATAAAATATAAAAACGCAGTGACATCAGTGAAAACATCCGCCCCAATCCCAAAAGAAAAAATCGGAAAGGTGCTTTCAGAAATCAAAACCCTAAACATCCAAACCCCACTTTCGTGCGGTGACGTGGTGATTGCAGATGTTGCCAAAACAGGGGTTAGTGTCGTGGTGACGGGGAATATTTAGCCCGCTTTTTGTGTTTTGAGTAGCGAGAGTTTTTGGAACGCTGTTTTAAAAGTGAAAGGTGAAAGGTGAAAGGTGAAAGGTGTGGTAATGCACTCGGTATCCTCGTGCTTTTCAATTATATTTGTAACCACTTGGAGAAGCGTAACTATTCAAATAGGGGCGTTCCTATTTTACTAGCCAAATATAAATAGGGTGCACGAGCGAAGCGAGTGCCTACCACACTTTTCACTTTTCACTTTTCACTTGGAAAATTTTTTTTTCAAAAAATTTTCCACCATCCCCCACTTTTTTGTTGACAAATAGTTTATATAGTGATAAAATACCCACATAGATAGGCAAAGACGCCGTGAACATTTGAGTTTCACGGCGTTTTTTCTTTTTTAACGGAAAGGGATATTGTAATCCCTATATGGTTAAACGAATAAAATTTAAGCGGAGGACGTTTTATGAAAAATCTACCAGAAATCTTTGGCGCATATGTTTTCAATGACGCTGTTATGAAAAAAACATTGCCAAAAGAAATCTACAAAGCATTGAAAGACACAATCAAAGAAGGCAAACACCTTGAACTTGATGTGGCAAACTCAGTGGCAGTTGCAATGAAAAACTGGGCTATTGAACTTGGAGCAACACACTACACTCACTGGTTCCAACCAATGACTGGAACAACAGCTGAAAAACACGACAGCTTCATCGCCCCAGATGATAACGGCAACGTACTTATGGAATTCTCTGGTAAAGAACTTGTTCAAGGCGAACCAGATGCATCAAGCTTCCCATCAGGCGGACTTCGTGCAACTTGCGAAGCAAGAGGCTACACAGCTTGGGATCCAACTTCATACGCATTCGTAAAAGATGGTTCACTTTATATTCCAACAGCATTCTGTTCATTCACAGGTGAAGCGCTTGACAAAAAGACTCCACTTTTGAGATCTACTCAAGCAGTTTCAAAAGAAGCTCTTAAAATCTTGAGAATGTTCGGTGACACAGAAACTCAATTTGTAAAAACATTCGTTGGCGCAGAACAAGAATACTTCCTTGTTGATAAGGATGTATATAACAAACGTCGCGACCTTCAATATTGTGGCAGAACACTTTTCGGTGGCATGCCAGCAAAAGGTCAAGAACTTGACGATCACTACTTCGGTTCAATCAAACCAAGAGTAGCAGCGTTCATGAAAGATCTTGACGAAGAACTTTGGAAACTTGGTGTTCCATCAAAAACAAAACACAACGAAGTTGCTCCAGCTCAACACGAAATGGCACCATACTTCGAACACGTTAATATCGGCGTTGATCATAACCACATCACAATGGACGTTATGAAATCAGTTGCACTTAAACACAATCTTGTTTGCATGCTTGCTGAAAAACCATTCGACGGCATCAACGGAAGTGGTAAACACGTTAACCTTTCAATTGGTACAGACAAACTAAACTTGTTCTCACCAAACATTGATCCAGACCTTTTCACATTGTTCCTTGTTGCTGCAATCAAAGCAGTTGATGACTATCAAGATCTTCTTCGTATCACAGCAGCATCTGCTGGAAACGACCACCGTCTTGGTGCAAACGAAGCTCCACCAGCAATCATCTCAATGTATCTTGGTGCTGAACTCAATGCAATGCTTGCATCAATCGAAGCTGGCACAGAAATCACAAAAGCAGAAAAAGAAGCATTCGAACTTGGCGCTGAAGTATTGCCACACTTCTATAAAGACACAACAGACAGAAACAGAACATCACCATTCGCGTTCACTGGTAACAAATTTGAATTCAGAATGCTTGGTTCTTCAGCATCAATCGCTGGAAGCTGTACTGTATTCTGTGCAGCAATTGCAAAAGTTCTTAACGAATTTGCAACAGCACTTGAAGGTTCAAAAGACTTCAAAGCAGATGCAAGAGCACTTGTAAAAGATACTTATCTTGCTCACAAAAGAATCATCTTCAACGGTGACGGCTATTCTGATGAATGGGTTGTTGAAGCTGAAAAACGTGGTCTTCTCAATCTTAAAACAACACCAGCAGCTCTTGGCACAATGCTAGCTGAAAAGAACGTTGAAATGTTCTCAGAAATGGGTGTTTATTCTAAAACAGAGCTTGAATCAAGATTTGAAATTCTTTCTGAAAACTACTACAAACAAATCGGAATCGAAGCAAAAACTATTCTTGGAATGGTTAATAAATCAATCTTGCCATCAGCGTTTGCATATCAATCAGAACTATTGAAACTTGTTTCAATGAAAGAATCTGCAAGCCTTGACGCTAGCGTTGAAAAATCACTTATCAGAAAAATCTCTGATGCAGCAGCAAAAACTTTGGAACTCACTCAAAAACTTCAAAGCGAATACGCTGTCAAATATGACGATGCATATGAATATGCTTGCTACGCAGCAGATGTTATTTGTGTGACTATGGATGCCATGAGAGCTCCAATCGATGAACTTGAATCATTGATCGGTGCAAAATATTGGGCACTTCCAACATACTCAGATCTTATCTTGAGTGTATAATATCTAACAAATAAGGGTTATATTTATATATTCACAATGGCGTGAACAAGGGAGCAGTCTCCCTGGTTCACGCCATTTGTGATTTATAGTTTAAAAAACAAAAAAGTTAAAAAAGTAATAAAAAACAAAAAACTAAACATAAGGACAGGAAAAGGGCAGTTGCCCTATTAAGTAGTTATAAATAATTTTATAAAATTTTGGAGGTAAAAAATATGTATTCAGGTATTGATACGCTTTGGGTCTTGCTCGGAGCAGCTCTAGTATTCTTTATGCAAGCTGGTTTCGCAATGGTAGAAACTGGTTTCACACGTGCGAAAAATGCAGGTAACATCATCATGAAAAACCTTATGGACTTTTCAATTGGTTCATGTGCATTCTTCCTTATCGGTTTTGGACTTATGTTCGGCGACGGTAACGGTTTCATCGGTACAATCGACTTGTTCATCTCAGATACCTATGACTTCGGAACTCTTCCAACATGGGCATTTGTAATTTTCCAAACTGTATTCTGCGCAACAGCAGCAACAATCGTTTCAGGTGCTATGGCTGAAAGAACAAAATTCTCTTCATACATCATCTATTCACTATTGATTGCACTTGTTGTATATCCTGTTTCAGGTCACTGGATCTGGGGCGGCGGCTGGCTTTCTGAACTTGGTTTCCACGATTTCGCTGGTTCAACTTGTGTTCACATGGTCGGTGGTGTTGCAGCTTTGGTTGGCGCTAAATTCCTTGGCGCTAGAATTGGTAAATACGACAAAGATGGCAAAGCAAAAGCTATTCCTGGTCACTCACTAACACTTGGTGCACTTGGTGTATTCATTCTTTGGTTTGCATGGTTCGGATTCAATGGTTGTTCAACAGTTTCAATGACTGGAGACGGCAACATTATCGCAGCAGCAACAATCTTCATGACAACAAACATTTCAACAGCAGCAGCAACTGTAGTTGTAATGATCATCACATGGGTAAGATACGGAAAACCAGACGTTTCAATGACACTAAACGGTTCACTTGCAGGTCTTGTTGCAATCACAGCAGGTTGTGATGCAGTAACTCCAATGGGTGCAATGTTCATTGGTATCATCGCAGGTTTCGTTGTAGTATTCGGTATCGAATTCATTGAAAAAGTATGCAAAATCGACGATCCAGTTGGTGCAATCGGCGTTCACGGTATGTGTGGTGCGGTTGGTACAATCCTAGTTGGTGTATTCGCAACAGACGGTGGTCTTATCTATGGCGGTGGCTTCACTTACCTTGGAATTCAAACTCTTGGTGTAGTTTCAGTTGCAGCATATGTTGCAATCGTTATGACAATCATCTTCGCAGCTATCAAATACACAGTTGGTCTAAGAGTTACACCTGAAGAAGAAATCGCAGGTCTTGACAAATTCGAACATGGTATTGAATCAGCATACGCAGACTTCGCAAGCTTCGACAGTGCAGCAGTTGCAACAGTTTCTGATTCAGCAATTGCTGAAAAAGCAGTTCCAACTGAAGCAAAAGCAGAAGGCGCAGAAAAAATCACAAAAGTTACAGTTGTAACAAAAGAAACTTCATGGCCAATCTTGAAATCAGCTCTTGAAACTTTGGATATCACTGGTATGACAATCACAAAAGTTATGGGTTGTGGAATGCAAAGAGGTGGAAACACATTCTACCGTGGCGCAAAAGTTGACTCAGTTCTTCTTCCAAAAATCAAAGTTGAAATTGTTATTTGCAAAGTTCCAACTGAAAAACTTATTGAAACAATCAATACAGCTCTTCATTCTGGTAACATTGGCGATGGCAAAATCTTCGTTGAAGAAATGGCTGACGTTGTTAAAATCTCAACAGGAGAAGCTGGATACTACGCACTTCAAGATGAAGTTATGTAATCCGTTTCAAATATAAATAGCTAGTATCGATTTATTTCGTTTACCTATAGTATTAACAATAAAGACCGAGCGTGTGCTTGGTCTTTATTGTTTTAAAAAAAACTTAAATGATAACAATATTACAACATAAAAAACAAAAAAATAACAAAATATAAGATTTTTTCTTGCATACATTCCCTAAGTGTGATATTATATAAAATAGGATAATAATGTAGGGCAATAATGTGAAAAAGTCCTTTAACATAAAAATCAGGAGAAAAAAAGATGAAAAGAGAAATTTTAGAATATATCGAAGAAAATGACGTCAAGTTTATCAAACTTGCATTTTCAGATTTATTCGGAGAACAAAAAAACATGTCAATAATAGCAGATGAAGCAGAGCGTGCAATTGACGAAGGCATAAGTTTTGACGCGTCAAGCGTGAAAGGCTTTGCCGATATTGAAAAAAGCGACTTGTTTTTGATGCCAGACCTTGAAACGGGTGACATTTTGCCATGGCGTCCATCAATGGGCAGAGTTCTCAGATTTTATTCTTCAGTTGAAACGGTTGATGGCGAAATTTGCTCGAGCGATATGCGCAGTATGCTAAAAGACACAGTCGAAAAATATAACAAGATCGGTCTTTGTCCTCAAATTGGTACGGAATGTGAATTTTATCTTTTCAAAACGGATGAAAGTGGCGCTCCAACATATATGCCAATCGATGAAGCGACATGCTTTGACATCGCACCTCTTGATAAAGGCGAGAATATCAGAAGAGATATCTGCCTCACCCTTGAAGAACTTGGCATGCACCCTGAAAACTCACATCACGAATGTGGCTACGGTCAAAATGAAGTTGATTTCAGATACGCAGGTGCTTGCAAAGCGGCGGATAACTTCATGACGTTCAAATCAACTGTCAAATCAGTTGCGGCAAGAAACGGATTTTTTGCGTCATTCATGCCAAAACCAATGAAAGACAGAAGCGGAAGTGGACTTCACGTCAATATTTCGCTGAAACGCGGTGAAAACAATATTTTCCAAAGCGACGATTCTGACGAAAGAGAAATCGTTGAAAACTTCATTGCGGGAATAATGAAAAGAATTTCAGAAATAACACTATTTTTGAACAGTAACATAAATTCATACGCGCGCCTTGGAACTCACCAAGCGCCAAAATACGTGAGCTGGTCACATCAAAACCGCTCACAACTCATCAGAATACCAGCAACAAAAGGCAAACTTTCAAGAATGGAACTCAGAAGCCCAGATTCTTGCATAAATCCATACCTAGCATTCATGCTTATCTTGGAAGCGGGACTTGAAGGTATTGAAAACAAAACAGAACTTCCAGCATCAGTTGATGTCAACTTGTTTGAAGCGAGTGCAGAAATCACAAAAGAACTCGAAGTTTTGCCAACGTCACTTGAAAGTGCAATAAAAACTGCAAAAGCAAGTGAATTTGTGAAAAAAATATTGCCAGAAAACGTATTTGATAAGTTTATAAAAGAAAAAGAACTTTCTATAAGAAAATATTCACAAACAGCAGATGTCAAAGACCACATGTATAAGAGGTATTTTAAAAAATTATAATGGAAAGGGTTATCGTAGTATCCAAAAACCAAAAAGCGTCGGAATTTTTCGAAAAATTCCTGATTGCTCATAAAATTCGCGACATAACGCATGCTTCAAGCGGTGCAAAAGCACGGCGAGCTTTTGGTGAGCAGGATTATGACCTAGCGATTGTGATTTCACCACTTCCCGAGGAAACTGGTGAAGCACTTGCAAAGGAACTAGCCCTGCGCCCCGAAACTCAAGTGATATTCATTGCAAAAGAAGAAATCCTTTTGAGTGGTGAATCGGAACTGCTCAAATGTGGTGTTATCATGCAATCAATCCCGATAACAAGGGCGGGGACAGATCAGTGTTTCAAGCTTGCCTATGCATTCTCGAACAAAATGAAAAAATTGATTGTTCAAACCAAAACATTGCAAACAAAATTGCAAGAAATCAAAAAAATAGACCTAGCCAAATGTTATATAATTGAAATGGATAATATTTGCGAGGAAGAGGCTCATAAAATAATTGAAAAGCTCGCTATGAACAAACGAAAAACAAAACTTCAAATAGCAAACGAAATTATTGATAAATACAGGTCAAAAAACGAAAAAAGCTAAAACATTCAGTCAGTAACGGTTAAATTCCGCAAAATATATATATAATAAAAACAATAAAATAATAACAACAATAAAATAATAAAACAGTAACAACAAAAACAAAGTAAAATCTAAAACAATACATAGAAAAGGAGAAACTATCATGCCAAAATATATATTCGTCACAGGTGGCGTAGTATCAGGACTAGGAAAAGGCATAACGGCAGCGTCGCTCGGACTTTTGCTCAAAGCAAGAGGACTCAAAATTGGTGTTATCAAACTTGACCCATATATGAACGTTGACCCAGGAACAATGAGCCCATATCAACACGGTGAAGTTTTCGTTACAGAAGACGGTGCCGAAACAGATCTTGACCTTGGACACTACGAAAGATTTATCGATGAAAACATGAACAAATATTCTAACCTCACAAGCGGAAGAGTATATTATGACGTGCTTTCTCGCGAACGTGAAGGAAAATATTTGGGACAAACTGTGCAAGTTATTCCTCACATCACAAACGCAATCAAAGAATTCATCTATGCAGGTGGCGAAGCGTTTGGTGCCGACATCATGATTGTTGAAATCGGTGGCACAACAGGTGACATTGAAAGTCAACCATATCTTGAAACAATACGTCAAATCAGAAACGAGCAAGGTCGTGACAACACACTTTTCGTACATGTGACACTCGTGCCATATCTTTCTTTTGCGGGCGAACACAAATCAAAACCAACTCAACATTCTGTTAAAGAGCTCCTTTCAATCGGTATTCAACCTGATATGATCATCGCAAGAAGTGACGAACCAATTCCAAGAGTTATCATGGATAAAATCTCACTTTTCTGTAACGTGGATAAAGAAGCAGTTATCGAAAACTTGACTTGCAAATCGCTTTACTACGCACCATTCATGCTCAAAGAAAACGGTCTTGACCGCGTGGCTTGCCGTCTTTTGAGACTTGAAAATCTTCCAGAACCTGAACTTACAGAATGGAAAGAAGTTAACAGAAAAATCGTTAACACGTCAGAAAAAGTTCACATCGCGCTCGTTGGCAAATATGTTCAACTTCACGATGCCTATATCTCGGTTGCAGAAGCGTTGAAACACGCGGGCTACTATCACGAACACGAAGTTGAAATCTCTTGGATAGATTCAGAAACAATCACCGACGAAAACGTTAAAACTGTCTTTGCGGGAATTGATGGTATCATTCTTCCTGGCGGATTTGGCGACAGAGGCGTTGAAGGAATGATCACAGCTTGCAAATACGCACGTGAAAAGAAAATGCCATATTTCGGTATTTGTCTTGGTATGCAAATTGCAACTATTGAATATGCAAGAAACGTTGCGGGCATCGCAAATGCAAACTCACGCGAGTTTGATGTCGACGCACCACACGTTATCGATTTCCTACCAGACCAAAACAACACTGTGAACTATGGCGGAACACTTCGCCTTGGAAAATATCCATGCACACTTGTTCATGGCACAAAAATTCACCAATGTTATGAAGGTATCGAAATTTCAGAACGTCACCGTCACAGATACGAATTCAACAACGATTTTAAAAAACAACTTGTTGAAGCTGGTCTTGTTATCGGCGGAACTTCACCAGACAGAAAAATCGTTGAAACAGTTGAAATCGCAGACCACCCATTCTTCATCGGTGTTCAATTCCACCCAGAATTCAAATCAAGACCAAACAAAGTGCATCCGCTTTTCAACGGTTTCGTAAAAGCAAGCATAGATTCGAAGGCATAATCGCACTTTCTGCTGCGTTAAGGGAGTGTGCGTGCTCGGTTACGTACATAAAGTACGCGCCCTCGCTCGCCCACTCCCTTGCCTTGCATAAAGCACAATTCTGACTTCGAATCACCAACATACAAAAAGAAAATCCCCCAAATGGGGGATTTTTTAATTTTTAATTTTTAATTTTTAATTGAACGAAGTTTTCAATCAAATTTTCTCACATCTCATATAACCTTGCAACACTTTTGGAATTGTGATACTTCCGTCTTCGTTTTGGTAGTTTTCAAGGATTGCCGCAACTGTTCTGCCAACTGCAAGGCCAGATCCGTTAAGAGTGTGGGCAAGTTCAAGTTTGCCAGCCGCGTTTCTGAATTTGATGTTAGCTCTGCGTGCTTGGTAATCTTTGAAGTTCGAGCAAGAAGAGATTTCAACATATCTGCCGTATGAAGGCATCCAAACTTCGATATCGTATGTCTTGCAAGAAGAAAAACCAGTATCGCCCGAGCAAAGAAGAACAACTCTGTAAGGAATTTCAAGAAGTTGCAAAATTCTTTCAGCATCAGCAGTCAATTTTTCAAGTTCTTCAAAAGAATTATCAGGATGAGCAAATTTCACGAGCTCAACTTTATTGAATTGATGTTGACGAATAAGCCCACGAGTGTCGCGACCCGCAGAACCCGCTTCGGCACGGAAGCAAGCAGAGTAGGCACAGAATTTTTGTGGAAAATCACTTTCCGCCAAAACGTCGTTTCTGAACATGTTTGTCACAGGCACTTCCGCTGTTGGGATAAGATAAAAGTTTGTGCCATCAACATGGAACATATCTTCTTTAAATTTTGGAAGTTGACCAGTGCCAATCATTGAATCTGCATTCACAAGATATGGTGGCAAAACTTCTTCGTAGCCATTGTCTGAATGAGTGTCCATCATGAAGCTGATGATTGATCTTTCAAGCCTAGCCGCCATTCCGCGGTAGTATGTGAATCTTGCGCCGGAGATTTTTCCCGCTGTTGCAAAATCAAGCATGTTATTTCTTTCGCCAAGATCCCAATGTGCTTTTGGTTCGAAAGAAAATTCTCTTGGAGTTCCATATTTGCGGATTTCCAAGTTTTCTGAATCGTCTTTGCCAAGTGGCACGCTGTCGTCAGTGATGTTTGGAATTGAAAGCATAGCATCTTTAAGTTCACTTTCAACTTCTGTGAGTCTTTCGTCCAAGACCTTGATTTTTTCGCCAAGACCTTTCATTTCTGCGATTTTCGCATCAGCGTCTTGTTTTGATTTTTTAAGCATAGCAATCTCGCCAGAAACTGCATTTTTCAATGCTTTGTCTTTTTCAACTTCAGCGATGATTGTCTTTCTTTCGTTATATAATTCAACTGCTTTTTCGGCATCAAATTTGCCGTTTCTTTGTGATAGCTTGGCGTTGCAAGCGTCAAAGTTATCAGCTAAAAATTTAATATCTAACATTTTGGAATATCCCTCCACCAAATTTATCACAAATATAATACCACAATAACGGGTATTTTCAAAGCAAATTGATTGTTTTTTGGGCAAATCGAAAAAATTTTGCAAATTTTGCGGTAAACAGTTGCAAAAAAACAAAAAAATGATTAATATAATAGTAGAAAACAAATATCGTTTGAATTTTTCGTGCGAAAGAGTAAAAAGAAATTGCAATCAAGAGAGGGTGAATTGCTGTGACCACCTTTGCAAGGCTTTTGAAAGTGCATCGTGCTGATTTTGATATCGTGAAAAACTCATACGCCACAAAGGGAAGGAAACTTCTGAAAGCAAAGTGGAACCGCGACTTTAATCGCCTTTGCAAGCAAAATGCTTGCAAGGGCGTTTTGTTTTAAAAAAAGAAGGGAATGAAAATGAAAATCACAAGAGATTTGAAAGCAATAAAATCGCGCGACCCAGCCGCAAGAAACTATTTTGAAATCATTCTGACATATTCGGGATTTCACGCAGTTTTGTGGTATCGCGTTGCGCACGTTTTTTATAAAATCCGCTTGCGCCTTATCGCAAGAATAATAAGCCAACTAACACGCTTTTTCACCGGCATAGAAATCCACCCAGGTGCAACCATCGGCGGTGGCTTCTTTATCGACCATGGCTCTGGCGTGGTTATCGGCGAAACGACTGAAATTGGCGAAAATGTCACAATCTATCAAGGGGTGACCCTTGGCGGAACGGGCAAGGACACAGGCAAACGTCACCCAACCATTGAAAGTAACGTCATGATTTCGGCGGGTGCAAAAGTTTTGGGGCCATTCACCGTTGGCGAAGGCTCAAAAATTGGTGCGGGGTCGGTTGTACTCAAAGAAGTGCCACCACATTCAACAGTGGTTGGTATCCCTGGCTCAATCGTGAGGGTGAAAGGCATGCGCGTTGATGATATGGATCAAACAATCGGGGCAGATCCAGTCCAAGAGCAACTTGATAAACTCCAATGTGAATATGATGTTTTGAAAGCAAAACTTGCCAAAATTCAAAAACAACTTGACGAAAAAGAATAAAAACAGGAGAAATAAATGAAACTTTATAACACACTAACAAAAACAAAAGAAGAATTCCAATCAATCGATAACCAAGTGAAAATGTATTCATGCGGACCAACGGTGTATAACTACGCCCACATCGGCAACATGAGAACGTATATTTTCATGGATTTGCTCACAAGAACATTGAAATATTCAGGCAAAAAAGTCAAATCAGTCATGAACATAACAGACGTAGGTCACCTACTCTCTGATGCAGATGACGGTGAAGATAAAATGGCAATCGCAGCAAAAAGATTGCAAAAATCACCTTATGAAATCGCGGACTACTACACAAAAGTGTTCTTTGAAGACCTTGCCAAACTCAATATCGAAAAACCAAACGTAACGCCAAAAGCGACAGACCACATCGCCGAAATGATTAACATCGTTGAAGTTTTGCAAGAAAAAGGCATAGCTTACGAAACAAGCGATGGCATTTATTACGATATCGAAAAATTCCCAGGCTACGGCACACTTTCAAACATCAATCTTGAAGAGCAAATTGCGGGTGCAAGGGTGGAAGTGAACACTGAAAAACGTCATCCAGCCGACTTTGCCGTTTGGAAACACGCACCAAAAGAGCACATCATGCAATGGCAATCACCATGGGGTATGGGCTATCCAGGCTGGCACATCGAATGCACAGCAATGAGCCACAAATATCTTGGCGAAGTGTTTGATATCCACACGGGCGGGGTCGATCACATTCCAATCCACCACGAAAACGAAATTGCCCAAAGTTATGGCTTCACTGGCAAAAACCCTGCAAACTATTGGATGCACGGCGAATTCATGCTTGTGAACGGCGGTAAAATGTCAAAAAAACTCGGCAACACCTACACAATCACGCAACTTTCTGAAATGGGTTATTCACCCCTAGAATTCAGATTTTTCTGCTTGAACGCCCACTATCGCAAAAAACTAAACTTCACTTTTGAATCTCTTGATGCGGCAAAAGTATCGTATAAAAGAATGATGGAAACTGTTGCAAAACACAAAGCATCAAACGAAAAAACTGATGCGGAAGTTCTTGCAAAATTCGATTCCGATTTCGCAGGGGCAGTTATGGACGATTTGAACGTTCCAAAAGCACTAGGCGTTCTTTTCACAATGCTAAAACAAAAACCGTCAAAAGATATCTTCAACCTTGCGGTGAAATTCGACAAAATCTTGGGACTTTCTCTTGATAAAGCGGAAATTGCAAAAGCTGACACAGCAAGCGATATCCCAGCGGAAATCTTGGCACTAGATGCCGAAAGAATTACTGCCAAAAAAGCAAAAGACTACGCAAAAGCTGACGAAATTCGCGGTAAAATCAAAGATGCAGGCTATGAAGTGAAAGATACTCGCGAGGGCAGTGTGTTTGAAAAAATCAACTAAAACCAAGCTAAGTAAGCTAAAAATATAGCTACAATAGAACCAAAACAAGACCAACATAAAACAAAAATAATACCACATCTAATAAAAAGCAAAACCACCAATGCAAAAAAGTAACGGTGGTTTTATTTTTATCAAAAATAGTTAAATAAACTATACTCATGAATAATATTCACGAAGAAATTTCGAGAAAAACGTGTATAAAAAAGTTGCAAAACGCAACTCTAAACAATAAGTCAAATTTTTAACAATGTATAAAATCTCGTAATATACGCACAGTCGCAATATGTCAATATTTTAACAAAGTAGTAAATTTTTGCAAAAAAATTCGGAAATAGAATAGCATACTATATCAAAGGCTCTTGCAAAGATTGTTAAATTTTGTTATAATTTTAAGGTATATTAAAACTAATATGCGATGTATAAACATGCAAAAAAATGTATATTTTATTATAATGGGAGGAAACAGACAAAATGAGAGCATATTCAGAAATTCCCTTCACTGGAACAAAAGAACAAGCTGAAAAGTTAACAGCTGAACTAGAGCTTTTGCAAGGTAAAGCGGGAGCACTTATGCCAGCACTTCAAAAGGCACAAGAAATCTATGGATACTTGCCATATGAAGTACAACTTGAAATTTCAAAAGCGCTAACAATACCAATGTCAGAAATCTATGGCGTGGTGACATTCTATTCACAATTCAACCTTTCACCAAAAGGAAAATTCCAAATTGGTGTTTGTCTTGGAACCGCATGCTATGTTAAAGGTGCGGGCGACCTTTTTGACGCATTCAAAGATTTGCTTGGAATCGACAACGGCGAATGCACAGAAGATGGCAAATTCTCGCTTGTTGCAACACGTTGTATTGGATGTTGCGGTCTTGCCCCAGTTCTCACAGTGAACGAGGACGTTTATGGCAAAATCACATCAAAGGATGCCAAGGACATTTTGGCAAAATATCAAGCGTAAAAAATGCGTGAACTATCGCTAAACATTCTGGATATTTGCAAAAACTCAACAAAGGCTGAAGCGACCGAAGTGAAAATTTCACTGTGCATTGATGAGAATGCTGACCTTTTTTCCATTGAAATTGTCGATAACGGCAAGGGCATGGACGGGGAGTTTTTAAAAAATATAACAGACCCATTCACCACAACAAGAACAACAAGAAAAGTTGGCATGGGAATACCGCTATTCAAAATGAGTGCCGAGCAAGCAGAAGGAAACTTTGAAATTTCCTCAAAACTTGGCATCGGAACAAGAGTTTTTGCAAGCTACAAAATCTCCTCGGTGGACAGAATGCCACTAGGTGATCTCGCTTCAACAATTCAGCTTCTTATAGGTGGCGACCCACAAATAAACTTTATCTTGAAAGTTTCAAAAGGGGAAAGTCAATTTGACTTTTCATCAAAAGAGGTTGGCGAAATTGTGGGCGAGGAAAACATGGGCGAGCCAGAAGTCACGGATTATATATATCAAATGATAAAAGAAAACACTGATGAAATAACAGGGGGCAAAGTATGAAATCAATACAAGAACTAAACGCAATAAAAGCAAAAATGCAAGCTGCCAAAATGGGCAGGGACGCACTGACTGTGGAAGACACAAGAATTGTTGTTGGTATGGCAACATGTGGAATTGCCGCAGGTGCAAGACCAGTTATGCAAAAACTTATTGAAGAAGTGACATCAAGAAACTTGCAAAACGTGAAAGTTGTGCAAACTGGATGTATTGGAATGTGCAGACTAGAACCAATCGTTGAAGTTTACGCACCAAACCAAGAAAAAGTTACATATGTCAAAGTCACTGAGGACATGGTTGCAAAAATCATATCTGACCATATTGTGAACGGCAAAATCGTTACAGAATACGTGATAGCAGAATAAAAGGAGAAACCAATATGTATAGATCAACCGTACTAGTTTGCGGAGGAACTGGGTGTATATCTGGTAACTCAAAAGCGATTTTTGATGGCTTTGAAGCAAAACTAAAAGAAGATAACCTATTTGATGAAGTAAAAGTTGTAATGACAGGTTGTTTCGGGCTCTGCGCGCTCGGTCCAATCGTTATCGTGTATCCTGAAGGAGCATTTTATTCACAAGTGAAACCTGAAGACGTTGAAGAAATCGTTTCTGAACATCTTGTTAAAGGCAGAATTGTTCAAAGATTGCTTTATTCAGACACAATCACAGAAACTGGCATCAAATCACTAAACGAAACAAACTTCTATGCTAAGCAACACCGTGTTGCGCTTGAAAACTGTGGTGTTATCAACCCAGAAAACATAGAAGAATACATAGGCAAGGACGGCTATCAAGCGCTTGCAAAAGTGCTAACAGAAATGACACCAGCCGAAGTTGTTCAAACATTGAAAGATTCTGGTCTTCGTGGCCGTGGTGGCGGTGGCTTCCCAACAGGACTAAAATGGGAATTCACAATGAAAGCGGAAGGCGACGTGAAATATGTTGCTTGTAATGCCGACGAAGGTGACCCAGGTGCGTTCATGGATAGATCAGTTCTCGAAGGCGACCCACATGCAGTTATCGAAGCAATGGCAATCGCGGCATATGCTGTCGGTGCAAAACAAGGCTTTGTTTACGTTCGTGCGGAATATCCAATCGCCGTTTCAAGATTGCAAATCGCAATCGACCAAGCGAGAGAATATGGACTTCTTGGAAACGACATTTTCGGCACAGGTTTTGAATTTGATATGGAAATCCGTCTTGGTGCGGGTGCGTTCGTGTGTGGTGAAGAAACAGCGCTCATGAATTCAATCGAAGGCATGCGTGGCGAACCTCGCCCACGTCCACCGTTCCCAGCGGTGAAAGGTCTTTGGGGCAAACCAACACTTCTTAACAACGTTGAAACATATGCAAACATTCCACAAATCATCAACAAAGGTGCGGATTGGTTTGCAAGCATGGGAACAGAAAGATCAAAAGGCACAAAAGTTTTCGCACTTGGCGGAAAAGTTGTCAACACAGGTCTTGTTGAAATTCCAATGGGCACAACTCTTCGCGAAGTAGTGTTCGATATCGGTGGCGGTATTCCAAACGGCAAAAAATTCAAAGCCGCTCAAACGGGTGGTCCATCAGGTGGATGTATTCCACCAGAATATCTCGATATCAAAATCGACTATGACAACCTTATTTCTATCGGCTCAATGATGGGCTCTGGTGGACTTATCGTTATGGATGAAGACAACTGTATGGTAGACATCGCAAAATTCTTCCTTGAATTCACAGTTGAAGAAAGCTGTGGCAAATGTGCACCATGCCGTATTGGAACAAAACGTCTTTATGAAATGCTTGAAAAAGTAACAAAAGGCGAAGCAACGCTTGAAGATTTGGATAAAATGGAAGAATTGTGCCACCACATCAAAGAAAACTCACTTTGTGGACTTGGTCAATCTGCTCCAAACCCAGTTCTTTCAACGCTCAGATATTTCAGAGAGGAATATATCGCTCACGTTGTGGATAAAAGATGTCCTGCGGGAGTTTGTAAAGACCTTCTCAGGTTCAAGATTGATCCTTCAAAATGTATTGGTTGCACATTGTGTGCTAGAAAATGTCCAGCGGATGCAATCACGGGCACATTGAAACAACCACACGTTATAGACACAGATAAATGTGTTAAATGTGGCGTATGTATTGATAATTGCAAATTCAAAGCAATTTCTAAGGGCTGATTGTTGGAGGAATAAGAAATGTCAGAAAAAATGATAAATTTGAAAATAAACGGAATTGCAGTGTCAGTTCCTGAAGGCACAACAATCTTGCAAGCCGCAAGGGCAGTTGGTATCAAAATCCCAACATTGTGCTACCTAAAAGAAATCAACGAAATCGGCGCATGCAGAGTGTGCGTTGTGGAAGTTAAAGGTGCAAGAACGCTAACAGCATCGTGTGTTTATCCAGTTGCCGAAGGCATGGAAGTCACAACAAACAGCGAAAAAGTTATGGATGCAAGAAAGAAAACAGTTGAACTTCTTCTTTCCGACCACAATAAATCATGTTTGAGCTGTGCAAGAAACGGTCAATGCGAACTTGCTGAAATCTCAACAAACCTCGGCTGTGATGCAATGAAATATCACGGCGAAGCACCAATGCACCTCACTGATCATTCATCAGAATGGCTAGTTCGCGACAACACAAAATGCGTTGTTTGCAAAAGATGTGTTGCAATGTGTAAAAAAATTCAAGAAGTCAGCGTTATTGATGCAATGAAACGTGGTCACAACACATATATCGGATGTGCTTTTGATCAAGACCTTGCGGAAGTTGACTGTGCTGCTTGCGGACAATGTATCAACGTTTGCCCAACTGGTGCACTTCAAGAAAAAGATGACCTTGGAAAAATCCAACGCGCGCTCACAGACCCAACTAAACACGTGATCGTTGCAACAGCCCCAGCGGTGAGAGTTGCAATCGGCGAAGAATTCGGATATGAAATCGGCACAAACCAAGAAGGCAAAATGGTAACAGCACTTAAATATCTTGGATTTGATAAAGTGTTTGATATCGACTTTTCAGCTGACCTCACAATCATGGAAGAAGCGTATGAATTTATCAATCGCGTGAAAACAGGCGGAAAATTCCCAATGTTCACTTCATGTTCTCCAGGTTGGATCAGATATATCGAATATTACTATCCAGAACTTCTTGATAACCTTTCATCTTGCAAATCACCACAACAAATGTTCGGTGCGGTTATCAAAACATACTACGCTCAAAAGAACAACATCGACCCAAAAGATATCGTGATGGTAACAGTTATGCCATGCACGGCGAAAAAATTTGAAATCACTCGTGAAGATCAAAACGCAAGTGGATATCCTGATATCGACTATGTTATGACAACACGCGAACTCGCAAGATTTGTGAGAAGAAAAGGCATCGACTTCAGAATTTTGCCAGACGGCGAGTTTGAAAACCCATTCGGCGTTGGCTCTGGTGCGGGACTTATCTTCGGCGTGACAGGTGGCGTTATGGAAGCTGCCCTAAGAACAGCAAGCGAAGTTTTGACAGGCGAAAGCTTGCCAGCTGAAAAACTTGACTTTGTTGACGTCCGCGGAATGGAAGGCGTGAAAGAAGCTAAGTATGACATCAACGGTCTTGAAGTTAAAGTCGCTGTTGTTTCAGGCCTCACAAACGCGAAAAAACTTTGCGAAGCAGTGAAAAAAGGCGAAGCTGATTATCACTTTGTGGAAGTTATGTGCTGTCCTGGTGGCTGTCTCAACGGTGGTGGTCAACCACTAGTGAATGCCGACACAAGAAACTTCACGGACTATAAAGCACTTCGCGCAAAAGCACTCTACGATACTGATAAAAGCATGCAACTCAGAAAATCGCATGAAAACCCATATATCAAATCGCTTTATGAAGAATTCTACGGCGAACCAAACAGCCACAAAGCACATCACGATTTGCACACTACATACGTAAATCGCAAAAAATAACCACGCGGTGCCAAAATCAGGCATTCTGCTGCGTTAAAGGAACATTTGTGCTCGGTTACGTACGCGAAGTACGCGCCCTTGCCCAAATAACCCTTTGCCTTGCATAATACCTAATTTTGTCCCCACTGCCAGCTTTTTTTGGGATTGGGTGGGAATAACTATTTCTTTTATTCAATCTTATTTTGAAATTTGGTAGTAAATAATATAAAAATAAACGCCTCGCATTTGCGGGGCGTTTTATATTGTGCAAAAAATGTAGGGGCGCACCCGTGTGTGCGCCTGCGTGCGTGATTTGCAAAAATTTTTCCAAACGGCATTTGCGGTAGTGTTTGTGTTTTTTATAAAATGTGTTATAATGATAAAAAGGGGGCAGTTATGAAACGAGTTATTTTGTGGAATGTCACGATTTTTGTGAATATCATATTTTTTATAATCACTGTTTTTGCGCTAGTGTATCATTTGGCTCGCAATCAGCCCGAATTTTGGATTTGGTTTTCACTGTTTTGCTGGGGACTTTTCAATTTGATAATATATCTCACATTTCGTTGCCCGCACTGTGGCAAAAAACTTCTGAAAGGCAATAAATTCGCATTCCTAGACCCCGAATGTGTCCATTGCGGAAAAAATGCCGACCGTAAATACGATTAAAAAATAAATAGAATAAAAAGAAAAACACTCCCCCCAAACCCATGGCGCCCCCTTCGGGGGAGCTGTCACGAAGTGACTGAGGGGGAAAAGAAAAACACTTCCTTTAGGGAAGTGTTTTTCACATGTAAAGAGTAATCTATAAGCCGAGTTCTGTATTGGATGATCATCTATCTAGGTCGAATGTCGCCAAACGACTCAAGCGATTTTCGGCAAAGACGGGCAGTCTATGTTTGCCTTTTCTCTTGCACCAGGTGGGGTTTACATGGCATCCGCAGTCGCCCGCAGATCGGTGAGCTCTTACCTCGCCTTTTCATCCTTACAAGTTAAAAACTTGCGGTGTATTTCTGTTGCACTTTCCTTAAAGTCGCCTCCAGTAGGGGTTACCTACCACCCTTGCCCTGTGGTGCCCGGACTTTCCTCGTGTTATCACGCGATCATCTGACTACCTTCACGAGAGTTATTTTAACACAAAATAAAAATAAAAGCAACCGTACCCCCGAAAATAAAAAAATAAATAATAAAATAATCAATCGCAAACGATTGACAGCAAGCGATTGATTATGCTAGAATGCAAACATGATAAATATGAAAATGAAATTTATAGAAAAGGAGAGACAATGGAAATTGAAGAAATGATAAAAGCAAAAACCGAATTTTTAAAAACGCATGGTTTCAATCATCCTAAAAAAAGGATGCTACACAACGTCCGCAGAATTCACGATAAAATGGAAAAGGACGGAAACGCAAGGCTGAAAGAATATGATTTGACACTAGCCCAAGGGCACGTTCTTGGCTTTTTGCTAGCTCACGGCGGGAAAGCCCCATTGAAAGAACTTGAAAAGGCACTCAATGTTGCACAATCAACATCGGCAGGGCTTGTTTCTCGTCTTGAAAAAAGGGGATATATTGAAAACATAGCCGACGAAACGGATAAGCGTATAAAAATTGTGGAAATAACAAAAAGCGGACTTGAAGCAATGTGCAATATTGGCGAAACTATGAAATCAATCGAAAGCAAGATACTTTCGCCCCTTTCGGAAGAAGAGCGAGAAACTTTCATGGGTCTACTTGTGAAAATATCAAAAGGTCTTGATGGCGAAAATAACAAATAAAATAGCCACTAGCAACATAAAATAATAATAAAAAGAAAGTAAAAGAAAATAAAAAGTAAATAAAAATAAAAAGTAAAAAAATAAACACAACTACTAGGAGAACTTAATGAAAAAAATTTTTCAAAGCATGGGCAAGCGTGAATGGCTGTTTCTTGGAATAGTATTTTTGCTTGTAACGGCACAAGTGCAACTTGACCTTATTTTGCCTGAATATATGAGTCAAATCACAATCCTCGTGCAAACTGAAGGCACGGTGATGAGCGATATTTTGATAACAGGTGGCAAAATGATTGCGTGCTCGCTCGTCAGCCTTTCGCTCACAGTCGCAATCGGCGTTTTTGGGGCATTTATTGCAACAACGGTTTCAATGCGACTAAGAGAGCAAGTGTATAACAAAACAATGTCGTTTTCTATGGGTGATATCAACAACTTTTCAATAGGCAGTTTGATAACTCGCACAACGAATGACATCACGCAAATTCAAAACTTCTTTTCAATGGGCTACATCGCAATTTTCCGTGCCCCAATGATGGCAGTGCTTGCAATTTTGAAAATCGCAGGCAAAAACATGACTTTCACAGCAACAACGGCGATTTCCATTGCGGTCTTGGTCTGCGTTTTGTTCACGGTGATAAGCCTTTCAATGCCAAAATCAAAAATCATTCAAAAACTAGCCGACAGATTGAACGTTGTGACTCGCGAACACCTCACTGGCGTGAGAGTAGTGCGTGCCTATAACGCCGAAAGCTATCAAGAAGATAAATTTGAAGAAACAAACGTGAAAGTGAAAAACGCAAACACGTTCGTGGGAAGAGCAACCGCACTTATAAGCCCATTCATGATGTTCACGATGTCTATGCTCACCCTCGCAATCTATTGGGTTGGTGCAATAATAATCAACCAAGCAGGCGCGATGGATAAGCTCGTTATCTTTTCGGATATGGTGGTTTTCTCGTCATATGCAATGATGATAATAATGTCCTTTATGATGCTTTCAATGACGCTTCTCATGTGGCCTCGTGCAATGGTTGCGCTTGGCAGAATTTCCGAAGTTATCGATTTTGAAAACACTGTGAAAGAGGGAACTAAAGAAGAAAGTGACGTAAAAACTGATGTCGCACTAGAATTCAAAAACGTAACTTTTGCATATCCTGGCTCGGAAGAACCCGTTATCGACGGCGTTTCATTCAAAATCGCAAAAGGCGAAACAGTCGCGTTTATCGGTGCAACGGGCAGTGGCAAAACAACAATCATCAATCTAATACTTCGCTTCTACGACTGCACAGGCGGTGAAATCCTCGTTGATGGAATGAATATCAAGCAATACACACAATCCGCCCTACGTGCTAAATTTGGGCTTGTAACGCAAAAAGCACTGCTATTTTCTGGTGACATTGGCTCAAATATTGCATTTGGTGTTGAAAGTGGCAAAATTGTGGCAGAGCAAATCGACACAGCCGTGGAAATTTCCGGCTCAAAAGACTTTATTGATAAAGTTGGTCACACGGGCAGGGTTTCGCAAGGTGGCTTGAATTTCTCGGGCGGTCAAAAGCAAAGAATTTCAATCGCACGAGCGGTATATAAAGACCCTGAAATTTATCTTCTTGACGACTGTTTTTCTGCGCTTGATTATAAAACTGATAGAAACCTCAGAAAAGCACTTGCGGAAAAAACTGCCGATGCAACAAAACTTATGGTCGCTCAACGTATATCAACAGTGAAAGATGCCGATCAAATCGTGGTGCTTGACGGCGGAAAGGTTGCGGATATCGGCACGCACAAAAACTTGCTTGAAAATTCAAAAATATACACAGAAATTGCTTCGTCACAACTTTCAAAGGAGGAACTTGCAAATGGATAACAACGAAAAAAGAATGGAAAGACCAGCAGGCGGCCCTCCAATGGGCGGAGGTCCAGGCGGTCCTGGCGGAAGAATGGCGGGCGCTGAAAAGCCGAAAGATTTCATTGGAAGCATGAAAAAAATATTCAGCTATTCAAAAGGTCATTCAAGACTAGTGCTGATTGCGTTGATTTTTGCAATCACATCATCAATTCTGTCGCTAATCGGTCCATCGCAACTCGCGAAAATAACCGACCTTATAATAGATGGCATGGCTTCAACAATCGATATTTCGGCGGTCGCAAAAATTGGAACAATGCTTGCGATAATCTATGGTGCAAGCCTTATTTTCAACTACTCGCAAGGAGCAATCCTCGTGACGGTTTCGCAAAAAATTTCAAAGGATCTAAGAACCGACCTCATTCAAAAAATCAACAAACTCCCACTTGCCTATTTTGATAAAACGTCATATGGCGACACCCTTTCAAGGGTAACAAACGATATCGACACAATCGGCACAAGCCTTTCGCAGTCGCTATCAACAATGGCATCGGGAATTTTCACATTCTTGGGTGCACTAATTTTGATGTTTGCAACAAACTGGATAATGGCGATTTCGGGGCTTCTCGCAACGATGATAGGCTTCGCCCTTGCGATGTTTTTTATCAAAAAATCACAAGGCTACTTCAAAAATCAACAATTCATGCTTGGTAAGGTGAATGCACACGTCGAAGAAAACTACACAGGTCACACCGTTGTCAAAGCGTATGGTGGCGAGCAGTTCGCAAAAACAAAATTTGACGAATCAAACAGTAAGCTCCAAAACGCCGCATGGAAAGCGCAATATATCTCGGGTCTTATGATGCCAGTTATGAGCTTTGTTGGCAACTTTGCCTATGTTATCGTGTGTATCGTCGGTGGTGTTCTCGCCTTTTCTGGAAGTATCTCTTTTGCCATTATCGTGGCATTCATGATATATATCCGCCTTTTCACCCAACCACTAACGCAAATGGCGCAAGCGATGACAACCCTTCAATCGGCAGCTGCCGCAAGCGAAAGAGTTTTCGGAATTCTTGAAGAAGAAGAACTAGTGAAAGATGATGAAGACGCAGTAGAAATCAAAAACGTGAAAGGTGATGTTCAGTTCAAAGACGTGTTCTTTGGCTACAATCCAAACAAAATTATCATCCACGATTTCTCAGCCCAAATCAAAGCGGGTCAAAAAGTTGCAATCGTTGGACCAACGGGTGCGGGCAAAACAACCCTCGTGAACCTTCTGATGCGTTTTTATGATACAAACAGCGGTGAAATTCTTCTTGATGGCGTGCCAATAGGTAAAATCAAGCGCGAAAGTATCCACAACATGTTTGCAATGGTTTTGCAAGACACATGGATGTTTGAAGGCACAATCCTTGAAAACATTATATACAGCGAGCAAAACGTCACAAAAGAGCAAGTTGTCGAGGCGTGCAAAGCGGTGGGAATTCACCACACAATCATGACAATGCCACACGGCTATGAAACATTCATGGAAAACGCCGAACTTTCCGCTGGTGAAAAGCAACTTCTCACTATTGCAAGAGCAATGGTGAAATCAGCGGAACTTCTTATTTTGGACGAAGCAACAAGCTCGGTGGACACGCGAACAGAACTTCTGATTGCAAAAGCCATGGATAACCTATCAAATGGAAAAACATCATTTATTATCGCCCACCGCCTCTCAACAATAAAAAATGCCGACCTCATCTTGGTGATGAAAGACGGCAACGTTATCGAAAGCGGAAACCACGACGCTCTTATAGGGGAGAATGGGTTCTATGCAGAGCTTTATAATAGTCAGTTTGAGAACTAAAAAAAGCGTAGCTTTTTTAAGTGAAAAGTGAAAAGTGAAAAGTGAAAAGTGTGGTAATGCACTCAGCTTCGCTTCGTGCTTTTCAATTATATTTGTAATCCATAAAAGGGACGTAACTATTCAAATAGGAGCGTCCCTATTTTACTGTCCAAATCCAAATGGGGTGCACGAGCGTAGCGAGTGCCTACCACACTTTTCACTTTTCACTTTTCACTTTTTACATAAAAGCGTAACTTTTCGCCTTTTGGGTATAAAAAAAGGAAGCCACCTGACTTCCTATCTTTACTAATTCAATTTCTGTTAATAATGTAATCTTTAAAAAACGTGGTTAAGAACTAAGCTCTTTCAACCTTACCGCTTTTCATGCAAGATGTACAAACATATTCAGAGGAAACTACGCCGTTTTTGACAATTTTAACCTTTTGAACGTTCGCACCCCAACTTCTTCTAGTTTTTCTGTTTGAGTGACTCACGTTGTTACCACTCATAGGTCCTTTATCACAGATACTGCATACCTTTGACATATCAACACCTCCTTTTTAATCATTTACCAAACTATACTATCATCTTTTAGAAAAAAAATCAACCGAATTGCTAAGCAAATTGAATTTTTTTTAAAAAAAATATAATAATAACCAAAAAGATACACTAAAAACGAAAGAAGTCAATATTTTAAGATTTTTAAGTCTAAAATAATATATAAATATCTTGCGTTATTATCCAAAAAGTAGTAGAATATAATAGATATAGTATGGAATATTATATAAAAAAACAATAGCGGAGGATAGAAACGTGGCTGTTAACACAAGAAACGCATACGGTAAAATTTCAATAACAGATGAAGCGATCGCACTCGTTGCGGGGAAATCGGCAAGGGCATGTTATGGCATTGTTGATATGGCATCAAGAAGACTATCAGACAGCATTTCCTCTCTACTAAACAAACAATCAACATCAAAAGGCGTAAAAGTCACAACATATGGCGACAGAATATATATTGACCTCTTCGTGGTGGTTAAATATGGACTTTCAATAACAGCGGTTGCAGAATCAGTTAAAGAAACTGTAAAGTATCGCATTGAAAGCTTCACAGGAATGTTCGTCGACGTTGTGAACGTCAATATCGTCGGTGTCAAACTATAGGGTGGTTATATGCAAAAAACAATAAATTCACAAACATTCAGAAAGATGTTTGTTTCAGGTGTTCAAAACCTTGAAAACTATAAACAAAAAGTGGATTCACTAAATGTGTTCCCAGTTCCTGATGGCGACACGGGAACAAATATGTCGCTAACAATGATGGCGGCAGTGACAGCGATTGGAAACGTTGCGGGCAACGATTTTGAAACGCTAGCAAACACAATTTCAAATGGTGCACTTCGCGGTGCGCGTGGTAACTCAGGCGTTATCACATCACAAATCTTCAAAGGCTTTTGTGGTGCGCTAAGAAAAGAATCTGAAATCAATTCAAAAGTTATGGCTCGTGCATTCGGTCAAGGAACAGAAATTGCCTACCAAGCGGTTGCAAGACCACAAGAGGGCACAATCTTGACAGTCATTCGTGAAATGGCGGAATTTGCGGCGAGCAACTATAAGAAATTCCCAAACCTTGAAGAGTTTTTATCTGCAGTTATCGATGCAGGTCAAATATCCCTTGATAAAACTCCCGAAATCTTGCCAGTCTTGAAAAAAGCGGGCGTGGTTGATGCGGGTGGCTACGGACTGTTGGTGTTCTTCAAAGGTATGCTTTCAGCACTCCAAGGTCACGAAATCGAATTGAAAGCCAAATCAAACGAGCCAGAAAACGATTTTGACAAAGTGAGAGAACACGCTGATTTCACAAATCTTGGGGATATTGAATTTGCTTATTGCACTGAATTTTTCATTATCAACATGAAAAAGAAAACAACCCAAGCGGATATCGACAGATTCAGGGAAAAACTTCTCACAATGGGCGATTCGCTCGTTGTTGTTGGCGACCTTGAATTCGTTAAAGTTCACGTTCACACAAACGACCCAGGCAAAGCCCTTTCAATGGCAACGCAACTTGGTGAACTTGACAAATTGAAAATTGAAAACATGCTTGAACAAAACCGTCAACTTCTTCAGCGTTATCAAGCGGAAAAGAAAGATAACGGCATGCTCGCAATTTGTGCGGGTGAAGGTCTTGCTCAAATTTTCAAAGATCTCGCGGTGGACAGAGTTATCGAAGGCGGTCAAACAATGAACCCATCTGCAAACGATATCTTGGAAGCTTGCAAAAGAATCAACGCGGATAACATCTTTGTTTTCCCAAACAATAAAAACATCATTCTCGCAGCCGAACAAGCAAAAGCGCTTATCGAAGATAAAAACCTTTTCGTTATTCCAACTCGCAATATCCCGCAAGGAATTGCAGCCGCAATATCATTCAATCCTGAAGGCAGTGCGGAAGAAAACACCGAAGATATGCTTCGCGCAATCAAAGAAGTGACGGTGGGTCAAGTGACATATGCTGTCAGAAAAACAAATATCGACGGCTTTGAACTAAACGAAGGCGACATCATCGGCCTCGACGATAAAAAAATCATCGCAATGAGCAGTTCAAAAACCGACGGCGTTGAAGAAGCAACAAAAAATGTTGTCGAAAAACTCCAAAATGAAGACCACGAAATCTTAACGCTATACTACGGCGAAGATGTCAAAAAAGAAGAAGCAGAAGAACTAGCAGAAAAACTTGAGGAAATATTCCCTGATTTGGAAGTATCGGCATATTATGGTGGTCAACCGCTGTATTATTACTTGATAGCGCTAGAATAAAAAAAAGCACCCTTTGGGTGCTCAGACTGTAGACAAAGTAACGAAAGTTGCTTTGTCTATTTTCTTTTTTGGGGGAAATGTGGTATAATACAAGTAATAAACTAGGTGGTTATATTATGATTACAAAAGAAGAAAAGTCTGGATTAGATGTTGCGTATATTGTGTCGGTGGATGAGCTTGTTCCTAAGGATCATATTTTGCGCAAGGTGCAAAATAGCATAGATTTTAGCTTTATTTATGATTTAGTTAAAGGCAAGTACTCAGAAAACAAAGGCAGACCTAGTATTGACCCAGTGGTTTTAATTAAAATTCCACTTCTGCAAGCTATGTTTGGCATTAAGAGCATGCGTCAAACTATTAAAGATATTGAAGTAAATTTGGCGTATCGCTGGTTTTTGGGCTTAAATTTTTGTGACAAGGTACCACATTTTTCTACGTTTGGCAAAAATTACACTCGCAGGTTTGAGGGTACGGATTTATTCGAGCAAATTTTTAATCACATCTTGACGCTATGTTGTAATTATAAGCTAGTGAATGATGATACTATTTTTATTGATGCAACACATATAAAAGCCTGTGCTAACCGAAACAAATTTAACCGAAAAGAAGTCATCAAAAAGCAAACTAAATTTTACGAAGAAAGTTTACGCAAAGAAATAGCAAAAGACAGAAAAGACCACGGCAAGAAAGAATTAAAGGATAAAGGCGACAACAACGATGATTTCGATGGTTCTTGCGCGCAAGTGCAAGAAATGAAAGATATAAAAGAAAGCAAAACAGATCCAGAAAGCGGATGGTTTCACAAAGGCGAACACAAAGAGGTTTTTGCTTACGCCACAGAAACAGCTTGCGATAGGCATGGCTGGATACTTGGATATACAATACATAAAGGTAACGAACATGACAGCACAACATTTCCAAGTATATATGAAAAAATAAAAAAATTCAATCCATCAGTTCTAGTGATGGATGCAGGATACAAAATACCAGCAATAGCAAAACAAACAATAGACGAAGGCATAACACCAATATTTCCATACACAAGACCGAAAACGAAAGAGGGCTTCTTCTTTAAGCGAGCTTATAAATATGATAGAGAAAAAGACTGTTATATATGCCCATTTGGAGAAGAATTAAAGTACAGCACAACAACCAGAGAGGGTTACAAAGAATACAAAAGCGACAAGAAAATTTGTGCAAATTGTCCACATTTGAAGCAATGTACTGCGAGTAAAAACACAACTAAAGTGGTCACACGTCACGTCTGGGAGGAATATTTAGAATACTGCGAAGAAGTGCGAAAGATGCCCGCAGGCGAAGAAATCTACAAACAAAGAAAAGAAACAATAGAACGAGTATTTGGAACAGCAAAAGAACACCACGGCATGAGATACACCCAACAACGGGGAAAATCTAAAATGGCAATGAAAGTGGGTTTAGTTTATACTGCAATGAATATGAAAAAATTAGCGTTGTTACTGCATAAAGATATCCACATTATTTTTTCTAAAATAAAAAATAAATTAAATTACATCAAAAAACAAAGCAAAAAGCTCCGCAACATTCCGTTGCCGAGCTTTTTGTCTACAGTCTGAGCACCCTTTGGGTGCTTTTTTCAATTGAAAGGTGAAAGGTGAAAGGTGAAAATGGTGGTATAGCACTCAGGCATGCCTTCGTGCAATCAATTTATTTAAAATAGAATTTTAAAGGGCGTACGATTTCAATCAATCGTACGCCCTTTTTAAAAAAGTTTAAAATATAGCATGCACGAGCGAAGCAAGTGCTTACATTCATTTTCACCTTTCACCTTTCACCTTTCAATTTGCTTTTTTATTTTGCCCAAAACTCCGTTTTGGGCAAAATAAAAAAGCACCCCGTGCCTCACACACAAGATACTCTTTTTATGGTACCGGAGGTGGGACTTGAACCCACACGTTGTTGCCAACTTCGGATTTTGAGTCCGACGCGTCTGCCTATTCCACCACTCCGGCGCCCATTAAATATACCACATCTAAATAAAAAAATCAATCAAAATTCATAAGGAATTTATAAAAAGTTGAAAAAAAATAAAAACCCGCTAAAAATTCAAAATATAAGGTTGCAAAATCCACATTATATGGTAAAATAATAAAGATAATAAATGATAAAAAAATTGAAAAATAAACTAAAACCCAAAATGGAGAACTATGGAAAAACTAATATTGATTGACGGCAACAGCCTAATAAACCGAGCATTTTATGCAACGCCACTCACGCTAACCGACGATGCGGGCAACCACACCAACGCGGTGTATGGTTTTGTGAACATGCTGCAAAAAATCATAAAAGAAAAATCTCCAACCCACATGGCGGTTGCGTTTGACCTAAAAGCACCAACATTCCGCCACGAAATGTACCCAGAATATAAGGGTACAAGAAAGGGCATGCCAGAAGAAATGCGTCCGCAATTTCCAGTGATAAAACAACTCCTTTCCCTTATGAACATCGCAATATATGAAAAAGAAGGGCTAGAGGCGGATGATATCCTTGGCACAATCTCGGCAAACGCAAAAATCCCCGTTGAAATCTTGACAGGGGATAACGACTATCTTCAACTGATAACAGAAAACGTCTTGATTTCAATCACGAAAAAGGGCATTTCCGAACTCGAAAGCTACACGCCGGAATATCTCAAAGAAAAAATGGGACTTGTTCCAAGCCAAATTGTCGAAATGAAATCACTTATGGGCGACGCTTCAGATAACATCCCGGGCGTTCGCGGGATTGGCGAAAAAACAGCGCTAAAATTGCTTTATGAATTTGAAACTCTCGACGGCGTTTATGCAAATATCGAAACACAAAAAGGTAAACTAAAAGAAAAGCTCGAAGCGGATATGGATATGGCGTACCTAAGCCGAAAACTCGCAAAAATCAACACCGACGCAGATTTTCCATATGATTATGCCGATATGAATTTGACAATGCCATTTTCAGCCGAAGTTTTCGCAATGATGACAAAACTAAGACTAAAAACTCTGCTGAAACCAGAATTTTTCGTTGAAAATGTGGCGAAAAACGCCGAAATGCTAACAGTAAGAGAAAATGAAGAAAAGTTTGAAACGGTGGAAATCGAAAATCTTGCCGACCTTCCAAATTTCACAGGCGATTTTGCAATCTATGTCGACGACAGCGTGGAAATTTTCGACGGTGAAAAAAACTATAAAATCGCAGTGACGGGCGACATGTTTGGTATCAATATCGACGAAGTTTTTGCCGTTTTGAAACCCGCACTTGAAAATGAAAACCAAATAAAAACGGTTTACGACTACAAAAAGCTAAAACACATTCTCGCAGCATCTGGCGTGAACTTGAATGGCGTGAAATGCGATATTTTGCTGATGCAATACGTGGCAGATTTCATCCAAACAATCAAATATTTTGAAGATGTCTGCACGCATTTCAATGTTTCAACATCGCAAAAAGGCGTGGCACTTTCTAAACTTGAAAAGATTTTAACAGCCAAACTCGAAAGCGAAAACACACAGGGTATCTATTTTGATATGGAACGTCCGCTTGCGGATGTGCTTTACGAAATGGAAGTTTCAGGCTTTGCTGTGGATAAGGAAAAGCTAGAATTCCTCGGTGATGGCTACCGCGAAAAAATCACTAAACTCGAACGCGAAATCCACGAGCTTGCGGGCGGAGCATTCAATATCAATTCGCCAAAACAGCTGTCAAAAATCTTGTTTGACGATCTGTTGCTCACGTCTGGCAAAAAAACAAAAACCGGCAAATCAACAGGCGTTGAAGTGCTTGAAGAAATTCAGGACAGCCACCCAATCGTGCCAAAAATCCTAGAATTCAGAAAATATTCAAAGCTCCTTTCAACATATGTGGAAGGCATGAAATCGCAAATCGAAGCGGACGGCAAAATTCGCACAGTCTTTTTCCAAGCCCTAACATCAACGGGCAGATTGTCCTCTCGCGAGCCAAACTTGCAAAACATCCCAATAAGAACGGAAGAAGGCAAAATCCTTAGAAGCGTGTTTATCGGAAGTGGCGAAAACATGCTTGTTTCCGCCGATTATTCACAAATCGAACTAAGGCTTCTCGCGCATTTTTCGGGCGATGAAACCCTCGTGAAAGCCTTCAATGAAGGTCAAGATATCCACCGTGCTACAGCTGCAAAAGTCATGGGTGTGCCGTTTGAAGATGTTTCAGCAGACGAAAGAAGAACGGCAAAAGCGGTGAACTTTGGCATCATATATGGCATTTCAGCATATGGACTTGCGAAACAGCTTGGAATATTTGCAAAAGAAGCAACGCAGTTCATAAATGCCTATTTCGAACAGTATTCAAAAGTGCAAGACTATATGCACCAAAACGTGGAAAACGCTAAACAAAAAGGCTATGCCGAAACCTACATTGGCAGAAGAAGAACAATCCGCGAAATCAACAGCTCAAACTACAACGTCAGAAGCTTTGGCGAGCGCGCGGCAATGAACATGCCACTGCAAGGCTCGGCAGCCGACATCATCAAAATCGCAATGATAAGAGTGTCAAAAAGTCTGAAAGAAGCGGGACTCCAATCAAAACTCATATTGCAAGTGCACGATGAGCTGATCATCGACACACCACCTCACGAAGTGGAAGCGGTGAAAGCAATTTTAAAAAAAGACATGGAAGATTTCAACTTTGCAGTACCGCTAGATATTGGAATGGCAGCAGGCAAAGATTGGTCTGAAGCAAAATAAAATGTCAAAATCGCACTTTCTGCCACGTTAAGGCAATATCCGTCCTCGGTCAAATAATGCCTTGCCTTGCACAAACCGCAATTTTGCCATTTTATAAATAAACAAATAAATAACAAAACCACCAAAAAAAGGAACCCATGAAAAACGCACAAAAAATCATCGCAATAACAGGCAACATCGGAAGTGGCAAGTCCACTGTTATGGGCATGCTTGAAAACAGGGGATACAAAACCGTTTCTGCCGACAAATGCACCGAAGGCGCCTACAAAATTGCAAAACCGCAACTCGTGACCGCGTTTGGCGACGAAATCTTGACAAATGGCGAAATAAACCGCAAAAAGCTGGGCGCCGTCGCATTTGCAAACCCTGAAAACCTTGCAAAACTGAATTCAATCATGCACCCCGTGATTTTCCAAATGATTTTTGATACGGCTAAAGGCGAAAAAGTGTGCTTTTGTGAAGTGCCATTGCTTTTTGAAAGCGGAATGCAAAACTATTTCCACAGCGTGTGGATTGTGACGGCATCAACGCAAAACAAAATTGACCGTGCAGCCACTCGCGACAGTGTTTCGAAAGAAGAAATTGAAAAACGCCTATCTTTTCAAAAAACCAATGCAGAAAAAACCGAAAAAGTGCATATAATAATTGAAAACAACGGTGATATCGCAAACCTCGAAACCCAGCTTGAAAAAGCCATTCAAAATATATAAACACAATATATAAACAAAAAAAGCAAGCGTATCACAAAAGGGGTACGCTTGAAAAATTTTAAAGCGCTGAAAATAATCGCAATCGCACTTGCCACGGCAGTCGCGACAATCGCAATCTTTGCGTATTTTTCCGACTATCAAAACGCCAAAAAATATTATCAAATTGGTGGTGACAACCCCGCCTTGTTTCTTGCGATTGCAAAAGCGGAAAGCGGATTTTCCGAAACTGCCGTATCAAATAAAGGTGCCGTGGGCTTGTGTCAGCTCATGCCAAAAACCGCCGAATGGTGCGCGGGACAAATGGGGATTGAATATAATGAAAACATGCTCCTTGACGCCCAAACAAACGCCGAAATCGCAGTTTTTTATATCGACTACCTACTCGCTAAATTCGACGAAACATCCGCAATCTGTGCCTACAACGCGGGCGAAGGCAACGTGACGGGGTGGTTGCTAGATGCAAATATCTATCAAAACGGCGAGTATAAAAGCATACCGTTCCCCGAAACGGAAAACTATCTGAAAAAAGTTCAAGCCTACCAAAAAAAGTTTAAATTTTATATCTGGTTCTTTGGTTGGGATAAATGAAGTGGGAGGAAGAAAATTGCATTTTTTGAAAAATCGCCATATTTTCGTTTGACAAACATCAAATTTCTGCGTATAATAACATATGTTCAAAGATTATGCGACTGTGCTGGAATAGGCAGACAGGCACGTTTGAGGGGCGTGTGTGATTCACGTATGGGTTCAAGTCCCATCAGTCGCACCATTCTAATAGGTCTATAAGTCTTCCGGCTTTACGACCTATTTTTCTACCCTTTTTAGGGTCTTTTTTACGTTTTTAGCCTATTTCACCCTATTTTTGCCACTTTCAAGCCGAATTTTTCTTTTGTTGTACCGAAATTTTCTTCCAAAACCCCAAAAACACACCACAAAACCCCCAAAATTCTAAAACCCTTATCGACCGAGTGACTTCTACTCACACGGTCGAATTTACACTGGATAAAGGGACTGGTATGTCTAGCAAAATCCTCAAAAGATAAATTCGCTAAGCAAATAGGGTAGGATTCATGACACTGATTGATTTTTGGGAATATGTTAATAGAAAGGCAAATCTCATTATGAATTGCCTTTTTTGTTTTTTATTAAATTTTTTATAAGTTTAGATATGTTGTCGATTTCTTCAGAGTCTAGTTTCCTGAGGTCATTGACAATATTTGTCATTTTGGTAGGGTTGAGGTTGCCATAGTCAAGAAACTCGCTTGGAGTTATTTCAAGGTAATCACAGATATAAAAGAAACTGGCCATTGTGGGGAAATTTCTACCGCTTTCAATATTGTTTATATAGTTATGGCATTGCCCTAAAGAAAGGCTTAAATCTCGTGCAGATAAATTTTTTTCTTGCCTAAGTGTTGCAAGACGCATTGCAAAATCTTTAATAAGTGTGTTTTTAAGCATAAATCACCTCCATATATAATATTTTATATGATATGTAGTTTACTTTTATAATATTAAAAACGATAAAATATTGACATATCGCTTTTAATGTTATATAATTGTACTAGTATCGACACATAAACGATAATAAATAGGTTTTTGGGTGTAAATAAATTGTGAATATTGTGAGGATAGACGCAATGAGTGTTTGCTTTATGTTACGCAAGGGGGGTTATAAAATGTATACACAAAAGGAATATGATGAGTTATTAAAAGCAGATGGAAAGTATGGTTCTACGACAGTTTTAGTGATTATAAATTTGATTGCTAGTATAGCGGACATTGTTATTATGCTCAAGCTATTGTCATGTGAATTCCTAGTAGCTACAGTATATTTTCAGTTGATATTAATAGCTATGTTAAAAATAGTTATGTGCATGACATTTTTTCCGTTAATAGACATGATTAATTTTTCTATAATGAAAGATTATGAACAAGACAAAAAACTTTGGTGGAATAAATGGATGAAAGTTTATATCATTGTTGCTACATTGGCAATAATAAGTTTAGCTATTATTTGCGGTATGAGAGATGCAAATATGTTGTCATCAAAAATTGGGCTATATTTAGGTGGACCTATTTATCTGATAACACAATTTTTTCTCATATACTGCACCCCAAATATTATAACGTATGTTATTTTCTTGTGTTGTAGTGAAAATTTTGCATTGAGATATTTCCATCGAAAGAATATGAATAAAAGATTTGACATAACAACTATAGTCATGTACATTCTTGTTTATCCAGGTGTATTGCTAACACCATTCAGATTGTATAGTCTTATGCGTAAAAATGGGCTAGAATTTTACGACAGACCAATCGAAGTAATTAAGGATGAATATAAGGTTGATGACATTCGAGAAAAATATGATGGCACCATTGAAGTAACAATTAGCCATAGAACAACTGGTGGACCAGATATCTTAGGCAGGCTATTCACGTTTATTGGATATTGTATAGTAAGTTGGACACTAGTTCCATTGATTTTTGCTATTGTAAATTTGAAAATACTTAAAAAAAGTCAATCTAAAGAGGAGTTATAAATTATGAATAAATATTTGAAAAAGCTAATTGTTTTATTGTTGATTTTGTCACTATCGCTAGGGTGTTTTGCTGGGTGTGGTGAAAATTCTAGTGCGGTAAGCGATATTATTAGTTCGATAACTGGAACGGAGGAAAGTGAAGGCTATCCTATCGCCACTGGATTGGAGTATTCATTAAATGCAGACAAAACAGGTTATGTTGTTGTAGGCATTGGGGATGAGCAAGAATCATCATTTCAAATCCCTAGCGAATACAAAAGTTTACCTGTTACTAGTATTGCGGAAGGTGCGTTTAAAAATAATAATGATTTAATTAATATTGTTATACCATCAAGTGTAACAGAAATTTGGGATGATGCATTTGAGAGATGTCTATATTTAGAATTTATTGATGTAGATAAGAATAATCAAGTATATTCAAGTGAAGATGGCGTTTTATTCAATAAGGACAAAACAGAGTTGATAAAATATCCTTCTAGTAAAAATAGCCAAGGATATGAAATCCCTGCAAGTGTAGCTATTATTTGTGAGGATGCTTTTAATTACTGTTGTAGGCTAGAAAGTGTTGTTATTCCAGCTAGTGTGGCAGAGATAGAGCAAAATGCATTTGCTTACTATACATTTTATGGATACGCAGCTAAGCTGAATATTTTTGTAGAAACAACTGATGGTGAAATTATTTTTGGCGAAAATTGGAATGGCGATTGCACTGTATACTATGATGTTGATGAATCAAATTTTTTGGCTCAAGACGGATTATATTATATGATAGATGGTATCAACGCAAAAGTAGTAGGCAAATATTTATATGCTGTAGATGTTGCTACTTTTGTGACAATAAACGATAAGCAATATACTGTCACAGCTATAGAGGATGGTGCCGTTAGCATGGGTTTTGTGCAGATAGCAAGTGATGAAATTCAAATCCCTAATAGTATATATAAGAATATAGACGGTGTTGTGCCAGATTTTATGAGGCTAATAGTAGCTGACTGTAATGGGGTTAATGGGTACGATGTGGAGAATTACGCATATTATATAGAAGATAATTCTGTAGTTTATATGGATCATGGCGATTCAGTTTATCTTATTAAAGCAAATGTGGAAGGTGATTTTGAAATACCATCAGAGTACAATGGTAAAGATGTGATAGCTTATTACTATTATGCTTTTTCTTCTTGTACAAATCTGAGAAGTTTAACTTATTCAGAGAAATATCAAGGTGAGAATTTTCTTACATCTAGGTTCTTGTCGTTAATGTTTCCAGCATGTTTGGAGTATATATCTGTGCATGAAGATAATGAAACTTTATCTTCAAAAGACGGGGTATTGTATGATAAGGAAATGACTGAGTTGCTGTGGATACCTGAGAATTATAAAGCTACGGAATATATGCTGCCAGCTACCGTTGAAATTATTAATTATATTGTCTTCTTTGATATGTTTACGAGCATTACAGTAGAGGAAGGCAGTGATAACTATAAAGATGCTGAAGGAGTTATATTTAGTGCAGATGGCTCAGACCTTGTATATTATTCAATACACAAAACTGACATATCTTATGTTGTACCTGAAAGTGTAGAAAATATAGGGTCACTTGCGTTTTATGACTGTGATAATTTACAAAATATAATAATATCATCGAATGTTACAAATATAGGTAGCACTGCTTTTAGGGATTGTGATAATTTAACAATATATTGTGAAATTGATGAAGAGCAAAGTTCTGAAGCGTGGGACGCATCTTGGAATAGTTCGAAATGTCCTGTCTATTATGCAGGCGAATGGTCGCTAGTTGATGGCGTGCCAGTCGCAAATTAAGAGGGAGTTATAAATTATGAAAAAATAACAAAACTTATGGCAACTGTACGTTGCTTAACGTTAATGCTAGCTGCATTTACGGGATTTAATGATATGGGTGGTTCGGAGGATACTGGAGTTGGTGGTGATATTTTTTTGTCGATTCATAAAAACACTTATCGACCGAGTGACTACCCTAAAATACACATTATGACCGTGTGACACATTCTAATAGGTCTATAAGTCTTTCGCTTATAGACCTATTTTTCTACCCTTTTGAGGGCCTTTTTTGCGTTTTTAAGCTATTTCACCCTATTTTAGCCACTTTTCAGCCAAATTTTTCTTCCACCACACCAAAATTTTCTTCCAAAACCCCAAAATCACGCTCCAAAACCCCAAAAATCCAAAAACACATATCGACCGAGTGACCTCTACTCGCACGGTCGAATTTACACTGGATAAAGGGACTTGTGATATTATGATAAATACCAAAAAGACAAATCCGCTAGCTGGCTAGGGTAGGATTCAGGACCTTGATTGATTTTGAGAAATAATACTCCAAATCAAGCGTAGCAAGTCTTATCTTGTTTGCAAAGGTATGTAAACCACTAGTCGAGTGGGAAATTTATTTTTTAACTTGTGGTTGGTTGCGTAAGTTTTGATTGCGTGTTATAATTTATTTATCTTGCAAGGTAATACAAACAATGGAGAAAGAAATGAAAACACAAAACGAAAAATTTGGAGAATTTATAAAGAGTTTGCGAAAAGAAAACAACTTGACGCAAAATCTGCTTGCGGAAAAGCTATACATAACAGATAAGGCGGTAAGCAAATGGGAGCGTGGTATTTCTATGCCTGATATTTCTTTGCTGTCGCCACTTTCGCAAATTTTGGGAGTTTCGGTTGCCGAGCTTTTGAACGGCGAAAGGATAAGCGAAAATCTAGGCAAAGAGCAAGTTGAAAAGGTGGTTTCAGATGCACTTGGTATGCGAATTGAAACAGAAAAGCAAGAAAAGCGATCAAGGCAGAAATGGGGCAAACGGCTTGTGATTTGTTTTGCAGTTTTTGCGATTGAACTTATATTGTTAAATATTCTAGGCTTGTGGCAAACATTTGCTAATCACATTATGGTTGTGCCAATTTTAATGGGAGTTTTTGCTGTTTATTTCTGCCTACTATCAAAGGAAACTTTGCCAGCATATTACGATGAAAACAAAATTAGCTTTTACAGCAGTGCTGGACTGCGTATGAATATGGCAGGGTTATCCTTCAACAACAAAAATTGGAAACCAATTTTGAATTCCGCAAGAACATACGCCCTTGCCGTTTTGGTTTTATATCCAATATTGTTCGCCGCGATAACAAAACTATCTCCAAGCATATGGCGAAGCACAAACCAACTGTTTGTTCTTCTTCCACTAGCGCTAGGGATTTTTATACCGATATATTATGTTGGTCTGAAAAATAAATAGAATAATTTTTGCTGTTTTATAAAAAATTCAATTTTATTTTAAAATTCACCAATAAAATTCAAACCTCGCACGTTATAGATAGTGTAAGGAGATAAATTATGACAGATAAAGAGTTGCAACTTATATTATCACGCATGGCAAATTCTGATGTGAACGCCCTGGCTGAGGTTTATCGCGAGATG
>JAWXUX010000028.1:0-6102 GCA_044426045.1 Bacillota bacterium
AAGGATAACTAGTAATTATTGATATGTCTATAAATTGGAAGAATATTAAAGGGTATGATAGAGATAAGAAGAAATTAGGACATAAATCTGCCAAAAATGGAATATCCACTTATTATAAAGACAATTATTTTGAAGAGCTCGCCATAGAGTATTTAAATCGCAATAATTTAAATCAATGCTGTAATTGGAGACGTACTAGGGATAATAATATTGGCTATGACGGGTGTCTATTTGTATACGACGATAATGATTTATTGAATATCTGGATGGAAGCTAAATATTCTTATCCAATTATCAATGTTCCTAGGAGCAGATTCAATTCTACTATTATTGAAGTGGTGTTTAATTCCAATATTAAATCACTGTATCTTATAACAAACTGTACTATGACAGCGAAGACTAAATTTGATTTGATCCGATTGATTAAAATGAGAGGGAATGACACAGAAGTTACAATCATTACTAAATCAATGTTGGAATATTGGATTTCAAATAATCAAGATGTTTATATGGATTTTTTTAGCGACTCTACTGAAATATTAGGAAGTAGCGAAGCCGTTTTAATACAAGATATCGAAATTTTTAATATTTTTGATAAAAGGCGTTTTACAGACACACCTATTATAATATTTAATACATCTTTTCAATATTGTGCAATGATAAGCATTTTTGTACCATTTGACTGCGAAGCTGTTATCTCTAGCCGATATTTTAATATTACCACAAAAAAGTTCAAACTTAAGAAAGGTGAGAATAATATTGAAACAACAATTTCAGCTAAAGATATTTTAACATCGGCTACATTATCTAAAGCAAATATTATTTTTAAATTTAATAATGATTTAAAAAATATAAAATGTTATCTAAATCCAAATACGTCAATACAGACAAATGACAAAGCTCAGCTTACATTAATGCAATCCAAGGCATATGACTGCATTGCTAGCAGTATTATGTGTCAAGATAGTATAGCAAATAAAAATTTTATCATTAAAGGCAATAGTGGGCACGGAAAATCATTCTTATTAAAAAAAATTGCAAATGATATTCCTAGTAACGCTTCTCTACTATATGAAACATTTCAAAATGATAAGATATACAATGCAAAGAAAATTTTACAATCCATTTTATTTGCAATATTTCCATATGCTATAGATGAAAATGATTTTGCTGATTATAAAAGTATTATACAAAGCAAATTCAATAGCGGTGAATTTTTATATAAGTTAGCCAATATAGATGTTATTAATAATCCATTAAAGTTGGTTGAATTTCTTTCTGAATATAACGGTGAATTTCTTTTTACTCAGTTAGACAGCAACACTCATAAAATAATATTTTGGGATGACTTTCAAAAATTGGATAGTGGTTTAAAATCCTTCGCATATAACTTTATAAAGAAACTGGTAATCAATAACAATACATTATCACTTATTGTATCAACACAAGATATCAAATCAGAAAATTTGCAATTTATTGGACAAACTCTTGATTGCAACATTTGTATTGATGACATAAACTCATTATTAAATACTACAATACCAAAAGAATTCATCACATTCTATTTTCCTGATTTGCTAATTTTATTTGCATTCAAAGAATTCTGTAATCTAAATCAACTGCCACTAATGTCTGGAAACGATTTTTTGCTCCACTATGCTAAATTTTTTAAAGACGATGGGCTCTTAGTATTTTTAAGATTAAAACTTCTCAACTTAAATACACAGGAGTCACTAATTTTGAATAGAATTTACTATTCATTAAATGGGATTCCTCTAATTTCTACCATGCGAGATAGTATTCATTCATTAATTCAATGCAATCTAATCAAAGAGAGTGAAAGTAGATTATTAATCCCATTTCACGATCATTATGCTAGAATATATAAAAATGAATTTGAATTTGACCCATCTGGCATCAATCTTATTAATGCACAAAATGATATAGAGAAATTAAAGTTTCAACTATATTCACTAAGCAACGATATGATTGATGGATTCATGTGCCATATTAAAAAATATAAAGAGGCACAAGATTTTTTCACAGTATATTATATTCTAGAAGATTTGGAAAAAATTGGATTCCCGCCACAACTTTTGACTGAGTTCTATTACTTAAAATTTTATAAGATATACGCCGATGCAAATATAAAAATTAGTGGGCGTAGAGGATATGAACAATTTGCAGAATTGTTGCAACAATTACATGGAACTAAATGCAATAAGGACTTATCTGATCTATATTTAATTACATTATTTGAAACTAGCAATGGGGCATACGATAATATGGATTATTTTGCATGTAGCAATTATGAAAATCAATTCTTTATGTATTTAAATAAAATGGAATGCTTGGGATTTAATGTTAATACTAATAAAATATTATCTTTAAAAAGATTAATAAGACAAATGACACAACTAGCATCTTTTGAATGCGGGAAGAGTGCTGATTTACAAGTGAATGCAGATAAGTGCGAATACAGAATCTTAAGATCGCAACTATCTACTTCGCAGGAGAGGAATAGATTCATAGCGTATGCTAAATCTACTGTCAATGATATACAACTACATGCAAATAAAAAAGAGTATTTAAAAGCAGATTTTGATTGGTATTATATTCAGTGTTCAATTGATGCTCCGAAGAATTGGTATCAAGAAATAACCGCAAAAAGAGATAGGTTAAAATCAATAAATACATATTATTATACAAGTGCTACATATGGAATAATAAGCTTACTTCTTTCAAAAGGAGTAATTGATGAGGCTAGATTTCAATATCATTTTTTATCAGCAGAATTGTCAACAGAAAATCCGCGTAGAAAAGGTTATAGATATCAAATAGATAGTGCCTTTGCCATATTAGATGGAGATAAGGAAAAAGCTATTAAATTGTTAAATAACCAATTAAATCTGTTCAAAAATAGCGGGGTATACTTAAACATTATAAAAGAAAATGTCACATATATAAAAGATCTAACTGGAAAAGTCAATTTCCAATTTGCACAGATGCAAGAAGAAAAAGAAGATGTTTTTCTTCTTGACCTGAAAATATTTTATTAATTAATGATTGTATTCTCAATATGAGGTTGAATATGCCGTCTTATTTGTTCTGAATACAAGAATTCGATATATTCATCGCTATCAACAACGGCATTGAAAGAAGAAATTGCTAATTTTAGAAATTTCTTCTTTTTATCTTCATCTCTTTCGTATTCAAACAATTGTCTAATAATCAAATTAAAGAAGTGTTCAATAAAATTATAGTAGCATGATTTGTATTTGTCGTATATGCAGTTTGTCTTAAGGTAGTCCAAGATGTGTGTAAAAATTATCTTAAAGTCCAAAATATGCTTTTCTGAAAAAGATTGAGTTATCGACCCTACTCTTTTATAATGATGATAATAAACATCTGGCACGCAAACAGCACAACTAGCATTAAGAGCAACTTGAGTAGAAAACAACAAATCTTCATAGAATAACTCTTCAAGAAAGCTAATATTACAGCATTCTAAGAATTTTCGCCTATAAACTTTATTAACGCTTGATGGTGGTATGCTTATTCCGATAGAATATTCTTTGGTCATAATTTTAAAGAACATTTCTGATTCAAGTTTTATAACTTTATCAAACTTACTTTTTATTGGATTTTCTGAAACTTTATGTGCAAAATTCCTCATTATACCACCAATGCCTACATCGGCATCAAATATTTCCATTTCCGAAACTATTTTATCATAGAAGTTATAATCTACCCAATCATCGCTATCGCAGAATGCGATATATTCTCCTGTTGCATACTGCCTCCATAAATTTCTAGCTCCTCCAGGACCAAGATTTGTTGATAATCTAAAATACTTGATATGTGGATTATCCACAAATAGTGCTTGTGCATTAATATCGGAATTATTATCAATGATTATAACTTCATATTCGTGAGTTGAAGTAAGTTTGATTGAATCAACGCAACGTTGTAAGTATTCATATGTATTATGGTATGGTACAATTATGCTAATTTTACTCATAGAAACAGTCCTCCCTAAATGTTATCTTTGGTTTTGGTGCAATACTTTTTGCTATTAAAAAATCTCCTTTATCTTCAATACATATATCGAGAATAGATGATGATGAAGTGTAAAAAATATTTTGTTGAATTTTAAACTTTGATTCCAATATAGCGTCCCGATTTATTAAGAAAAAATTTTTAATTTTAAGTATGATAACTTTTTTCGATATTCTACTAAGCTCTTGTAGTATACAGTTTGCTAGTATTACAGGATAGTTAAATATATTTTGAGAAATGTATACTTCCTCAATTTTATCATTTGTTATTGGAATAGATAGTCCAAGTGTTGGAATTTTAAATACTTGATTATCTTTATAATAAGTCAGATTACCGTAGTTGTTATTGCCAGACATCGTTTCAAAAATTGCATAATTTTCACCTTTAATTTTAGGAAATTTAAATTCAATATTTTCAAATTGTTGCTTGACTACATCTATTGCACACATCACTTCATCTAAATTAACAAGTTTTTGCAATATTTCCCATTCAATAATTCCTTGATGTTTTTTTATTGCTAGAAATAAATTATGATAATTTTGCTCCATATTATTGTATCTATTACGATAATGAGCAATATGCCAAACGAATAGATGGTCTAGATATGCGACTTTTCCAATTTTTGATATAGAATATGCAAAATCCACATCTTCCACTCCCCATCCTTTAAATGAGGTATCGAAGCCATTAACTTTTAAATAATCTGCCTTTTTCACACAAATGCACGCACTATAAATTAATCGCCACGCATATTTTGAATTCATAGTGCAATATGAACGATTGCACCTATAATCTTTTAATGCAGCTTTGTGTTCAATTTCCAAAAGTCTTGCATTCTTGACATAGTCGATAATTTTTATTCCATGATAAAGCAATAATTGCTCCTCGCTATAATCCATTGCCTTTACGTGGCATCCTGCCAATGAAAGATTTTTCTTTGTTGTTTCAGTCAAAAATCTCTCAATGAAATTATTTGGAATAAAAACATCTCCGTCAATAAATATTAAATACTCATTTTTTGCAGCAAATCCCCCTATGTTTCGTGTGTGTGATCTATTGTGTGGCAATGTTTTATTAAACAACAATCTAATATTAAATTGATCACAAAAAGATGCTAGTTTGGACTGAAAATTTGTTTGAGAATTATCATCTACAACGATTATTTCATCGCATTGCTTTAATTGTGCCAGTGTGGATTTTAATGACTCAAAAATATGAATTGAGTTATGAGATGTATATATAATAGAAACAGATTGCATATTATTTAATCCTTATTGTTATTTTATAAAAATATATTAACTATTTTGACGTGTCCGTGATTGCAAAATTTGCTTGATATTTTTCCCATTTGGAAATGGCCTCGTTTTTTAATGTAAATATACTTTTTAATTTACAAAAATGTATCACCGATATAATAACAATGAAAACAGATGCTATTATAATTATCCATTCAGCCAGCCTAATATGTTGTAACATATATACAATAAGCTCTATAGCTGTTAAATTATTTTCTACTAAAGCATAGCTTAAACAATATTGATATAAGAATGCACATTCACTAACAATCAGCAGAAAAATAGTATTTGAATCGGGATTATATAATGTAGCATCTTTTTGTTTTTCAGGGAAAAGTTTCTTGCAAAGTTTCTTACAAAATTTACGTGCAAAATTATCAGAGTTTCTCTTTTTAAAAAGGGTTTGTTGTTCATTGAGCCTTGTTTCCCAATTAATAAAATTTAAATTGCGCTCCAAGTACACGACAAGATATCCCGAAATGTTTGCCATTACTTCATTCCATTTGGACATCTTATTTCCAGTGATAAATATCAGTGGTAAATTTATCAATATAATAATGCTCTTGCCAGTAGTTAATCCTAATGCTAATATAGTTATTGCTGATGTAATCATAAATCGCACATATCTATCATATTTATCAATGGTCGACATGATTTCACTTCTCAATAGCTCATATTCAAATTGTAAATATCTGTTCATTTTCTCCCTCTACGATATATTTGCATCAATAATTACTAGTTATCCTTT
>JAWXUX010000029.1:0-5286 GCA_044426045.1 Bacillota bacterium
ACAAAGGATAATTAACAATTATGGATGGTTCAAGAATTGATTGGACAAGGTTAAAGGGAGTGGCCTACGAAGATAAAATTGAGAAGCAAGATGAAGGCAATTTTGATCTCAATAAGCTTAAACGGCATGCTGTATTTGAAAAATTAGTGCTTGACTTTATGCAAGAAAAAACACCAAAGAAAAAATGGGAATCAACAAAAAATACGCGCGATTTTAATCATGATGGCTACATGATTCTAGCATGCTTTATTGATGGTGACCATGAATGGTGGTTTGAAGCCAAGTATTCTTACGGTAAAAACAAGGAGAAATTTGCACGTTATAGACTAGATCCCACAATTGTTTCTGCGTTAGCTTCAAAGAGAAAAGTAGATAATATATTCTTTATACATAATGGTTTTTTTCTTCCTCAAGCACGCATGGATTTACGCGCAGCTCTTTCAAACTCTGCACGCAAAACAAATGTCAATTTTTATGATAGAAATATCATAGAATTTTGGTTGCTAAAAAATAGAAATTTTTTAGAATTTTATTTTAATTATACTTTGGAAGAAATAAATAATTTACTAAAAAGCTCTGATGATATTGTTCACTGTACTGATGTTCAAATTTTTGAAGAAAACAATTTTTTATATTCTAAACCAATTTATGACCTACACTATAATCAGATTTATAACTCTAAGTTCATTATTTCCTCATCACAACCCATAAATATCACTATAACTTCGGTGAAAAATATAGATATTTTAAATCCATTAAATTTATATATCGATGGAGATAAAGAAGTCTCATTTAAATTTAGCATAACAAAAAATTGGAAATCTAGCAAATCACGTGTTTTCCAAGCCGTGTATAACGATAAAAAGTATGACATTTATTCTGAACAGAAAATATGTATGACAGATGTTAGAGTAGAACACGAGTTGGTGATTCAATCACAAATCAAGGCAATAGAATTTTTAAAAGCTAATTATGCTAAAAGTGACCCAATGATTTTCTTAATGTATGGAGAAAGTGGAGTAGGAAAAACTTTTGCAATGGGAAAAGCTTTGGGCTCTTTAAGCATATTATCATATAAAGTTTCTTTTAATGATAATATTATAGATAATTATAAAAAAATTGCAAATATGCTCGCATTCATGTTATTGCCATTTATTAACCCCGAGGATATATTATCGTACCGCCCAACGAGCTCTTTGCAATGCAGTGACTCAATTTTGAATCTGTTTTTATTATTTGATATTTTAAATGATACAAATTATTCAATGAATGAGAAATATGATAAGCTTTCTGTTTTTGTAACAAGCTTTGAATGTAATTTTCAACACAGTTGTGGGAATAATATAATAATTCTTCTAGATGATTTTCAAAAATTAGATAACTGTGCACAAAAATTTATTAATAATATATTAAAAAGGGCCATCTCATCCCGGACTTCTTATAAATTTGTTGTGATTGCTAGAGATAACATAGTGTCTGAGAATATAAACATATTTAACAATTTGACTATATATAAATTTCAAATTGGTTTGACTACGGAAGACGTTGTATATAACATAAAAAATATATTTAATTCTTCATGGCAGATTTCTTCATCTGTTGTCCTTGCTAAAACCATCAAAAATGTATATTCGCTTTTATCTTTTTTACATCAAGTTAAACAACAAGAAGAGGACATCAGAAATAATAGTGATTTACTAAAAGAGATTGTCAAGTTTAAGATAGAGGAATTGGAAATAAATAGAATCTTTAACTTTTTGACTAACGAATATCCCGAAGCTGCCACATTATTAAATGAGATATATTTTTCGTTAGATAGTGTTAAATTGACAAATAAAAACAAGAAGCATATTGCTCAGCTCATAAGATTAAATTTAATACGAGAAGATTTAGACAAATATATACCAATTCATGATTTTTATAGGTCTATTTATGTCAAATATCACACAAGAGAAGATTGGGTCCCTAAAAATATAGGTGAAGAAAAATTGCGAACGTTATTATTTGGAGATAAATCTTCAAAAATAAGAGTAGCCGAACAAATAATAAACAATCAAAATAATAACTTTACAGAAACAGTATTTGTGCTTGAATATTTTTTCATGAATGACGATTCTATTTTAAGAAACGACTTAAGCACTGAATTATACTATCATTTAAAATATGCGTTTACATACGCTGCAATGGTTAATATGCCATACTTTGATGAAAATGAGAAATTTCTTAAATTGTATAATGAATTGAACAGCAGATCATTCGACGGAGTTAGAGAATTAAAAATAAGAATAATATATGAATTAATGAATGGCAATTATACTTCATCTGAAAAATTAAATCATTATTATGGCTTGTTTAAAAATGAGCTAAATGCCCTTCCTCTTTATGAATATAATCCAAGAATCAAGGATCTTGAATTGTGGGCAGAACATTTGCTTGTATATAGTGAATTAAATGCCGGCACAATAAATATAAATAGATTTTATAATACAAGAAACGAATTAAGAGCTATCCTTTCAAAAGCAGAATATTCTAGACGATACGCAATTCATTTAATAATTCATGATTATCAAACAGCAAAAAAATTAAATGACGAGGCCATCAAATTTTATATAGATGGAAATTGCAATCACCATAAAACTTTATCATTAATTGAATATGAAAAAAGCATTTTTAATTATATAGACAATTATTCAATTGAAAATTTAAGAAGTATCGAAGTTGCCAGCAAATCAATGGTAAAGAATTTCCCTACGTTCTATCAACATTGCACAATGGGTATAGCATTGTTTTATTATGCAAAAAAAGATATTATCCTAGGAGATAAGAATTTTGCCACTACTATTTTTGAGCAACAAACAGATAAAAGGTGTAATGATAGATATTATTATCACGTATTAGCAATGCGATGTTTATGTTGCGGTGAATATGAGGACGCTATTCAGCAATTACGAAAGGCCTTGAGCATGAGTACCGATGAAATATATTATGATTATATTTTAGAACACAATATACAAGTGCTAAAATCAAATCAATTCTCATTTAATCAAATAAAGGTATTCACTAAGCAAGATATCATTAAAGATGAGATATATTATATTGATCCACGAATTTTTTTGAAGTAATAAAAGAAAATGCCATCTAAACTGATTGAGTAACTAGTTTAAATGGCATTTATAGTCATAGTTTTATATCAAATATGTTAGGTTGCAAATGATTTCTAATTTGCTCTGCAGAAAGTGTTTCAATAAAATCATTAATGTTTATTGAGTTTTGCAAAGTGACTATAAGTTTTTTTAGAAAGTTCTTTTTAGATTCTTCTTCCTTTGTAAAATTAAAGATTTGTTTTATAACTGTATTTGTGTAAGTTTGCGCCATCATAAAAAAGTCGACTTTGTATTTTTCATAATAACCATTATGCATCAAAAAGTCAGCTCCATCACAAATAACTTTTGCTAAATCTTCTATGTGTTTATCACTAAAAGAAAAAATAATTGAACCACTTCTTTTATAATAATGATATCTAACATTTGGTATCGTTATTACTTTATTCGAATTTAGATAAGCCATAAAATGGAATGCAAAATCTTCGAAGTAAGCATTTTCTGTAAACTTTATATTGTTATATAATAAAAAATCTCTTAAAAATATTTTATTTGTGATTGCATAAGACATTCTTAATCCAAAATCATATTTACCAGAAAGAATATGCAATGCTGTTTCTCCACACATTGAGTGGACTTCTTGGTATGAAATACTAGAATAGCTTCTGTCTATCAGCCCATCAGTATCTCGTTGGACACTCATCTCTCCTATTTGAGCTGAATTGTTTTCCATTTCTTGACAAGCCTTTTCAAAATAATTATAATCTACCCAATCATCGCTATCAATAAAACATACATATTTCCCTTTTGCCATTTTTACTCCAAGATTTCTAACAGCTCCCAATCCCATATTTTCTTTATTATAAATATAAGTAATGTTATTATTCTTAAGAGCTTCCATATCTGTTTTTGTAAAATCAGAGTGGTCATCTATCACTATTATTTCCATATTATGTAAAGTTTGATTCATTAAAGATTCAAGACATTTGCTTAAATATTTTTTTGTATTATATTCCGCTACTATCACGCTTAAAAGCATATTATTCCTCCATAAAATATTTTTCATAATCCGATAAGGTTATATCTATTCCAAATCGCTTTGCTCCGAGTTCTGCTTTAGTTTTAAGTTCTTCCAGCATGTTCTTATTATCTAATATAAATTTTAAACGATTGAATATGCTTTTATCAGTATTTCCTAAAAGATACCCAAATTCTCCATTTCCCATAACATCCATAAGCCCAACAATTTCTGTTCCAGCAACAGGCGTTCCTAGTATCATTGCCTCGCTCATGACCGTAGAGTAACCTTCTGCAAAAGATGTTAGTATTAATAAGTTGGCAGATTTTATATAAGGATATGGATTGTATGCAAAGCCATGTAAATGAACATTATTATTCAATTTGTTATCATATATAAATTTAATGATCTCTCCCTCCATGTCTCCAATGCCAAAAATTTCAAGATTAAAATCATATCCAAGATTTAATAATGCATTTATTGCTTTTAAAAGTCGTAGGTGACCTTTACCAAAATGCAATCGGGCTACAACAATAAAGGTTAGTTTTTTGTATATAACATCAAACCGGTTTGCTTTTTCCATTACTTCAGGAATATCGATATTATTAGTTAGTGTTTCCAATTTATCCTGAATTTTTGGGAATAATCGAGCCACACTTTGAGTAGCACCTGTTGATACGCAAAATATTTTATCAAACTTTAAGTAGTGTAATTCTTCGTCTTCGTCAGATTTAAAAATATACTTTGTATAGTGGTGCATTGGTAAATCAGTATGTATCCAAGCATATTTTTTGGAATTTGCATTTGTGCTATTGGCTATGAATTTAGTTGCAGGACCCTCAATAAAAGCTATTTCAACATCATAATTTTCTTTTATATTTAAGTCATAAAGTTTTTTTACTTCATCATCACAAAAAGGCAGATTTACTATGTCGTTGTGTTGATCTTTCATGAAGATAACGTTGACATGTGAGGGAAGAGCATGCAAATATACACCATGATTTTCCATAAGCAATACATCAATTATATATTTGCTTTTATCCAAATTATTGATTAAATTAATAAAAACCTTTTCTGCACCACCGCCAGCTAAACTGTTTAAAACAAAAAGTAATCTTCTGCTCATCTTTAGTCCCTCATATTGATAATTGTTAATTATCCTTTGTT
>JAWXUX010000030.1:0-5162 GCA_044426045.1 Bacillota bacterium
TGTCCTGCCCCTTCAGCCTTGCAGGTGTTGCAAACCACTCGAACCATCGCCCGTATCTGCAAGTCAGCTCCCCCACTGGGGGCGCTATCGTCTTTGGGGTCTTTGTCCCACTCGCACCAACCAATTTGCAGCGCCCCCAGTGGGGGAGCTGACTTGCGAAGGGTGGTGATGGTTAAAAGTCGCAACCCCAACTCGCAAGGCTGAAGGGGCAGGACATCTGAGTGGCATGGGGTGAAGGCTTATCACGGAAACTATATCACGCATGTGGCATTGATGGGCATGCTGTAATAAAAAAGGCGAATATCTAGCGATTTGTTGCTCTCCGCGGGGCTTTGTTTTGTTTTGCACCTCACCAACCAACTCCCACCAACATCGCCCATTGTTTCCACCTGCGTGATACAGTCTTCGCAAAACCCCGCACCCACGCCCACTCAAATGTCCTGCCACTTCAGCCTTGCAGGTGTTGCAAACCACTCGAACCATCGCCCGTATCTGCAAGTCAGCTCCCCCACTGGGGGCGCTATTGTCTTTGGGGTCTTTGTCCCACTCGCACCAACATTTCCACAACAAGTCAGCTTCCGCTCTTGACAAACGCTACTACATTGGGTATAATAAAATTAACGAAATCATGAAGTGGGGGCAAAAATGTCGTACGAGAACAGCGAGATATCAAAGGAGCGAAGTCGCAGGCTACGCAATAAGCAAACGCGAGAGGAAAAATTCTTATGGTACAACTATTTGGCGAAATGCGGGCAAAAATTCCGCAGGCAATATGTGGTTGACCCATATATTGTGGATTTTTATTGCATTAAGCTTGGGCTAGCGATTGAACTTGATGGCGGGCACCATTTTATCGACGAAAAGCAGATATTGCACGATAAACGCAGGACTGAATATCTTGAAAGCAAAGGTATCGAAGTTTTGCGGTTTGACAATTTATTTTTGATGGATGGGTTTGAAACTGTTGTGAAAATGATAGAGGATAAAATTAAAGAGATACAAGAACGGGGATAGTGCAAGCTATTCCTGTTTTTTTTTTGCAGTTTGGGGTTCGCCCCTACGAATATTCCCCCCAACCCCCCCCAAAAAACCCCCCAAACGCCCCAAAAAACCCCCAAACGCCCCAAAAAACTATAAAAATTGCACTAAAACTATAAAAACTGCACTAAAAGTATAAAAAAATGCACAAAATTGTTGCAATTTTGTACTAGGTGTGGTATATTTATTATGTACCATTGGGAAAAAATAGTCTTTTTGTCTTGCCTCCACATGCACACGTGGGCGAAAAATGAATTGGCGAGGGTTATTCTGATGGGGGTATTTTAAAAATAACTAACAAACTATTGATTTTTTTAGGAGGTAGTTTATGAAAAACAGAGTTCTACGTTCTGCACTAGCTGTGATCTTGGTGATTGCAATGGTGTTGACAATGGCTGCTTGCAATAACACTGATCCAGTTGAAACAACTGCACCAGTCGTTACATCTGCACCAGCTGCAACAACAACTCCAACAGAAGCGCCAGTCGTGACAGTTGCTCCAACTGATGCACCTGCAGTGGAAGTTGTTGATGACGACGAAGCACAACTTGCTGACTATGGTATCACATTCCCAGAATTTGATTTGGAATATGTGGCATCAGGTGATTATGAAGAATACGACATGACATTCGGTCTCAAAGTTGACACAGACAATATCTATCAAGAAGCATATGATTTCACAATTTCTGCGAAAATCTCTGCTGTGAAACTAGATGGTTCATCACTTTCAAAATCTAAATACGGTGTTGCATCTCTTGATTATCTTGACAAACTTAACTACAACGATGCTGGAGATTTTTCTGATTGGACTGGAAGCAGCAAATATTATTTCCAAGTTGCCGCAACTGGTGTTTACACAGTGACATACACAATCGAAGTTGAACACGACAAAGATGACGAATATGGCTACTACGCACCAGGCGAAGTTGACGAAAAATATGAAATCACAAAAACTTACACAGTTGAAAAAGCTGAATTGAAATTGAAAACATCTGACGATGCATTCGAAGTTGAAGACAGCATTTTCTTTGCTGATGCAAAAGTTTCAAAAGGCGACACTTTCGACACTGAAGTTGGTGGCGATTATTCATATTCTGTTGACGTGACTTCATGTGACGGCACAGTGATTGGCGAATATCCACTTTCAATCACTATCAAAGATGACGACAGCAATGTTGTTGATCCAAGTGATATCGTTCTTGACAACTATTATGTGACTGTTTCTGAAGGAACAAGATACATCCTTTCTGCTGAAGACGTTGCAAAAGCAAACGCTATCAGAAAAATGTACTATAACAACTTCACAAACGGCAAAACAACTGAATATGCTCAAGAAACAATCACTTATTATGAAACTTTGACTGCTGGTCAAAAAGTTATGGCTGCAGTTGAAACTGATAACGATGAATGGACAAGAATTTCTGCATACCTAGTTGCTGAAACTCCAGTTGATGAAGATGATATCGAAGAAGTTGAATACAACATGAACAGAGACTACATCATCGACGAAGTTGAAGATGCTATCGATGCTTACATGACTGCTTCAACGACTGCGAAAAAAGACGCGGCTTTGACTGCTCTTTGCGAATTGATTCTTTCAATCGATAACACTGCAAATGAATATGGCTCAGATCTTCTTTACGTTTTGGGTAGCTTGTCAACTGGTTATTACACTGGAACTGATTATGTTTATACAGTAGTGGCAACAACAAATAATTCAGTCACAACTTACGAGTGGGCTACAACTTCTCCAGAAACTAGTGCAACAACTTATGCTCCATACGATTCAGTAACAGGTTCTGCATATATTGTTCAAGCTACACCAGCTTCTACTGCTGACCCAGCTGATATTGAAGGGGCTGTAGCACTTGATACAACAGCATTTGATTACACAAATGATGCTATCGTTTACACAATCTACACAACTGATTATGATGCAAACGATATCAACCTTCTTTCTTTCCAAGTTTCTGAAGACGACGGTGACTACAGTGCTACATTCGGATACATCATGGGTGAAGTTGTTTCTTCAGCTGCAAAAGGTGTTGTGAATGCTGAATACGATGGTTACTTGAAAGATTGGATCGAAGATTATGAAGATGCATTGCACTACTACGGCATCGTTGTGAAAGATCAAGAAATCGAACAAGCTGATATCGACAATTTGACAAAATATATCGGCAATATGGAAGGCGAATATGTTGACCTTATCACTTACCAACTAAGCTATAAAGTAGAAGCTGATGACCACGTAGATACAGATGATGAAACTGGTCATTACAAGTCAGGAAATGAAGTATTCGACGGAACTGATAAAGTTTCAGCTTTGAATTCAGATTTGGTTGAAGCTGCTGACAAAATCGTTGCAAGATGGGATGCTTATATCGCTCTTATCGAAGCTTACGGTTTCGAAGATTCTTATATCGATAACGCAAATGCCGACGATATGACAGCAACTTTTGATGCAATGAAAGCTCTTCTTGGTTACGACCTTAAAAATGCAACTTTGAAGACAGAAGTTTATGGCACAGATACTGGCGCTGCTGTGTATGAATGTGTCAATATAACAACGGTTAAAGCACTTAATTCAGGTTACTACTATTGTTACGCAGGCACTCCAACTATCAGTGATAAGGATATTAACTTGTCTGGTTATACGATAGCTGATGCGACTGACTATGACTACTATATCATCATTAATGGCGTTAACCGCTACTTCAAATCAAATGACAAATCAACTACGGTAGTGAAATGGGAAGAAAAAACACTTTCTAACGTATTGTTCGCTTATACTGATCTAGTAACTGGCGATGTTGAATATACAACTCCAGACCTATTCGTTGATAGCGTTCTTGATGCAACTGAAACTATGATGCAAGTTGCAATCGCAGTTCAAACTGAAGTTGACGCGGTTAAACAAGATTTGGTTAACTATGTTGTTTCAACTGGTTACTACACTTCACACATCAACGGTGCAGCTAACCTAGCTTATGCCGCAGCTCTTGACACTGCAGCTAAACTTTATGGTAATGATGGTAGCGATGTAACAACTTTCAATTATGTTTATAAAGTAGATTCAGATGGTGTTACTACAGATGCTATTGCAATGTATCCAGCAACTACAGCTTATGCTGATGCCGCAGCTCTAGTTGGTGCTTATAATAGTGATTTTGGAACAAGTTATGCAACTACTGGTTGGACTTTGGCTAAAGAAACAGATGATTCAACACTAAGCACAATCTCAACTGCAATCGATACATCAAGTTCACTTTCTGATCTTGAAGCATGGATTGATTATCAAGTTCTTGCACAAGCATTGTATGAAGATTCAGACTTCTATTCTGACCTTGAAAAGAAAGGCCTAGATACTGCAACCGAAGAATTGTTCGAAGATATCATCGAAGGCGCTTGGGATAGAGTAGACGAAATGGACGAAGCTATTGAAGATGGCACATTCACAGAACTTTCTGCTGATATGACAACTTCTGGTGCAAATGTGACATTGGAATACGATAACACAGACATGACTTTCACTGCACAATCTGCTGGAAGTACTTTGTATAAAACTGCAGCTGCAGCTTTGGCTTCTAGCACAGAAGCAGATGATAAGAGTGCTGTCACTCTTACATTTGGTACTGATGGCAAAATCACTCCTAGTGCTGCAACAGCAGGAACTTACTACTTCGTAGTTACTGGCACTGTTGAATACACTGGTTCAGAAGCTTACCTTGGTACTTATAAAGATGTTGAAATTCTTGTAACTTTGAAAATTACAACAGCAACATCATAATAAATCAATAGTTTATTAAAATAAAAAAAACGGCGAAGCGAGTTTGGGATCTCCCACCGCCCGCCAGGGGACACGAGCAATCGTGCCCCCTTTTTTTGCCCCCAACCTCAATATTTCGCGCCCCCCACGGGGGAGCTGGCACGGCTTACCGTGACTGAGGGGGACAACATTGACGGCGTAGCCCAAAAAACCCGCAACCCACAAAAACCCAACTGATCCCCCTCAGTCGCTACGCGACAGCTCCCCCGAAGGGGGCGCGGATAATGTGTTGGTATGGCAACCCACAAAACCACGGCAATGTGGCAACCAATGCAAAAACGACGAAAAACGCAAA
>JAWXUX010000018.1:0-29332 GCA_044426045.1 Bacillota bacterium
ACACCACTAGCCCACTATCTAAAAGTTCAAATTTAATACAAATTGAACCGCCGTGTACGGAACCGTACGCACGGTGGTGTGAGAGGGGCAAAATCTTTAACGATTAGCCCCTACTCGATTGGGAGGCAGTGTTGGCACGCATTGGCGGTGCAGGAGTGTTGGGGGCGATGGTGACGCTTTTTTAAGGTGAAAGGTGAAAGGTGAAAGGTGAAAGGCGTGGTAGGCACTCGCAGGCTCGTGCATACTATATTTTAATTTGGGCAGTAAAAAAGGGACGTCCCTATTCAAATAGTTACGTCCCTACAAGTGGTTACAAATATAATTGAAAAGCACAAGGCGAAGCCGAGTGCATTACCACACCTTTCACCTTTCACCTTTCACCTTTCACCTTTCACTTTAACTCCGCAGGAACCAAAAAACCCCCAAACGACCAAAGTCGCTTGAGGGTCAAAAAAAATCATTTCCCATTCCTCTCTCTCAGTTTCCCCACCACGTAATCGAAATCGCTGTGTGGCACTAGGCAGTTTGAGCAATCTTTCACTCCATTTGGGAGGATTTTGAAGTTACCACCGCAATTTTCGCCCATCAGATAAAGCGGGCAATAACAAAAAAGGCAGTTGAAGTTTTCTTTGTTTTCAACTTTATGGCAAGGGAAGTATTCGCAAGAAGTGTGTTGAAAAAATTTGTAATTTTGCGTTTTTTTATCCATTGATTTCACCTTTTTGCCCCATTCATTTCGCAAGCGATGAATTTGTGCAGTGTTTTTATTTCAGAAGTGCCTTTTTATAATGTTAAATGCTATTTATAATGTTAAATGCCGTTTTCTATTATTCTTGGAAATTGAAAGAGAACGCATTCACTGTGCAATCTTCCATGATCCAATCGGCTTTTGTGAAGTTGAAAAAGCACACGTTTGCGTTATCTTCAAAATAAAAGATAATCGCGTATTTGCCGTTGTCAATTTTGATAATCTCGCTCACATCGGCATCTTTCAAGAATGCAAATTGCTCTGCTCTTGTGATTGCAGCTGGTGTTGGAGCGGAAATATTCACGCTTTTGCAAGCGAGCATGTTGCAAGCACAGCAAAGGTCGAAAATTGTCGGGTCAAAAGAAAGCAATTCTGCTGGCGTTGCGATTGGCATTGCCATTGAATATTTTTTGTTGATATCAAACATTGCAACGAGGTTTTCAAAGCCTGAAAAATCCCAGCTTGTCAAATTTTGAGAAGTCGCAATTTCAGTTGCCGCAGCTTGAATTTTTGTGATATCTTTGCCGATAACAAAGCTGTCAAACTTGCCGTTTGCGATATTCAAATTCGCACCGCTTGCGATTGAAAGTTTATCGCGCATATGGCGATACAAAAAGTCAAAAGCATAACTTGCAGTGTCGCCCGATGCTTTGTTTGGTTTTGAAATATTTGCCACTTCAAGGTTAGCAAATTTCACACCGCAAAAGCCCATTGAAAATAAAATATCAATTTGGCGAGTGAGATAACCGCGAATTGATTTTGAGAAAATATCAAAAACAAAAAAACTTTTGCCGTCAATTTCCACAGTCACAAGTTTGCCTTTCGCATTTTTCACAAGGTCGGAAGAAAAAAGCTCGTATTCAACAGCGGTTTTTTCGCAAAGCAATGGCGAAATCACCGCGATTGGCAAGATTTTTTCAGTTGTGTTTTTAAGAATTTTGCGAAGCGGTGCTTCGCTTTTTTGAATGTACGACGAAATTGAATGGTCGCCCACTTCGTTTTCCATGCAAACGATTGTGTAGTCTTCAAGGCATTTCAACATTGCGATATTGTTATCGTCACCGCTTTTTTCCACGCCAACATTCACAACGTCAAGTGGTGTTGAAGTTTTTGGCTCGCGATTGTAAAGCTTTTTCACAAGCTGGAAAAACGTGTCGATAATAAAGTCTTTCGTGCCTTCAATTTCAATGATATCAAAAAGCAGTGAATCTTCATCCGCGCTAAGATTTTCCGAATTGATTTTGCAAACCGCTTGATTTGATTGTGGCAAAACATCAAAATAAACCGCGTGCGCTGATTCATTCAACGCCCCAATAAAGTGATAAAGCTCGCCGTTTTGCACGCAAATGAAGGAACTTGACGGAAATTTTTCAACGCCAACCGTGCTTTTTTTCAAAAATCCGAAGATTTTATCCAAAAAAGTTTGTTCTTTCACTGCGGGTGCCGTGAAATCAACGAGATTTTTTTCAATCTTGAAAGGGTGGTCGGCATCTTGAGTCACAACTTGCGTTTCGCTCCCAAGTTTGCAATCAAAAAACACCTTTCCGCCGTGAAGCACCATGCCGTCAGCTCCCATAAGAGTGACTTTTGTGCGTTTATAGTCTGTCAGTGCAAAAACGTCTGACTTGATAAAAGGTGAGTGAGTTTCCTTTGTGAGAAGAAAGCTCTCGCCATTAACAGAAATTTGCACTTCATATAATCTTTGTTTATTATTCATTTTAACCTCGCGTGAGTTGATATTGTCATTTTTATTGCAGTATTTTCCTCGAAAAACAATGCAGTTAACTTGATTATATCCCACATGGCGATGTAAGTCAAAGGAATTTTGGCTGTACATATAAATAGTGTCCTTTTTTTTATAAATATGGCGATATTTCGGGGTTTTTTGTGGTATACTTAACATGAAAAAATACGTATTGTTTTAAGTTGGCTGAAATTTAATATATATGCTAAAATTCAACTGTACAAAGAAATAAGAAATTAAAAATAGAAATTATAAAATAACAAAAAATAAAAAAATAAGAAAAGGAGTGAAATAAATATGAAAATACTTTTGGTTGCGATAAACTCGCAATTTTCCCACTCCAATCTGGCAGTTTGGTATTTGAAGCGCGAGGCGGAAAGCTGTGGGGCGGAGGTGGAAATTTTTGAAACCAACGTCAATGTGCAATATCACCAAATCTTGAAAGAAGTTTTGAAACGCGAGTTTGACGCGATTGGCTTTTCGACATATATTTTCAACAGAGGCGTAGTTGAAAAACTTTGCGTCGATATTAAAACTGCTCGCGAAAACGCATTTATTTTTGTTGGCGGTGGCGAGGTTTATTACGCCCCAAACGGCATGGAAAATCTTTGCGATGCGGTGCTTCTTGGCGAGGGTGAAAATTCTATTCGTGAAATTGCAACGGGGGAAACTCGCAAAACAGAAAATTCGCAAATCATAAAGTCAAGTGCGGTGCAAATCAAAAGTTTGGTTTCATCGGGATATTATGCCCAACAAAACAAAATCTTGTATTATGAATCATCACGCGGTTGCCCGTTTTCTTGCAGTTATTGCTTGTCGGGCGCTGGCAACACGCTGAAAACGCTTTCGGAAAATGAAGTTTTTGCCGATCTCGATGCATTTGCAAAGATGAATTTGAAGCTGTTGAAATTCGTGGATAGAACATTCAACGCGCGAGCCGACAGGGGCGTTTCAATTTTGAAACACATCATTTCCTTGAAAACCGAAACCTGCTTTCATTTTGAAATTTCACCTGACCTTATAACAAAAGAATTCCTTGATGTTGTGAAAAATTCAAAAGCGGGGCAGTTTCAGTTCGAGATTGGAATTCAATCTTTTAATCCGCAAACCCTTTCGGAAGTGTCGCGGTTCACAAAACCCGATAATTTGATAGAAAATATAAAAGCACTCATCGCCACAAAAAAGGCAAATGTGCATGTTGATTTGATTGTTGGATTGCCGTTTGAAGATCTTGAAACATTCAAAAATTCCTTCAACACGGCTTATTCACTTGCAAGCCAACAACTTCAAGTGGGATTTTTGAAAATCTTGCCTGGCACAAAAATGGAGGGGGATGCGAGCCGTTATGGCATGAAATATTCAAAATTCCCGCCCTATCAAATCTTTGAAAACAAGTGGCTTTCGCAAGCTGAAATCCTTACCCTTTCCGATTTTGAAGAAGGGGTGGAGATGTTTCACAACATTCGCAAGTTTGAAAAAAGCTTGAATCTTCTTTTGTCGCATTTCGCAACGCCATTTGACATGTTCGAATTTTTGGGTGGCGAAATCCACGGCGAAAACTTGCCACTTCAAAAAAAGGTGGAAATCTTGCTTGGCACGCTTGTGAAATTTGAAGATTTCGACACCTCAGAAGCAGTCGTGCGGTTTGACTATCTTCGCTGTTGCAAGGATAAAAAGTTTAAACCGCCCCTCAAAAACACGCCCGACGAAAGTTATGCCGTTCGCCACCAAAAAAATCGAGTGGTGCAATGGTTTGAAGTTTCTCCGCTCACGCTTGAAAAAACGCGAGTTGGCATAGAATTTTTCCACGATAAAGAAGATAAAGTCACAGGCTTTTTTGATTTTGCCGTGATAGAATAATAAATAATACGGCTAAAGGGATTTCTGTTTTTCAGAAACCAAAAAGCAACAAAAAGGAGCAAAATGCTTAAAAAAAATGACGAAATAAAACTCGATATCGTAAGATATGGCTCAAACGGCGAAGGAATCGGCGTGGCTGACGGCATGACCGTTTTCGTGCCCTACACAATCGCAGGCGAACGCGCCAAAGCGCACGTTATATTTGCAAAGAAAAATTTCGCTGTCGCAAAGGCAACGGCGCTTGCAAACAAGTCGCCCGAAAGGTGCAAACCAATCTGCCCACAATTCACAAAATGTGGCGGTTGCACCCTTTCGCACATGAACTATTCCGCTCAGCTTGAAATCAAAAAAGCCGACGTGGTTCAAACTTTTTCAAAAGTCGCGGGGCTAGATCTTCAAAACCTCGAAGTTATCGGCTCGCCAAACGAATATGGCTATCGCAACAAACTTGCCGTGCCGTTTTCGCTTAACCGTGCGGGCGAAACAATCTGCGGATTTTATCAATCGGGCACGCACAACATTGTTGAAATGGTGAATTGCCCACTTCAAACCGACAAAGGCAACGTCGCGTTCAAAATCATTGCTGAATATGTCAAAGAATATAAAATCCAAGGCTATCTTGCACTTCCAAACGGCAAACAAATCGGGCTTTTGCGACACGCTGTTATTCGCGCCGTGAACGAAGGCGTGATTGTCACGCTTGTGATAAACGGCAACAAACTTCCGCACATCGATAAACTTTATGCTAAACTTCAAAAAGCATGTGGCGTGGTTTCGCTTTATTATAACATCAACAAGCAAGCAACCAACGTGATTTTTGGGTGCGAGTTCGTTCATAAGTGTGGCGAAAAACTCTTGAAAGCTGAAAAATCGGGTATCAAGTTCGATATTGGTGCGGAAAGTTTCTTGCAAGTCAACGATGATGTGGTCGACCTTCTTTATGGCGAGGCTGTGAAATATGCTGACCCTTCGGATAAAGATGTTGTTGTGAACTGCTATTCTGGGGCGGGCTTTCTTTCTGGCATGCTTGCCAAATCCGCAAAAGAAGTCGTGGGTATCGAAATTGTTTCGGAAGCTTCAACGCTTGCCGATAATCTCGCAAAAGAAAACGGGCTTGATAAAATCATGAACAATATCACTGGCGATGTGGAAATCGAGTTCCCAAAAGTAGTGAAACAAGCGGAAAAATCTGGCAAGAATGTCATTTTCATGCTAGATCCACCACGAAAAGGTGTGGATTTCACAACCCTTAAACTAATCAAAAAACAAAAACCTAAAAAAATCGTTTATATCTCGTGCAATCCACAAACGCTATCTCGCGACGTGGGTATTCTCGTCGGAAGCCTCGATTGGTCGGAAGAACTCAATCAAAACACTGCCGCTCAAAACGGAAACGCCAACAGCGGTAATCTTTTGAAAAAAGTCGAAAACTTCAAGCCACAATACAAAATCACCAAAAATAAATGCTTCGACATGTTCCCACAAACCGCACACGTAGAAAGCGTAGTTCTGCTCGAACTGTGTGAATAAGCAAGTAATTAATATAGTTTTTCATGGGGCTCCGCCCCAAACCCCGCAAGGAGGTGACCCCCTTGACCCCAATATTGAGGTCGAGGGTTTCAAACCCTCGCGGGGTTTGGGGCGGAGCCCCATAAAACTTTATTTTATTTTATTTTATTGCCTTGTCATGAAATCGCAAAGTTTGTTTCCTAGTTGGGTTTTGAAGACTTTATTTTTGAAAGATGAAATTGCGTCTGTTGACAGATTATCTTCGTAAAGGTTCACGAGGAAATCGGCTTCAAGAATGATTTGCAAAAGCGGGTCTTGCACGTTTTCGTATGAATGGTGGTGTGCGATAATAAAGCAAATTCGTTTGATATCGTCATCGTGGAAACCAAGGCGAACGAGCATTTTTGTTGCGGGCGTAACCCCTTCGATTTCTTGATTTTTGCCGTTAGCGTTTCCAAATTTTTCTTCGGAAACTTTGATTCCAATATCGTGAACAAGCGCGGCAGCTTCAAGGGTGAACCGCTCGTGCTCTGGAAGGTGCTCACTTCTGCCGATAAGCGAAGCGAGGCTGTGCACCTTCAAAAAGTGCTGAATGCGTTTTGGGTCATTTTGGTAGTATCCAATCATTTCAAGTTCGAGGGTATCAAGTGTGTTGCGGTGTGTCATGGCGCGCCTCCTAGCAATCAACTTCTATCAAATCTTCAGAAAAGATAGAATAAATATAGCATTTTTCAACCGTCTTGCGAAGAATTTTTTCGCATGCGATTTTATATGTTTCAAGTTGCGGACGGTATTTATCCGCAAGAATTTGACGTGATTTTATGCGTGTGGCTTTATAATCCACCAAAATCAAACCGCCGTTTCCGCTTTCAAAAACGCAATCGATAATACCTTGGCAAAGAACGGGCGTGCCACTTGAAAGCCCAAGAAATTGGCTGTCAGTTTCCATAACAAACGGTACTTCGCGGTGAAGATTCAAGCCAGCAAAAAGCGGATTGTTTGTGAGGCGTGCAATCTTTTCAATATCGTATTCAAAATCGATAACCTCGCCATTTTCAACCATCTGCGAAACAAAATTTGTTATGCGTTCACGCGTTTCAAAAAATGGCACATCTTCTAGTATTTTGTGATAATTTGTGCCAATTTCCGCACTTGACGGCTTGGTTTTAAGTTTAGACACTTCTTGTGTCCCACTTGACTTTTCTTTTTGTTTTAAGGCAAAGTCTAGCACCTTGCCGACCTCATATTTTTCCAATATCTCAAAATCGCTGTCGGTGTTTTCTGCACTTGGTTTCATCTGTGCGAAATTTTCAAGCCTTTGCGTTGCAGTGAACTTGGCGGGGATGATGTTAAATGTTTTATTCTCGTTTTCAAGGCTAGCAAATTTATCGCTGAGCCCCGCAAAGCTTGACAAATCTCTGTCAAAATTCAAAATTTCAGGCTCGGGTTTTTCCGCGGTTTCAGTTATTCGCGTGATTTGATAATTGCTTTTATATGAAGTTGCCACAAGCGAGGCAAGAATGATTTTCAAATGCGAATTGATGTTGTAAAAATCTTCAATGCTGTGCAGTTTTGGAATTTTATCTGAAACAACAAGATTGTTTTCAATATAAAAATCACAATCAAGCGTGCCGGTTATCAAAAGTTTATATTTCGCACGAGTGAGCGCAACATATAAAAGGCGAAGCTCCTCGTCGCAAATGTCCCGCCTCATGATATTTTTTAAGGCGATTTTTTCAAAAGTGTTACTGTTTTTTCGCGTTTCAATATCGCGATATGGGAAAGCTATGCCGTAATCTTTGTGGAAAAGCAGAGTGGCGTTTGTGTCCATATCGTTATATTTCGTGCCAGTGCCCGCAATGATTGTGAACGGGAATTCAAGCCCCTTTGATTTGTGCATCGTCATAATAGAAATCGCATTTGGCGCGGTTTCGCTTGCGGAAAACTTGATTGTTTCAACTGCCTTTTCGAGCTTTTCGCATGCATATGCAAGCGAAGTGTCGGGAAGTGAATCGATGAAGTTTATAAGCTCTCTTGCGTATGCCCACTCGCTCTCGCCGTAAAGCAGTGTGATTTTTTCACGCGTGAGGTTGTCCGCGATTGCCGTTTTCAGCATGTCGGAGCAAGAAACGCTGGCGATTGTGCGATATTTTTGATACGCTTGCAAAAACGTTGCCACGGCAAGTTCTGCACTTGTTGCGGATGAATTTTCCAAAATCGGCGAAAAGTTAAACGCGAAAATGTCGGCTGTTGTTTGGGTCTTGCTTTCCGCTTGGGCGATATCCGCCGTTTCCGCCGTTCCCGCCGTTTCTGCTGTTTCTGTTGTTCCCGCCGTTTCTGCTGTTCCCGCCATTTGATATGGCATTTTTTCAAGCTGATATTTCACGGCGACACTGCCCGCAAATCCAAAAAAGCACTCGTGGAAGAATTTTCCACTGAAGCTGTTTCGAATTTCAAAAAGCACGCTGTCGGGAATGTCGAAAAATGGCGAAACGAGGGTAGAATATAATGGCACGTCGTCAAACGGGCAAGCAATAGTTTTCAAAAAGTCCACCAAAAACAGCACCTTAGTGTGCGATTTCAGCGTGCTTTCTGATGAAACAATGAAGTTTGGCAAGCCGTCATTTTCAAGCACGCGAGAAATTGTGCTAGCGAAATTACCGCTTGTTTTGCGAAGAAGAATTGCAAAATCCGAAAGTCTAACCTTGCGAACTTCGCCGTTAAAATCGAACGTTTTGCCAAGATATCGCTTGACAAACTCCGCAATGTGGCTAGCCTCAGCCTCGGCATTCACCTCCTCGCGGGGGGAGCCTTTGTCTTGGATAACGCTGTAAACGTCAAGCCTTTCGACCTCTTTTGACGGCTTTTTCTTGGAAATTGCAATCTCAACACCGCCGGTGTCGGGGAAATCGGTCATTGCCTCAAACATTGAGGATTTTTCATATTCGCAAATATCGGGGTTTGTCATGCTTGCGGAAAAAACGCTGTTAACAAACTCCAAAATATCGGCATGCGAGCGGAAGTTGGTGTTCATTGGCAAAAGTAAGCCATCCCCACTGCTTTGGATTTTTCGCTCGCGATTTTTGATAACCGATTGGTCGCACGCGCGAAAGCCGTAAATATTTTGCTTGATATCGCCAACGGTGAAAAGATTTCCGCCGCGAGAAAGAAGTGTCAAAATCTCCTCTTGGATTTTCGAAACGTCTTGGTATTCATCGCAGAAAATATATTTGAACCGCGAGTTGAGCTCGATTCGCGATTTTTCATCTCTCAAAACGGCAAGAAGCATATGCTCGGTGTCGGAAAAGTCGACGTAATCCTTTTTTTGTTTAAGCGCGGAATATTCAGTTTCAAAAAGCGAAGTCAGATTGAAAAGCCTTTGTGCAATATCGCGGTATTTTTCGCCAAACTGCAAACTTTCAAACCCCTCGGCAGTGTCGCCACAAAGTCCACCCGCAAAATCTTTCACTTTCTTGCGAACAAGGGTATAAAAATTCTCGCACGCAAGAAAAAGGCTTTCTTCCGACCCCTTTTTTGGGGAAAGCTTTCTCAAAAACTCAACTTGCGAAATGTCGCGTATTTCAGATAAATCTTTAGCGTTTATAATAGCTTTCAAAATTTCGTAACATTGATTGTATTGCGCTTGATAAACCTCGTGGACAGGCGTTTTCAAAAGATAACTTTCAAGTAGTGACTGTGCTTTGTTTTTTGCAATCTGCAAATACGCACCTTGCAAAACATTGTTATCAAGCGTTTCGAAAAACGTCTTTTCGAATTCGCCCTTTGGCATGTTGCGCGAAAAGCTGTAAAGTCTGGCAACATCCGCTTTCAGCTTATCGTCCTTTCTGCCTTGAATGAAATATTCAACAAGCGACAAAAATTCGGGGTCGGCATTTTCGTATTGATCCAAAAACACCTTCTCCATTGCGGTAGCTTTCAAAACGTCCTCGTCGGCACCAAGCAGAATTTGTGCTTTTGGGGAAGCCCCACTAACGGCGAAATAAGTTTTTGCAATTTCAAGTGCGAAAGCGTGGATAGTGGAAATGCTAGCGATTTTCAACTTTTTCAGCTGTGGATAAAACCGCACGTCCGCCTTGGCAAGTTCGGAAAGCCCCTTTTCAATACGTTCCTTCATTTCTTTTGAGGCGTCATTGCCAAACGCAAGCACCAAAATTTCCGAAATGTCCGCTCCGCTTTCAAGAAGTGAAAGCACGCGTTTCACCATTGTGTAAGTCTTGCCAGTGCCAGCGGAAGCTGAAAGAAGGATGTTATTATTTCGCGAATCGATCGCGAGTTGTTGATTTTGAATAATCACGAGTTATCCTCCTTTGAAAGTTTTCCGCCACGCGAAGAATTTTCTCCGCATGATTTGCAAATAGAAACAAATCTGCAATACTTGCAGGAATCGTGTCCGCCCTCGATATATGGCGACGGCGCGATATATCCAAGTTCAAGCTCGGATTTGCCTTGCTCGGCAGTTTTGACGGCGGAAGAAATGTGCTTTTCAAACGCGTCACGCTCGAGAAGGGACGGCATTTTTTTGAATTTGCCAAATTTGGTTTTGGTGATAGGATAAACCTCGGAAGTTTGGGAATTTTCAAGGTTTTTATCAAGATTTTTCAAAACCTCATCATCAAGCAGAAGTTTTCCACGCATTTTGTATGAAGTGGGTACCGAATCAAAATTATCTGATATCGGCAAATATAAGCAACCGCAAGGGTTTTTCTTTGTTAAATTTGCAACTGCGTAAAGGTAAAGCTCCGATTGAATTTTCAGTCCGTGATAAAACGCGCCCTCCGAAAGGTCGATGTGCCCAGTTTTATAATCCACAACAATGGCATCGTTTCCGCAAATGTCAACGCGGTCAATCTTTCCGCGAAGATAAAGCCCGTTTGGCGTTGCCACGGGGTTTTTGCCCCCAAAAACCAACTCGTGATGCGTTGGAATGAATGAAGAAACTTCCTTTGATTTATAAATATGTTTGCAAATTTTTTCCGCCTCGCGTGAAAGCCTTGAAAACACAAACTGGAATTTTTCTTGGTTGGAAAACTTGGAAAAAGCGGGCGAAGTTGTGAGTTTTGCTGAAATTTTTGCAACTTCAGTGTTGATTTCCGATTCAGTCATGTCCGCGAGTTTATAAGAGAATTCTTCAAGCAGATAATGCAGGAAATTTCCCGTGTCAAATTCCTTCAAAACGCCAAGTTCGCGATCGAAAAGTCGAATATTTTGCGAAAGGAAAGAAGAATATGGGCACTTGAAATAATTTTCAAGCTGAGATGCCGAAATCTCCTTTTTTGCAAGCGAACTGCCCGCAAACTCGATGTTTCGCACGCTCGCGATTTTGTCAAGGATAGCGTTTTCGCCATTTTTTTGGAATGCGGAATAAATCGCCGAAACGATTTCTTTTGCTACGGTATTTTCTTTCGTGATTTCCGTTGAAAAAAGCGAGATTGCGTGTTTTTTTGAAAAAACGGTCTCGAAAAGAGTGATTTTTGCAACCTCGCGAGCGAGATTTTCATCTTTCAAAACATCCTCGGTGCTGACGTCAAGCACGCTCGTTGCAAAGTGATATTCACTGCTCAAAATTTTTGGCGGTGAGATTTTTGATAAAGTGGCAAAATGGTCGCACTCGCTTTCCTTTCCGCCACGAGTGAGTTCGCTGTGGGAAATCGTGAGGTTTGAAATGCCCGATAAAAGTGAAAGTGAAGCGAGAATTTCCGCTTTGTCATTCAAAAATTCAACCGACGGCGACACGTTGATTTTAAGGGGTGACAGCAAAAGAATGTCTTTATCGGATAAAAGGGCAGTGTCCTTTTGGCAAGCGGGGAAAAAGCTTTTGCTAGCCCCGCAAATAAACGCGTGTTTTTTTGCCGTCATAACGCTTTTTGAAATGTCGCCAATTTCCACCGCGTGAACGTGGGCGGGAATGATTGCAATTTCCTTTCCGCAAAGCCCCCCTTCAAAAATCGTGGCAAGCCTTTCAAGGGTGAAAATTTCATCCCCAAAAACAGTGGTCATTTCAAGTGCGGTTTCAAGAGTTTTCTTTATTGATAACGCAAAAAATTCAGCGTTTTCAAGGCTGGAATTCTTCGCGATTTGATACTGTAAATTTTCAAGCATTGGCGAAATGGAAACTGCCAAATTTTCGCAGATTTCACAAAATTCGCTCGCTGTTAACGCTAGATTTGAAAAAGAGTTTGTTCCTTTCAAAAACTCGTCACGCAATTCAAGCATGCCCTCTGAAGTGAAAATCTCATCCTTGAAAAAACGCCCTCTGTCAACATTTCGCGAAATAAGGAAGTTTTCAAATTTGAAAGAATTTTCTTGTGTCAGCGGTGAAAATGGCGATTTCAAAATCCGCCTCACGCTGTCAAGGCTGTATTTTTCGCAAGAAATGGTAGCCAAGTTCAAAATGTGCGTTGCGAATGGGAATTTTTCAAGCGTTTTTGAAAGTGCGGAAAAATATGGGATTTCATATTTATCAAACATCTCGCAATATGCATCCTGCATGCCTTCAAAATTGGCAATGGTGAGTGAAATTTCTTCAGGTTTCACCCCGTTTTGCAAAAGGTGCTTGATTTTCAGTGCGATATGCTCCGTTTCAAACTGCTCGCAAGAAAATTTCAAAAGCGACAGATTGGCATTTTCGGAATTTTGGAAAATATCACCATCGCAATCGCTATCGCTTTCGGCATTGCCACCGCTGTTGCTATCGCCGCCGCTGTTGCTGTCGCCGCCGCTGTTGCTGTCGCCACGGCTGTCAGCACCCCCTAAAGTTTGCGAGAGAACGACATTTTGAAGTGGCGAAAGTTGGTTTTCAATTTGAACTGTCGAAAAGCTAGCACCGCACCCATCGAAAATCTGCGTGATGTTTTTTTGACACTCGCCATTTGAAAGGACGAAGCAAGAAACCCCGCCACGCACCGCCATTTTGCTTATAACGGCGAGCATTTGATTTGTGAACGCGGTGTGCCCAACAATGAAAATTTCGGCATTTTTCAAAATCTCAACGCTGTCGAAATTGTCAAAAAGTGCTTGCATTTTATCGGTCGCATCAAGAAAAAGCCCCGCCTTTGCCGATTGGTATTTTTTGTTGATTTTGCAAATATCGGAAATCTTTTTTTCAAGTGCTGGGGGCAATTTTTCTTTTTCTAGCTTGTCAAAATCCACGCTAGAGGAACAAAGCAGTGACAAAATGTCATAAATCGCACTTGCAAAAGATGGGCGGTGGGAAGCAGAGGCAAAAAGTTCAAGCTCACCCGAAATTTCTGAAAGCAGTTTTGAAAGTAGCATAATCTCGCTTGTTTTTGAAAGATAGCTTTCTCCCTGCTTGATTGTGTCGCAAATTTTGCCAAAAGATAAAACGCGAGTGGTCATGATTCCCGAAAGCCTAGAAGTAAGCTCCCTTTCAACCGAAAGGGTGAACTGCTCCTCGCAAATGATAACGCGTTTTGTGTCAAGCGTTTCGGGGGTTTTTTCAAGGATAGAAACAAGGTGAGAAATCTCGCCAAAAATAGTATCCGAAAGATAAATGATATTTTGTTTGCTCATTTTCTAGCCCCCTTTGCCGATCAAAAACGCGAATGTAATTTCTTTTCTTATATTATATTAAAAAAGTTGCTTTATTTCAAGTTTTTTTATATAATAAATAGGTAAAGGTGTAAAATAACGAATAAAACTCACGAAATTTGCAATTTTTTGTCATAAAAAAGGGATTTCGAGCGGTGGATATGTATAATGTTATATACAGTTAATCGCAGGGGAGTAAGATTTTTTAAACACGAAACTAACTAACGGAGATATAAAATGAAAAAAGTTATAGCTATTCTACTTGTCCTTGCAAGCGTCTTGTCACTTGCGGGTTGCACGACTTCAACGTCAACGTCATACACATCTGTTTGGGGCAAATCAAACGTTTTGGAAACTTCAGTTTATGAAATAACTGTTATCGAAGGCACGGATGAATATTTCGAAGGTGCACCATCAGTCACTGGCACTGGAACATACACTTCAACAATCTCTGGTGGCGACAGTGAAGGTTACACTCTTGAAACTGTGCTTGAATTTGATGGTACAATGGATTTTGACGGCAAAACTGAGGATTTCACTCAATACATTACTTCAAAAGTGACTTTCAGCGATGTGACAACTGGCTTTGCTCCAACATATTCAGAAAAAAGCTACAACGGCACAACAATCGTTTATGATTATGACACAAACTCATTTTCTTCAGCGGATTTGGAATATACTTCAACAGTAGTTTATGACGGCAGTGATGCGGTTGTGACAATCAAAAACGCCGACGGAAGTGCAGTTGCAAACGGAGTTGCAACAGAAACAGAATATTCACTTTCAAGCGGAACTTTCGATAACGAACAAATCTTCCTTGTGGGAAGATCGCTTGTGAAAGCCGACGTTGAATCGATTGCTTTCAATGTTTTAAGCCCAATCACGGGCGAAACTTCAATCGCACTTTACGTGGCTACTGCAGATGAAGATTCCGACACAACTGCTGTTGTCACAATCAACGGCGTGGCTGAAACTTTCGATACCTACACAGTTTCAACTCAGCTCAACTCTTCATTCACATCTGGTGCATCAACGCTTTATCTATATGCTAAAGACGATATGGGCATGGTGACAACATCTGCTGGAAACTTGATGGAAGTTGACAGATCAAGACTTATCTCATTCATGCAACAAGTGCCATACACATCATCTGTGTTCTCATACACAATGGTGGAATACACAGCAAATAACTGATTTGCATATAATTGACAAATCAACACTAAAACGGATCTTTGCGGATAAAATCCGCTAAAAATAAAGATTAAGGGGAATCATATGAAAGCTTTAGTAAAATCTATGGACGGTTTGAGCAAATTGTTCAAAATTATCTTGGCGCTACCAGTTCTTGACATAGTTTGGGTTGTGTATCGTCTTGTTAAATCAATATCTAAGAAAAACACTCTTGGTATTATCCTTGGTATTGTTCTTATCATCGTTGGTATTCCATTCCTTTGGATCGTGGATATAATCACAATAGTTTTGTTTGACAAAGTTATTTGGATTGACTAATAAAATAAATGCCACCCAACTCGGGTGGCTTTTTTTTGCGTTGGTATCTATTTTTAAACTAGTGAGCGGGCATCCCCCTCAGTCGCTTCGCGACAGCTCCCCCGAAGGGGGCGCCGGTACATTTCTCTCGGAGTGAGTGGGTTACCAGTCTTCTTTTATTGAGATTTTGATGTCCGAGTACAGTGTAAAATAATCTTCCTTGAAACTGTCAAGGTCGTTTTTCTTTTTTGGGTTTTCGAAAACTGAATCGTAATCGTCAACGGCGTCTTCTGCGTTGTCGGAAGCTCGCATTTGTTCAAGTTTATTCATTTTCACCCTCCTTCAAAAAGTGTTTGAGTGCCTTTTTATAAATATTTTTCGCAGTTTGGTAATTTTCTTTTGAAACGCTAGAAAATCTTTCAAACATGATACCCGAATTCACCTCGATAACCAAATATTCATCTTCGCAAGTTGCGATGTCAACAGCGCAAAAATCAAGGTTCAAAATATTTGCAGTTTTTTTCGCGAGCTCGCAAAGTTGCGGATTTTCGGAAATTTCGCAAACAATAGGCTGTGCGCCGTGGGCAAGGTTATGTTTCCAACCGCTAGTGCGGATTTTTTCATAAATAAGCTCGCATTTGCCGTCAAGAACCACGCATCTGAACTCGCGGTCAAGTGGCAAAAATGGTGAAAGCGCGATATCGCGAGAAAATGGCATGATTTCAGCTTCCGCCTTTTGAAATCCATCCATGCCAGAAAAGCGAATCACGTTTGAGCCCGACGTGCCTTTGCAAGGCTTTGCAACAAGTTCGGGGTATTTCGAAACCAAATCGCTCGCCTTTATTGGGCTTGCGACATATTTCTCCTTTTCGGGCGCGAGAATCAAAAAATGTGGCACGGCGGGAATGCCGTTTTTGTCAAGAAGCTCAAAACAAGCACACTTGTCGGTTGCAATCTGACTTGCGGAAGTGGGATTGTCAAATTGATACCCAAACACGCGAGTGGTGTTTTTCCCGTTCGAAATTTCAAGTGCAAACCCGTCGGCAAAGCTAGAAAAGCCATACCCGCTTTCAAAAGAAATTTCCTCTATTATTTTAACAATTTGACGTTTAAAGTTATCCAAAATATCCGCTCCTAGTAGTTTATCATCAATATAATACACCAAATCGCAAGCAAAAACAACAATTTTAAAGGCAAATAAAACTTTTTCCCCTCCCGATATAGACAAAGGGGCGATTTTGTGATAAAATGCATAGTATGTAATAAAAAATGCTGTGCATTTTTTATTAAGTGAAAAGTGAAAAGTGAAAAGTGAAAAGTGGTGGTAATGCACTCGGCTTCGCCTCGTGCTTTTCAATATTTTAATAGTAAACCAATATGTAGGGGCTGACCCATGTGTCAGCCCGCGGACAAAACTAAAAAAGCGAGAGCTTTTATCAAAACCGAACACTAAACCACTCCAAAAACCGTCGAAAAGGCGACAGCCTTTTCTAGGAGCGAAACTAAAAAACCCAATCCCCCTCAGTCACGCTTTCGCGTGCCAGCTCCCCCGAAGGGGGCGCGGTATTGTGGGGGGTTGCGTGCCAGCTCCCCCGAAGGGGGCGCGAATGGTTTGGATGTGCAACCCAAAATTGGGGTCAAGGGTTTCAAACCCTTGCGGGTTTGGGCAGAGCCCATAAAAAAAGGCAAGCCCCGAGCGGGTTTGGGCAGAGCCCATAAAAAGCCCATAAAAAAGGAATAAAATGAACAGAACGGCGAAACAAAAACAGAACGAGCGGAATAAAATAGGCATGCTTTCGGGGGTTATTGGGATAATTCTCAACGGCATTTTAAGCGCGTCAAAAATCGTGGTTGGGATGCTTGCGGGCTCGATAGCGATGGTTGCGGATGGGGTGAACAACCTTGCGGATATCGCGACAAACGTTGCCTCAATGATAGGTTTTCACCTTTCGAAAAAGCCTGCGGATGCTGAGCACCCGTTTGGTCATGCGCGGTTTGAATATATCGCGGGGCTGATAATTTCCATGCTGATTTTCTTTGCGGGGATATCGTTGTTTTGGGAAAGCTTGGTTGGAATTTTCAAGGGTACGAGTGTAGAATTTTCCTTTGTCGCGCTTGGCGTTTTGGCGTTTTCAATCGCTATCAAACTTGCAATGGGCGTTGTGAATTTGAGCCTATCAAAAAAAATAGACTCAAAAACCTTGAAAGCGGTTGCTGTTGATAGTTTTTCCGACACGATTGCAACTTTCGGGGTTGTGATTTCAATGATGCTAGCGTGGCTTTTTGATGTGAATATCGATGGCTATGTTGGTTGCGTGGTGTCGATTTTGATTTTTATTTCCGGCATGAACGTGCAAAAAGACGTGCTTTCATCACTGCTTGGCGAAAGAATAACGCCAGAAGATGCGAAAAAAATCAAAACGACAATCTGCGATTTCGACGGCGTTTTGGGACTTCACGATTTGATTGTTCACAGCTATGGTGCGGGCAACACCTACGCTTCGGCACACGTGGAAATGGATGCAAAAATTTCCGCCCTTTCAAGCCACGATATCATCGATAAGATTGAACGCGAGTTTGAAAAGGAAGGGGTGCACTTGGTGCTTCATTATGACCCAGTCGAACTTGATAACAAAAGAACAAACGCGCTGAAAGCCATGGTGCTAGGCATTCTCGCCGACATCGGTGGCGAGCTCCAAATCCACGATTTCAGAGCAGTTTATTCAGTCAACCACACAAACCTAGTGTTCGATTTGGTGGTGCCGTATGATTTCAGACTCCAACCCGACGAAGTGCTGGATATTTTGCGCGAAGAAGTCGGTGGGGAAGAAGAGAAGTTTTATCTGGTTGTGGGTGTTGATAGGGAGTTTTGAGACGCTACGCTTAAGGTGAAAGGTGAAAGGTGAAAGGTGAAAGGTGTGGTAATGCACGCGGCTTCGCCTTGTGCTTTTCGATTATATTTGTAACCACTTGTAGGAACGTAACTATTTGCATAGGGGCGTTCCTTTTTTACTGTCCAAATCCAAATGGCATGCACGAGCGTAGCGAGTGCCTACCACACCTTTCACCTTTCACCTTTCACCTTTCACCTTTTCGCCATTCCATTTTCACTTTTTATTCAACAAAGCACCGCTTTGCCCAAACTAAAACATCAAAACCGCCCCAACTCCCCTCTTTTCATTGACAATAAAACGAAATTTGTGATAAAATTAAAAATAAATAAAAAAATAAAGAGGTATATAACATGAGAGCAGTTTTGACTGTAGTTGGCGAAGATAAAAAAGGTATTATTGGCAGAGTTTCAGGCGCGCTAAGCGATTTCAAGGTAAACATTGAAGAAATCAGCCAAACGGTTTTGCAAAATTATTTCACAATGATGATGATTGTGGATCTTGTGGAATGCGAACTAAGCTTTGCGGAGCTTCAAGTGGAAATGAAAAAAATCGGCGAAGGCTTCGGCGTGGCGATTCATGTTATGCATGAGGATATCTTTAAAGCAATGCACTCAGTGTGAGAAGTTGCGTGAAAATCGCACTTTCTGCTGCGTTAAAGGGCAATTTGCTTTCGGTCACGTACAAAAGTACGCTCCCTCAATCAAATCACCCTTTGCCTTGCACAAAGCACGATTTTCCCACCCCTTCATTGGGGGCAGTGGAACTTACAGTAATAAGGTGAGCACAAAACGCAATTTTGCCATTTTATTGCGAAGGGCAGTGGAACTTATAAAGTGAGATTTACTAGTCATTTTTAATGACGGCGGAAATTACAGACGGTGGGAAATAGGTAAAGAAGTAACGATTATGAAAAAGTCTAAAAATTGAAAGCACGAGCGTAGCGAGTGCATTACCACACCTTTCACCTTTCACCTTTCACCTTTCACCTTGTTTTTGTTCAAAACAAAAACTATAAAGCAAAAACAAAAAACAAACAAAAACATCATATAAAGCAAAAACAAAAAGGAAACAAAAACACCATGATTAACACAAGAGAAGTTCTTGAAACAATAGCAATGATAGAAAAACAGCACTTTGATGTGCGCACGATCACAATGGGTATTTCCCTTTTTGATTGTATCAGGGGAACTGCGGATGAAACTTGCGACGCGGTTTATAAAAAAATCACAACGCTTGCAAAAGATTTAAAAATGGTAGCGGAAGATTTGTCGGCAAGATACGGCGTACCGATTGTCAACAAACGCGTATCGGTGACACCAATCGCACTTGTGATGGCATCAAACAAAGAAGGGTATGTGCAAATGGCGAAAACTCTTGACAAGGCTGCCAAATTCCTTGGCATCGACTTTATCGGGGGCTACACAGCACTTTGCCACAAGGACGCGACAATTTCTGAAAAAGCGTTTATCGAAAGTATCCCAGAAGCACTTGCGGTGACAGACCGCGTTTGTGCCAGCGTGAATGTTGCAACGTCTAAGGCGGGAATCAACATGGACGTTATCAGAAGAATGGGTGAAATCATCAAACTAACAGCAGAAAAAACTGGCGATCGTGATTCAATCGGTTGCGCAAAACTTGTTGTGTTTGCAAACGCGGTTGAAGATAACCCATTCATGGCGGGTGCATTCCACGGCGTTGGCGAAGGCGAAAGCGTGATAAACGTTGGCGTTTCGGGCCCGGGGGTTGTGAAAACTGCCCTTGAAAGCGTGGATGGCGATCTCACTGCGGTGGCAGAAGCAATCAAGAAAACAGCGTTCAAAATCACTCGCGTTGGCGAACTTGTTGCAAAAGAAGCGGCAAAAAGATTGAACTCAACATACGGCATAGTGGATTTGTCGCTCGCTCCAACACCTGTCATGGGTGACAGCGTTGCGCACATCCTTGAAGAAATCGGTCTTGAAAGCGTGGGTGGGCCTGGCACAATCGCGGCTCTTGCAATGCTTAACGATGCGGTGAAAAAAGGCGGGGTTATGGCATCAAGCCACATCGGCGGTCTTTCAGGTGCGTTCATTCCGGTTTCAGAAGATATCGGCATGATCAACGCGGTGAAAAAAGGCTCACTTTGCTTTGAAATGCTCGAATCAATGACAAGCGTTTGCTCGGTTGGTCTTGACATGATTGCGATCCCTGGCGACACGTCTGCTCAAACAATCAGTGCAATCATTGCAGATGAAGTTGCAATCGGCGTGGTGAACACAAAAACAACAGCAGTGAGAGTTATCCCTGCCGTTGGCAAATCCGTTGGCGACGAAGTCAACTTCGGCGGACTTCTTGGCATGGCACCAATCATGAACATAAACACATTCAGTGCAGAAAAATTCATCTCAAGAGGTGGAAGAATCCCAGCACCAATGCATTCAAATAAAAACTAGGGAAAAAATCGGGGATTTTTTTTGTAGGTAATGAAGGGTTGGAGAGGGAGTTTTGGTGAGTAGGTAAGTTTTAAGGTGAAAGGTGAAAGGTGAAAGGTGAAAGGTGTGGTAATGCACTCGCTACCGCTTGTGCTTTCTATTATTTGGATATTTATTATTAAGACCAAACACTTCACGCGGTAAGAAACTAACATTGTAAAAGTTTTAAATATTGTATGCACGAGGCAAAGCCGAGTGCCTACCGTACCTTTCACCTTTCACCTTTCACCTTTCACCTTTCACCTTGAAAATGCCAAGCACAGCAAAATCTCCCCCAAAAACCAAAACTATAACTAGCCCCAAATCTATAACCCAAAATAAGGACAGCGAAATGAAAAGAAGTGAAATTGAAATCAAATACACATGGGATAAAACGCAGATGATTGAAAGCGAGGATGCTTTTTTGGCATTGCTTGAAAAAGTGAAAAAGGGAATTGCGGTGGTTGAAACTTTCAAGGGAAAGCTGAACACGGCGGAAAACATCTTGGCGTTTTTCAAGCAGATTGACGAAAACGACTTGGTGCTTGAAAAGTTGTTTGCATATTCTCACATGTGGCTAGACGAAGACATGTCTTGCGGAAAAGCACACGAACTCAGCGGTAAAATGCAAAAAGTCGGCGTGGAATATAGCGAGCTTGCTTCTTTTTCCGATGTTGAAATAACAGCACTTCCCGAAGAATTTTTGCTTGAACTTTCAAAAATGCCAGAATTCGCACCGTATGACAGAATGCTACTTTCGTATATCGACGAAAAAAAGCACATTTTGTCGGAAGCGGAAGAAAAACTCATGGCGGGGCTTGGTGAAATTTTCGGGGGTTATTCGGAAATATTCAATCTCACAAACAACGCTGATATTTGCTTTGAAGATATGGATTTGGGCGGCGAAACAAAGCCACTAAACCATTCGACATATTCGCTTTATCTTGCAGATGAAAACCGCGAGATAAGAAAACAAGCATATAACAAATATTATGAAAGTTTCCACAAAAACCTCAACCACATCAACGGCACATATTCAGGAAGCGTGAAAAAAGATTGCTTTGTTGCAAAAACAAGAAAGTTCGATTCAGCACTTGACATGTCGCTATATTTCGAGAAAGTGGATAAAAAGGTGTATTTCAAACTTCTTGAAAACATCGATAAAAACGTTTCTGTCATGCATGACTATATCGCACTTCGCAAAAAAGTGCTAGGTCTTGATGAAATTTGCTTTTATGACCTTTATGTTTCAATGGTGGAAGGTGCAAATCTCCAGCTTGAATATCCCGATGCTTGCGAGCTTGTGAAAAAAGCACTCGCACCGCTTGGCGAGGAATATGGCAATCTTTTATCAGAAGGCTTTGAAAACAGATGGGTAGATGTTTTCTATAACGAAGGCAAAAGAAGCGGTGCATATTCAATGGGCACTTATGATTGCCATCCGTTTGTGCTTCTCAACTATGAAAAAACAACGCACGACGTTTTCACAATCGCCCACGAAATGGGTCACGCGCTTCATTCGCACTATTCAAGCAAACATCAGCCGATTTCAAAGGCTAGCTATAAAATCTTTGTGGCGGAAGTCGCTTCAACGGTGAACGAGGTTTTGCTTCTTCGTCATTTGATTGATAACACCGATGATGTGAATTTCAAAAAGTTCTGCTTGAATTATTTCCTCGATATGATAAGAACGACGATTTTCCGTCAAACAATGTTCGCCCAGTTCGAGGCAAAAGCGCACGAAATGTGCGAGGATGGCGAGGTTCTAACAAAAGAAGCGCTTTCTTTTGAATATGAACTCTTGGGTCGCAAATATTATGGCGAGGATATCGTTCACGATGATAATATCATGATCGAATGGTGCAGAATTCCACATTTCTATCGCAGTTTCTATGTCTATAAATACGCAACAGGCTTGATTTCCGCAATTTCCATTGCTTATGGCATTTTGGAAAACGGCGAGGAAGCTGTCGCAAAATATAAAGAATTTTTGAAAAGCGGTTGCAGTGACACTCCAACAAATCTCTTGAAGATTGCGGGTGTTGATCTTGAATGCGACGCGCCGTTCGAAAAAGCCATGAACGTGGCAAAAAGCACTCTTGAAGAACTTGAAAAACTTTGCTAGGGTGAAAAAGGATAAAATATTGAAATCTTAAAAGGTAAAAAAAGGATAAAAAAATTTTAGGGGTATAATAAATGGCTACATCAAAGAAAAAACAAATGGAAAAAGAAAGGGAAGAATCATTTCAAAAAGTGAAAGCGGGAATGGAAAAACCAAAAGAAGAAAAAGTTCCTGTTTTCAAAGCGGATGATCTTGTTGTTGTTGAAATCAACAATAAATATAAACCTTTCATGAAATTCAGCCTTCTTCATTCTTGGAGAACAAAAAAAGGCTCATACATCGGCAGTTCAGCTGTGTGCCTTGCTGCGGCGGCTTTCTATGTTTATAAAGGCATTTGGGATAATGCGGCTCTATTTTTGGGTCTAGCAATCGTTTTCCCATTGCTACTTGCCGCGCTTCACTGCCTTTCTGCTCGTGCACAACTCAAAAACGATAAAGAATTCAACGAAACAAAACACGTTTATCATTTCAGAGAAGACGAGTTCGAGGGCGTTTCAACATATCAAAACCACGTTGGTTCTTTTTGCGAAAAATATGACGAACTGCTTGAAGCGATTGATAAAGACGACTATGTTTATATCTATGTGAACAAAGGCACTGCTTTCGTTATCGAAAAAGCAAACTTCGTGAAAGGCGACAGAGCCGAACTTGAAAGATTGCTTGGAAAAATAAGAGGATATCAAAAATAAAAATCGGAGATTTTTATTTTTGAGTGAATAGTGAATAGAGAATAGTGAATAGTGGTGGTATGGCACTCGGCTTTGCCTTGTGCATTCAATTTTGAAGTGGAAACACGTAGGGGAGCACCCATGTGTTCGCCCGCGGACAAAACTAAAAAAGCGAGAGCTTTTATCAAAACAAAAACACTAAACCAATATAAAAAACCTATGAAAAATGCGAATGCATTTTGAATGAGCAATCCGCAAAATCCAACACCCCGCGGGCTCACACATGGGTAAGCCCCTACAAATGGGTTGCGACTTTGAATGTGGTCAGCGGGTAATCCAAAATTGGGGTCAAGGGTGTCACACCCTTGCGGGGTGTGGGGCGGAGCCCCATAAAAAAAGCAGCCTCGTCAGAGTTGTACTGGCGCCCCCTTCGGGGGAGCTGTCGCGAAGCGACTGAGGGGGATGCTGGGTTAAAAAATCAACAAATAAAGGAGAGCAAAATGGAAGATAGAATGAGGGTTATGCCACATAATACTGATGCAGAGAAGAGTATTCTTGGCGCAATTTTGCTTGATAACGAGCTTGGGAAAGAGATTATCCCCGAGCTTAAAAGTGAAGATTTTTATCTTGCGAGCCACAAGGAGATTTTCGATAAGATTTCCGAACTTTATCACACCAGCAAGGAAATTGACCTTGTGACATTATCTGATAAACTCGCGAGTGGCGGGGTGCTTGAAAACGTTGGTGGCATGGAATATCTGATTGAACTTTCCGACTTCTTGCCATCTGCTGCGAATTTCAAGTTTTATTTGGAGATTGTGAAACGCGATTCTGTCAGAAGAAAACTCATCCGCGAGTGTCAGCAATCAATCCAAGACGCGTTTGAAATGGAAGATACAAGAACGCTTGTGGCATCTGTTGAAAAAAACATCTTTGATTTGTCGGTTTCTGACCAAAGGGCGAAACCTGTGCCGATTTCCGAAACAATGGTTCAAGTTATCGAAAACTTCAACGAGTATGCAAAAAATGACGGCAAACTCAGGGGTATCACGACTGGATTTCGCGATCTTGACGAAATGCTTAACGGATTGAACCGTTCCGACCTTGTGCTTGTTGCCGCGCGTCCTGCTGCGGGTAAAACATCATTTGCAATGAACATTGTGGAAAACGCGGCGTGTGCGGGTTATACGTGTGCAGTTTTCTCGCTTGAAATGCCGAAAGTGCAAATTTCTCAAAGAATGATTTGTTCGAACGCAGAAGTTTCAATGAAAAAAGCGTTTCAGGGCAAGCTGACCGATAAGGATTGGGAAAGCTTGATGATGGCGCAAACAAGATTGAATGACACTAAAATTTTTGTTGATGACACAGCTTCAATCACCCCTGCGGATATGCAGTCAAAGTGCAGAAGTTTGAAAGCCCAACACGGGCTAGACCTCGTTATGGTCGATTATATACAGCTTATGAACAGCGGTTCAAAACGCGAGCAAAATCGTCAGCTCGAGATTGCGGAAATTTCAAGAAGTTTGAAACTGATTGCAAGGGAACTGAATGTGCCAGTGGTTGCACTTTCGCAACTTTCACGTCAGGTGGAAAACAGAACCCCACCAATCCCGCAACTTTCCGACTTGCGTGACTCGGGTGCAATCGAACAAGATGCCGACGTTATCATGTTCATTCACAACCCAAGTGCCGTGAACAAAGGCGGTGAAGAAGGCGGAACAATCGCGGGCGGTGGAAACGGCGAAACAAGACAAATCATGATCGCCAAGCACAGAAACGGTCAGTGCGGTATCGTGGAACTTGGTTGGAGAGGCGAATTCACGAAGTTTGTCAACCGCCAAGAAGTTGGAAGCGAAATGTATAAAGCCCCTGAAAAGGTGGTTGATAAAGAAGCGGAAGCCGCAAGGGCGAATGCCTATGCCGAGGCGGAAGCATTGCGAAACGAAAGAAGAAATCAGCGTGAAAACGCATCATTTGGCGACGCGGAAGGAACTGAATATGACGTTCCAGATTACGCATTGCCACCTGATGAATTGCTGGTTGCTCCACCGCCAGAAGATGCGTTTGGCGAATTCGTGAAAGAAATGCCAGAAGTGCAAATCGATGAAGACACAATCTCGGGACTTGATGACGAACTAGATTTTTAAGGTGATAAAATGCTGAAAACAGGGTGCGTTTTTGATTTAAACGCGATTGAAAAATTTTATAGCGATTGTGGCGAAAACGCAGGGATTTCCAACAGCAGTATGTTCTTTCAAATGTCGGAAGATGATAGTTTTTATGGCATGATAAGAATGGATATCCAGGGCGACACGTGCGTTTTGCAAGATGCGGTGGTGAAAACGGAAAATATCCAATACGAAGAATTTCTGTTGAAAAGTTGCGTGAATTTCGCGTTGACATTTTCCGCAAAAAAACTCAAAACCAGCATGAAATATAAACAGTTTTTGATACCAATGCATTTTGAGGTGTGGGGGGAGTGGCTTGTTGGCGACGTTGGTGAGATTGATTTTCCGCATACGTGCTGTGGGTAAGGTGAAAGGTGAAAGGTGAAAGGTGAAAGGTGTGGTAAAGCACTCGGCTTCGCCTTGTGCATTCAATTTTAAAAGTGGATAACACGTAGGGGAGCACCCTTCGCGAGCCTCCCGCGGACAAACATAAAAAAGCGAGAGCTTTTATCAAAACAATAACACTAAACAATATATAAACCGTCGAAAAGGCGAATGCCTTTTCTGGGGGCGAAACTAAAAACCCAACATCCCCCTCAGTCACGCTTTCGCGTGCCAGCTCCCCCGAAGGGGGCGCGAATGGTTTGGATGTGCGACCTAAATTGGGGTCAAGGGAATCATTCCCTTGCGGGGTTTGGGGCAGAGCCCCATAAAAAAGGCAAGCGGGCAGAGCCCACGAAAAACAACACAAAACAGAAAACAAAAAAACAGACATAGAAAAAGTTAAAGAGGTGACAAAATGGCAGATAATTTTATTGAAGAAATCATTGAAGCGGATCTTGAGCGTGGCAGATGCGAAGATATCATCACACGTTTTCCGCCGGAACCGAATGGTTACTTGCACGTTGGGCATGCAAAAAGCTTGTGCATCAACTTTGGTATCAAGGAAAAATATAACGGCAAATGCAACTTGCGATTTGACGATACGAACCCAGTTAAGGAAGATGTTGAATATATCGATGCGATCATTGAAGACATCAAATGGCTAGGCTTTGAATATGACCAAATCTTGTATGCTTCTGACTATTTCGACCAAATCTTTGAAAAAGCGGTCTTGCTTATCAAAAAAGGACTTGCGTTTGTTTGCGAACTCAATGCCGACGAAATGCGTGAATATCGCGGAACGCTCACGGAAGCTGGTAAAAATTCACCATATCGCGACAGAAGCGTGGAAGAAAACTTGGAATTATTTTACGGCATGAGAGATGGAAAATACCCCGACGGCTCAAAAGTTTTAAGGGCGAAAATCGACATGTCAAGCCCAAATATCAACATGCGCGACCCAATTTTGTATCGCGTTTTGAGAGCCACTCACCACAGAACTGGCGACAAATGGTGCATCTATCCAATGTATGACTTCACTCATCCGCTGTCTGACGCGTTTGAAGGTATCACGCACTCGATTTGCACGCTAGAATTTGAAGACCACCGCCCAATATATGATTGGACGATTGATAATTGCGATATCGAATTCAAACCAATCCAACGCGAGTTTGCAAGACTTAATATCACAAACACAATCATGAGCAAAAGATACCTCAAAAAACTTGTTGACGACGGCGCGGTTGATGGTTGGGACGACCCAAGAATGCCAACTATCTGCGGAATGAGAAGACGTGGCTACCCAGCGGCGGCACTCAAAGATTTCTGTGGCAGAATCGGTGTTGCAAAATCAAACAGCGAAGTGAACGTGAAAAATCTTGAAGCGTGCGTGAGGGAAAACCTTAACGAAAACGCAATGCGCGCAATGGCAGTGAAAAATCCATTGCTCGTTGAAATTGTTAACTATCCAAACGAAGAAAGCGAAGTTTTGAGTGTGGAAAACCACCCAAATCACCCAGAAATGGGAGAACGCGAACTCACGTTTGGCAAAGAAATTTATATCGATAGGGACGATTTCGCACTCGTGCCACCACCAAAATATTTCAGATTGAAACCAGATGGTTATGTGAGATTGAAAGGTGCCTATATCATCAAATGTGAAGAAGTTGTTTTGGACGATAACGGCGAAGTTGCAAAACTTAAATGCTCGTATGTCCCAAGCTCAAAATCAGGTCACGACGAAAGCGGAATCAAAGTTCGCGGTGTTGTTCAATTCGTGGATAAAGCGACGTGCGTTCCAATCGTGATGAGGGATTTTGATTATCTTTTGAGCGATGCGGAATATAACGGTCAAGACTTCTCTGAAAGAATAAACTCAGATTCAGTCCATTCTTTCAACGCCCTAGGCGAGCCAAGCCTGAAAGATGTCGCAAGCGGTGCAACCTTCCAATTCATGAGAATGGGATATTATGTATTCGATAAAAAAAGCGAAACGTATGGAGAAGTGGTGTCGCTCAAAGATAGTTTTAGGTTTTAAGTTTTGAGTTGTCAAAACTTAAAAAGGTGAAAGGTGAAAGGTGAAAGGTGTGGTAATGCACGCGGCTTTGCCTCGTGCTTTTCAATTATATTTGTAACCACTTGTAGGAACGCAACTATTCAAATAGGAGCGTTCCTTTTTTACAGCCTAAATATAATAGGGTGCACGAGCAAAGCGAGTGCCTACCACACCTTTCACCTTTCACCTTTCACCTTTCACTTATTCTATAATATAGTATGCACAAACCTAAACCCCACGCACACCATCAGCCTCTCTAAATTCCTGCAACAGTTGGTCAAGTCCATTTTGCAATGTTTGGTGGTCTTGGGGGGCAATGGCTTTTGCGGTGCAAAGGGTGGCGAGTTTATCTGACAGCACTTCAAAACTTTCAAAATCGAGATTATCCGTCGCGGTTTTGATGTTTTCAAGAATATCGGCAACGCTTGCTGGCGGAATATTTTTTATCAGCTCGTTTTGTGTGGTGCTTGTGGTGGCGTTTCCTGCTTGCGAATTTTCGGGATTTTCTATTTCGGGCGGGCGTTGATTTATGCTTGCCACATCTGCATTCGCCACACCCGTTGCCACAATCACTTGGTGGGGACGTTTTTGCAAAATTTCCAAATCGCTGACTTTTGGGGTTTGGATAACGCCTAAACTGGAAGTTTTTTCGCTTGCCACAGTTCGCACATCTGGCACAGTTTGCACATCAAAATTCGCAAGCTGAGGTTTTGCGGGTGGGGACGAGGGCTTTTTATATTCTATGTTTTGATAAGTGTTTTTTGAAAAGGGCGAGTTTGGGTTTTGGGTGGATAAAAGTCCGTTTCGAAATTTTGCGCTGTGCATGCCGTGGAAATCATCAAGCTTTGAAAGGAGAGTGCGAAAAGATTTCAGCGAGAAATATTTCATAACAGCGAAAATCCCATTGCAAACCGCATTGACAGAAAAAAGCACGAGTGCAAAAACGGTGATGCCCAAAAATTTTGTTTCAAGGCTAGCCACGCTTGAAGCGAGGATTGTCACCCCCGAAACCAAAAAAAAGAACATCGCGATATTGCGATTATAATTTGTGACAGATAAAATCTCGCATTTCAGCTGTTCAACAGTCCCAGAAAACAGCTTGGACGGCTTTTCTATTGGCTCTTTCAAATAATCCGAAAGAATGGTCTTGTCGGCTTTGGGAAAGGAAAGAAACAATATTTTAAGCCGTATTGGCTCAGGGGACGCGGTTTTTGCAATATATTCAGAAATCGCGTGGCTGTCAAAAAGATAAGACGCCTTCTCCCCCGCAAGGTAAATAAGTGACTTTGTTATTCCGCAAATAAAAACAAAGAAAATTCCAACAGACACAGCAGTGAAAACATTCTGCTCGTGAAACAGCAGTGATAAATTTTGAAAATTTTCCATAATAGCTCCTTTTTGGCTTTTTGTGTAGCTTTTTGTTTAGTGTTTATTAAGTGTTGACGGAAAACGTGGGTTTATACGTGAAAGGGGCGGGTTTTGCCCGCTTTTTGTGTTTGGGTTGGCGAGGGGTGTAGGAACGCTAGTGCGTTTAAGGTGAAAGGTGAAAGGTGAAAGGTGAAAGGTGAAAGGTGAAAGGTGAAAGGTGTGGTAATGCACGCGGCTTCGCCTTGTGCTTTTCAATATATATGTAATCCATATAATAGGAACATAACTATTTGAATAGGGGCGTTCC
>JAWXUX010000010.1:0-86027 GCA_044426045.1 Bacillota bacterium
CATATTTCCCACGCTTAACAAATCATAATTTGTTATTATCCTTTGTTTTTTATAATTGTAACATATAAAATACTAATTTACAATATTAAATTGAAAATATTTGATTTATTTTCTGCTGGTATTTTAATTATTTATTTCCACTATTTTAATTTTTCAAATATTTAATATTAGAGTATATTTATTGCTAAGCCCTTGATTTCGGCATATTTGACAGTATATGCTGTGCCACCGCTTTGTTTTGTTTGATATGCTATACAACAGCTGCTGTGATCTACTAGATATTTGTTTCTTATATGATAACAGCCTCGGGACATTGTTTCTGATGTATAGATTCGCTCGTCTGCTTGGCTTATGATTTTATTATAGCGATCCACATCTTTCTCTTGCCAACTTTTTGCTTGGTTTTTGCATGGCAAGACCATTATTAGCTTTATACTCGGATATAATGACTTCATGTGCAGAACTACACTTGCAGCTTCTATATCAAAGCCGAGTGCTCCACCAGATAGAAAACACCTATAACCACTTTTAATCAATTTTGCTATTTTTTCACTTAATATCTTGTGCAAATCTTTAATTTCCACTTCACCCATATCCCTGTGCCCTGTAAAACAACATGTAACATCTTTCACACTTAACAAACCTACCATAAAATTAATTTAAAAACTACAATAAAACATTATAATATTTTATTAATTCTATAATAACACCATTTTGAAGGTTTGTCAATTAAGATAATATGATTAAGTTGACAGCTATTATACGTCAATATATGTCACAATAGCAGCTTTATTATATCTATTCTTAATAATACTGCAATAAAAACATAATCATCTCAATGAAATAATCGAGATGATTATGTTAAATTAAATTATTTACTTAATTCTATTCATATACTTTAAACAATAAAATTATCCACCCGTAATTCTTTTTAAATAATTTTTAAAATGGCCACACATTAACTCATCCGAAAAATTTATCAAAAATTATTATGTAATAACATACGTAGTCTTATAATGACTTAACAAGTTGGGTTTCTGTCCCAAGGCAACCTATTATATATGCCACTGAAAAAAATTGCATGAATTTCGGAATGCCATATAGCAATGCTCCACTGCGAGAACCTATTGCAAAAACAGCTCCAACAAATAGTGCTTCATATACATATCCCCACATTCTATCTGTGAAAAATTTTTCTCTGTCATTAAGATACTCTTTTTTGAACGGTACTACCATAAGAGGCTCTTTGCCTTGGGCAACTCTTTTGCCTTCAAATTTATACCAAAAATAAAAAGCTACACTTGCCGCAGCAATCAACAATATAGACTGCAAGGCATCCGACATCGAGCCATTTATATATCCATCAACAAATGTCAATACTGTTGAAATAACAAACACGAATGATAGTAATCCAATAATTTTTTTCATAACAATATTCCTTTACACTCTCGATGTCAAAACCCAAGCGGCAGGATATGTTGAACCTGTATTAACGTATATGCATCTACATATGTAAGAATAATCACCATTAACCAACCCAAAAATTGAGTCTTCGGCCCAACTTGCTAGAATGCTTTCTGCTGCAATCAATGTGATATCTAATGTTACCATAAGAAAACTCGCCAATGTCCCAACTCCCGTCTTCCCAACTAACCATTCAACAAACTCAAAAGCTGTGCTATTTCTAATCATCTCATACTCTGTCATGTTTACATTCATTGTATCAAGCATATCTAAAATATCAGATTCATACAATTTTGTTGTGCTCGAAAGATAACATGAGCTACTTGGCACAGGACATCTCATCATGCTAGAATAATCTTCATCATGATTATGCAACCCTAAAATTTCTTCGATTTGAGAATCCCTATAACCAACTTCATTTTCTAATCTATATGTATATTCGGCAACATACATTTCATCTACATAAGCTATTAAGATCGTTGTTTCTGTTTCATACACAACCACTTCCACTAGACCTTCGAATGAGAATTCATCGTTTGCATACGCCACTTCCCCACTATATGCTCCCATACTCATAACTAGCATAGCACAAACTAGCACCATTGCAAGTACCTTTTTCAAATTTTTATGTATTCTTTTCATTTTATTTCCTCCATGTTTTCGCGATAATTTGCTTAACTCTTATTTGATATTAATCGTAAACTAAATTACACATCGGACCGAACCTCCATTTTCCATTTTTATGTTGTGAAAATGTACTAAACATAATACGTCCGTCACACAACAAATGTTTGCCTCAATTTTTCTTCTTCTCTTTGTTCATCATTGCATCAGGAACTTTGGGTTGGCATAACCACCATTGACACACACCATCGACTGAACCATCACCTATAAATTTCGCTGTTTTTATTACAGCTTTCAATATTATAGATTTCTTTTCTTTCATGACAAGATGTTCTCCTTATTATATATTTCATATGCTATCACACTTGTATTCAATTTGCAATATCACTGCCGTTTTTAACGTGTTTATTGTCGTTTTTGACATGTTTTGAAGTATTATTTATTAATATCAATCTCTGTTTTTGATTTATTCAAACACATCTTACCTAGAACCAAGAGTTCTGCTACCACTATCATTGTATATGAAACTGCATATGGATATACGTAATCAATATTAATGATCATCAAAATACTAGAAATGCTTGCTACTATAAATATTCCTATTATACTCATCTTTCGATTCTGTTTAACTTCTTCAGAAGACAACGGCTTGTTCACATTTTCTATTGGTGCAAGCAATATAAATGTTATAACTGAAACTACATTCATGCTTGCTATTATTAAGACAATATACTGCTCTAAAAAATATTTTATCCCTAGATTTCCAACGATTGCGAGCCCCAATATTGTGCTTATGCACGATAAGTGATTTTTAGCATGGTATCCTCCTGCAAAATGACGTAATCCAATAAAGCAAATTGCAAAAATAATTGCAAAAGCTATTTGTTCAAAAATTATTCCGATTGCAATCACCAACGCTAAATTAATCAAAGTCGATAGCAAAATAATGAAACAATATATATATGTTTCAAGCTGATTTTCTTCAATTATATTTTTCTTTATCATATATTTAGTTATATTTTCTGCTATATTTTCCATATTTCCCCCTCTCTTGTCCTATATATTTAACTTAGCATATTTTCATATCTTAATCAATATCACTGTCGTTTTTAACGTGCTTACTGTCGTTTTTGACATAAAAAAGACCAAGGTTCATTATCTTGGTCCTCTTTATTATCTGTTTTCTATAAATGCATTCACAATAAACCACTTCTCTTCTTTGTCGACATAAAACAATCCCCCATATTTTTTCACAATTTCTTTAACGTTTTTAACACCATACCCATGAAGAATTTTCTCTTCTTTTCTTCGCGTTTTTTCATTACTAATAGCTAAATTATATTTGTTTTTAACTAGAATACAAATATAGTTATTTTTTATGTGGAATTCAAATTCTATTTTCTTATCATCAGTCGTATTCATTGCATCAAAGGCATTATCTAATAAGTTGCCCACAATTACACAAAGGTCTATGATATCTATATTAATTTTTTTATAAACTTGCGTATGTATTTGGAATTTTATGTCTTCTTGCTTTGCTTTTGTTACTTTAGCATTTATTATACTATCCACACCCATGATCCCCGTATAATCTCCATATTTTTCCGTGATATCACAAATTGCATCTAATTGATTTAATGCTTTTATATTGTCTTCTACAATATAGTCTTTAAGCCCATACATCTTATTTTTAATATCATGAATTCTTTTTGCTAGTTGTGTCTGATTCTCTAAAATATCTTCATATCGCGTTCTGTCTGATTCCATTCTCAGTTTTTCAAATTCTACTTTATTCTTCAATTGCATAGTTTTTAAAATATAGTCAAATGCAGAGAAAAATAATATGTTACTACAAAATACAAGAATACTTATACTAAACAAATTTAAAACAACACCGCTACTTTGTGCGGTCACCATCACTTCATTAAGTTCAAGAAGAATAAAACATGACATGATCGGCATAAGTACATACGGCATTATTCTATAGATAGATATTTGCGCTTCTTTTTTTTTGTAAAAACTTTTGAATATATAACTTAATGTCAGCGTAGTTGATTTTGAAATAACAATTCCTATTGTCGCCAATATAAAGTTGCTTTGAACTTCTATAACGGAAACTCCTGTAACCAATGCCAAAATGAAACTCGCTATTATCTCTACAAATATAGCCAACAGCATTAAAAACAAAATAATACAGATTTTATAGCGAATTTTTATTTTATATAAACATGATAATCCAAATAAAGCACAAATATTTATAATCAGGAAATTCAGCATTGAATTTATATGTGTGTTTATTAATATGTTTACAATAACATATAAACTAAATGCTATGAATAGAGTATGTTTTCTAACTAATCTCCCCTTACAAAATGCATCAAAGAAATTGTTATAGTAAAGACTATCCGCTATTGATGAAATAAACAACAATATTATATTCACACCTTTACCTCCGACATATATCTGGCAAATGCCTCCTCGAACTCTTTTTTATAGTTTCTGCTAATTGATAATACTTGCCCTGATTTTAATTTTACTTCATTTGATTTCAACGATTCAATATCATCAAGATTTACTAAAAAACTTTTTTTGCATTTAACTATATTATATTCTTTCAATTTCGCTGTCAATTCCCCAAAAGCATTTGAACATTCTATACTTTTTCCTGTAGATAGATGGATCAAACATAATCTGTGGAAATACTCGATGTACGATATGTCAAATATGTTAACTTTCGTTTTTTGACCAAGGCGGCTTGTTTCAAGCACTGCTCTATCTTTTAAGTATTTTTCAAACGCTCTTTGAATTTTTTTCACCAATACCCCTACATCTATTGGCTTTAAAATATATTGAAAAGGCTCACAGTCCATAGCGTCAGAAATATAGTGTGAGTGACTTGTCACAAAAAATATAATGACTCGTTTGTTTATCTTAGCTATGTAATTTGCTAAATTAATGCCATTACCATCCCTAATTTCTATATCCAAAAAGCATATATCAATTTCACTAGTATCTTGATTCATTAACGGATTTACACTATCATATTTTTGTATATCTAATTTTTTATCAGAAAAATGCTCCAACAATACTTCTTCAATTTGATTTATATAATTTATTTCATCATCAACGATCACTATTTTCATATTTCTCCTTTTAATTGATTATGCTTTTTGTAACCACTTGCTCATTTTTATACATTACAATTCATTTATAACTAATATATTAAGATTAATACATTAAGATTTTAACTTACTGGCATATCTGTTAGAGAATACCAACACAGCTAATCTTTCATATACATTAGTATATCTAATTCACTGATAAAATTTTTTATATCGACTCTATCTACAATCAGCTTTTTCAAATCTTTTTTAGGCATATTTAAAATTTCCTTTGGTTGATACACAGTGTAGTTTATTCCAAAGTGCATTCCACAGATACTGCAGGTATTCATTACATATTCTTTTCCCATTTCTTTTGAATATTTTTTCTTTATTGTAGGATGCAATTCCATAAGGTAATTATCTAAACTATCAAAATATCCCAAACCTAATATTTCAAACAAATTAGAATCCCTATATTTCTTAGCGCACGGAACAAACTCTTCACCTAGTTCATTCAATATTTGATTAACTAGCAAATACGTTTTAACTTTCGTTTTTTTACCACATTTAAAACACTTTCTTTCCCATTCATAAATGTTTATGCCATTTTTCAAAAGATGCTGATGTACTTTTCGGGCTTTCTCTTTACTTGTTAGAATTGCTTCCTCTTCCATTTTGACATGTTTAAGTTTTGATTTGATAATGGAATCATCAAAGATATCTAATTTATCAGCAATTTTCAACATCCATACATCATTTTTCTTAAGAAATTTTATATATCCGCATTCTTTCAATTCATTAACAACATTATTAGCTATATGACGATGCGCATGATCTACTTCTCCATTTCTGACATCTTGATATATATATCTGCTAAATTTGATTGAGTTAACCTTCGAAGAAGAACATAAACCCTCATTCTTTTCGCATTCGTGTTCTATAAATTTATATCCTCGATAAACCATTTTCCACCATTCTCCATCACCACGAGAACTATCAATTAATTTTTTTCTTCTATTATCAATATTTGTGTTCATTTTTTATTCTCCTATCTTGATAAAAAGTTTAACATGTAATTACAAAAAAGGCAATACATTATGAAAATTTTTATAAAAATTATATATTAAATAGGTGCCATTGTAGAAATGCACAACGTTAAAATACCACACTCACACATAAACTGCGTGACCATAATAATATACGCAACAATTCATATGGTGTTTTCATTTTCTTTTCGAACTGCGCTGTGCTTATTTTATGTTTATCGTTTTTTGATCCATTTCGCCTCCAGCCACTTTTAATATAACTGTATTTAGCGAGTTTTCAAGAACCACATAAAATTTTATTCTTCGCACACTTTAATAAATTTTTTTGTTATCGTTTTGGGCGATTTCTTGATAACGAGCTAAATAATGTTATGAATAAACTTAGAGAAATGACTATTATGGCACTAGAAAAATGCGGGTATTACTTCCCAACTGAAAAGCAAATATCTCGTTATATTTTGTTTGGCACGATAAGTGGTTAAGGGGGTGAGATTATGAAATTTGATATTGAAACTATTATTAAAGAAGCACAAACGAACACCAAAGAATTTGTTCATGCACTTAGCCAAAGTTATGCTCACAAAAAGGTATTTGAGGATATAGTGAATATGGCAACCCTAGAAGGCGAACTTTTTTAAAAAATCAGCTTTGAAGATTTGAATAATCTTTATTCATATGCTCGCGACGTATGGCTCATAGTGGAAAATATTTCTATTGTTGATGTTATGGATTGCATCGCTTTTCTACTCAACAAAAACCGAGCGAGTATTGACAAAATCATTAATACGCCTAGGCGTGAATTTGGATACGCTGTGCTTGATAAAAATTATGATTTATATAAATAAAAAACTAGAATAATAGCAACATAAAAATGAGCTATTCGGAATTTCGAATAACTCATTTTTAGTTTTAATAATTATTTTGATGCATTGCATATTACATTGCATACACTTTTAGAAAAATCGGAAATTCCGAATTTTATATCTTGTGTCTTTTGATTTTTTACCATAGGTAAAACTGAATTTTCCAGACAGTGTCTGGAAAATTCAAATCCCACAGTTTTGCCACTTATTTGAGTATAATTCTATCAATTAGGTCTTAGCAGGATAAGAACTGCCAGGACTTGCCATTAGCAAATGGCACTTTTCCCTTATAAACAAAGGGAAAAGTCATGGTTGCAGTTGACGGCAGTCACCATGCAGGGAAACCAGTACTGCCTTTTATTGTTTTTTGCTATTTTTTTATATAATTTTTATGTTCGAACTGCGATTTATTTAAAAAATATTAGCATTAAAAATTAATTGTACACCGAAATCAGTGAAAAATTTGGGGGTGCACTTTTAAATTATATAATGATTAATAAATAGGTCTGATTCGATTATTTTAACTAAGTCTTTGATCAGACCGCTGTTCACCCCACCATGCAAATCTTCTCCACGAATAAACTCATCAAGTTCACTAGATCTCACTTCTGGTTTATCTCGTACTCTCTTTTTTGAATATGTTCATTTTTGCTCCTTTTGTGTTTGTTATTTAGTTATTGTTTGAGTTATTCTCATAATAGACACTATTTGTCTTTCGACATTACTTTTTCACAATATTCTTTTGTATCACAATGAGGGTATTTGAGTTTTATTGTTGATAGTTTATGAACACTGAAAATATATTCCTTCATAGTTGGTACAAATAACTTATTACAAGTTGTACATTTGTAATATCCAATAGTTCTTTCATTCTGCATAGTGGAATAAGAACCTACTATTAATATGCCTATAGCAATCACCATAATAATCAATTTAGCAAATAAAGAAATTGTATCTGCATATAATGCTACTATTGTAGTAAGTGTTAAAAAAGAAATGATAGAAATTGCACCAGTTACAATCATTGATTTCCACTTTTTTTGATTTTCTTCTTTTTCTTTAATTAAACTCATAATGTTTTCCTCAGCTTTCTGTTTGTAACTATCATCCGATAATCTCTTTGCCGATAAAAGCTCATTTACAGTAATATCTAATTCATTGCATAATGGAAGTAGAAGTGATACTTCTGGAAATCCTTTTCCACACTCCCATTTAGACACTGTTTTGTCGCTAATAGTAAGTATTTCTGATAATTGTTTTTGTGTGTATTTTTTTGTTTTTCGTTCTTTGGCAATAAACTTGCCGATTTCAACTTGGTTCATATTTTTCCTCCTTACACACTTATCATACTGCGTTTACCAAAAGAATAACACCCATGCTCCGTAGAATAACTACAAAAACAACTCTATGGAACGTAGAGTGTGCAATTTATTATATCAATAATCTATACTTTATGTGTAGTCACCGATAGTTTATCATTTTAGCGTTTTAAAATCAAGAAATATTTTACTGTTTCCCAGTTGCTAGTTTATACTTTCCTCACAAAATCAATATCCCACGATTATTATATACGCTATCTGTGTTTCTATTTCGCAAGGCTCTATCAAGTGCCATGATTGTTGCTACTGCTCCGTGGGTAAGTTCGGTGGGTTTTTCTTTGTCTGCTTTTATGTTTCCAACTGGGTCTGTTCGCACGAAGATGACATGGCACTCTTATTAACTTCTTAGGAGAAACACAAAAATACACAGATTAACCAGAGTTTCTATATGCCTAAAACAATTAAAATATCACAATATAAATCACTGAAAATAACGTGGATAAAATAGCAAAAAATGAGTTAAAAAGCAACCACGAATAACGAAAAATTTTGAAAAACGTATCAAAAATGTATCACGGAGCAAAAAACAAACCCCGCAAAGCTCATTTTATAAGGCTTTCGGGGGTTTTTTACTTTATTCCCATTCTTCACGGAAAGTTTAATTCGTGGTTGTACTATGCGTAAAATGTGCATATATTTTATTCGTTTTTCCACTTTTGGATATATTGTTTCTCGCAACACTTGCTATTCGCGTCATAGTCGCGTCATAGCAAATTTTACGTTTCTACAAGCTGTGTTAGAAATACTTTAATTATAGCTTCTATTTTCAAATTGCTTTTGAACGGCCTGCACGCTATCGATGAAATACTCACACATATTATTTCAACAATAAATCTTTGGTATTTACATCACAATGAGTTTGCTAAGCAAAATTCAGTTCATTGCTAAGCCTTTTGAAATCCACACTAATAATTATTTACTAAATCAATAGCATTTTGAGGAATTCTTACAGCTTAAAGAACCGCAAATATAATCTTTGCAAACAATTATACGGAATAGTTTATTCTACTGAAAATGATTTCTACACATGTGAGCCAAGCATATACAGAATTATAAAGTATTACACAATATGATTTTAGATTGCGATATTGATTATGCAACTTACTGACAAACTACCTTTTTAAAATCACCAAAAATGAAAATGCAAAAAAGCTAGAGCATTAATACGCACTAGCTTTTTGTCATTTATTTATCGAAATAAAAATTTCATTCCGATTCCTATGATTATTTTAAATTACCTGTTTCATTATTAAGAAATAGGAATTGGAGTTATACCATCAGTGTCATATGTCCATTCCCCAGAATAATATACTGTATAATATTCACCAAATTCCATATCTTGATTCCATGATGATTCGTAATTTTCATTTGCATACTCTTCCATAATATCCGCAAATATCTCAACATTACCACAATTACCAAAAGCATAGCTTCCTACATAAGTCACACTGTCTGGAATTACCACACTCACTAAACTTACACAATCACTAAACGCCTGATTAGCAATACTTGTTACGCTTATTGGAATTATAATACTTGTAAATCCACACCTACAGAATGCAAGTGTATCGATATTTTTGACATTTCCCGACATTACTACACTCTCTAAACTTACACATCCCCCAAATGCTTCTACTGGTATACTTTCTACGCCTTCTGGTATTATTATATTTTTTAAACTTGTGCAACCACAAAAGGCAAAACTATCCAAACTTGTAACCCCCGCAGGTATCACGATACTTTCTAGACTTTCACAACCTTGGAATGCTTGACCTATACTTGTAACGCTATCAGGTATACTCACGCTTTTTAAGCTAGTGCAATTACAAAACGTACCCTCCAGACTTTCTACGCCTTCTGGAATCTCGATTGTCTCCAAGCTCGTACAATAAGCAAATGCCGAATTGCCTATGCTTGTTACCCCCTCAGGTATTACTATACTGTCTATGCTTGTACAACCATAGAACGCGCCTCCATCTATACTTGTAACCTCTTCAGGTATCACTATATTCTCAAGGCTTGTGCAATTATAGAATGTATCTGCTTCTATAATCTTAGTACTTTCTGGCAACACTACAGTCTTTAAACTTGTACATTCACCAAATACCCAAGTTCCCATGCTTTCTAGACCTGCGGGAATATTTATGGATTCTAAATTTATACAATTATTGAATGCACTATTTTCTATATTTTTTATGCTTTCTGAGACCTGAACACTCTTTAAATTTACACTATTAGAAAATGCACTATAACCTATTGTTTCTACATTATCATTGATAATAAATTCATCATCTATTTTTCCTACGGGATAACACAGCAATGAAGTACCCTCTTTACTATAAAGCACACCATCAATGCTTTGATAATAAGGATTATTTTCATCTACTTCAATAAACTGTAAATTAGTGCAATTACTTAATCCCGATACATAATTGACAGTCTCTGGTATAAAAATATAATCCAATGGTGAATATGAATGAAAAGATATGCCAGTCACTGTATATCCATTATATTCCGATGGAATAATTAATGTAGTTTGAAGTCCGTCATAACCAACAACATAGCACTCATTAGATGACATTTCCTCATAGATTAAATAATCCGATGCTGGATTATCAATGCTAAATCCCCAGAAAATAGTTGAATTTGATTGCCAATTACTTACCCAATTACACTCAGACTCTTCAATCTCAACATATAAAGTAGCACGCGTGAATGCAACATCATTTATTTCTTCAACCTCTTTTGGAATAACTGCTGCTAGCTCATAGCAATCATAGAAAGATTGCGCCCCAATAAATGTAACAGATTTAGGAATTGTAACCCATGTTAGATTACTACAGTCACAAAATGTAAAAGCACTTATCACTGTGACCCCATACGGAATATCTACAGTGGTTAAACTTGTGCAACCAGAGAATGCCGAATCACCTATGCTTGTTACCCCCTCAGGTATTACTATATTTTCCAAGTTTATACAATAACTAAATGCAGATGAGCCTATACTCGTAACACCTTCTGGTATTGTTATATTTTCCAAACTTTTGCAACCATAAAAGGTATAATTTTCTATACTTGAAAAACCTGCTGGTATTATTATATTTTGCATACTTATGCAACCATAGAATGCATATTCCCCTATGCTCGTAGCATCGTCTGAAATTGTTATACTTGACAAACTTACGCAACCATAGAATGCATATTCCCCTATGCTTGTAGCACCTTCTGAAATTGTTATGCTTGACAAACTTGTACAATCATAAAATGCACTCGCTCCTATACTAGTGACACCTTTAAGTATTGTTACCTCTTCTAAGCTACTACAACCATAAAATGCACCCTCTGCTATACTTGTAATACTTTCAGGTATTGTTATGCTTTTTAAACTCGCATATTGGAATGCCGCTGATCCTATACTTGTAAGGTTTTCAGATAGTACTATACTTTCTAAACTAGTACAATTAGAGAATGCTGCTAACCCAATGCTTTTTACACCGCTAAATCCAGTTACATTTGTTAAATACTTACATCCATAAAATGAATAATTCCCAATCTCTAGTACTGATGTTGGAATTTCTAATTCAGTAATTGAGCAACCAGAAAATGCATAGTTACCTATGCTTTTAATAGTTTCCGGCATTTCTACTGTTTTAACAAAGCTTGATGCGCTGAATGCATTTGCACCAATTGAATACACTGTCTTTCCATTGTAAGTTTCAGGTATAACAACATCTATTGCATCTCCAGTATACCCAATGACTTCATACCCATATCCATTTAAATAATCACCGAATACCAATCCATCCGTTACACCTTCTGTTCCAACATACGGATTACCGGCTGTATCATAGTACCACTGATCACCCCAATAAATTGTATGACTATTTCCACCATCAATTCTAATTTCAGACCAATTTAAACTCCATTCAGAAGGTATTTCATCAGCTTCACAATATATTGTTATATAATTTACTACTCCAATATAAAAAATTTTGAATGCCTCATTACCAATATAAGTTACACTATCAGGAATAATAATATAATCAAAATCATAAGCCAACGAACTGAATGCTGAACTACCTATGCTTTCAACTGTATTTGATAATACAACAGATGATAGCCCACATCCACTAAACGCGGAATCTCCAATTATAGTTACTCCATATGGAATTTCAACTTCACTCAATTTAGAACAACTTGAGAATGCAGAATTACCAATAATCGTCAAACTATTTGGCAAATCCAAGGTTTCTATAATACAAAATTTAAATGCCCCTGTTCCTATTACATCTAATCCTTCAGCAAATGAAATCGCACTTAATTTAGTACAACCTGAGAATGCATAATCACCAATTGTCTCAATACTTCCTATCAAATCAACACTTTGAAGGCTTGTACAATCACTAAACATATAGTCTCCAATTAAACTAAATCCTTCAGTAAATAAAATCGCACTTAATTTAGTACAACCTGAGAATGTATAATCACCAATAAAACAAACACTACTAGGAAGGTTAATCGATGTTATGGCAGTTCTTTCATAGAATGCTTTATCTGATATACCGATTGTACCATCTTCAATAACTATGTCTCCTATCACCGTATTAATGAATGTACCGACTATCCAACCGTCAAAATAATACACTCCATTTATTTCTTCAATCAATTGATCACACACCATAAATGCCCAATATCCCATATCTGTTAGGTTATTTGGCAACTCAAGTTCAGAGAGATTTGAGCAATAATAAAATGCATAATCTCCAATAGTAGTTAATGATTCACTTAATTCAATAACTGTTAAATCTTGACATTTATAAAATGCGCTATTGCCAATATACGCAACATTTATAGCACCAATTACCTCTTGCAACGAACTCTCCTTAAATGCTTCATCGCCAATATAAGTTACTGTTGGTGGAATTTCTATCTTCTCTAAGAACGATGCTGATTCAAAAGCACTATCCCCAATCGCCGTAACTGGAAGTTCCATGTACGTCATAGGAATTGCATATTCATCATCCCACGTATTACTACCAGAGCTTATAACTGTGTAGCTTTCACCATCGTCATTCAATTCAAATACCAACCCTGTCGCAACAGTTAATGTTGGTTCATATGGATTTCCATCTGAATCTGGATACCATTCGCCGTACCAATATACGATGCCATCCATATTACTTGCCCAATCTTCACTCCAACCAACTGGCAATTCACTTTCATAAACATAAATTTCAAGAGATTCATTTGAGCTTGCAAAAGCATATTCCCCAATTGTAGTTACCGTATTTGGAATAACTACCCTAGTGAGACTATCACAACCGCTGAATGCATAAGAACCAATACTTTCTAAGTCGCTTGGCAAACTAATACTTGTTATTGAGCTATTAGCAAACGCCGAATCACCGATACTTGTGACAGATTTTTGACCATATTCTCCAACATATGTTGTTGGAATAACAACAGCAGTTTCACTGCCTTCGTATCCAGTTACTTGATATCCATCTTCTGATTCGATATATGTAAATTCTAGGCCAACTGTGTATTCACTTATTGCGAAGTCAATTTCACCGCTTACATCATTGTGGTTATCTGCACTGATTGTGTAGTTGACAGTATACTCTCCAATTTCTGTGAACTGGTAATCTCCTGTGTATGATACAGAATATTCACATCCATCTACAGTTGTTGCTGAAATAGTTGGAGATAGAGCTGCACCAGTATAAGAAGCCATTTGCGTTGTTGCAGTGCTGTCAATGATATCTGCTTCTTTAACACTGAAAGTAATTTCTTTCGTTGCAGTGTTATAGTTTGTTGATGTTGATGTTGCAACAACATAGTATGCTCCGGCAGCAAGCTCATTCAAGTTGTCAGCATCGATTTCGTCCTCACTGCCACTTTGCTCGTAATATACGTATGTGATCTCGCCTGAGTATGTGTTAGTTGCTTGAGGTGCATTCGCTTCCGCATCGTATGCATAATATTTCCAATCTTCAATTTCAATATCCGTTATTGCATTATCAGTCGCACTATTGATTGTGAAATTCAACGTGATTTGACCTTGATGGTTAAGCTTTCCTTTAATTGTAACAGTTGCCGTGCCTGCGTCCACGTTATTTGAATACTCAATATCAAAATCATCACTAGTTAGCAAAGTTTCAGTTGATACTATTGCGATACCTGGCTCAATTTCTTGACCTGTATATGTTTGTGCAGATATAGCTCTGAACATATCAGATGTCAATGCTCTAGCCTCAACTGTTACACTAATAGGGAATGATATTGTACCGTAATTTGTGTCAATTGCTGTGAATATAATGTTATATTCACCACTTTCTGCCACTGTTGGAACAGCATCAAGAGTTTCCCATGCCCATGTTCCCTCAAGTGTAGTTTCGCTTTCGCCAATTGTGATTTCACCTGCAGTGAATACGATACTATCAATAGTGTCACCATAAGTGATTGTTGCATTATCAACTTCTGGTGCTGTTGAATTCAAATCAGCAATAACTACTTTTACGTTGATATTAATAGTTGCGTTGTTATAATTTTCATTCGGATCTACATATGTTGCACTGTATGAAACATAATCTTGAGTTACAGAAAGTGCCGTGTCACCGCTTACCCATGAATAATCATCATCTAAACCTACATCAGAAAGAGTCATTTCTGGAATGTAATCAACGGTGATATCATCATGTGCTGGCATATTAGCTGCTGTGTAATCAGCCTTATTGATTGTTCCTGTAGTAGATACATTTGATACGTAGTAGTTATCTTTTGCATCTCCTGAAAGGATATATTCAATAGTCACAGACTTACCACTTTCAGCATTCTCACTTTCAAATGTTGCTGTTGCAGATTCAATAGCAACACCTGTCGTGTCATCACTTAAAATACCAGTAAGTGTTCCCCACTCGCTAGATGTCAATGCGTATTCAGTTTTATTGTCATATGCTACGTCTACAGTATATCCACTCACACTCAATTCCAAAGTAGAAATTGAAGCAGTCAATGTTTCGCTTACTGGTGCAATGTAGTTTGTATCTGTAACTGAATATACTACTTCAACATCTTTATTTTCACCAACATTTTTATCTTCGAAAGTAGCTGTTGCACTTACTGTCACAGTTGCATCTGAAGGTGTTCCGACAGTTACTACAGCGGAATCTGTTCCGTCGTATGTTTTGCTAGAAACTTCTGTTCCAGTTATAGTGAGTTGTTGCTTAGCTATAGCTGTTGTTGTATAGCTTTGTTCTGCTGTTTCTGTTGCAAGAGCATAGTTTTGAGCATCATCACCTTGCAATTCATACGAAACAGTCATGTCTGCTTCGCCTGCGTTTGCTGAAACATATGTTGCCGATATAATTGAAGCATAGACGTTATCTGTGCCAATGACAGTAGATACTTCACCTGCTGTTACATCAGTTGTTGCATCAGTTGTGCCATCGTATGTTTTTGCAACAATTGTTGGCTCAGCGATTGTAAGGTAAACTGGATTAATTTGACCAGTTGTTGTGACGTCTGACACTATATAGTTGTTATTATTAAGAACATAAACAATTGCTACTTCTTGAGCACTTACTGCATCGTTATCTATCAATACATCTTCACTTGCAAATTTTGCTGTTGCTGATGTGATCTCAACGCTATCGTTTGTCAAAATATCTGATGAATTTAATGTGCCCCATTGAGTGCTTTCAAGGTCGAATGTATCGCTGCCTGAATATGTCACTGAAACATTTGTGTTAGAAATTGAAATTGCTTTAGGCACTACAGTGACTTCTACAGCAAATGTGAAATTTGTATATGCCGTGTCTGTAGGCATGAATATGATGTTATATTCTCCACTTTCAGCTACTGTTGGAACAGCATTTGTAGTTTCCCATGCCCATGTTCCGTCAATAGCATTTTCACCAATTGACAATGAACCCTCTGTGAATTTAATTGATCCAATAGTAGTTCCATATGTTATTGTTGCGTTTTCAGATGAAACTGTTGGTGCTGTTTGAATCAAATCAGCTATTGTCACATCAATTGAAATTGTTACATCTGTTGTTTCGTAGTTGCCATTTGGATTTGTATATGTTGCGTCATATGAATTTGTACCAACTGTTAATTTTGTAGTATTGACTGTCCATTCATATCCAATTAATAGTTTTTCTTCTACATCTGCAAGTGTGATACCAGTGTAGTATTCAACTTCTATCAACGTATGCGTTGGCGCATTTTCTGACGTGTAAACAGCTTTTTCTATTACAAATTGTGCAGATGATTCCGCAGATTTATAGTTATCTGTTTCCGCAATCGTTGCTTTTACGTAATACGTTCCTGCATTTGTTGGAATGATTGTTGTGTAGTTCACACCATCAGCAGAATATGAATATTGTGCTGTATTTACGCCATAAGTAGCTGATATTTCAGAAACCACATCTGAAGATACACCGTATGTTAGATTATTAACATTCAATACAGTGATTTCATTTTCAGCTTGAGCAACAGTGATAGTTACTGCTTTATTCACTGCTTCATAGTTTGTTGTTGCTTCTGCAGTGATTGCAACATCATAAGTTCCTACATTTGTGAATGTGTTATCTGAATATACAAGTGTTTGCTCGTTATTTGGTATTGTTGCACCAGAAGTTACACTTTGTTCTTTACCTGTATACGTATATGAAGTATTAACATCAGAAACATTGATAATTGATGTCGCTTTGGCTATTTGCCACGCCAAATCACTAACACTTACAGTATTATAGTTTTCTGAATCATATACCAACTCTGCACTTGCTGTGTAGTAACCAGCATTAGTCATTTTGTTATTCTCATATGATGAAGCAGTTACACCATTTGGAAGTCCTTGAACATACACTTCTTTTTCACTGCCATCGTACACGAAATCGCCTATATAGTACCAACCAGCATTTGTCATGTCATATGTTGCTTTATTGATAATAAATGTTGCAGTTTTATCTACTATTTCTTCATAGTTATCACTGTCACCAGTGAATGATGCTGTCACAGTATACCCTGTTTCATTTGCTTGTGTTTGTACATTTTCATCATACGTTGCAATCACACCTGTTGGCAAACCAGTAGCTGTTATGCTGTGAGCCTCACCATCATACGTGACTGTACTATCTTCGAATACAACACTAGACATATCGTATGTTGCTTTTACAACTGTGATTGTAGCTTGAATATTTGTTAATGTTTCATAATTTTCTGCATCTATTGGAGTGAATGTCATTGTGAAGCTATTGCTTCCAGCATTTCCAACTGTTGTTTCATTCGAACTATTGAATGTGAACACACCATCAACACTACTAGTCATTGCCGAAATATCAACATCCGCAAGCGTTTCATTATATGTTGCACCCAATAAGTTTTCGCCTGAATATGTTGGCGTTGCTTGAACAACAGACAAAGTCACTGTTTGTTCCACGGTGTTAAAGTTTGCACTTGATGGCATGAAAATAACAGTATATGTTGTTATATCGCTATTTGATACTGTTGGTGCGATTGTTGAATCTTCCCAAATAAATGTTCCATCTACATTTCCTGTACCAAATGTTGCTGTTGCACCGCTCAATTTTGAATCGTTCAATGTTTGACCGTATGTTATTTCGCTTGCTGCCAATGTGCCACTTATTGTTGGTGTTGCTTGTTCAACGGTTATATAAACATTATTAAAAGTCATAATAACTTCATCATTAGTTGATGTTTGCGTGAAAATGACCCCTTTGTTTGTGCCTACGTTTACATCTGCCAATACTGCCGTGAATGTGATCGTTTTTTCTGTTTCATATGTATATGTGTATGAATCACTTCCATTATCAACTAGACCTTCAGCTGTTAGTTTAACTGAAGTTAAACCGTCATATGTTTTGTCAGTGCTTGTCACGGTGATTATTACAACCTCAACAACAGCAGCACCTTCACTTGTAATATCCGCACCACTCGCACTTTCAACTGTTGTGCCTTCAGTTTCATCATCGGCTGTTTTTACAGTGAGTGCTGAAGATGTGTTATTGATTATCTTTACGCTTGAAGTTTCGTCATAAATAATAGTTGGCGTTGTGTCACCTGAAATTTTCAATACTGCATTAGAAGTAACATTTGAAAGGTCTAGATCTTCTTCAGTTGTTTGCAATTCGATTTCTGTTATTTTAGTTGCATCACTGATATCGAAATCTGAAGCACTTGCAATTATCAATGTTGGGATTGCTTGAACTTCATCTTTGTAGCTATTCTCTGTATCTAATGTAAATTTAGCATCTTCGTTTGAAACGTCCACACTGCTCGCATTTATAGTGGCACCATTAATAAACGTACCTTTTTCAACACTGATGCTTTCGATTCCGCTAGCCGTTAGTGTTGCTCTTTGTGCATAAGATGTGTTTGAAACTGTGATTTGAACATCGTTTGCTGAAATTGGAACATTTTGCACAACGTGAGCACTTTCCGCATTCACAGTGAATGTTCCACCAACGATGATATTGCCAAATGTGTCGGCACTATCACCTATTATTACAGATTCCGCATCAGTTTCGATTTCCATATTGCCATCAACTTGCAAAGTGTAGCCTTCTAGGTAAATAGTTGTGTCACTAATACTTGAAGAGATAACCAAGTCACCGCTTATTGTCACGTTTGATGTCAAAGTTATATCATCTGCCAAAACATACACTTTGCTTGCAGTTGAATCAACGATTGATGTTGCAACATAAATCGCTGTTGATGTGCTTGATTCGTTATATGTTGTGCTGCCTGATGCTGGACTTGCTTTAACTGCTATTTTAGATACTGCGTTACTTGCAAGTTTTGTTAAATCAAGTGTTGGTGCTGTTTGAGCTGTTTGAGCTACATCATCAATATAAACAGTATACGCATTTGCACCAGTTATTGAACCCCATGAAACTACCCCATCAGCAACTGTTACTGTTGGCGTTGGTAGTGCTGTTTTTGTTACAGTTGTTGTTGAACTTGACGAACTGCTTGATGATGAGCCACCGCCTCCGCCACCGCCTGATGATGACGTTGTTGTTTTTGTCCATTGTGCAATAAAATATAAATCTTGCGTTTTCATTTCATATGTATCGCCAGGATAGATATATTCCCAGCCTGTCCAAAAACCATTGAATGTGTAGCCACTTAGGCTGAATGTGTTTTCTGGTACAGTGAATGATTCTCCCGCTTCCATAGTTATCGAACTAGGAACATCCCCTGAACCGTCTCCACCTTCAAAATACACCGTGTATGTTGCAACAACTGGCGTCGCTGTCACCACGGGTGTTTCTGTCGCAATTGGTGTTTCCGTTTCCGTTGGCGTATCATTACTACATCCAACAAAACACACCAATGTAACTGACAAAATCAATATCAGTACCAGTAAGTTTTTAGAAATTTTATTCATATAACCCTCCATATCAAGTATACTCGCCTCTAAAATGCAAATATATATCTTGTACATATACTGTATATAATTATATGATGTATTACATCATATGTCAAGTGAATTAGTAGTACATTGATATGAATTTCTACATCATATATAATTATGTGTATTAATACATATAGGAGGTAATTAATTGAACAATTTACATATTATATTAGGACAACGAATTCGCGTTGCGCGCAATGAGCAAAAATTTACACGTGAAAAACTTGCAGAAAAAATTAATGTGAGTCCTAGGTTTTTGGCAGAAGTTGAAAGCGGAAAAGTTGGAGTATCAATTGTAACATTGCAGAATATTTGCAACACTCTTGATGTTTCATCTGATTACCTGCTTGGGCTGAATGATACAAAAGCAGAACAAATTGATATTCTTTTAAAACAGCTATTAAAAGTAGAGAAAAAATATTATCCACTTATTGCATCAATGCTGGATCATTTAACTTCCATTTAGAATTTAAAGTTATGTACAGCAATTTTATTTAATATGTAGTGGATGCTAGCAGCATATAATATTTGACATAATCGGAACATATAATTTGTATCTGTATGTAATCATTAAAATATTGCTGTAAATTATATTAATATAGAATAAAAAACACAAGAAAAAATAATGAGCGACCGCAAAGAAAATTGATTCCTTGCAGTCGCTTTTATTACATTAGCTCTTCTTCTATATCATATCCTAAATCAGTTTCTTCTATGTCATAGCTTTCAATAAGGTCACATGTGACATCTTGCATAGCGTAGTAGCGGATTTCAGTCATTGTTTCTGCATATGGGAGTGTGCCGAATGATGTGTCGTCTAGGGTTATTTTGCCATTATAGATTAACTCGTTATACATTGATGTTGCTCTTCTCTCAAAGTTTTTTATGTATAGATTGAGTTTGCCTAGTTTTCGAAGTTTTTTATAAGTGTCAGGCATGTTCTCTAGCATAAAAATCATGCGTTTGATTCCAAAAATTGATGATACATTTGATAGTTCTTGTTTGTTTTCCATAGTTATCTCCTTAAAGGCTGAAACCGCCTTTGCTTTTTATTTTTGTTTGTGTTTTTGTTTTATTAATTTGTTGTTTATCATGATCCAAAAGCATTTTATCTACTTTAGTTGGACCGATGATTTTGCGGATTTTATCGTAATTTTCCGCTTTGCCAAATAGCTTTTTATATAGCCTTGTCGCATCTTCCAAACCTTGTCTTACACCTTCTAAAGTAGCTTGCAAGGCAGCCATCTCTCTTGATTGTTGCCTGTTTTTCGTAAGCAATTTTGTCGCTATCTTACCCAATTTTTTAAATTCAGATGACAATTTGCCAAAAAATGGCGTTACTACTTTCTGATGATATGTGCGAGCTGACATGAATGCGGTTGGCGGTGGCAGTTGCCACTCTAGCTCATTAAGTTTTGGGATATTTTTTCTTGTGTCTTTTTTAATTAAAAAGCGCTTCCTTGCGGAAGCACTTTTTCATCACTCTATTAATATCAATGTTTTCACTTATTAGACTTTCTTCTGTTACAATCTTTGCATAGCATTTGACCGTTGTCTAGAGTTGTTTTTCCACCCTCACACCATGGTTTTATGTGGTCACCTTCCATTTGATTTATATCAAATTTGTTTTTACATATAGGACAAACACCAATTTGTTTTTCATACATTATGCGTTTTTCTTTATCTGAAAATGCTCTCAAGTTCAAATATTTTTCACCTCTTGTAAGCACATATGTATAAATACCTTTTTGATTTTTTATTTCTTCATCTTCCATCAAATTTTTAATTTCAATTTCTAGTTTAGCTGTATCATACATTACTTCACCAAATTTATCATATAAGCTTCCCCAATGGATGCCTTTCATTTCTTTTCTATAAATAGGGAAAGTTAGTTTTACCCATTCGATAACATTTCTAAAATATACCCATAATTCATTTGCGTTTGGATCATGTTGATGAACTGACATATACTCTTCAATATTGTCCTTACTTGCCCAATCAATAGCTTTTTCAAGTAGTTCTTGCCTTATAGGAGAGCCACCAACATAATCTTTAGCAAGCAAATATGCAGAACAGTTTGTTCTGCTAAAAATACTCTTCGCACTTGTTAGCCAAGCACCAGTATAAGTAGCATTGCGAAGTTCTTGCACAGTGAGCTTTTCACCTGCGATATTAATTATTCCAAACCAATCTAATTTTTCTCTGTCATTGCCTTCGCAAAAATAGACCATGATTTTGTAATCCAAAATTTGTTCTTTTTCAGTGTTTGTAAGATTATGGAATGCTTTAAAATTAAGAGAAAAATCTCCACTCACATACTGACAAAAGCTGATAGTTCTTTGTTGACCATCCAAAATCTCATACGTGCCATCATCGTTTTTTACCCAATACATAACATTCAGAGGAAATCCCTTTATTATAGTTTCAATAACGGCGCTTCGCTTCTTTTCGTCATAAACAAATTCACGCTGATATTTAGGACGAATATTTAATTTTCCATTATATCCAATAACACCCTCTTCTGCGTTATCGATATAATTTTCCGATATCTCACGTATGCTAATTTCATGCAATTCTATTTTCATCATTTGACCTCTTTTTGTTTTATTATAATTCGCGCGTATATACTAGAATATAATTCATTTGTATCACAATCCCTAAAAGCAGGTGGCTTCCTATCTATCTCATGATTATATTTTCTATACAGCGTACCTTTAGCATTAATTGTATATTTTCCAGTTGGCACACCATCTTTCAATATTTCCATTTTCCTTTTGCTAGTAAATTCTATACTACCAACAATGCCTAATGCTATAATTTCAAATTGATTTGGATTGTATTTATCCAAAAAAGTTATTGGCACACCCATATATCCATCATAGTCATACGGAATATCCGCATACTTATCAACATTTATTGCATGATAGTTTTGATAATTTAAATTACACATTCTATCATATTTTTTATAAAGTATGAGTTCTTGTTGCCTCTTTGGAGTATCTAAGTTTGTATACCACATAATACTTCCCATACTAAAATATTTTACTCCATTTTCAATTTTTGTTCTTGATGCAGTTTTAATTTCATAGTCAAAAGGCACTTGAAACCATTTTGTACCACCATTATCCATACCTAACCAAAGCTTGTTCTCTTTTATTAATTTAAAAATTTCTTTATAAGTTATAGCATTTTGGTTGCCTAAAATTATAAAATTTTTATTATATTCACATAATTGTAAAACATATTCTCTAAATAACGAAAAAGGCGGATTTGTCACAATAATATCTGCTTCTTTAAGCAATTCAATGCTTTCTTCTGAACGAAAATCACCGTCACTGTCTAACATCGTTAATACATTCTTATCATTTTTCAATAGATATTCTACATCAAAAAGATTGATACTATCATCACCATTCTGATCTTTAACTTCTGTGATTTCAATTTTATAAGGCTTTCTATCCTCTTTTGCAACTGAAAGAATAGTATCCTCACCACTAAACAATGATGACTGAGAATACATTACTGGGGAAGTTGCATAGCAAGTGGCAATCAATTTCTTCAATCCTAAAAAGTTAAAATTTAAAGCGAAATATTTAAAGAAATTACTTTCGTATGTGTCATCACAATTACAAAATACTACTTTATCTCGAAAATGCTCTTTATAATGCTTCATTTCCTTTTCAATATCGACAAGCTGTGTATAAAATTCGTCTTTCTTTGCCCTGTTTGCTTGTTTCAAATTATTATTTCCTGCCATTGTTGATTTTCCTCACAATATTTTCTCAAATCAGTGTATAGTTACACCATTTGGGGGAATATTGCAATTATATCACACCGTTTGTACAAAGTCAATGCACAATATCACGATTTGGTGTAATATTTACATATGGAACTAGATTACAATAAAAATTTTATAGAACGATTCAACCAAATGGCAAACAAGAGCGTCAATGCCATCGCAAAAGATATTGGCATTAATCAACAAACATTATACCGCTATCTTTCAGGGGAACACAAACTTAGCATCGAAGTTGCAATTAAAGTCGCAACTTATTTCGACTGCTCCGTTGATTATTTAATTGGCTTAGAAAATGATTTTGGGGAAATTACACAAAATAAAAATACTCAAAAACTTAGAACTGCGACCACCGAAGAAGAAGATTTGATAAAATCGTACCGATCACTAGAACACAATAAAAAAGCCAAACTGATAGGATATGCAGAAGGGTTAAAAGATTGATTATAACAAATAGGAATAGCCTAGCATTAAATGTTGCTAGGCTTTATTTTTACAAATGCCATGATTGAACAAAATCCATCAGCGACTTAATCCTCACATCACCCAAATTATTATATTTTTCAATAAAAGCATTTGCCCAATCTGGTCCATGCCCTCCAATTTCCTTATCAAAATTTTCCAACTCACCACAAGGAACAAGAAAAATTTTCATTCTTTTAAACTCTTCATTTATATAATTATACGCTGTTGTTGCATCTCCTCTGGGTATATTAATAATACCACCACTTTTCAAAAGATCCCATTTTGTTTGAGGAGATATTTCTTTAATTTTACTAGTCAGTTGACTTTTTGAAATATTTTCATTCCCTTGATTCTTTAATTCTGAAAATGAAGATATTATTTTATCAATTGCAATCACGCTTTTGCCACCAGTAATCCCATTAGATAACTGACTATAAAATGTTATCAATGTGTCCCAATTACCCCCACAACTTTCAAATAATTTACTTACTATCTTAGAATCGTTTAAAATATCAATATCAGGAATTATTCTATAATCAATTTTTAAAGACATCAAGGCGTTAACAATTTTATACATCTTATGTTTTCCGCCACAATGTATAAACAATGAATCTGAATAATGACCATTTTCGCCTTTAATGTAACTATCAATGATAGAATAAATTTTGCAATCAGAATCTGATTCGCATAGTACTGTAACATTATGAAATAGGCTATCCATAATATTTGAATGTTTTAATAGTGAGTCGCTCCATATACTTTCCATATCATAATTATTAAGTATTGCAATTCCGTTTTTATCTCCATCTCTTGTTATTCTGACAATCTTCACTCTGCTAGGACAAACACTCAATACGCCTTTTAGGAAATCCTGACTGTGTGTCGCAATAAATGCTTGTTGATTTTTCAAAACTTCACCTACAGTTTTGCCCATAATATTCGCTTGTGGGGGATGCAAAAAAGATTCTGGCTCATCAATACAAAAAATACTATACTGTTTCATGAATAAGTGTAATATTATACCAACAAAACTCTTGATTCCGTCACCTTGTTCATGAATTTTAGGATACTGAGCTAGAATTTCACCATACTTCATCTGCCGCTCTTGTTCATTTTTAAATACCTCATTTTCTCCAAATTTAACATGCTCTCCCATGCATAATGGTATAGTTTTTACACAATTAGCATTTAGAATCAAATCATATCCAAAAGCTTTTTTAAAATTTTTAGAAATTAAATCTTGAGCTTCGGGATATCTCACCAAATAATGAATAGGGTGTTTAATACTCTCATTACAATCTATTGCTTTCGGCGGCTCACATACTGTTAACCTATTTTCAGTGCTAATTTGCGAAACAAAAAAATCTCTAGAATTATTTAACCCATTCATGTCACCTATTTGTGACGATATAAAAGAGCAATTATATCCTTCGTATTTTGTATAATTTCCATTATCTACAGATAAAGTGTACTGACTAATTTTTTGAAGCTTATCTTCTTTATCTATATCTTTAATTTTAATTGATTTAACAACCACAGAATGCTTAAGCTTACTATATAACAATTCGCGAATGTCTTTGATTGATTGACTCTTTCCCGAATTATTTGGGCCGACAAAAATTACAATATCATCGCTCTTTAAATTTAAACTTGTACCATCATTAAATTTTAATTCACTTATGTATGGATTATTTTCAATTTCGATTTGCTGATTCATTAATCGTCTCCTACAAACTTTCTACTAATAGATTTCTACAATTTTCATAATTATACATTACAATAAGAAATTATGCAAGCTAAACATGAAAATAATTTTCTAAATTTTTACAATAGTAATTTAAATACAAAACCCCAAAATCACTTGTTGTTTAAGCGATTCAGGGGTTGTTTTTATTGATGTTTAGGGGTTTATTTAGTATACGTATTCCGCACTTTATTCCCATTCGATTCTTCTGGGTTTTGAACGCGGTGAAGCTGTGGAGCGTGGCGTGCGTTGTCGTGCATGGCATACCGCTTTCTCGCGATATTATATACCATATGTTTCTACGCTGTATCATAGTGGTCGCAAGCGCGATACCTGGGCGATTATCACAGTGGTATCACGGTGGTATCAGAAGCGATTGAGCGGTTTGAGGGACGTTTTTAATCCGTTTTTGGGTATAAAAAACACCCCAACGTGTGTTGAGGTGTCAATAGTGCAGCAGCTACCCACAATATATTGGATAACCATTATATATTCGATATTCTCCCTTTATACTCCACTTCTCAGTGATAGAGTAATCGCAACTGTTTTGCGTAGCCCAAGTGATCAATCAAGGCTCGTGCTAGTTTCTTTTTTACTCACGAAAACAACAAAAATCGTGTTCTATAGCCGTCTGCTATTCTATTATATTATGTTTGCGTTAATCTGTCAACAGGAGGTTGTTATGATTTTCCATTTTGATTCGTTTGCACATTTTTGACATTGCTGATATATGAAACCAAACTAAAAGTAACCAATATGAGCGAACAAAACAATTGATATACCGGGACAAGTTTGAACCAATCGCACACTTCTGAAACATCAATATTATATGCGGCTAAATACACAATTAAAGAATGTGCTCCCATAACTATGCTGTCCACAACATCTTCGCCTATCAATAAATAGACACCAGAAAACAAGGCAGCTTCTTCAATTAAACTTTTAACTGCTAGTACAATACGTTCTCCATTATTTATATTTGAATTTTTATCTTCTGTTGAAGTTACATCTTTAAAAAATGCAACATTTATTTCTGCTGTTCTTGAAATGATTCTCACGATTAACATTCCTGTGCAAAAAGCCACCACAATAGTACTTCCCATTGATTTAATTATATAAATAAATGTGATCAAAAACATGCTAATGCAAAGATTACATGTATTTAGACGTTTTATATAATCACCACGCTTGTGCTTTATCTGGCTTTTTCCCGACAAATACTCGTTTTTAATCTTGTTTTTATCCAAAAAGTACGCACTTGTAATCTTGTTTTTATATCGAGAAGACAAAAATAAATCTACACTTATGATATATTGTAATGCCACAGAAATAGACTTTTAACAACACTTTTTTACTTTCTCAAATGTACTCGTTGCATCATTTACTATTCCTTTATCAAAGTTGTTTTCATTATATACATCAAAATAGTTCACACTATGCAAAATTACGCTAATATAATGCGCATACACTGCACCCATCAAATACAAGATAAAAATATTATTCATGTCACTCTCCTTTATTGATTATAACCTAATGCCATCGTCTTGTTAATTTACTAATTATTATATTATAATTGATTGATAGACGAAAAAAAAGCACTGTGCAAAAATTTTTTTATCTTACACAATGCCCTTTTTTTTACGTTGCAGTTATCACTAGTCCCTAAAATACAAATCACGCGTGTAGACTTTGTCTATCACATCAGCCATGTCTGAACTGCATCTGTTTGCGATGATCACATCTGATATTTGTTTAAACCCATTGACATCGCGAATGACTCTTGAATTGAAAATAAATCCTCTGCCATTGCTGGCTCGAATATCACTACTTCTATCCCTTTAGCTTTAATTCTCTTCATAACGCCCTGAATTGAGCTTTGGCGGAAGTTATCTGAGCCTGATTTCATTGTCAGGCGATATATTCCAATCACTTTTGGATTTCTTGCGATTATTTGTTCTGCGATGAAGTCTTTACGCGTTCTGTTCGCATCAACAATCGCACCAATGATGTTTTGTGGCACTTCGTTGTAGTTTGCAAGAAGTTGTTTTGTATCTTTTGGCAAACAATATCCGCCGTAGCCAAATGATGGGTTGTTATAGTGCGTGCCGATACGTGGACCAACGCAGATGCCGCGTATGCTCAATTAATGCCTATATCATATTATCAATTAGTTGAGTACTACAAAAGTATGTTCTGCAGACCCGCAAATATTCCAACTTCTTTTCTGTAAATTCATTCATTCCATTATTAAAGACGCCAGATGATAGATTCAACGTGGCAAAAATTGCTATTACTGTACTCCAATTGAAAACCGTAACGATGCCCTAGTCTGTCGTTGATAGAATTCTCGTGAATATTAGTGTAGTTATAAGTGACATACATCTGCTTGATAATGTACATATTAAAAACCATATGGAAGCTTTCATCGAAGCGGACAATATGGTATATTTTTTTATTAAACCATTGTTTAAATTCAAATTATTCTCCTATAAAAATGATACTTTCACCAAAACACATAAGAACTTATACATCTAGCGATATTTTATTAACTACTCCTTTTTTTGAAAAAGGCACACTAATCCCCATATTTATAAGTGCCCGTATAGCAAATTCATTGTCTGACTTATCTATTCTAACCAATGAAATAACGTTGTACCCCAGTTTGTTTGCAACATTTAATAATGAGGTTAAATTGCCAATTACTACAATTTTTTTATCATACAAATCTACAAGAACTTTTTCTGCTGGTATTATTGAACCAATTTCTTTTGCAAACACGCTATCCTGCAAATTTTTAAATTGATCTATCTCTCTATGGTGATACTTATATAATAATATAGCACCTTGTTTCTCGCAATATTCTAATAATGCTTCACAAATATTATTAATGATTTTTTCTCTATATATGGAGTTAACTGATCTTGTTATCATCTCCAAACTAACTTCATTACTTTTTTTGCCAGATAATTCTGCCCTTACTGATTTTGGAAAAAGAACATATACTTCACTATATATCAAACTCATACCATAACAGTGACCTTCTCTAAAACAATAATTCTTGCCGTAAAATATTCTTCTAAATATACTTCTAATCAATTCTGTATACGATTTAATCTTCATTTGTGTATTAATTATAGTAGGCAAACTATTTTGATTATTAAAGTTTATATACGAATAATATGCATCCTCTTCCATATACAAACATATGATATTTGGATTTCACTTACAAATTTTACTCAAGACCATTGTATTATAATATCTTTCTTGACTTAAAAAAAATCCTACCATATCTATTCTTAAATATTCTTCTACTTTTAAATAGAACTATTGCCATTTCAATTTCATTTAAAAAACTATTTGTGACGACGACAATATTTTTTCTAACTACCAAAACACTATTAAAAATATTTCTATAATTATTAAGTAATTCTTTGGACAAATTAAATTCTGAGAAAATAATTAAGTCATTGATATCGCATAAAAACTGTTCTTGTAAAACAGCTGTTGCCATAATTTAATTATATTGAGTATGCATTATATATAAATTTCTTTTCATTATATTTCTTCACTTATGTACCATTCATTATTTAAAATATGCGCAATACTACATGGCCCAGATTTGACGTTAATACGCATCACCTGCTGTAAGTTTTGAATGAGTTGCACCAACCTTTTTGGAGCTATTTCAGCACTCCATTCATAAATAATAGTGCTGTATGCGTTCTTGCCACATCTCTCTCGCTCCGCGTCATTATCTGTAAAAAATCTTACATTATTATATAAATCCTCAAAATCATCATTTTTGTATATCAATCCATTTTCTCCGTTTTTAATTAAAAAAGGCACAGCCCCTATTGCATGGCTTGCCACAATAGCACAGCCACTGTTCATTGCTTCATTTAAAACAGCACCCCAGCCTTCATTAAAATCAGAAGTAAATAAAAAGATATTTGCTGATTCCATATGTGTTCTTACTTCAGCACTTGGCATGGAACCAAGCATTTTTACATGCTCATCAAGGTCTTTTTCTTTGACTAATTTACTTATTTCATCAAACATTTCACCAGTGCCTATCATTTTCAAAATAAAATTATAGCCATCTGCTTTCAATCTTTCAGCAACTGCAATTGCTTTTTCTGGATGCTTCAAATCAATGAATCTTGCACACCATAGAAGTTCTAGTTTATCTTTCGGTTTATTCTCTATCAATTTTTCAATATCATGCTCTTTAGTCTCTGGAAAATATCCCCATTTATATGTTCTACCTACATAGTTATTAGTCAGACTATAATCATATGCAGCATATGCACTTGCACATAATAAAAACATGTTCTTATTTTGCAGAACCTTATGATTAATAAACATTCCAATACGATGTTTTACCGATTTTAATTTATGAAAACCTGTCTTATAAATTCTTTCAGAATATCTAAACGTTAATTTTTTCTTTAGCGCACGTTTCCTAATATAACTAACTGGTGCAGCACCAATAATCACAACATCAAATTCATTAGCTATACGTTTCGCTATTTTCTTTTGATCTTTGCTTTCATATGCCCTAATAACCCATGGATACTTTTTATTCATATCTTCATAGCCAAGACTAACAACTGATTGATTGAATGGATTAGTTGCAACAAATTTATAGTTATCTTCGCCAACCAACTTTATCAGTTCTTGAGCAAATGGCAATTGATGATGATTTAAAAAATTACTGAAAAATGCTATTTTCATACTACCCTTCCCTCCAAACCATACGATTTACTATATTCGTATAGCTTTGAATTATTTTTACTACTTTTGTGCTTACGTTTTGGTCGGTGTAGTTTGGAACTGGGATGCCTAGGTCGGCTGCCACATTCATTTCTACTGCCATTTCTACTGATTGCAGAACTTCGTTTGTTGTGATTCCCGCGATGATGAAGTTTCCTTTATCTATTGCTTCTGGGCGTTCGGTTGAAGTTCTTATGCACACTGCTGGAATTGGGTTTCCTACTGATAGGAAGAAACTTGATTCTTCTGGCAGTGTTCCGCTGTCTGACACCACGGCGAATGCGTTCATTTGCAGGTTGTTGTAGTCATGGAAGCCTAGCGGTTTATTTTGTTTTACTCTTTTATCGAACACGAACCCGCGTTTTGCGATGTAGTTCGCGCTTCTTGGGTGGCATGAATATAGGATTGGCATATCGTATTTTTCTGCCAATGCATTCACCGCGTTCATAAGGTTGAAGAAGTTCTCTTCTGTGTCGATATTTTCTTCTCTATGCGCCGACAATAAGATGTATTTGCCTTTTTCTAAACCAAGTTTCGCGAGTATATCGCTAGATTTTATTTGCTCTAAATTCTCTGCAAGCACTTCCGCCATTGGCGAGCCTGTCACGTATGTTCTTTCTTTTGCAGTGCCTTCGCTGTTTAGATATCTTCTTGCATGCTCTGAATAACACATGTTCACATCCGAAATATGGTCGACGATTCTGCGGTTAGTTTCTTCTGGCAAACATTCGTCGAAGCATCTGTTCCCTGCTTCCATATGGAAGATTGGAATGTGCAATCTTTTTGCTGAAATTGCAGAAAGGCACGAGTTTGTGTCCCCCAAAATCAAAAGTGCGTCGGGCTTTTGTTCCACCATCACTTTATATGATTTAGCGATAATATTGCCAATCGTTTCGCCGAGATCAGCGCCAACTGCATCGAGATAAAAATCTGGCGTGCGAAGTCCCAAATCATCGAAGAACACTTGATTTAGTTCATAGTCATAGTTTTGACCTGTGTGAACCAAGATTTGGTCGAAATATTTATCACATTTATTAATCACAGCAGCAAGGCGAATAATTTCTGGTCTTGTGCCGATTATTGTCATTATTTTTAGTTTTTTAGTGTCTGCCATGTTATACCTCTTCAAAATATGTGTCTGGAACGTTTGGATTGAAAATTTCGTTGCACCACATGATTGTCACCATGTCGTTGTCGCCGAGATTTTCTATGTTATGCGTTAGCCCCACTGGAATATCCACAACTTCTAGCTTGTCTCCACTCACGAAATATTCTACAATTTCGCTTGTGTTTATATTTCTGAACCTGATCACGCCGCTGCCACTGACAACAAGGAATTTTTCGTTCTTTGTGTGGTGCCAATGTTGACCTTTTGTGATGTTTGGTTTCGACACATTCACGCTGACTTGTCCGTTGTTTATCGTGTGGATAAATTCAGTGAATGAACCTCTGTTGTCCACGTTCATTTTGAGCGGATAGCTCAAATCGTCAATTGGAATATAGCTAAGGTATGTTGCGTGGAGTTTTTTTGTTAGCGCATCTTCCATATTTGGAATTTCTAGTGTTTTACGTGAATTTTTGAATGATTGAATCATATCTACAATCTCACCTAGTGTTGCTTTGTGTTGTGGCGATACTTTGAAATATCCATCTTGAAATTCAAGCGGTTTGGCTTTTAAAGCTTTTAAACATGAATTAACGACGTCGTCAATATAGACTACTGTCATTTCATAGTTTCTATCATTGACTGTGATCGGCAAATCTCTTGCAATGTTGTGGCAAAATGTTGCAATCGCGCTGTTATAGTTTGGTCTGCACCACTTGCCAAAAACATTTGGTAAGCGAAAAATATATGTTGTTACATCATTGTGTCTAGCATATTCAATCAGATAATCTTCGCCAGCTTTCTTGCTTTTGCCGTAGTCATTATCCAAGCTAGCTTGAATTGAACTAGACATCAAAATCGCAGCTTTGTTGCTGTTCATTTTGAGGTTATCTAGCAAAGTTGTCGTGAATCCGAAGTTTCCTTCCATGAATTCACTGACATTCTCTGGTCTATTAACACCTGCAAGATGGAACACAAAATCACAATCTTTGCAATAGCCGTCAAGTTCTTCCGCTGTTGTTTCAATATCGCATTTATACATTTCAATCGGCGTTGCAAACTGAAATCTCTTGCTTTTGCCATCGCGAATGTTCTCAAGTTCAGCTATTAAGTTTTTGCCGACAAATCCGTTAGCACCCGTCACTAATATTTTCATATTACTTCTCCAAACTTGCGAGTTCGCCTCTGATATATTCAAGCGTCAAGAGTTTTTCTTTCACTTGCTCTACTGTCAAAAGTTCTGTATTATTTGAATTAAATTCCGTCAAAGTGTTGCGCTCTTTATCGCCATCTTTGAAGAATTTATCATAGTTTAAATCCCGCTTATCACATGGAACGCGGAAAAAATCGCCTAGGTCAATTGCATTGCCACACTCCTCGTTTGTGAGCAGTGTTTCATACATCTTTTCACCATGGCGAATTCCGATTATTTTAATTTCATTTTTAGATTTGAATAACTCGTTCACAGCTTGAGCTAGTACACCAATCGTGCAAGCTGGCGCTTTTTGAACCAAAATATCACCGCTTGTGCCGTTTTCAAAAGCAAATAACACAAGATCCACAGCTTCTTCAAGTGACATGATAAAACGCGTCATTGAAGGTTCTGTGATCGTGATAGGTTGTCCACTCTTAATTTGGTCAATCCATAGAGGAATAACCGACCCACGAGAACACATAACGTTTCCGTAGCGCGTGCAACAAATCTTAGTCTTATCTGGCGAAACAGTGCGAGATTTTGCCACAATAACTTTTTCCATCATCGCTTTTGATGTTCCCATCGCGTTTACTGGATAGGCAGCCTTGTCAGTTGAAAGACAAATAATTCTGCTTACGCCCTCTTCAATAGCCGCTGTCAAAACGTTATCTGTTCCAAGAACATTAGTTTTCACCGCTTCAATAGGGAAAAATTCACATGACGGCACCTGTTTCAAAGCTGCAGCATGGAAAATATAATCCACGCCATGCATAGCGTTTTTCACGCTAGCAAGATCACGAACATCACCTATGTAAAACTTAATCTTCCCCGCATGCTCTGGCATACGAACTTGAAATTCATGGCGCATATCATCTTGCTTCTTCTCGTCACGAGAAAAAATACGAATCTCACCAATATCTGTTGCAAGAAATCCATTAAGGACCGCATTCCCAAATGAACCAGTGCCCCCTGTTATCAATAGTGTTTTGTTTTTAAACATACTTCCTCACTTTATTGACATCTTAGAAAATAAACTCTTTATTTTTGAAACAATTTTATTATTATTTTTCAAACCGCCATACTTTTTTATAATAAATTCAAAACCAAAGTTACTATATTCTTGCCAGAACAAACTGCGCGACTGCGGCCGTTCACATGGCCCAATTAACTGAGGCTGCATAATACCTTCACTGCTAGTCTGCACTTTCACACCAATCATTTCATCCAAGATTTTTTCACCTTTTGCAGTATGAGTCATAATCATTGAAACACCTAATTTATCTTCGAAATCACTCATAACTTTTTCAATCCCCCAATAGTCACTTATTGTCAAATCAGCAGGCTTATTTAAATTAGCAAATCTACATTGATAACAACTTTCATTTGTAATATTATTTGAATAATACAAATTCATAAATGAGTTTATAAATTTATTAGAATGTTCAACATTACCATTAGAAAATTTTATTAATGAAGAGTTGCCTCGCCATGAAACGTTTTTATTTCTAAAATAAAATTTACTTATTGAATTATTATACTTTTTCTCAATAAATCTAATATAATCTTTAAATATTATAGGAGATGCAACACCATGACATATGATATCCACCAAATATAACTGCTCTGCAGACACATTTGCATTTTTAATATAATTTTTGATCCCATACACTTGACATGAAGTTCCTGAAAATAATACTGGCTTATTATTTTTTAAATCATTAACAATACTTTCGTAACACATACTTATATCACTTTGAGTGTATTTTGATCCTCTTATTGGATTTATCTCATCCATGCTCTCTGCGCGAATATGAATTGTTTGAAAATCACTATTCATACTAGCTCCATACACAACACCATCTAATTTAAAAATTATTTCCGCAATATTTGTAAATGCACCACCTGATGTACTCATTTCCCTTACGTCATCTAAACCTTTATATGCATAAAATTTTGGCAATATTAATTTACCTTTACCAACTTGAAACTCTGAGCAAACTTGCTTACACATTCCACAATCATGACACTGTATCCTATTAATTTTAGCAATTTGAAAACCTTCAAAATTCCTTTCAAGTTTTATTGCATTGGTTGGACATATTTCCACACAAGCATTACACCCAACACAATTATTAGCAATTTGTGTTGATAAATTTAGCGAATTTTGCAAGAACTCTTTAGATTTATTAATAGTTTTTTTATAATTATTATCCACCTCTAGATAATTAATTTCCTGGGCTTCTTTAAATTTTTCACTGCCACTTATAAGTCGACTTAATAAGTTAACTTTCTTTAATAGCTCAAATATTCTAGTTCCACCAAATTTATTATCATATACATAAAAATCTTTTTTAAAAATAATAGAAAATGCCGTACCGTGAAAAGAGTTTGTAAATATTGTATTTGCATTATACATTGCATCTAAAAATTCTTCTGGTCCCATATCTATTATTTGTCCATGTTTTACTTTGCGATTTTTCGCTGTCGTTATTTCAATAAGTTCGAAACCATTCTCTTCGGCAAATTTTAAGGCATCTTCTGCCATCTTTATATCATATACCATACTGTACAACAAAACATACTTATTTTTAAAGTTATTTGCAATCATTATTTTTTGATAATCCTTAGACTCTAATAAAAATACTGGATCGCACACGCATATAGATTCTTTATTGCATTTTTCTAACAAACAGCTTCTTACATCTTCTTCACGCACAGAGCAATAATCTACATTGCTCATTAATTCTTTTACCTTTTCTATTTCACAATCTTTATATTTGTATCCTCCAAAACTAGCAGCATATGATATTACCTTATTAATCCCTTTAATATTTCCATAATAAACTGAATCAAATCCATCAGTTATTGTTGCATTCCATATTTGATCACTCCCGCATATTATTGTATCTAACCCCAATTTTTCAATACGATCAACATCACTGCATTTTTCGCTCATTGTCATTTTTTTTATTCTAAAATCTTTAAATTTTCTTATTCTTCTTGCTCTAGATGGGATAAATAGCATCATAGATATACTAAGCTTAAAAACTTTTTTTATACTAAAGTTACATTGATTCTTAAAAATAGCTATCATTGTTTTGATCACGCTATTCTCAGTATCATTTCTTGTAGCCATATAATCAACAATACAACATTCATATGAATGTTGTGTTAAATAATTACTAATTGCATACGCTTGCAAATTTGCACCATAATTAATATTTCTATGTAGAGTAACAATACCAATTCGTTCTTTTTTATCTTTTATTTCAAGCATAAATAATTCCCTTATTATTTTCTTCTTTAATCATCATTATTAATTGTCCCCCTACTTATTGTATAGATACATAGACCTAATATCAGCATTGCCAATACACGTATAATGAAACTGTATTGAAATGCAATGGCTATACTTCCAGATGCCAATATTATTACAAATAATATTATTATAAGTTTTATATCAAAAATCATATTTAAATTCTTTTCGCATTTTTTCGTATTATAATACAAAATACTAAATCCCATAATATTTGTTATTGCGGTGGCATAACTTGCAGCTATTGCACCAAATAGATTTATTCCTATATAATTTAATCCTAAATTAACTAATGCACTAACCATTGTAATAGTTGACATCAAACATCTTTTATTATAATAAAATTGTATATTTCCTAATAATCCCATTAAAAATGATAAAAACGCAGCAACTATTAAAGGCGGTATATATTGAATTGAGTCCAGATATTTCGTCGAAGCCAAAAGTATTATCGCCTCTCTAGAAAACAGCATCACTCCCACGCAAATAACCACTATTATTTTCAGATAAAAATTTATCTTTTCTTTGAGTGTATCATATTTTGCGTTTTTAATAGACTGCAATGTATATGGAATCATTGAACTATTAATTGCATTTATTATTACACTTACAACTCCCACCATGCTCTGAGAAACAGAATAAAACCCAGTTATTTCACGCCCTACTATATTATCAATCATTAATTTATCTGTACTACCAAGTAAGTTGCTTGACAAATAATGTGGAAGCAATGGAATATTAAAAGCTAATGCGTATTTCCAATATTTTCGAAAATACAGCCTTGAACTATTCTTGTATGTAATAGCAAATATTATAACACCAAAAATTAGGCCAAAAATACCTGCGCCTATAACCTTTGCAATTGCCATATTTGATGGAAACAATATTATGCCTAAGATTGCTAACGATGGACTAATTATTGCACTAAGTATTGTATAAATTAACACTGGCTTATATGCATAGTTAAATCTCATGCGCACCAACCAAAAAGATATAAATGCGTTAAACAAGGTTTGGATCCACATAAATACAATATATATATTAGGCAAATCAAACACATCAGCAAATAAACTATTGAATATAATTATAAGTGTATATACAAAAAAGGACAGTATTGATTCCAATCCAAACATACTTGATGTATATTCATTTATGTCTTCGAATTTAGTCATAGCAACATTATAAACACCGCCAGATAAATTCAATGTTGCAAATACAGAAAATAGTCCTTGTAATGTGACATACATACTTATAGTCCCATAATCTGTTACATCCATAAACCTAGTAAAAATTGGAGTGGTTATTAAAGAAATACCCTTTAAAACTATATTAGATACAATGAAACACGCCGATGCCTTTGACGTTAATGACATATTATTAAATTTTTTTAAGGCTATCCTTATCACAGTTGATTTACCTCATTACACACTATTACTTGTCGTAGTAAAAATTCTAAGCAAGAGTTTTTCTAATCTCCCTAGTGGCTTCTTCTTGAGTCAGCCTATCTTTAGCAGGAGTGTTTGAAACAATTTCTAATAACTCTTGATTATCAATAAGCTTTTTTACACCAAACATTATATCCTTGCTATTACGATCTACAAACAATCCGCTCTTTTCTTCTTCAATCATTTCATAATTTGATGAAATTTTAGTTACTACCACTGCTTTTTTTAACAATTTCTCTTCCCAGACAACTAGGCTAAATCCTTCGTAACTTGATGGCTGAACACACAGCGTAGCATTTTTTATATATTTATACGGATTATTACTATTTCCTATTAATATAAATTTTTCTTCCATATTATATTGCTTTATTAATGATTCTATAGTTGTCCTATACTCTCCTTCACCAACTATATACCAATATGCATCATATCCAAGATCAATCAACTCTTTCAATGATTGAACGCATAAATGGAATCCCTTAAGTTCAACTAATCTACCTACTGAAACAATTTTTATTGCTTCGATTTTAGACATTTCACAATATTCATTAGATAAACATAGTAATTTTTTTTTGTCTATTAAATATGCAATATTAACATACTTCATCTTATCTACATATGCAGGATATCGCCTAGTTAATGAGTTTAAAGAATTTTGTGATACTGTAAATATTTTATTTGCTTGATCAAATGCTACATTATCTAAATAACTATTCGTATTTATTTTCTCTATGTCGGTATGTATCCACAGATTTTTATTGGTAGCATTGATACAATCACCTACGTAATAACAAGCTGTACCTTCTTCAAATCCTATAGCCACATCATAATTTTTAGATATATTAAGCATCGCCTTCTTCATATGTTTCCAATCATACTTGTCTAAAGTTGTTAAATTAAGCACTTTATTTCTAAAACATCTTATAATTCTATAAATAGCCAAACCGTACTTGCGATTTTTGATAAGAGAACTGACACTTTTTAATAATGGTTGATTATATACGAGCGAATAATATGGAGAATCAGGCAATAGATTTACGTTCTTATTCAACTCATCTAATAAAACTCTACCATCATTAAACAAATACAAATCAACTTCAATTAAAGAATAATCAATAATATTACAAAACTCTATCAATGACTTTTCTAAACCACCACAATTCAATGAACTAGCTACAATTAAGATTTTTTTCAACTTTATTCATTCCTCCTCTTATCTATTTTATCTATTAACGAATTCGATTTTCCATCTATTACCTTTCTAAAAAACATATATCCACTAGCAACTATCTCATCATAATCATTCTCTGTATATTCTGAACAATATATTTCATAAGAATGATAATGCAGCGGTGCCCAAGCAAAATTTGGAGTTATTTCATGTTCTTTACCTTGCTGTATTGTATTACACCTTAATTTAGAATTAAATATTATAGTGTGCCAATATATTTCATCAGGGGCATGCACATGTTTCATAACACTATTAAAGACTTTATCATTATTATACACATCTATCAACAAGTCTACTGCCTGTCTTGTAAAGGCAGATAGCATTTGCCCAAAATATGGTGCTACTAATTTACCATTTAACGGAATATACAACGATTGTTTACTAAAATTCATAGTAAATATTCTGTACATTGCACTTATATAACACTTGTGCAAAAATGCATTACTAAATATTGAATCAAAATACCATTTTTTAATAATCTTATTACTAATCAGCAATATTATACGCCATAACATACTCTATATTCCTATTTTGCTCAAATTGTTGGACAATATCTTTATTACTCATAATAGGATAGTCTTCACCCGTTAACAAAACAAATCTATCAAATTTAATATTTGAATGAAATGCAGCTTCCAACAATAACATATAAGCTTGCACCACTGACCAACCAGCCCAACTGACTTTGCGTCTATTGTCTACAAAGTGTACATTATCCACTTCGTTGCATGCTTGCTTAAATTCTTTCATATCGGATTTTGAATCGACATGAACAAAGCAGTATCCACTACCATTTAAGCTTCTAATTAATTTAGATAATATATTTGGGCTTCTATGCACTAGGATACAATATGCAATTTTCATTTTTTCAACCACCTATGTATATTTTTAATTAAAATAGTCATTTTCCATAAATATCCTGACATTACTAGTATTATTTTTTCTTTAATCAAAAGGTTATTTAACCTAATAATAATTAAAATATTTTTTCTTATCTCTTTCCTATATTTTTTTATATAAGCAAAATATTTTTTATGTTCATCACTTTTCATACTAACAATAAAAAGATAGTACATTTTAAAAATATAATAATTTTGTTCAGTAAAAAAATTATTATTATCAAATAATAATTTTTTCGATTTATCAAAAAAATGTATCGCATCTAAATAAATACTGCCACCTAGTTGTCGAGTAACGCTTTCACTATTTAATCTACATTGATAAAATGGATAATTATATACTGTGGTTCTGTGAGTTTGCAACAATAAACATATTGTACAATAAAAATCTTCCACTCTATATCCCTCTTCAATTTTCAGCTCCTTTATATAACTATATTGCGTAACTCTTGTACACAATGATACATTTCCTTTTCTTAAATAAATTTGCTTTATCGCGTCCTCTGCTCCTATGTCAATTATTTCCTTATTATTACAGCCGATCTCTATCAATTTCTCATCTACTGATACTGTATTAGCTGTACATTCAATTGTCGGAAGGTTATACTGAACCATTAAATCTATGAGCACTTCATACATATTATGATTTAAAAAATCATCTGCGTCACAAAAACCTATATATTCGCCACATGCAATATCCAAACCTAAATTTCGAGCAGATGCTGCTCCTCCATTTTTTTTATGGCGAACTATAATGCGACAATCTTTTTTTGCATATGCTTCACATATTTCACCACTGTTATCTGTTGAACCATCGTTAATTAATATAAGCTCAAAATTGGCCATAGTTTGAGATAAAATGCTATCAATGCATCTATGTAAATACTTTTCTGCATTATACACAGGCACTATAACAGACAATATTATTTTATTCATTTTTACTCCTAGAATATTTATTTTTTATACCAGTTATTCTTTACGATCAACGCTGAGCTACATGGGCCTTTTTCGTAATGTGCTTTTTCATCTTGAATGATGCTTTCACTTAAATTTATTAAACGTTCGACAGCAGTAGCTGCATTCCAATATTCTGTAATATCATTATGTGCATTAATTCCAAGCTTAATTCTGAAACTTGGCGAATTAATTAACATTTCAATTTGTTCATACATATAATTAAAATCATTATATGGATACACTATTCCATTTTTATTATTTTGAATTAGAAATGGTACAGACCCACATGCATGACTAGCAACTACAGCACAACAGCTATCCATGGCCTCACTTAGCACAGCACCCCACCCTTCCTTAAAATTGCTTGTAAACAATATGCTAGATTCGTTCATATTAAGTCTTAAACTTTTTGCGTCCATTGATCCTAAAAGATATACTTGTTTAGACAGGCTATATTTTAATATCTTTTCCTGCAGATAATTATACATTGGACCTTCTCCAATGATTCTCATAATAAATTTATATCCATTTTTTTTAATTTATATGCTAATTTTGTCATAACTTCCGGATGCTTTAATTTAATAAGCCTACCAACCCATAAAATCACAACCTCATTTGTATTTTTCTTACTCACCAAATCTTCCATATTTTCAGTATTATTCAATCGCGGAAAATATCCCCATTTAAAACATTTATTAAATGGATAATTAATAATAGATAGGTCATATGGCAAATATGCACTAGCACACAAAACATACATTTTATTGTTCTTATACTTTCCAATTCTATTATATAATTTTTTCCTAGTGCTTGGGATTAAAGCGCGCCATACTCCCTTCTTGAAAAATCTCTCAGAATAAAGATAGGACAATTTGTCTTCAATCATTCTATATCGAATATATTCATCAGATCCTGCCCCAAATATTGCTATATCCGCGTCTTTTATATGAGATATAGCCAACTTCTTATTTTCAATATCTAATGGCTTAATAACATAATCTTTGATAATTTCTTTTTGATAACCATAACCTTGCGACGAGGATGTAGCAATAAAATATATTTGATTACCACTTTTTATAAATTCTTCACATAATGGTTCAGAATGATGATTCAAAATATTTGAAACAAAAACTACCTTCATTTTCCCTCCTTTAAAATTTTAATTTTACAAATTATTGCCAATAAAATGCATATTCTGCACCTACTAACCTAGTAGTAAACAATAACATAGAACAACAAACAGCAATAAAAATCAAGAATACGTAATCTGACTTGTTTTTAATTGCTCCTAATGAATTGCTCAATACCAATGGAATAAAATTAAGCCAATACATTGATGGCCGCTCTGCAGTTCTTCCAATTAACCTAAATGTCCAAATAGCCATTGCTATAATACCCATGTTCATAATAGCAATTTGTTCATCGTTTTTTATCCATTCCCTTTTAGTCAACCACCCTAATATAATGACAATGATTATAACCATATAAAAGATTACTCCATTATCTATTTCCTCTATTCCGTATTCATATCCTAAAAGCATATTTACTATATCTAATAGCTGAGAATAGAATAAAACACCTATCAATACAATAGTAGCAGTTATCAAAAGATTCTTTACATTTATTTTTCTATGAGACAAAAAATATGTTGGTATAAAAATAAGTGCAGATTTATGACATAAAGCACCTAAACAAACAAAAATTATAAAAGGTATTAATTTTCTATTTTGAATATATCTTACAGATAACATACACATACTCATAGCAATAGCTTGCCTGATGCCCGTCAAAATAAATAAATAATTACCTATTGTTATATAAAAAAATAAAGTCAATAAGGGTTTCACTGCATTTCGTTTTACAACATCGAATAGTCCTATCAATGATAGGAACGCAGTACTAGTTAAAAACCATAATTGCGATACACTCACCATACTTAATAATTTATTTAAATAATAATATCCTAGATCTCTATAATCAAGTAATCCTATTTGACTAAAACTAAACCTAGATAAATATTGGAATGTACCTACATAACCTATTGTATCTGAGCCAGTCGTGCTCGACCTAAATCCAACTATAAGCCAAATCAAAAAGCACCCTATATACCAAAATATATTTTTAATAACCTTACTGTCTGTACTGACATAAAACATATGGAAAACTAATATTATTATAGCTAATAATATATGAATATTCATATATACTCCCCTTAACTTATTCTAAACTTTCCTTATATAGCTTGATATACTCAGCAAAATTCGCTTCAATGTCAAACCTCTCTTTTGCAATATTTCTACATTGAGTTCTAAATATTTTTTCTCTTTTCAAAATTTCTTTGTATTTAATAAGAGATTCGTAATCAAACTTTGCGATTACAAATCCAGTTCTACCATGATCTACCAACTCTGGACTTCCACACGAATCATACGTAATCACAGGTGTGCCACATGAAATTGATTCCATGTTTACTGTTGGTAATGTATCTGCTAAAGTTAAATTAATAAATATATCTGAGGATGAAAACAATTCTACCATATGTATTTTATTAGTTGTATAACTTATTCCTATGACATTTTTCCACGATTTTAAAAATTCTAATTGTGATTTATTGCAACCAAATAAAATCAACATTTCATCTATTAATAAATCCTCAACAAAACGTTTAAAAATTTGTATATTCTCACTATTTAACCATTTATTTGCATCACCTAGATACAAATGCTTATTTCTTAGATTATATCTATTCTTAAAATTTGATTCTATAGGTCTATATATGTTTACATCTATTCCATTGTATATTCTATATATTTTATGAGGATTTAATATTGATTTTCTAGCTTGATTACATATCCAGTCACTACAACCAACTACTATAAGTTTATTCATTTTATCAAAATATTTTTTCTTGTCACTCAACACCTTTGCACTGTTATCTATAAATAAACTTGGAATATCTTTTCTTTTTCTCAGACACTTTTTACAATCAACTTGCCATTTATAACATTTACTTTCAACAAAATGAAAACACTTTCCCGTAAAAAACCAACAATCATGTAAAGTTAAAAAAGTGACTATTTTATTCCTATCTAGATATGTTAATAACATATTTAAATTAATATAATTGCTATGCAAATTATGTAAATGTACAATATCTGGCTTTTGCTCATCTATCCACTTAATTAATTTATTCGTTACAAGCCTACTTGCATATGCCTGTTTTCCAATTATTCTTGTCCAGACAGCATGGAATTTCCTATCAATGATATTTCCTATCTTGTATCCATTATTTATTAGTTCGTTTGATTTTTGATAAGCAACAAATGACTCATGTCCTTCATTTTTTAACATGTAATCAATAGATTTCACAATATTGCCCGTACTACCACATCCATATGTCGCATTAATTTGAACTATTTTCATCTTTACCAACCTTAAATCTTGCATTAACCTCTAAAAGCTTATCGTAAAACTTTGCTTTTATAATTTTATTTAAATGTTTCTCAATACCGCATTTCCATACATTATTAGCATAGCAATTTAACAAGTAATCATTTGTTAAAAACTTCTTTAAGTCTAATTCAACATTTGATTTTCCATCTATAACATATGCTGCATTATTTATTCTTAAGTAATTTATCGATGAAACATCACTAGGACCAATAGCGATTATTAGTTTTGCCATGTATAAATAATCAATAATTTTAGTCGAGAATGACATTATAAACAGATCTGTTCCAACAAAAAATATAACCACGAGCACTGGCAACGTTACATTCTCTTTATAAAAAAGCATAATTGGCAATAGTATAATTGCCGACATTACTATTAAGAAAAATTACTGATTAGAATGTACATATATATCAATTTATTTAATAGCCAATAACCTTGCTCACTGCCTCTATATGTCAATACTTCAGCAAAAGTCATGCTTCCATTTTTTTCCAAAATGACGCAAATATCCAGCTATATCAGTCCCAACTATACTTGTACGACAAGTTTGCAATATAAATATATATAAATGCACTGACTATTACAACCGAATTAGCTTTTTTTCATTTTTAATATTCATACATGCAATTCTTGCTATAATCGCAACTGCATATATCCCAAAATATAGTATCAAATTAATTTATCCATTATTCTACACAATATAACCGAGTATATTAGAATATTTGTGATTATTAATATAATAACTCGCTATTAAAAAACTAAAATTTAGATTTCAATTTTTTAATAATTGCGTTCAATTTTTTATTGCGTTCTTACCTTTTTGAAGACTTTATAATATAATCTTTTAATAATTGGTCTAAACTTACCCCAAACACATAGTGACTTTAGTACTATAAGATCTCGTGCCCCAAATAACTTATCGTGCTTTGCTTCTAAAATGCACTTATCAACCACACTTTTAATGTTATAAACCGCCATCCGTTTGGCGTATAAAAACAAAAAATTATACCGTTGAGAATTATTTATAAATAATGGAATTAAATAATGACTTGCACTATTGCTATCTTTGACAAATATATCCTTACCAGTTCTCGATAACTGTGAGTCATGGATCCTAATCTTTACATCAATTTCAGGATTAAACAACACATTAACTTTGGCTAAAAATATTTTATACCACATCACGACATCTTGATTATACCTTAATGCCTCATCAAACCCACCAACTTCATCCAAAACTTTCTTTGGTATTAAAAATGAACATCCACCGTATACCCCTTTTTCTAACATCAATTTTAAAGCCTGATCCCATTGCAATGTTTCACTTTTAAATTCCAATCGTTTTTTAATATTATTTATTAGATTAGAATTCTTGTCTATTTCTACGGAGTTGCAACACACTATAGTTACGCTATTACCAATTTGGCTCAATGCGTATACTTGATTTAATATTTTATTTTCTGTATATACATCATCATGGGATAACCATGAAAAATATTTCCCCGTCATTTTGGAAATGCCTAAGTTTAATGCACTAGACACACCCCCGTTTTCTTTTTTAAAATATCTTATCTTATCTCCGTAACTAAATGCTATATCATGTGTCATCCCCGCATCATTTGATCCATCATTAACTACTAATACTTCAATATTAGAATAAGTTTGCGATAAAGCACTATCAATAGCTTCCCTCAAATATGTACTGCCATTGTAAACAGGTATAATAATACTAACTTTAGGATTAAAATCTTGGATATTATTCATATTACAAATGCTCCCTATACCATTCAATCGCAAGCTCAATACCATCGGCAAAGCTATGATTCGGATCATAGCCAAGCATAGTTTTTGCTTTCGTTATATCTGCGTTACTATGCTTTATATCTCCCGCTCTATCTGGACCAAAGATTGGATCAATATCCACTTCTAAAGCTTTTGTTAAGCCATAGTAAATATCAATCAGATATTCTCTGCCGCCATATGCGATGTTGAATGTTTGACCTGCTACTTCACTTGGAGCTAGACAGGCTTTTAAGTTTGCTTCTATGACATTTTCTATATACGTGAAGTCACGAGATTGTTTGCCATCACCATTTATTATTGGGCGTTCACCGTTCATAAGTTGTTTTAGAAACTTCGGAATAACCGCAGCATATGCACCGTCTGGTGTTTGCCTTCTGCCAAACACATTGAAATATCTCATTCCGTATGTGTCTAATCCATAATTTCTTGTATACTGTTTTGCCCATTCTTCATCTGCCATTTTTGTGAGCGCATATGGAGAAAGCAAGTTACCTTCTACCCCTTCACGTTTTGGCAAGTTTGGTTCATCGCCATAAACTGATGAGCTGCTGGCATAAACAAATTTTTTAACCCCGTTTTGTCTGGCAGCTTCAAGCATATTCACTGTGCCAGTGATATTGTTTGCACAATAAAACAGTGGCATTTCTATACTTCTTGGAACACTTCCCCATGCCGCTTGATTTAAGACATAATCAACACCATCACATGCTTTCATACACACTTCAAGGTCTTTGATATCTCCTTTAATAAATTCATAATTTGAATTATCTGCAAACATATCTACATTTTCTTGCTTACCCGTTGACAAGTCATCAAGACATCTAACTTTATATCCCATTTCCAAAATTGTTTCACATAAATTTGAACCAATAAAGCCAGCGCCACCTGTTACCAAGAAAAGCGAATCTTTTGGAAATACTAAATTTTTATATCCCATTTTTACAATCTCCAATAAATGTATCCTGCGTTTTCGTATTCTTTTCTATCTAGCAATCCTTTTATATCTAGCAAGACTTTATCACCTGATGCATAAAAGTTGCTGACATCTTCTATTGATAGCTTCATAAATTCATCATGTGCAACTGCCAAAATAACAGCGTCCATATCTTTTACGTCACTCATATCATTGAATGTCAATCCGTATTCATGAAGTGCTTCATCTTTATCTGCTGCAGGATCCGCTATCAATGGAGTGATTCCATATTCTGCAAGTTCATTAACTATATCAATAATTCTTGTGTTTCTTGTGTCAGGACAATTTTCCTTGAATGTAAAGCCAAGAATTGCCACTTTTGCATTTTTCACTGGTTTGTTTGCTTGGATTAGCTTTTTAACCAAACTTTCCACTACATATTTGCCCATATCGTCATTGATTCTTCTGCCCGACAAGATGATTTGACTGTGATAGCCGAGTGATTCCGCTTTATATGTAAGATAGTATGGATCAACACCAATGCAATGACCACCAACAAGTCCTGGTCTAAAGTTCAAGAAGTTCCATTTTGTGCCCGCCGCTTCCAAAACCGATTTCGTGTCAATGTTCATTTTATTGAAAATGATTGAAAGTTCGTTCATAAAAGCGATATTTATATCTCTTTGACTGTTTTCGATTACTTTTGCTGCTTCGGCAACTTTTATGCTATCAGCCCTGTATACGCCAGCTTCAACAACCAATTCATATACTTTAGCAATAGTATCAAGAGATTCTTCATCCATACCTGAAACGATTTTTACAATAGTTTCTAGTCTATGGATTTTATCGCCTGGATTAATACGCTCTGGAGAATATCCAACTTTAAAATCTACACCACATTTAAGACCAGATTCCTTTTCTAAAATTGGAATACAGATATCATCCGTAACGCCTGGATATACAGTTGATTCAAATACAACTATACTGCCTTTTGTTAAGTTTCTACCCAATATCGTGCTTGCACCCTCAACAGGTGTCAAATCAGGAGTGTGGTCAGCATTTACTGGAGTTGGAACTGCCACAATATGAAACTTAGCTTCTTTCAATTTTGTTTCGTCACAAGTGAATTCGACTGTAGTATTCTTAATGACGTCATCACCAACTTCTTTAGTTGGATCAATACCATTTTGATACATATCAATCTTTGCTTTGTTTAAATCAAAACCAATAACATCCACTTTGTTCGCAAATGAAACTGCAATCGGCATGCCTACATAGCCGAGACCTACTAGTGAAATTTTTGCTTCTTTGTTAACTATTTTTTCATATAAATTATTCATTATATATCCCTCTTAGCAACATTCATTTTATATACTTTTCAATTTCCGTTATATAAGCATTAACAACATCAACTCTATTGAATTGCTCTTCGACTTTTTTGCGACCAAGCATTCCCATATTAACTTGTTCTTCGTTTGTCAACCCTGCAAATTTTTCCATTGCACATTGAAGTGATTCAACATTTTTAGACTTAAAAGATAAACCAGTGACTCCATCATCAAACGTCTCTCTGCAACCAGGAATATCCGAAGCGATGATAGCTCGTCCAGTTGCCGCCGCTTCCAATAAAACATTCGCCATACCTTCATGATATGATGGCAAAACAATCGCATCACATTCATTTAAAAATGGTTTTACATCAGTTTGATAGCCTTTATAAAAAATATTATATTCTTCTAACCCATCAAAAAAAGCCTCGTATCCTGGTGTATAATCACCAATCAATGTAAGACTTATGTTTTTATTATTTTCATAAAGATTTAAATATGCTTGTTTTAGCTCTTCAATTCCCTTATCTTTCAGCATTCTACCTACAAATAAAAAATTAGTTACCAAAGAATTATTCTCGTTTTTTATAAATTGGAATTTTTCTAAATTTACGCCTGATCCGTTCACAAGTACCGCATTATTATTTATTATTTTATATTTCTCACAGAATTGCAAATTATCGTCGTTTTGAAAAACCACTGCCTTAGATTTACGCATAACGCGCATCAATAAGATCAAGAATCTCTGCATTATTCCACCATTTTCTACTGCGTCACCTAATCCAGTAACGGTACTAATAACTGGAACTTTATATTTTTTAGCAGCAAGATTTCCATATATATTCGGCTTAATCGTATATGTCAAAATAATATTTGGTTTGATTTCTTTAATAATTTTTCTATATTGTTTAATTAAAGCGAAATCTTTCAATGGATTTTTTCCACGTCTATCCATGTTTGTATCAATAATGTTTAAACCTTTATTAATCAAAGAATCTAATGTATTATCATTAGGCACTGAAAGATACACTTGAAATTCCTCTTCCAATAGCTTTTCTATAGTCTCGGATCTGAATTTTGTTATAGTCGCATAATTATTAGCCAATATCAAAATATTTTTCATACTTCATCCTATCGTTATTACTTTAATTCATCCAAAATTTTGTCTGTTATTGCATTTGCATCTATTCCATACTCTTTTCTCAAATATTTTTGACTACCAACTTTTGAAGAATACAGATTATCTAGTCCCATTCTGATAAGTTTTGTTGACATAACCCCATTATCAAGTAACACTTCGCCAACCGCTGAGCCAAAGCCTCCGGCTGTGTTATGCTCTTCAACAGTGACTATATAGTCAAACCGTTTTGCACATTCACAAATTGTTTCAGTATCTATTGGTTTGATTGTTGGAAATGTAAATATCGTAGGATTTATCCCTTTATTAACCAAAATTTCTCTAGCTTCTATAACTTCATCAAAAATCCCGCCTGTTGAGAAAATTGCTATCTTTTCGCCATCGTTGATTTTTAACGCTTGTCCAATTTTAAAATCCACTATACTATCATGAATACGCTTTTCTCCACCTCTGCCGAGTCTTAGATAGCATGTTCCTTTTTCTGCATAAATTGCTTTCGTGCATTCTTCTGCTTCAACCAAGTCACCTGGAGCAAACACTTTCACGTCAGGAAGCGATCTCATTATTGCAATATCTTCTGTAGCGTGATGGCTCATACCTAGCGAACCATAAACAAATCCACCGCCGACACACACCACTTTCACGTTTGCGTTGTGATATGCGCAATCGTTTCTTATTTGTTCCAAACATCTCAATGTTGGAAAATTGCCGATTGAATACGTGAATACAGTCTTACCTTCCATTGCTAAACCAGCAGCAACAGATGTCATGTTTTGTTCTGCAATTCCAGCATTTATAATTTGATCGGGCAGACCTTCAAAAAATGGTTTTAAAACACCAAATCCCAAATCTCCCGTCACTATCAATACATTTCTATCTTTCTTAGCAATTTCAAATAAAGTTCTTACAAAAGTATCTCTCATTATTTACTCTCCCTTGCTGTATGGATCAACAACGCCATCTGGTCTGATAGCATTCAATTCACTCAATGAATTATTATATTCTTCACCTTTATGAGGAAATCTATAGTGCCACAAAATATCATTTTCCATAAATGATATTCCTTTACCTTTTATTGTGTTTGCAATAATAACAGTAGGCTTATCTGAGCTTGCTTTTGCACATTCAAACGCATTATTAAGATCCACGTGATTGTGCCCATCAATATCGAATACGTTCCAACCAAATGATGTCCACTTATCTGCAAACGGTGCAAGCTGCAACGTGTTTTCACAAAAATCTAAACTTTGCATTTTGTTGTGATCTATAATAACTATTAGGTTATTCAATTTGTAATGATTGGCATATAATGCCATTTCCCAAACAGAACCTTCATCACATTCGCCATCTCCACAAATTGCAAATACTTTATGTGATTTTCCATCAATTTTACCAGCATGAGCCATTCCTGCAGCAATGCTTACTCCATGTCCGAGCGCGCCTGTAGAAACTTCAACTCCAGGAATACCTTTGTGCGACACATGACCAGACAAAATACTTCCATCAGCATAATGCGTTTTTAATTGTTTAATTGGGAAAAATCCCTTCTCTGCCAATGCTGCATATATAGCTGCACCTGCATGACCTTTGCTTAAAATCATCCTGTCTCTTGATTCGATTTTTGGATTTTGAGGATTTATATTCGCTATATCGTTGTATAACACCGCGATTATATCTGCTACAGACAACACTGATCCAATGTGACTTCCACCCGACAGATGAGTCATTTCAATACCGTGTCTCCTTATTTTCCATGCTAATTCTTGACTATTCATTTTATCACCTAAATCGAACTTTGTTTTAAATTTGAAACATCACTTTCACTGAGAGCCCAACCCGATGCATCTAAATTCGATTGAACTTGCGAAATATTTTTCATTCCAGCAATTACAACTGAATTCTTAAGATAATCTAAAATAAATCTGATTGCAATAGAAGGTATTGTTTTCCCAGATATTTTTGATATTTCTCTCATAACTTCTACAATTTCCATATTCTTCTTGAGTTTTTCACCATGAAAATTTACGTATACTTCTCTTGATCGTCTGTCATTACTGTCAAACTTTGAATTAACATCGTATTTCCCAGTTAAAATACCTTGTCCCAAACTTCCCCATGTTAATGGGGTCATTATTTTGGAAAGCTTAAGCATATCTTCTTCATTTTTTCTGCATGCTAAGCTATACTCATCTTGAAAAGATACACAATTATGCTTGATATTTGATAACTCTTCAGCATCTTTTTCATGCACATTAGAAAGCCCATATTCCCTGATTTTGCCTTGTTTTTTTAGTTCTTTAAAATTATATATAACCTCTTCGATAGAAGTTTTATCATCTCTATAATGAAGTTGGTATAAATCAATATAGTCTGTTTTTAATCTCTTTAAGCTACCTTCAACCGATAATGTCATATATTCTTTGCTATTATCATAAAATGTATTGCCATTTTCCATCCGTACGCCGAATTTTGTAGCAATCACAGCATCTTTACGCCTTTTACCAAGCGCTTCAGCAAGTGTTCTCTCTGATTCTCCCAAACCATATGTATCAGCCGTGTCAAAAAAATTTATTCCATTATCAACAGCAAAATTAACTGCCTTCAAGAGTTCTTCTTTTGAAACGTCTCCCCATCCGTAACCACCCATAGGGCAACCACCAAAACATATTCTTGATACATTTAGATCAGAATTTTTTAAAATAATTTTTTCCACTATTTTCTGCCTTTTTTAAATATAATTTTAAAAACTTTTTCAATTACTTTATATACAGTCAAAAAAAATAATTTTATATCCGTCCAAGCTGACACTTCTGCGACATATTTAACTCGCAGTTCATTTTTTCTTTTTAAAACGTGCTTTTCAAAATATTCATCAGCATTATTTTCGCCAACTACTTCATCAAGATTAATAAATTCAAGTGAACTAAAATCTGTGATACCAGGTCTTACCCTAGTTATGTATAATTCCAAATCAGAAAAGTTTTCAACATATTTCAATATTTCTGGTCTTGGTCCTATAAAACTCATATTGCCAAACAAAATATTAAACAATTGCGGGATTTCATCCATCTTAGTTTTACGCAATATTTTACCGATTTTAGTAATCCTATCATCGTTTAGTGCAGTTGTATCACGACCAGTTTTATCTGCTCCATTGACCATAGATCTAAATTTCATTATTTTAAATGGCTTGCCTCTATATCCGCCTCTTTGGGCTCTATAAAATATTGGAAATCCTGATGTTATAGCTACAACTATCGAAATAATTATTACGAAAGGAGAAATAATTATCAATAAAATTAATGCAAATAAAAAATCAAAAATACGCTTAATTATTCTGTTATACAAACCAGAACATCTGATTTTCAAAATTTCTTCTGTTATTTCTCTTTCTTTCATACTTACCTTACTTGTCGTTCCATTCATCAAAAAAAAAGCGAGCTTCGCCATTTCCTATTGTTGCTAGGAATTTATTTTTTTGTATCTTCTTTCAAAATTTCTTCTGTCATTTCTCTTTCTTTCATACTTACCTACCTATTAAAATATGATTGCTAAACTTTTCCCTATCTTATTCTTTTATATTATTGTGAAAATTTTTCATTTAACTATATTTGCAAATTTCAAACAGAAAACACTGCTCGACACTTCTATAAACCCAAAAAAGGCGTGCTTCGCTGATTTGCTTTCGCAAATTTGTTTTTGGTTTGTTCTTTTGAAGCCTTCAACGTGACCTGCCAACGATTGGGGTTTCAAAGTGCTTGGAAATAATTGCAATAAATATCTGCATGAATGTGCATTACGTATAGTATATCATACGATATTTTAAAAGTCTAGTTTTTTTATATTGTGTGTAAATTAAATTTAAACTAATTTTTGACAATTTAGATTTTGGATTGTTGATGTTTTGGGGTTTTGATAGCGTTCTTTTTATGGGCAAAATTGAGGATTTATTGGCGGGTTTTATGTGATGTGCGTAATGCGTTATATTTGGGCGGAATTTTGAAGTGTTGGGCGTGAAAAATGCACCTCTAGGGTGCATTTAAAACTTCTTTTTGATTGATTTTAGTGTTTTTTCGCTTATTTTTTATCTTTTATTTGCGATTTCATTGAAACACTCCATCCATTTTGATTTGTCGAACCTTGCGTTTGCGGGGCTTGTGGATGGGAGGGGTGTGGTTTTGATTTCGCATGTTGGGAAGTGTTTTTTGAAGAGTTCGTAGGCTTTCCCGCCGTTGCAGATTATTTGCTGAATTTGGGCGCGGTCGGTGATTTTTGCGAGGTCGATTGGGGCGCTGTTTGACAGGTTGATGTCGCTATCTGCGCTGCCTTTTATGGCGCAAGTTTCTAGCACGTCCCACAATGCTAGGTTGTGGGATAGGATGAAATTCGTTTTTTCTTCCGTTGTTTGCGGCGGCTCTTCGCCGAAAATTTCCGATAGCACCTTCCAAAATCTGTTGCGTGGGTTGCCATAATAAAAATCAGCGTTTCGCGACACCACTCCTGGGAAACTACCTAGAATCAGAATCTTGCTGTTTTCGTTAAATATCGGCTGAAATCCGTTATTTATCATCATTTTGTCTGCTGTTTTCATATTCGTCATTGTTTGGATTGCATTGATTTGAATGATTATCCAAATTGCTTTGATATGCACTATTATTTGGATTGTTTTGATTTGAATAGTTATCAAGCTGACCTTTAGAATGCGAGTTACCGCTTACTCCTTTTGCCATTTTAGTTACCTCCTTTTATTGTTTGATTGCTTATTTTAACATTTCAATGCGTTTTTTCAACGCTTCTATTTCTAGGTTTAGCACTATGCCGTACATAAACGTACGGTCGTTTGCTCTTGTTATGTTTTTGAATGCTTGGATATAGTCGCGCCTATCAGCAAACTTAATGTTGATTGGCAGATATCCCGCTTTTATCAGTTGAAGGTTCAGAAGCATTCTACCCGTTCTGCCGTTTCCATCGGCAAATGGGTGTATTCTTTCAAAATCGATATGTGCATCTACAAAAGAAAGTATGTCTTGCTTGTTTTTCTCGTTGAACTTTTCAATATATTGCTTCATGAGCAATTCAACGTCGCTCCACTCTGGCGCTTGATACATCGTGTTGACATTCGCCCCAACACCCACATTTATTTTGCGATATTTGCCTGCAATTTCAGGCTTTGTAGAAAGAAGCAGCGATTTGTGCACATCGAGAATTAGCGACTTAGAAAGGTATCTTTTATTTACTTGATTAGTTACAAGATTCATAAAAAATTTGTGATGATTCCAAATTTCGACTTGATCATTCATAGGCACATCTATTACCGCAACACCTTCTTTTATAAGCACGCAAGTTTCCATTAAAGTCATTGCATTGCCTTCTATTGCATTACTGTCGTACGCAAATTCTATCGAAAAATCTTCATACAATCTTTCAGCCTCACCTTGAGATAATGAGCGCATAGTCGACAGTCGTTTGCTAAGCATAAGCACTTCATTTTTCATTTGTTCTATCTGATTTTTATCAAATTTATCGAACATAACGTCTCCTATTTTGCACATTTGCTACATTATAGCACACTAAATATTAAAACGCAATGCACTTTTCACTTCATTCAAGATTTTTCTGCACTTTGACACATTAGCCTACATTCCTTGCACAGCTTCTGCTTGCAATTCCTTTTTTTTAGCTTTCCAATCGGGCATAAAAGTCGCCACTAGGTTGTAGAAATCTTTGGAGTGGTTGGGGTGCACAAAGTGGCAGAGTTCGTGGAGAACTACGTATTCTATGCAGGGTGTGGGGGCGTGGATTAGCGATGCGTTTAGCGTTATGGTTTTTTTGTTCACCATGCAGCTGCCCCAGCGCGATTTCATTTTGCGGATTTTGATTTGCGGGTATGACACGCCAAATTTTTGCAGATTTGGGAGATATTTTTCTGTCATTTCTTTAAAAACGCTAGCTGACAATGTCGCGAAGTATTTCTCGATTAGAATTTGTTTCTTTCTTGTGTCGTGTGGCGTTTTTGTGATCAGATATAAGAACTCGCCGTCGAAAGTGACTTTGTCATATTCCGCTTTGTAAAGTTTTAGTGCGACGTCGCTTCCCATGATTTTGAAGCTCTCGCCCGTCACGTATAACCGCTGGGCTGGCGCTGGCTTTTCCATCGCAGAATACTTGGTTATCGCCTTGAATATGAAATCCGCATTCCGCACAACAAACGCATCAATTCGCGCCGTGTCCGTTGCGTAGGGCGTGGAAACAGTCACTTCACAGCTAGGCTTGATTCGCAAGTTGATATTTTTGACTTTCTTGCGCGTCAAATAATATTCAATTTGCTTTTCCCCCGCCTGCACCGTCCTGATTTCCATATTTCCCCTGCGTTATCCTTTATGTTGTAGCTGTTCGCCATTTTGTTTTGTCTGATTGTTTGAAATGATTTCTTAATATCTAAATTATAACACGAGCATGCAATTTGTCAATCAAAAAACTTCTCCTTCTGGAAACACTTTTGATTATTTTACATTATATAAAACCTCTAAATTCGATTTAACGCAAGGAATTTAGAGGTTTATTTTTATTATTATTCGCTTCTATTTCTCTTCACAAATTATCTTTACAAAAATTTCACTGCTGTGCCGTATGCTATCACTTCGGCAGCTCCGTTCATTACGGCTGAAGAACCATATCTAACATTAATAACTGCGTCCGCACCGAGAGCTTCTGCTTCGTCAACCATTCTTTTGACTGCGATTTGGCGGGCATCGTTCAGCATTTCTGTGTAGCCTGTGAGTTCACCACCAACAAGTGTTTTCATTCCTGCCATGAAATCTCTGCCTATGTTTTTTGAATAAACAACTGTGCCTTTTGCCATGCCCAAAACGTCCAATTCCTTGCCTGGAATGTAATCAATATTTACTAGCTTCATAAATTTCTCCTTTTTTTATCTCTTTAATTCTCGCTCGCACCATAAACGGCAAGAATATTATTTGCAATATAATTGCGATAACAACAGCCCACGCTATCACATATAAAACCTCGTAACTTTTTATACTTTCTATGTTATATAAAGTGAAAACAACAATCGCCATCTTAACCACAAAACTCACACACGCTGAAATTATCGACGATTTGATTTGGCTTTTAATATTTTCGTGCTTCATCAATTTCACCTTTATCAATCTCTTTCATTCGCATTTTGCAAACTGCAATAGTTGCCACAAGCATTGCAAGTGGAATGAGTCCAAATATCAAGGTGGCTATTTCAACGGTATCCTTAAACATTTTAATACACATGATAAGATATCCCACTGAATAAAGTGCAGTTATCACTCCAATCACAATAACTGCAATTTTGCTTTTTGTATTTTTATTTTCATTTTCCATTTTCAATACCTCTTGGCTTTTTCTATTTCGCCATTTGAAATTTCCTTTAGTCGCATGATAAGTGCCAGTGCCACAGCACCTATTATGATTATGCAAATTGTTGCAACAATAGCAATTACAAAAAACGGCACTACTTTCACTTTATACATCCCCCAAATCGCAAGCCACGCCACAAGCAAGAGTGCTGCTATTGTCAAACTTGCAATGCTAACTGAAGAAAAGATGTTGATTTGTCTATCTTTTTCATACTTGTTTTTGAATGTTGCACCACCCGATTCCAAACTTGACATTTCTTGCAAAACACTGCTCGCATCAAGTTCCGAAAGCGAGTTTGTTTCTTGCGATAGCTTTTCACAGAGACTTATTGACTGCACGATGTTTTTGTTTTCACGTTCAAGCGCAATTCTGTGCCTATCCATGCCATCAGAAACTGTGAGCTCGCCACTTTGCATTTTGCGAATTTCTTCAAGTGGAAAACCTAACTTTCTGAGCAGTTTTATTCTTTTTAACTCTTTGATATCGCTTTCGCTGTAATCTCGATATCCGTTTTCGCTGTTCCTGCGTGGGGCAAGCAAACCTTCCGATTCATAAAACCGTATGTTCTTTTTTGTGATGCCAACGCAAGTCTCAACTTCATTAATCTTCAACACGCACCTCCTTTTCTCGCAATTTCCCTCTGCGATACCCAAACAATACACCCTCCACCAAGTGGAAAGTCAAGTGTTTTTTGAAAAAACTACTCGTTTTTATCATTTTTTTGATGTTTTTTGCTTTTTGTTCATTATACGAACTTAAAAAAATGCACAGCTAAAGTTTTATCTAACTTCTGCGGTGCATTTCATCCGTTGATTGAGCTTCTCTTTTTTTAAAATAAATCGCTATGCGTTCCAGTTCTGGTTAATGCCAAAATCAGCAAGTCCTCTTCGATACGATAAATCAAGAGCCAATCTGGCGTGATGCGACATTCACGATACCCTTTATCACCAATCAAAGTGTGGTCTTTATACTTGCTTGGTAACTCCTCTCCACTTGCAAGAATAGATATAACCTCTTTTAATAAAATATCATTATACCCACGCTTTATTGCAAGTTTATAATCATTTTTAAACTTTGTTGACATTTCAATTTGATACTTCATCCGTTGAGTTCCTCAAAAAGTTGGTCTACACTATCAAACTTCTTGCCATTGCCACTTGCAATCATTTCATCAACTTCACGCATTGCAAGTATAGTTTCTGCATTCGGCGTGTTGTAGGCTATAACTTCTTGCATATATTTGACTATATTACCTTTGACATTTTCACCACCACTAGATACTATGCCTTTATAGGCATTATATATTGCCCTGTCCATTGAAAATGAGCACGTTATTTTATCTGCACTATTATTCATTTATGATACCTCCATACACTTAGTTTACTTAGTTATTCACTTAGTATACTAAGTATATGCTATTTTTATTGGTTTGTCAATAGCTTTTACAATATTTATATGCATACATTGAAATTTTTTACAAAGTAAATTCTGATACTGAATATGTAGTGCTGACCTCAACAGTAAAGAATCGCAACTCGATTTTAGTTTTTAAAACATCAATAAGCTCCTTCATTTTAGGTCTTTTGCCATCTTTTGTATCTTGATATTCTTGATATTGAGCGCTGTTTTCAATCACAATAGGCGCACAAACAACAACGGGGTTTTCTATATTCTGTGACGCATCGCAGAAATCTTTACACAGCTTATTTATATCTATGGTGAAATAATATGTTATTATTTCCAAAATACACCTGAGCAGTGTCTCCCCGCTTCTTTTTCTCTTCAGCTCCAACAAAAACAACATATTAGTTTTTTCATTAAACGAAATTATGTCTATTTTCCCAGCTTTATCAGTTTGTTTATTTTTCAGCGGAGTTTGATAGTCTATCATTTTGCCAATTATTTTATCAGGACAATTCATATACTGAACAAATAAATTTTTCGCCAACATCTCCTCTTCTCGATTTGAATTTGCCGTTGTTTGGCTTCCTGTGTGAGATGCAGTTTTATAACTTTTTTCTCTAGTTATTTGCTCGATATGAGCATCTGAGATAACATCTATATGATTCAATAACCACTCTGCAACAACTTCCGTACAATACTCCTCAGTATCATTTGTCTTGTTTGCATAATTAATAATTGGATTATCATACAACTTGCCATAATCATTTAAATCATCTAATATTTTTAGTATTTCTTTACGTGAATAACTCATAATGCACCTCTATTTTATATTAATATCACATGCTTAGTCATTTGTCAATACATTTCAAAAAAAACATACGTATGTATTGTACTGCAATTTCAGAATCCTTGCATCTTGCACATCTTTTAGTTTTGTCTCCGACTACCGCAACTAACAATCGCACGGGACTGTAAGAAATAGTACATTTTAAAACTGTCAGTGCTTTATTAGAAAATAAAGGAGGAAGCGATTGATGACAGTAGGTCAAAAATTAAAATTGATGAGAAAATTTAGAGATATGACACAACTCGAATTGGGTCTTGCGATAGGTTTCACGGAGCAATCTGCGAAAGTCAGAATACATCAATACGAGGCGGATATTAAGATCCCGAGAGATAATGTGCTAGAAAAAATTACTGATGTCCTCAATGTTTCAAAATATAACTTCCAACAAAATCATAAAAATACAATCGTGAGCATTATGCAGCAACTCTTTTGGCTAGAAGAAGACATCTGCGCTATCACTAAAACTTATAATATAAACAATTTTTACAATATCCAAAATGACATTTTGTCAAATTACACAGAAAGCGCCGATGGCGTTTTCACTTTGAAAAATGAAGATTCAATCAATATCTCCAACGCTAACAATGCATATACGCCTAGCGATATTTTCGCCGTGGCATTCGATGATTACAGAATAATGCAAAATCATCTTTACGAAAACCGAATAACTCTAGACACTTACCTAGAATGGAAATTTCAATGGCCCTTCACAACAAATATTTTAGATTATTTATGCGAGCATGAACCAACCATTTTCAACAAAGACGATAGCGGCGTGTATTCTTACAAAGAAAGCTACGACAGCAATGTTAGAGTGTATCTTTATAAAAATAAATTCATGAATCTATCAAGATTCTTTCAAGAATAAGTGGCTGGATTTTATAAAATAAAATATAATACAATAAAAGATAATAAAAATACCACAAAAAAAATATAAAAACGCAAAATTGGAGTGGGAGGTTAACCTCCCACTCCAATTTATACAAGCTGTTATTACTTTTCTAGTTTTAACCACACCCCAACATTTGAAATAGATCCTGTAGAAAACACCCCACCGCGTGACGTGTTGAAGTGTCAATAACACAGCAGCTACCCACAATATTTTGGATAACCATTATATATTCGATATTATCCCTTTACACTCCACTTCTCAGTGATAGATTAATCGCAACTGTTTTGCGTAGCCCAAGTGATCAATAAAGACTCATGTTAGTTTCTTTTTTACTCACAAAAACAATAAAAATTGTGTTCCATCGCTGTCCGCTATTCTATTATATGATGTTCGTATTAATCTGTCAATAGGATGTCGTTATGATTTTCCATTTTGATTTGTTTGCACATTTTTGACATTGCTGATATATGAAACCAAACTAAAAGTAACCAATATGAGCGAACAAAACAATTGATATACTGGGACAAGTTTGAACCAATCACACACTTCTGAAACATCAATATTATATGCGGCTAAATACACAATTAAAGAATGTGCTCCCATAACTATGCTGTCCACAACAGCTTCGCCTATCAATAAATATGCTCCAGAAAATAGAAAGGCTTCTTCAAACAAACTTTTAACTGCTAGTACAATACGTTCTCCATTATTTATATTTGAATTTTTATCTTCTGTTGAAGTTACGTCTTTGAAGAACGCGTAATCTATTTCTAATGTTCTTGAAACGATTCTTCCAGATAGTATCCCAATGCATATTTTTAGTGCAATATCATGCCCCATTGAATCGATCATATAAATAAGCATAATCAACAATAAACTCACGCAGAGATTGCATGTGTTAACGCGTTTTATATAATCACCGCGCTTGATTTTTATTTTGTTTTTATCATAGGAACAGTCACTTTCAATGATTTTTTTACATCTCGATGACAAAAAGAAATCAAATGTTATTACCCATTGAATAAACGAGAGAAAACGTTTTTTGCAATGTTTCTTGTTTGTTTCAAGTTTGCTACACTGTGCGATAGCAGCTGTTCGTTTGTATATTTGTTTAGGATTGATAAAATAAAAAGGATTTTTGATAAGTGCTATTCCATGCAAAATTGCACTTATTAAATACGCACACACTACACCCAATATACGAAATACAAAATCACAATTCATAAAGTTTCTCCTTTGCTGATTATCCTATAATAGCACGAGCGCGTTTTTAAAGCAAATAAAAATAAGCACTGTGCAAATTTATTCCATATTACACAGTGCTTATTTCGTTTTATATTTTGTTTTGTAGTTTAGTTTCGTAGTTTTGTGCTTTTTGCGGTTTAATCCCTGAAATATAAATCGCGCGTGTAGACTTTGTCGATTACATCAGCCATGTCTGCGCTGTATCTGTTTGCAATGATTACATCTGATATTTGCTTGAACTCATTGACGTCGCGAATAACTCTTGAATTGAAAAACGAGTCCTCTGCCATCGCTGGCTCGAAGATTACCACTTCTATGCCTTTTGCTTTTATGCGCTTCATAACGCCTTGAATTGAGCTTTGGCGGAAGTTGTCTGAGCCTGATTTCATTGTCAAACGATATATTCCAACCACTTTTGGATTTCTTGCAATTATTTGCTCTGCAATGAAGTCTTTACGAGTTCTGTTTGCATCAACAATCGCGCCAATGATGTTTTGTGGCACTTCGTTGTAGTTCGCAAGAAGTTGTTTCGTATCTTTTGGCAAACAATATCCGCCATAGCCAAACGATGGGTTGTTATAATGCGTACCAATACGTGGATCGAGACCAATGCCGTCTATGATAGATTTTGTGTCAAGCTCGCGAACTGTTGCGTATGTGTCAAGTTCATTGAAAAATGAAACTCTGAGAGCTAAGTATGTATTAGCGAACAATTTCACCGCTTCAGCTTCTGTTGGATTCATGTGCAAGATATCAATATTTTCTTTGATTGCACCTTGTTCTAGCATGCCTGCAAATGTTTTCGCAGCAGCCTTCAATCTTTCATCATTTTGAGGAGCACCGACTATGATTCTGCTTGGATACAAATTATCATAAAGTGCACGACCTTCACGAAGGAATTCTGGACTAAACAAAATATTTTCACTGTTATATTTTTCGCGAACGCTTTCAGTGAATCCTACTGGAACAGTAGATTTCACTATCATGATAGCGCTTGGATTGACTTCCATAACTTTTTCAATAACCGCTTCAACTGATGATGTGTCGAAATAGTTTCTTGTAGAATCATAATTAGTTGGCGTAGAAATAATGACAAAATCCGCTTCCTTATAAGCAGACTCGCCATCAATCGTAGCCGTTAAATTCAACTCTTTTGTATCCAAATATTCTTCAATCTCTTTATCTTCAATTGGTGATTTTTTGTTATTGAGCATGTCAACTTTCTCTTGTATTATATCAACCGCTGTCACTTGATTATTTTGAGCAAGCAACACCGCCATCGACAACCCTACATATCCTGTTCCCGCAACTGCTATTATCATTTTATACTCCTAATATATTATTATATACCATATTCTTATCTACCTTTATACATCTTATCGTAATAATCTGCATATTCTCCGCTCAAGATATCTTGCCACCATTTTTTGTTGTTTAGGTACCAATCTATTGTTTTTTTGATGCCATCTACGAATTTTGTTTCTGGGAGCCAGCCTAGTTCGTTGTGGATTTTTGTTGGGTCGATTGCGTAGCGCATGTCGTGGCCTTTTCTATCTGTTACGTATTTAATTAGGCTTTCTGGTTTGTTAAGCTCTTTCAAAACCAGCTTCACAATATCAATATTTGCCATTTCGTTGTGACCGCCGATGTTATAGACTTCGCCTACTTTGCCTTTATGTATGATCAAATCGATTGCTTTGCAATGATCTTCTACGTATAGCCAATCTCTTACGTTTAGACCTTCGCCATAAACGGGGAGGTCTTTATCATTGAGGCAATTTGCTATCATTAGTGGAACCAATTTTTCTGGGAAGTGATATGGCCCATAGTTATTTGAACACCTTGAGATTGTCACTGGCAAGCCGTATGTTCTGTGATACGCTTGCACTAACAAATCTGCGCTCGCTTTGCTTGCGCTGTATGGACTTGATGTATGAATTGGTGTTTCTTCAGTGAAAAGCAATTCGGGTTTATCAAGTGGCAAGTCGCCATAAACTTCATCTGTGGAAACTTGATGATATCTTTCTACGCCATATTTTTTGCACGCATCCATCAATGTTTGTGTTCCTAAAATGTTTGTCACAAGGAAAACTTCAGGATTTTCAATGCTTCTATCAACGTGGCTTTCTGCGGCGAAGTTCACGACTATATCAAATTTTTCTTCTTTGAAGAGTTTATCGACACACGCTTTATCTGCTATGTCACCTTTCACAAATTTGAAGTTTTCATTTTGTAAAATACTATCAAGTGTGGACAAATTTCCCGCATATGTCAACGCATCCAAGCATACAATTTTATATGTTGGATGTTTTTCTAGCATATAAAAAAGGAAGTTACTGCCAATAAAGCCAGCACCGCCCGTCACTAATATTTTCTTCATTATTATCACCCTAAATCAAATTTTCTTTAATCCAATTACTTGTTTTTACAATTGTGTCATTAAAATTATTCTCTATTGTAAAGTTAGTATCTTCATATAAAGAATGTGTATCTATTTTATTATAATCGAAATATGTAGATATTTTATATTCCCCAAAACTCATCTTTACAGCAGGATTAATTACATTTTGAATTTTCAACATCCAATCCTTAAATGTATAAAGGTCTTCTACCCTATGACCAATATAATAGCGTTTTAAATTCAAACCACTTTTACCTATATGATAAAATGCATTAACAACATCTTGCACATAAATTAAGTCATACAAGTCATTGCCTTCAATTAGTTTTGGTTCTTCTTTCATCAATAATGATTTCATGACAATATTAGGTATCATCATAGAATAATTATTTTCGCCATACACCATTGATATAAGACCTGCATTAAATTCAATACCCTTATTATACGCTATAGTTTTACAAATCATTTCAGCCGCTGTTTTTGCACTTGCATATACACAGGTAAATCTTGGTTGTATATCATTTTTATTTTGATAGTCCTCTGCTTCATATTGGTTCATTGATCCTGCTAATACAAATTTTTTACAATTTAATTCAATTGCTTGCTCTATGGCAATCCCTGCATATTTTGCGTTATCCAATTGCATAACATAATCTTTAAAAATCTCTCCGTACACACCTTGCCATGCTATATGATAAAAAACATCAAAATTCTTTTCATTGACAATCTCGACCAATTTATAATATTCAGAAAAATTTGCACGAACAAATTTAAAATTAACATCATCAATGTCTTTTATATTCTTATCACTGACGTCTATGCCAACAACATAAATACCTTTTTTAAGCAAACATTCGGATAATTTTTTTCCAATAAATCCGCCACAACCTGTAACAATAACTTTTTTCATTACACACTCACCATACTATTTAAAATTTAAAATCTAATTCTTTAAGTGACAAATTTTTCTTGTCTTTCTCGCTCAATATCAATTCCCCAACATTCGGCCATTCCACACCAACATCTAGATCATTATATATCAACCCACCCTCATCTTCTGGACGGTAAAGATCATCGCACTTATATGCAAATTCCGCATAGTCACTCGTCACAACAAATCCGTGTGCAAATCCTCTTGGTACTAGCAGTTGTTTCTTATTTTCTTCAGATAATAATACGCCCACCCACTTACCATATGTTTCGCTATCTCCACGCAAGTCAACAGCAACGTCAAAAACCTCGCCTTTTAACACTCGAACAAGTTTAGTTTGAGGATAAGTTTTTTGAAAATGAAGACCTCTAAGTACGCCTTTTTTTGAACTAGACTGGTTATCTTGCACAAAATCATAAAATAATCCAGCGTTCTCAAAATCTTGCTTATTATATGTTTCCATAAAGTAGCCTCGACTATCACCATAAGCCGTTGGTTCAACTATAACAACATCTTTTAATTTTGTTTTCGCGAAAATAAATTTACCCATAATTTTCTCCTAAAAGAATAGTTTCTTATCTACTAAATCTCTTAAATATTTACCGTACTGATTTTTACTATATAAATCAGCTCTAATTTTTAGATCTTTGCTTGATATCCAACCATTCAAATATGCTATCTCTTCGAGGCAAGCAATTTTTCTATTTGTGTGTAATTCAATTTGTTCAACAAATGAACTAGCTGCAGCAAGAGATTCGTGAGTTCCTGTGTCTAACCACGTGAAGCCTCTGCCTAACTGCTCCAAAGAAATTGCATCATTTTGTAGATATATTTTGTTAATATCTGTAATTTCTAGCTCACCTCTTATTCCTGGTTTCAAATTCTTGGCATATTCAATGACTTTGTTATCATAAAAATACAACCCAGTGACTGCATAATTTGATTCTGGATTTTGCGGTTTCTCTTCAATTGATGTAACTTTGCCATCTTGATCAAATCCAGCAACACCAAATCGCTCCGGATCTTCAACGTAATAACCAAATATCGTTGCACCCGTAGATTTCAAAACTGCATTTTTCAATCTCTTAGTCAAACCATGTCCATAGAAAATGTTGTCCCCAAGTATCATTGCAACATTATCTTCACCAATAAAATCAGCACCAATAATAAACGCCTGTGCGAGTCCCTCGGGTTTTTCTTGCACAGCATATGATAAGCTTATCCCAAACTGACCACCATCGCCAAGCAAGGCCTCAAATCGAGGCGCATCTTCTGGTGTTGAAATAATCAAAATATCTTTTATCCCCGCTAGCATGAGCGTAGATAGTGGATAATAAATCATTGGTTTGTCATATATCGGCAACAATTGCTTACTTGTTACTTGAGTCAATGGATACAATCTTGTTCCACTACCGCCTGCCAATATTATTCCTTTCATATTATACCTTCCCTTTAGGCTGTTTCATAGTAGCGCGCAAGTGCTCGTAATAGCTATAATTTTTACCTTTGTAACCTAAAAGTCGCAATCCTTTTCTCTTGCATCTCCAAATGAAACTCTTAGCAAAATAAATAAACCCAACACTTCTAATAAAATTAATCTTATTACTAATCATACTGTTATTACCTAATTTTGGCATTGAGTATTTTTTTGACAGATCATAGAATCCCCTTAATGCGTAATCTACAATAATATCATTATTTTTAAATAATTTTACAACATCCTTTTTTACCCATTGACCTCTAAATATGCCGAAAATACTATCATATTGGCCGTATTTAATTGGAGAATCAGCCACATCTTTAATAATATAAAATTTTTTATTACTATTAAATGTTCTCATATTAGCTTTTAACTCCCATTGCCACGGATCTTCATGCTTTTTCCAATATGATTTTAAATCACTAGTTCTCCAAATTGCCGCTTGAAAATTTAGCTTATATTGTCCAACTTGTGGTCTAAGCTGAAATAACGGATATTTTTCGCTATCGATATTTTGATTATCTTTAACATCATTAAAGGAGAATACTGCAATATTTTTATCTCCCCGCATGTGTATAGCACATTCAGTTATTAACTCCTCATCAACATCATCTTTTATAAAAAAATCGCTCATCAGCATTAATGTAAACTCGGAATCAATTTTATCTAAATTGTGCAACATCCTCGTTCCGTATTCAACACCATTACCCACAGGATAAGTCCTAATATCCAAATTTCCAAACTTATAATTTTTTGTTTCGGTATTTAATACTATTTTATATTTACAATCTTTCCAGTGTTTATGAAATAATTTAAAGAATGGATACCATGTATCGTCATACGAGTCGCACGATGCAACTAAAATTGTCATGTCTATCATCTTATTTTCCTTCAGTTATATAGCCATGAAAAGTTATATTTCCATCTCCATCAACTTTTTTAAACTCACCTTTGCAAGTTGTTTTGAACACATTAGTGCTAGCTGTAATAGTTGAAAAATATACCTCATCATACCGCATATCAAATGCTTGCACTAAACTCCAAACATCTGGATTATTATATTCGATAGCATCTATCAACTCTTTTGCTTCTTGAACATGTCTATACACCATATCCATAAAGTAGTCGATTAGAATATAATGTAGTAATGTATTGTGATTTACCCAATATTTAATAAAAAGAAGATATATTAAATGATTAATCATGCAATTTGCACATGCACACTGTGCAAAGGATGTCCACTTTCGCTTGGGCACATCACGCGATATAGCATTACTTTCTCTTTTTATGCTCCAGAATGCCTTATCAAAAACATATGATATATCTCCAGTCACATAGCAAGTTGCATCAAGCCAACATCCACCATATTGAGATAATAATCCCATCCTAACGATATCTGAAAAATGAGTGATGGTTATTAACCCGCTTTCCAATTTGGCATAAATATACACAGGGATATCTAAATATTGAGCTAAATTATCTTTTGTTATTGTTATAAGCTCCACATCTTCAGAAACATTCCTTCTAACGCTATCCATACAAACCTTTATAATTTCAATATCATCTTGATTCCCTTGATACCAGAAGTTCCAAATTATTTTAGGAGTAGGTTTGCTTTGTATATCGGAATATTTCGTTCTATACTTATTCGCTTCAAATTGAAGAAATTCACCAAACTCTTTGTCGAGTTTATTTGCTATAAGTTTATGTCCGTAATCAATTACCGCCTTTCTCTTCGCAACAGTGTTCGTACTTTTAAAAATAGGTATCATGCGCAACTTGAAATAAAATACAAACCCAAATTCTCTAATGTATTTCAACTTATCTTTGCTTTTATATTCCTTTAACACGTTAGCTTTAACCTGTCCTAAATATCTATAAAACTTAAATCTTCTCAAATATTTTTTCATTTCATTTGCCTCATCATACATCTCACTTGCACATCTTACTTTTTACTCTACTTATTAATATTTTAACACGCAAAAGAAAAACACCTCTTCTATATTGCCGCTTTTGCATACATCTATTAAATAAAACTTCAAACTTTGTAGTAGAATTTTTATTATCTATTGCTTGAGATAAGAATTTATCTACAGATATACCCTCTTTAACAACTTTATAAATATCACGTTCATTCATCTTTATTTTTATCTTAATAATATTTATGAACCAATTTAATTCTGACTCATAAAAATATTTCATATCATCTTCACTTAAATGATAGCCCACAGCTATAGCTTTATTAAATAAATCATCTCTAATTCTCATTCTATTATTGAAGATATCATTTTGCGCTTTCAAAAATCTTTCTTCTAACTTCCGACCATTAATTTTTGTTTGCAAATTAGGATCCCTGTAAAGATAAACAACAGCATCAATAATTGTTAAAGAATTACAATATTGGAATACACTCGCATTAAAAACGGCATCTTGATTGCGAAATATTGCAGGGAATTTTATACCATTTGAAATTAACATTTCTCTTCTATACATTCTTCCCCATGCAGCTCTCATACTCCTGCGTATCAATATTCGCCTTGTCTCTTCCGTTATATTAGATTGCAAAACATTTTTTTTTGAACATTCTTCTTTACAATAATCTTTTATTGACGTAATACTAATCCCACGCCCCTCTATAACATCGTATTGATATTTACCTATCTCTTCCACAAACATTTCAACCGCATCTAATGGCAACCAGTCATCAGCATCAGCAAATATAACATACTCACCAGTCGCTTTTGCAAGGCCATTATTGCGAGCGGGACCAGATCCAGTGTTTTCTTGGTAATGCACCTGAACTCTTTTATCAATTTCATACTTCTTAACTTTTTCGTATGTTCCATCCGTGGCACCATCAACTATGACAATTACTTCTATATCCTCATAGCTTTGACCAACTACGCTGTTCATACATTCGTCTACATACAACTCATCATTATACGTAGGTATTATTATACTTATCTTCATAACCTTTCTTCACCTCTCAACAAATAAATGACCGTTAATAGTTCTTAATACATTCTTATCTTTCTGCAGTATTCATTATCATGTTGCTAACCTATTTAACATCACATAAAACCAATTTTTCACCAAAGTATTGCAGTGCATCATTATTAATAGTTGTATAGTGTCCAGCTGCTGGAGTAAATGTCATTTCCCCAAAAATAACTCTACCGTTATCATCATAAAAATCAACTCTACATAAAGGAAAATCTTCAGATAGACACTCCGCATACTTTATCATTTTGTGAAAATTGTCTGGCTTTGGCGGCAAATCACTTTCAACATGATTTTCCGTATCTATATTTAAAAAATTATATTCTTTATCAACGAAGATATGATTTATGATTTTATCTCTATCTGTATATACGCCAATAAACATTGCTTTACCATTAAAACAAGAAATTTTATAATCATATGGCAAAAAACTATTTGACTCTATATACCTCTCACAAATTATACATGGTTTTATTTTTGCATAATGTGGTTCCATTGACCAAATACCAAAATCGCTATCGAACCAACTACTAACTTTATCCAGAATTTCTTCCTTGTCATATTTCTCTTTATTTTCGCATATAAAATTCTTACCTGAAGATGCATTGTGCTTCAGTACAAACTTATTCGGTAAAACTTCCCAATCAATTTCTAAAACGTTTCGGTAAACAGCAATCAAGTCATTTAATAAAAATCTCAGTTCCTTTTGTTCAACATATTCCCTTACCCTCAATTTGTCAGTACACTGTATAACCTTTGCATTATCGCTATATGTAAACAATTTAAGAAAACAAATTTTTTCATTTAAGTTTTTTGGCTTCTTCAAATTAAGTTTTTCTCCAAATTCATTATAATAGTGCCTTTTTTCTGCCTGAATTGGATAATGGGTTTTATAAATGCCACTATCTCTATGTCTTTTACTAAAACGCACAAAAAACTTTACATATATATATAAAATAACTTTATTGTTTTTTAATTTAAATTTTAATTTATTCATAAAATAACAATTCCTTATAATTGCATTTGCTTCATAACACAATCATTAAAGCGAACATTACCCCATGCTACGTTAGTCCACATGATATCAGGTTTCTCGTTAATAATTGTAAAACTAAAAGCATCATATATATGGTCTACACTAAAAACTCTTCCATATTCATGCCACTCAAAAGCAACTAGTATTACAGAATAATATCCGTTTTGCAGACTAAGACCTGACAAATTAACATCTAATTTTATTTTATCGCCCACCGCACCTGAAAAACTGCTGCTTGTTAGTACTGTACCTACTCTAGCTCCCGAAACAGATTTAATTTCAAATCTTAAGAATATGTTACTTACACTTTTGTTTACTACCCCTTTTATACTTAACCTTATATCTTCACCGACCTTAAATATATTTTTTTTATCAGCAAACGATAAGTTTTGAAACCGAAAATCCCCTGTGCATGTGCCGATTTTCCTAATTACATTTACATAATCATAATTAATTTCACTACTTAAACTCTTCTCTGAATAAGCCTCTATAGCCTCTTCCACATCCCCATCAAAAATCAGTTCCCCTTGTTTAAGCACAACGCACCTTGTGCAAAGCTGACGAATTGTCGCCATATTGTGACTAACATAAAGAACTGTTCTACTATCTTCTTGAGATAAATTATTCATTTTCCCTAAGCATTTTTCTTGAAATCTAATATCGCCAACAGCTAGAACTTCATCCATAACCAATATATCTGAATCAAGGTGTGCCGCTACTGCAAAAGCTAATTTTACATACATACCGCTCGAGTACCTTTTAACTGGCGTATCGATAAACTTTGCACATTCGGAAAATTCAATGATATCATCGATTTTAGCTGCGATTTCATCCTTAGTCATACCAAGAATCGCACCGTTCATATAGATGTTTTCTCTGCCTGTAAGTTCGCCATTAAAGCCTGTTCCGACTTCTAGCATACTTGAGACTCTACCGTTCATTAGAATTTCGCCATCTGTTGGCGCTGTAACTCTTGAAAGAAGTTTCAAAAGAGTTGATTTGCCTGCACCGTTTCCGCCGATTATACCAACTCTTTCGCCTTTTTGGACATCAAAACTTACGCCTTTAAGAGCCATAAACTTTTCTCTGCTACCTCTTTTTGAAGTTTGACCAATCTTAACATTTGGATCTTCCTTCTTTCTGACAGCAGCCCACCAACTTTGGAGTTCTTCTCTCAGCGTGCTGCCGCCGATTGCACCAAGCCTATATTCTTTTTGAACATTATTAAATCTTATTATTGTTTCACTCATATCACACCGTATCCATAAATGTTTTTTCCACGTGGTTAAACATTGCTATACCAATAAGCACAATTGCAATTGTCATTAGCCAACCAATACCATAATACATCCAAGACCATGTGCCTGCCAACGGTCCTAGCATAGCATATTTAAATCCTTCCAAAATTGGTGTTATTGGATTTAGCATATATAACGCCATATATTTTTCTGAAATCTCACTAGCCGCATAAGCAACCGGACTCGCATACATCAATAACGACACACCGAAGCTCACTAGCATAGCAAGGTCACGATATTTTGTAGTTATTGATGAAACTATAATACCAATACCCATCCCCAGCAATCCAAGTTGCAAAATGAATATTGGCACAAGCAACATATACCAAGAAAATGACATAGTATAAGACGGCATAAAGTAATATACCACCCAAGCAACAGCAAACATTCCCATTTGAATCATAAGTGAAATTAGTCCCGTGAATATCGAAGCTATAGGCACTGTTAATCTAGGGAAATACACCTTACCAAATACATTAGCATTTTTAATAAAAGTGCTTGAATTCTCCGTCAAACAATACGCAAAATATATCCACATCATATTGCCCGCAAGATAAAACAAAAATGATGGTACACTATCATCAGGAGCAAGCCCAGCAAGGCTTCCAAAAATAAACGTGAACACAACAGTATTGAGTAGCGGATTGATAAGCGCCCAAGCTGGCCCCAAAATCGTTTGCTTATACTGTGTCACAAAGTTTCTCTTTACAAATAAGGCTATCAAATCCCTATATTTAAATGTTTCTTTCAAATTAAGCTCAAACTTATTTGTTTTAGGCCTAATTTTTGTTTTAAAATTTTCCATTCAAATTAATCTCCTACTATATTTGTTGAAATATATTCCAAATTTTATATTTTAATTTAATTAGTATTATCACTAGACCATATTTTTTTGCGATTATTAATTTTTTTATAAAACATGCTCTGCAACCTTTCACCCTACTGTTGATTGTGACATCATTATAAAATTTATCACTTGAATACAAATCCTTTAACCATTTCTTACACTCAATTACACTGCTAATAGACACATTGCACCTTATTGCTGAAAGAATCATGGAGTATTCTATATTGGATTTTAACACCAATTCATCATTAGTGACTGGGTAATCAATATCTTCTATATTTTGGAAAAATCTATACCATAACTGCTTTCTAACATTTAATGAGTCTTTCTGCGCATCTATGTAACGACTTTCGTTTCTTCGTGCCTGAAAATTAATGTCATTATTAATTTCACCAAACATCGGATCCCTAAAATAATAAGTAGTATTAGGAATAGTTGCCATAGACTCAATATACTTAAATAAATCTCTACTGAACATAGCATCTTGTCCTCTAAACATAGCAGGGAATCTTAAATTATTACTTTTTATAACTGAAGTTTTATAAATTCTGCCCCAAACTGCACCTAACTGATTGAAGAAATATCGTTTTGCTTCTAATTCATCTTTTATTTGAATCTCTCCATATTTGTGAGCTACTTCCATAACCTTACCACCTTTAAATTGCACATAGACATTTGATCCAATAATTAAATCATATTCGCAAACATCCAAAACATTACAAAAATTCTTAACTGCATCATGTGGCAACCAATCGTCTGCATCAACAAACATTAAATACTCCCCCCTAGCTATATTTATTCCATTATTCCTAGCCGGACCAGCACCCGCATTCTCTTGGAAATACACTTTTACCCTTGCATCTGATTCATATTTTTTCACTATATCATAAGTCCCGTCTGTTGCTCCATCAATAATAATAATTATTTCGATGTTTTCATATGACTGCTTTACTAAACTATCTAAACACTTCTTTATGTATAATTCATCATTATATGTAGGCACAATTATACTTACACTAATCTTTTCTTTATTCATTTTCTATACCTTAATTCTTACTAAACTTATCTTACTATTCTTTCTGATAGATGTATTTTTCACACACATGATTTACACTATATTTTTTAACTAGTTTTCGCATACAACAATATCAACTATGATAAATTCAAAATTCTAGTGCGACTAGTTGATAATACTTTCCATAGTATTTCTAACACACTTTCACACCTTATAATTGACATAATGATATCTGTAATTCCCTTCTTTTTATAATGTCGGCACATCTATATTAAATATAAATTTGCCAATTTGTAAACAATTTTTCTCATATCATAGTCTTCTATACTCATCTTGGGAATACTACAGATATTGTTACCCAATAATGCTTTGCACCAAATAGACTTGTTTTCGTCTAAGCTTAATGATACATATTGCTCCGTAACATGTGCAGCTTCAGGAACAGCTTTAGATACTACACATCTCAACCCCAATGATTGTGCCTCTATTACAGCTATACCTAATCCTTCATAAGATGATGGAAACAAAAACACGTTCATAACCGACATTAAATCAGGCACATCTGTCCTATTTCCTAATATAACTACCTTATCAATTATATGATAATAGTCTAACAACTCCATTATCTCTTGTTTTAATTCACCAGCACCTACTAATAATAATTTAGCATTTGATTTATAATTTAGTAATTCAACAAAAACTTCAATGAGAAATTTATGATTTTTTGCAATATTCAATCTACCAACATGGCCTACTATAAAATCATCTTCATTAAATCCAATATCTTTCAAAATATCTTCTCTTGAATCTACGTACAATTCTTTTTTAAATCTTTCTAAATTGATACCATTATTAAGGACTAATGTATTATTTACATTAAACATTTCATTTAACTGAATTCTCATATCATCATGCAATGCTATCAGTTGCAAATTATGACTCTTTATTAATCTCTTTACACAATATTTCTCAAATTTCCTTTGAGTGTTTTTTTTAAACATATATTTTAAATCAGCGTGCACAGTATGATATAATTTTACATTTTTAAACAACTTTTTATGAAAAAAAACATATGATACAATTGGTAAATGTATATGTAATACATCAATTTTTTCCTTTTTAAAATATTTAATAAACTCTATGTGCCTACGAGTAAAATTAATTAATTTTTTTATTATAAATTTTGATGCTTTGGTCTTTATTAAAGAATCTATGGGTATTCCTTGTTTCCTGACTTCTTCCTCATTTACGCAATCAAAAGATTGCATTAACAATACCCTAGAATCAATAATATCCTTATTTAATAAAGATACATAATCTTTAACTATAATTTCTGCCCCACCCATATGCAATGAGCTTATAAATTGAACTACTTTCTTCATCCTATTTTTACCTATTCAAATTATTTTTAATTCAATATTGTTTTAATATACTCATGCGAATATATACTTAGTTTTTTTATATTATACAAATGCTGCTGATAATCAATGACATCTTGCTGCAACTTATAATCGTCTATCAGCCTATCTATGAAACCAAAATTAGAAAGTAAGTCAGACATTCTTGAATTCAGATTTTCTTTTCGTTTGCAAACAAAAAACTGTTTTTCAAAAATAATAGAAAATGCTGTAGCATGAAAAGAATTCGATATCACCATGTCACTATAATAAATTAAATTTAAAAACTCTATTGGTCCAATTCCTTTTATGAATTTACCATAATCATTCTTAAAAACAGTTATAATTTTCAAATTCTTTTCTTTGGCTATTTTCTGTGCAATCTTCTTCATATCGCTTGATTTATCAAAATCATATACCAATAGATATTTAGAATTCACTAATTGTTTCGATATAAAATTTTTAATCCAAACATCACGATCTATTAAAAACACTGGATCTAATACAGTTCTTGCTTTAGTTATGCCCATTCCTTCAATAATTGATAAGCCAGTTTGCTCTCTCACTGAAATATAGTCTAATTCCGAGATAAATTTCTTATCTATTGTCTCAATATCGCTAGACAATGAATCAACTGCAAAACTTGCTGCATATGATGCTTTTACAGCATTCTTTTGTGCGAATTGCAAAAAAAATGATGGATCCTTTCCATTTGGAAACAAAGGGTTCCATATCTGATCACTACCAGCAATATACACATCAGCTTTTGGCAATCTTTCATTTAGTTCTTGACAGCTAAGATACCTATCTTTAGTTACTTGCAAATAGTCTTTTTTAAATGAATCAAATTTCTTTTTCTTTAATTCAAATCTTTTAAAAAATCTACCTGGGAATTTTGCTAGCAAATATGCTATTTTAACAAATGGACGATCATATTTTGAACTAATTGACCACAAACCATAATGGTTGCTTAAGTAGTCAGGCTTATAATCTATAATTTCTGCATCATGTCCTTGATTTTTTAAATATGTATTCAACGCATATGCTTGCAATCCAGCGCCTGCATTATAAACATCATGACATGTTATTGTATATATTTTCATTTTCGCCTACTCTATCTCGCTATATATTTTCAACATTTCTTTTGAATTTGAATAATCACTATCACTGCAATTTTGAATCAAAGAGTTTCTCAACGTTTCATCAATTAAAACATTATATATTCCAACAGCACATGCATCGTTTTCAAGCGGCACTATCACACCATCAATACCATCTTTAAGCTGACTTCTTGCAGTTGGATAATCTGTTATAATAACAGGTTTACAAAGCATTTGCGCTTCCAAAACTACCACTGCTTTGCCTTCATATCGTGATGGTTGAATATACCAATCACAGGCTTTTATATATGGATAAGCAGAATCTCTCTTACCTAGCATGATAACATTGTTTTGCATTCCGTGTGTGATAATAGATTTTTTTATCTCTTCTTCCATTCCACCGAAACCAACAATATACCATTTGACATTCAATCCCTTTTTCAATAGCTCACTACAGATAATTGGTATATTCTCCATGTTTTTTGCATATTCATATCTTCCAACAGTCAAAAGCCTTATAGCACCATCATTCGGCATTTCTACTTCTACATTTATGCTAACTGCGACATTATTAACATGAATTGGATCAAGCATATTTTCTATAACACCAACTTTATCTTTAAATTCTGGAAAAATATTAATAAATGCAGTCGAACAATCTTCACTTACGCCAAAAATTTTATCAACACGCGAATAATTCTTTCTTAAATATTCTGTATACCAAGCCCGTTTAGATTCTTCCATCGCATCAAGATACACTCCATAATCCGTGTGAATCCATCCTATTTTCCTTTTTGCGTTGACCTTATGAAACATAACATCAAATGGAAGAAAAAAACCGATGGCTAAATCATATTCCTGATCTATATTATCGACGCACTTTTGCACAATCTTATCCCATGAATTTTCGGGCATTATTTTAGATATATAATCCTTTATCCTTAACAATGCAGAATAATAAGCTCGATTTTTCAACTTTGTTTTAAAAGAGTCTTTAATATATGCAAGATTCTTAACTTCCGGCAATATATTAACATTTTTATTTATTTCACCAAACAATGGCCCTCTATGCGCATACAAAAACAAATCAACTTCATATTTATCATAATCAAAGTTATTAAGTAAAGAAATCAAACTTCTCTCTATTCCACCAACTTCCATTGATCCACTAAATGATATAAATATTTTCTTTTTCATTTCTTCCTCTTTATAAAATCAAAACAATTGGCACCAAATATCCTTCGAATACGCCTTGTTATATTACTCCGAATAACCTTATGCTTTGGTATCCAAGTTTTTGCATACCAATGAATTGAATATGTATTTCCAGTTTTATTTAGTTTGCCAGTTGAGTCATCGTATGGATTCATATATTCTTGTGGCAAACATACAACATTACTAACTACCTGCATACTACCATCAATTTTAAACCCTAGTTTACGCATAGCATCAGTATTTTTATGCGGACATCCGACCATATTTAACGAGCCATCTTTATTTATAAAAACACTATTTTCATATTCGGCAATCATCACATCAATAAATTTAGAATTTGCCTCCGAACCAAAACCTTGACCAGTATTACAAAATTCTTCATTCTCAAACCCAATAAATGCATCAAATACAAGCAACTCATCAAAAGGCTTCACCACTTCTACATCAGTATCCAAATATATACCACCATGTTCTTTGACTACTAACAACCTAACTAAATCACTAGCAAAAGCATACTTCTTTGATTCATACGCTTGCCTTATATAAACATTAGAATTAATATCAAAATTAGATTCATTCCACTCAATAATCTCATAATCAGAACAAAACCTCTTCCAACTTTCAATGCATCTTTTCGCTAGTTCAGGTTTCTCTTTTCCACCAAACCATACATAATGAATTTTTTTTGGTATCATATTCTCTCCTTAAAAACCAAATGGATTTGCAAAATTTGATGAATGTGTGTATATGTCATATAAAACATATATTATATACAGAGCTACAGCCAATACATGTACAAAAAATTTAATCGCACCATCTTCCTCTTTTAAAATGACTTTAAGCATATTCCCCACACCAACACAATAAAAAACAGCAAAAAAGCTTCCCAATCTACCAAAAATATATGGCAATGCTACTAGTGCAAACATTAATGTAAATGGTGAAATCATTGCAATATTAAAATATCTTGTATCAGATTCATCAAATGTTGTTACTAAGTTTTTCTTCCACAAAATTGATGCAATAATTGGATAAAAACAAACTAAAAATCTCAAAATAGTTACGCTTTCTCCGGTAAATAAGCCCTCTCCGTAATCTGTCCCTAATATATCACTAATGCTTTGAATTATTCCAGCAAACGAAGGTAGCACAGCCATTAACCCTGTGCATGCAACAAGATAAAATGCCATACCTTTATCCCACAGCTTTAATTTATAAACTAGGAACAATGCCAAAAATATAAATGAATATGCATGAGTATATTGCGCAATGACAAAAATAATTACAGCTAATAACTTTTTCTTATTTTCATAACACATATATGCAATCATCAAAAATCCCGTTGCAGTTTGTTGCCTCATCCCCGCAAGCCCAAACAAATAACAAGTTGCCATAAATACAACCATTGATAAAAAGAAGGTTTTTGAATATCTATAAATGAATATTATTGCTGGAATGACAAAAATAGCCGCATTAACAGCAAAAAATACATTGTGCGAAAATCCCAATGTATTCATACAATACATTGCAATCATAAACAACGCTTCACTGCCAATAGAAAAATCATTGGTCACTGAATATAAATTATTCATACTATAATACCACGATATATATGTAGTAGTGTCATTATAACCGTTTCTGCAGGCTGAAAACATTATTAAAATAATGCAAATAATAAACAGCAAAAACTTAATAAGTCCATCAGATAGCCTTATACTTACAGTATCTCTACTATTTTTTTGATTATCAACTATATATGCTATAAATAATATTGCGATTACCAAATATAAATATGTCATAATAGTTTCCTTTTTATCGCTTCTTTACTTTATTTTTTATCAAAATTACCAAGGCTAATCCAAGTGGATATAGAAAAATACATGCCACCTTATATTGACATTCCTTCAGTGGACTTTTTTTTGAAAGTATCCCTGATGCAATTAAGTGTATTATTGTTTTTGCTTTAAACTTTAATGATGATTTTTTATATGTTAAATATAATTTTCTTGTTTCCAAAAAGCTATTTGGACTATTATAATATTGCCACCACATATTTTGACTCATACCATCTACTTGATATTCAACAATACATAGCGGTTCATTCAATACCAAAAAATCATACTCTTTGCTTATTTGTAAGTGCATGTAATGTGGATTAAAATTTTTCTCACCAATGAATGTGGGCATTGGCGCTACGTTCTTATACAAATCAGTTCTTATAACTGGTTTTCTATCAGCTTGCTTTAACTTCAAATTACCTACTGTAAGATCAAATAAATTTATCGTATTTATTCCATTTATAGATCCACCTAAGATTTCACCACTTTCAAGAATGTCTAACCCTAATATTCCAGCAAATTCAGAAGTCCCATTTTTTTTCCATTTATCTTGTATTAATTCAACACAATTGTCCGTCAAATAGTCATCAGAATCAATGCATATCGATAATTCAGTTTCTAAATGTTTGATCGCCTCGTTATACCCAGAATGTAAACCGCCATTCTCTTTGTACACGTATTTGATAGTAAATTCACTTTCATTTTGAATCCAATTATTAATTAAAGACTTAGTATCATCTGTAGATCCATCATCAATAACTAACCATTCAAAATTTTTTACCGTTTGTCTTTTTAAGCTTTCATAACATTTATGTAATAAATTTGAACGATTATATGTTGGTGTAAATATAGTTATTAATTTATTCATATAATTTTACTCCATTATAAAATTTATATATCTTATTATAGGTTGACTAAGCTGTTTAAATAAAACTTTTCCAATTCTGCTGAGGAGATTTTTATATCATACCCCGCCTTTGCAATTTTATCGTTACATAGTTCACGTTCTTTTTTTGAATCAATAGACAACAAACATTCAGCCCATTCTTCAGCATTTTTATTTAAACTTACACGACATAAGTTTAAAATATCAATTTCATCCGTAATAACGTCCGAAACAACGCATTGCAATCCAGTTGCTTGCGCTTCAACAAGTACAACAGGCAGACCTTCATAATGCGATGGAAATAGAAATACATCCATTGCCTGCATGAGATTTGGTACATCGTCCCTAATTCCTGTAAAAATCACTTTTTCCAATATTCCTAATGATCGTGTTTTCTCTTCAATCATTGAACGCAGTTCACCATCTCCAACTAAAAGTAATACAGCATCATCTCTTTTCTTTTGTATTTCATAAAAAATATCAATTAAAAATTCATGATTCTTTTGATGGTTAAATCTTCCGACATGCCCAATAATAAATTTATGTTCTAATCCTAGCTCATTTCTATATTGAGATGCTATGTCACTATTATATTTATATTTATTGATCTCAATAGAATTGTTAATTACTTTAAAATCGTTATTTTTATATAACCATTGCCCAGCAAGAGTTCCACAAGCAAACTTATAATCTGCATATCTCTTTATTGGCAATCTATATATTGCTTTTATTATTGCACTTATTCCACTTCCGTCTGATGTATTATGAGAGTGTGCTATTGTTGTTAAACCATGCTTCTTAGCAATCTTAAGGTATATTGATGCTATACTGTACATATGTCCGTGAATTATTTTGTATTCATACTGCCTTTTAAAAAAATCATTCCACGCCTTTTTATAGCTAAAATGATTTTTTATAGTATATTTAGGAACATGATGAATTTTTCCACCTAAGCTATATATTTCTTCATCAAAATGGCATTTATCATCAGTATGCACAACAAAATCAAACTGAACTTTTGATCTATCTATATTTCTATAGATGTTCATAATCATTGATTCTGCACCACCTCTATCCATTCGCCCGAAAACTTGCAATATTCTTATTGGTTTTTCCATCCGCATCCTCTAATTTAAAAATAACTCTTCTATTGTCTTTACAACTACTACTTTTTTATCAAAAGTTTTACTTATATGCTCATGAGATTTTTTTCCCATTTCCAATTTTTCTACATAATCTAATTTAATGAATTTTTCAAGAACTTCTTGCAAACTTTCAACCAATTTTGGCTTACAGACATATCCTGTTTCACCATTGATAATTGCTTCTTTGCAACCGAAGATATCGCTTGCGATAAGTGGTCTGCCCATTGCAGCACCCTCAAGCAAAGTATTGCTCATACCTTCGTGATATGAAGGCAAAACTACGCAATGCGACTTTTCTACAAAAGGTTTAGTGTCATTTTGAAATCCGTAATAGTTTATTAATTTCAAATCAACTAATTTATCAACTTTTTCTTTATAGTTATCTTCAAATCCGCCAATGAAGTCAAATTCGATGTTTTGATATAATTTTTTTAAATTTTCTACAGCCGAGAAAAGCTCCTCTATCCCCTTTTCTTTCATCATTCTTCCAACAAATAAAAATCTTATTGGTTGATCTTCACTTGGATATTCAAAAAATGGGTAGTCTTCAAGATTAACACCCGCTCCTGGCATTACAACAGTTTTTTCTTCTTTAACAATTCCAAGATCAACAAAGACACTCTTGTTACCTTGATTCTCAAAAAAGGCTTTTTCTATTTTGTTTGTGCCAAGCTTATAAAGTAATGTTCCAATCTTTTTCTTTATACCACCATTTTGGAACATTGAACCAAGTCCAGTAACAAAAATATAACAATGTGTTTTAAGTCTTTTGCTTGCGTATGCGCCATATATATTACATTTTATTGTAAAGGTTAAAACCATATCAGGATTAACATCATGTATAATTTTTTTATACGCTTTTATAAGTTTAAAATCCTTGATTGGATTCATTCCACGTCGATCAAAAGCTAGATTCAATATCTTGCAACCAAAAGATTCAATATATTCTTTATCTGCAAGATTATTACAAGGCATAACCACAGTTATATCAGTATTTCTTTGATATATTCCTTTTATTAAATCTTTTCTAAATATTCTTATTCCATCAGAACTATTTGCAAAAATTAAAATTCTCTTTTTTTCTACACTTCCACCACAAAATTCTTGCATTGTTGCGTTGTCTTCTTGTGATATTCCTTCTACTTTTACGAATGCTTTGAACACTGTTTGGAAGAGGATTTTTATATCTCCGAAGAATGTGTATGTATTGACGTATTTCACGTCATAAAAGAACTTTTGTTCCCATGATATTGCGTTTCTGCCGTTTACTTGCGCTAGGCCTGAAAGCCCTGGACGCACGTTGTGGCGTTGTTTTTGCTCTTCATTGTATCGCTCTAGGTATTGAACCAAAAGCGGTCTTGGGCCTATTATTGACATGTGTCCTAGCAATATATTAATTGCTTCTGGCAATTCGTCTAGGCTTGTCTTTCTTAAAATTTTGCCGTATGTTGTGAGTCTTATTTCATCTGGCAAAAGTTCGCCGTTTTCGTCTTTTTTGTTTGTCATTGAACGAAATTTAATAAGCTTGAATATTTTCTCGTTCTTTCCTGGTCTAGCTTGCGTATAGAATGGATTGCCACCCATTTTGATTGCTCCGAGTATTATTAAAAGCAGGAACAATGGTGAAAACACAATAAGTGCTAGCAAGCTACACACTATGTCGTAGAATCTTTTAAAAAATTGGCGGTAAAACACTGCTGATAAAAGTAGCATCACTAATATGAACGCCACTGCCAAACACACTATTCCCCACCAAGTTGACATTAACATTTCAAACATTTTACACCATCTTTTTTGCAGGAGTACCAATATATGTTCCTGCATCGCATAAATCATTAACAACCGTTGCACCTGCTCCGATTGTTATTTTATCGCTAATATTAATATTATTTTTTATCGTTGCACCTGCGCCAACAAAAACTTCGTTACCAATCTTACAGCCGCCCGCTATTGCTGAATTAACAGAAATATGTGCACATTTACCAATTTTACAATCATGATCTATACTTGCGTTTGTGTTGATAATTACACCATCTGCAATTTTTGCATCAGGATTAACAACCGCATTTGCCATCAGAACTATTCCGTTGCCGAGTTCCACACCATAACCTATATTTGCTGATGGATGAATTGCGTTATACAATCTGCATTGCACAGTTATCAACATATCCATAACTTGCAACCTTGTTGAATTGTTACCAATCGCAACAATAAACTCATAATCAGCAGCAAATTTCACATAATCAGATACGACACCTAAATTAGGATAAGTCCATACCTTTGCAGTTTTATTATCATCGAGAAAACCGACAAGTATATCCCCGCTTTTTATAATGATATCAGCAATAACTTTACCGTGTCCACTTGCACCGATTATAATGACATTTTTATTCATCTGACACACTCCAAAACAATTTCAACCACTGCTTTCACTTCTTCGTCTGTCATTTTGCTGTCACTAGGAAGGCAAAGTGAGCGGGCGAATAGGGTTTCTGATATGCTCATTGGTTTTTCTGGGTTGATTTGGCTTGTACCTTCGTCTATTGATGAGAAGAAGTCGCAATCTGCGAATACTGGTTGCAAATGCATTGGTTTCCAGAGGGGTCTTGCTTCTATGTTATTTTCTGACAGTTTGTTTATTATTGTCATGAAGTCGGTTTTGCAAGTTTCGCTGAGCGTTATCACTGTAAGCCATCTGTTTGATAATGAATCGACCGTTTCTGGCGACATTGTGATTTGGTCGCAGTTTGCAAATCCCTCTTTATATAGTTCAAAGATTTCTCTTTTTCTTGCTACTCTTTTATCCAAAACTTTCATTTGACCTCTGCCGATGCCCGCACAGATGTTTGAAAGCCTATAATTATAACCCACTTCTTCGTGTTGGTACCAAGGGAAGTTTTCTCTTGATTGCGTTGCCCAGAAAGTGAGTTTTTGTTTAGTTTCTATGTTGTTGACGATCGCCATGCCACCGCCACTTGTTGTTATGATTTTGTTGCCATTGAATGACAAAATCCCGATATCCCCGAACGTGCCACAATACGCGCCTTTATATGTAGCGCCGAGAGCTTCCGCCGCATCTTCCATGATTGGAGTGCCGTGCTGTTTGATAATAGGCAAAATCTCGTCGTAGTTTGCAGGATTGCCGTACAAATCAACGATGATGATAGCTTTGGGGTTAGGATATTTTACATATGCTTTTTCTAGCGCCGATTTTGAGATATTATATGTTTCGTAATCGCAGTCGATAAAAACTGGCGTTGCGTTCAAATATTTGATCGCGTTACAGCTGCCCGAAAAAGTGAGAGACGAACAGAAAACCACGTCTCCATCGCCTACGCCAAGATATTTCAAGCCAAGGTGAATAGCTGAACTTCCGCTTGCCAGTGCAACCGCATGCTCTGCACCGAGATAACTCGCCATTTCTTCCTCGAATTTATTAACATTCTCGCCAAGTGGAGCAATCCAGTTAGTGTCGAACGCCTCTTTTATGTATGCCATTTCGTACCCTTCGTCGCTCATGTGAGGCGACGAAAGAAAAATTCTCTTTTCCATATTTGTCTTCTTTTTTTTGTCATTAATTATTTGCAATGGCAATCAGCACCACGTCATTTTATCTGAATTAATTCTCATCATTCTGCAATCATTAATTTATAGAATATTTTGAATTTAAAAGCTAGAAAAAGCGCGTGCTTCGCCATTTCCTATTTCTAGGAATAATTTCAGAATATCTTCTTTTAAATTTTTTAACGTGACCTGCCAACGATTAAAAAATCTAAAATGCTTTGGATTGCACAGCTTATGTTATGCTTTAATTTACTTGTCGGACTTATTTCAGTTTGTCAAGCCCAACTCATTTAACTGATTTATTCTGTCTTCCGACAATTTGCCTGTTCTCAACTTAGTTTTTTGATTTGCTAGCCAACTTTTGAGTTTTAGTCCATCTTTAGTTAAGTAGGTTGCTGGAATTTTCAAATCACCCTTTTCTGCTAAAAACTGCTTAGCTTCCTCAAATGTGGATTGCCACACCATTTCTGTTGGCAACCAAATAATATCGAGGTCTTCCAGTTTTGATATCTCTATTTTTTTAAGTTTATTTGCTTTGTATTTGTTACGTTGACTCAAAATCCACACGCCGAGTTTATAGCCGTCATCCGATATATAATCCAGGGGAACATTTATGTTATCGTTTTCTGCATAGTACGCTTTTGCGTATTCATAGCCTGTGTTCCATTTGTTTTGGAATTGGTGCCAACTCATGCCAATTTGATTCAGCTGAGCGATTTGATTTTTTGACAGCGTGTTTTTCTTATAGTTCATTCTTTGGGTTTGCACCCAAACACCAAGCTTGATTCCATGTTCATTTACATATCTTAAGTGAACTATCAAATTGCCGTTTTCTGCAAAATACTTTTCTGCTTCAGCATAGAAACTTTGCCACGCTCGCTCATTCACAGAAGTCCATTGCATGCCGATTTGTTCTAGTACGGCGATTCTTTCTTTTGAAAGACTGCTTTGCTGATATGCGGATTTTACTCCTCTGTACCAGTTGCCTAGTTGTGTGCCGTTTTTTGTCACAAAAGTTGCGGGAATGTCTAGGTTGTTGTGGGTTTTGAAGTATTGTTTGGCTTCTTCGTAGGATTGTTGCCATGTGTCTGTTTGTTCCCACACCATGCCTATTGCTGAGAGTTTTTTCACGTCTTCCGCTTCTAGTCGGTGGTTTTTATATTTTAATCTTTGGCGGTTTAGCCAGATGTTGAGATTGCTAAGTTGTTTATCGGCTTCCGCCTCAGCATTGGAAATTGCAAGGTTGCCGTACTTTTCAAAATACGCTTTCGCCATTTCAAATTTCACTGCCCACAATCGTTTGCTGCGTTTGTCCCACCTCATGCCGATGTTTTCTAGCGACGTTATTTGTTCTGCCGTCAACACGCCTTGCGCAGTGCCGTTTTTTATGCCACGTTGTGTGACAATCCACTGTCCCAAGGGATACCCCTCTTTTGTGAAATAGCTTTGCTCTGGCAAAAGATGCCCGTTTGCTTTGAAAAACTCTTCCGCCTCGCCAAGCATAAAATTCCAGCTTGCGTAAAGCGTGCCTTCAAGCCTATCGAAAATCTCACGGCAATCTTTTACTTCGTCGATGATTTCAAAACTTTCGT
>JAWXUX010000002.1:0-202939 GCA_044426045.1 Bacillota bacterium
CCTGAACGCGCTGTAGCTTCCAAGTTTTGTGTCGTCGATAACTTTGTACCACACTTCAGTATCAAGCGAGCTTGATTCAACCACAACACTGTCCCCAGCTTGAATATCTTCAATTGTGAGAGCAAGCATTTCGTCTTCTGAATCGACAACAACAGTGACTGCTTTTGCAACGTCGGGGATTGCCCAAATTGGAACCATGCCTGATGTGATGTTTGAACCGTCTATGCCTTGCACTAGCTTTCCGTTTGCATCAAGTGAAGCAAGTCCGCTTGCCACGGCTTTTTGCGCAATGAATGATGTGAGGGTGTCTGCGATAGTTTTGAGGTTTTCGCTCGTCCAACCACTGCCTTTCATGGCGGTGATTTGGTCGGCGTTATTTTTGATTGTTTCTGCGTTCCAACCTGTGCCTTTGATTGCGAGGATATCGTCCGCGTTGCCTTTCACTGTTTCGGCTTCTCTGCCACTGCCCGCAAGGTTTGCAAGTGCGGTTTCGATATCGTCTTTATTTGCTTCCACCATTTCAAGCAGTGCTGTGATCACTGCTGTTATTGTTGTTGCTTCTTCGGTTAGTCCGTCGATTGCATCAACCCCCAATGTGCCACCGCCGTTTTCAACAAGGAAGTCTATCATTCCATTGATTTTCGACAGCGCAAGCACTGTTATGGGGATATAGTCAAAATATGCTTTCAGTTCCGCCGCCGTCAGTCCTCTGCCGTTTTGCTCCACTGGGTCGTTTGGACGATCTGGAAGGTCAACTATGCGGGTGCCTGAAAATTCAAGCTCGGTGGATTTGTAGTCGGTTAGTTGTGTTTCTGCCATAACTGCTCCTTTAATTTATTCTTTTACATAGCTTTGAACAAGTCCAACCATCGTCACGTTGAACAGTCCAAATGGTTTGTCTTTTTCGTCGGAATAGAACCGCATGGATATGTGTTCCCATTTCTTGTATTTCGGTTTGAAATACATTTTCGGTTTTTCGCTTGTGTTGAAGGTGAAATCTGCAAAGTCTAGGTCGGAAAAGTCAAAATATCCTGTGTTTTCGGTTTTGACGTCTTCAAAAGGCACAAGGTTCGTTGCAATTTTGAGTTTTGCAACGGAATGTGCGAAAGACTTGAAGTTTGCATATGCACCTTTTTTGTTTGTTTTCTTTCGATAGTTTATATAATCAAAATAATCGTCGGGCGTTTGCCAGCACGAGAAGATCGTTATTTCATCGTCGATTGTTTCATCGTGATACGCTGTTGAAACCAACTCGCCGTTTGTGACGTTTTCTTTTGTTTTGTCAAAATTGAATTTGCACACGCAACCGTTTTCCGTGCCAAAATATAAGCTGTCATTTTTGGATAGGATATATGATGCTTTATAAAAATCGTCGCCGTCATAAACGCCTATGCTATCCCAATAAAAGAACTCATAAGACGCGTCTTGCGTGACGCTGTTCCACTGCCTTGAATCTGCAAGGTATATTTGACCTGAAAGCAAGATAACGAGGTATTGGCGATATATTGCGAGTTTTGGAAGCTCGCCGTCTTCTGCACGTGTGTTTTTGATTAGCCGTTGCAATCGTGATTGAACAAGTCCACTTCGGTTTTCAACTGTTCGCTCGTTGTTTACTTCTAGCGTTGTGATTGATTGCAATCCATCTTCTGACACATAAAGATAGTCGTTGTCAAGGTTTATGCATTCGCCTATTCCTGGGCGTGTGGCACTGATTTGACTGACTGAATATGTGACTGGCATAACGTCGGTGTCTAGCGTGATTTTGGATGCGTAGAACACTGTGCCGTCGTTGTCGCCGTCTTTTATTATTCCAAGTCCTGATGATACGGCAAGCATGCTGTTGATTTTGTCGTCGCTGTTGCCCGCGTTCTCAAAGTTTAGATATGAAAAATATTCCGCGTTATCGTTTTGTGACCAATAGAATGTGTTTTTGCTGTTTGGATCGCCCGCGATAAACACGCGGTTATCAAATAGGCAGAATGTGTCGCAAGAATAAAGCGGACACTCGTCTGGTTCTTGATAGAATTCAAACACTATAACGTCGTTGGCTTCTAGGTCGAGCGTTGTTTCTACGCCGTCGATTGTTGTTGTGTATGGGTTTTCAATCGTGAATGTTCTGATAGACGTTGAAACTGGCACTTTGCACGTTGTTTCGTTATCGTTGATTGTGATTGGCAAAATCATGTTTCCGTCATCATCAAGTGATACGTCGGGATTGTCTACAAATTTATCGGTGTAACGTGGGATATATGTGTATTCGGTTTTTGTTTCGTTCGCGCGATATTCGTTTTTTTGCCAACCTGTGAGGATGTTGTACGGTTGATATTCGCTCACTGCGCTGTCGTATGTCCAAAAGTAGGTTGTCGGGATATAGCACACGTCGGAAACGTCGTTGATTTCAAGCTCGCCGTCTTCGTCTAGCGATACCACTTGATAGTTTTCACCGCTGAGAAGATACAATTTGCTGTTGAAGGTGAAATATTTATATGTGTTTGATGTTACGCTCCAGTCTAGGTCGACAAATGTCGCGGGTTCGCTTGGAAAGTTTGTCCAATGCGAGAATTTTGCGCCAAGGTCATTCACGCGGTGTGCGATCATGTAGTTTGTGTCGTCTATTGTGAAGTGGATAAGCGTTTTTGTTATGTATTGATATGTATAGTTTGCGACTGTGTCACCTTCCATGTGGTTTATAATTCGATGACCTGGGCGAGTTTCGATTGCTGCACCCAGGTTTGAATTATAATCTTTATACACGTTGATTGCGAAAGGCGAACGGCGCAAGTCCACTTGTGTGGAATCGTTTTGGAAGTCTACGCCAAGAAAACCGGTGTAGGTTCGTGTGATGATTTCGTCGTCGTCATATTCGTCTATTGGATACGTGGCCATTTTGTCGCCCTCACTACTTTTACGCTTGTTTTTTGCATTGATAGGATTTCTTGAAATTTCGTGTGATGAAAGTTCGTGAAGTTCCAATCGTCACCCGACGTGATTGTTGATGCGACTTCATGCACAAGTGCTGCTTGATATTCAAAAGGCAACTGCAATGCGGTTTCGTCGGTGGAAGATACGTCCAAACTTAGCGATAGGTCGGTTTCTTCCGTGATTTCCTTGAAATTGAACGATGCGTATTTGCCAAAAATTTCAGCTAGCGCTGAATTGATAGCGGGTATCATTTTGTTTTGCACGTCGCTATCGGTTGTGTATTTGCTGTCCGCTGAGTTCGTGTTTTCTTCAATCAGCTTCGTCGCTTGGTTCATCAATTCGCCGAGTGTCATTTGGTTTACTCCTTATTTGTTTAGTGTTCGATTATTTGAACACTTACTGTTGCAGTGGCAATAAGTTCAATTTTGCCCGCGTTGTCACCGTTCACGATTTTGAATCTGCCTGTTTCTGGCAAAATGCAAATTTCTTTGCCTGCTGCAATCGCAATTTCCAAGTCTTCAACGCCTTGAATACCGTCGCCCGCTTTTAGTGTTAGCGTTGCAGCTGACGAACCAGCGTTCGATGCGAGCAAAACAAGGTCGCGACCTGAAAAGTCTATGTATGTGGCTGTTGTGCCAACGGATGTTGCCGCCGTCATTTCCACGGCTGTGTTTATTGATGTGTTTACTGTTTTAGACATTTTTTATACCCTCCTTACGTGATATCTTCATACGCCGTGATGTCCAATCTGATTAATTCTTTAGGACGCACAACTTTTGTGCCATAAAGGTCCAAACCTTTTACCGCATCACAGAACTTACCTTCTGGACGATATGGTTCAACTTTTGAAATTTGTTTTGCATGCGCAAAAGACCTTCTTGCAACAAAAACAAAGCAACAATCTTTAGTGCCATTTTGTGGCAAGTTATTTGAAACATAGATATCAATGCCTGATGTTTTACCCATGAATCCGTTTGTTACATATTTTGAGTTGTTTGTGTCAAGTTCTTCAACCGATTGTTCCAATTTTTCGTGGAATTCTGGGGTAACAGCTGCCACGATGTGAGCTGAGCTTTGTACACCATTTTTTACCAACATTGCTTTCGCACGTTGCAAATATTTTCGCACATTGCTAGTTGTCAACGATGCAACTGCAATTGTTTGTGATGTGCCTGCCAAAAGTTTCAATCCAATGTCGGTATCTTCTTGTGATGACATTCCTTCGTTTGCTTCGCCCATGATTGCTTCCATGATACCGCCAACACCTTGACGTTTATCAATATCGTCAATTGCTACGTTGAAATATTTTGCTTTGTCAATTTCAAGTGCAATTGAAGTATCTTGCAATACTTCAGCTTCACCAATATCTGTGCCGTCATAATCACCGATTGTTACAGCGCCGACACCCAAAATATTTACTTTGTCACCTTTTGCTGAAATATTGCCTTCGTATTGCCTATTTGCCAATGGTGCAAGCACCAAAAGCTTCTCGTTTTCACGAAGTATGTCTTCCGCCCATACTTCAGGAATAAAATTTTCATATGCCATGTTATTCTCCTTTTACCACTTTAGTTGTGATTTTTTAATTTTTTCGTAGTTTGCTTTTACTTCACTGCGCGACATCTTTTTAACTTGATCGCGTGTGTAATAATCGCCTTGTGTTGCTGTTTGTGACTTTGTCGAGCCAATGCTTGGTGGAATTGGTTTTTGTCGAGATTTAATCATCTCGTAGGCTTCCACGCCGTCTATGCCCGATTTTGTTACCATATCAAAGAACGTTTTGCCAAGTTTTGTCACGTCAACTTTATCGTCTGGGTACGCTTTGTTGATATCTTGCTGAATACCTATGAATTTTAAAGCTGATTGCATGCCTTGGTTTTGTGCGGTCAATTTTTGTACAGCTTCGCTTTCCGCGATTGCTTTTTGCTTTTCGCTTTCTCTTGTGCGATACTGCTCAACTGTGATGCCTTCCTTTTCTGCAAAGACGGCATCCACATCGTCATAGCCAACTTGCTTCAATGCTTGTAACGCTTTTTCGTGCTTTTCATTTAGCTTTTTGGCTTTTTCTTCCGCTTCCTTTCTCGCCTTTTCAAGCGCGATACGTTCGCCACGTTCTTCTTTACCTTTTTTCCAATTTGTTTTTTCTTTTTCGCCGTCTTTTGCGGGGTTGTCTACTTCTTGGGACGTTGCTGTTTGCGCGTTTTCAGCTTGTCCGCTTTCGACTGTTTGTCCGCCGTCTGGCGATGTTACTTCTTGCGTTACTTCTGATGCTACTGGTGCTTCAGTTGCTACGGCTTGCGTGTTTTCCATTTCCATGATTTACTCCTGCGTTTATTGTCCGCGTGACTTTTCTAGCATGTTTTTGCGTTGCCGTTCGCACTGGGCATTTTTACGCGTTGCCGTTCGCTATCGTTTCGGCGCTTTGTGTGCCGTTTTGACCTGTGAATTGAGAAAGTACTTGCTCGCCTATTTGGGCAAGCTGTGGAAGTTTTTGCGATAAGTCGTCATATGCTGTGGACTTGCCTTGATATTCGTTTCTTTGTGCCGTTGCATACTCCATTGCTTGTTTCATTTCTGCGATAACTTGCATCAACTGTTGCATTTGTAGTTCATATTGTTGTTGCATGATTTGTAGTTGACGTTTACCTTCAACAACTTTTAAAAGTTTGTCTTTTGGTGCGATGCTACCTTCTGGCAATGAATCAACATAGTTTTCAAAGGCTATGTGTCCAGCAGCAAGAAGATTTTCGAGCGTTTGCTCTTCCGCGTATTTTGAATACGGCGTTGTCGGTGATGTGTTGATTTTTATCATCAAGTTTGCATTTTCCAACTCTTCGCGTGTGACTTGCGATATAACTTCGATTTCGACTGTTTGTCCGTTTTGAAGTTGCACCGTTTGTATTTCTGACACTTCGATACCGTTTGGGCGATAGTATGTGTAAATATCCCACCAAACTTTGCCAAGGTCTTCCATGAACGTTTTGAAACGTGAGTTTTGATAGTTCAATGTTGTTGCGGCACTGTCTTTCGCTGCAACAATCGCTGCACCTGATGTGTTTGATAAATTGACGTTTGCTAGTGCGGCATCTGATGCACCCGCATTTTCTTTTGTGATCGTCATAATGTCGCTTGCATATTTGATTGCATCTGCCGAAACTGTTGGGAACGGCAAATATCCAATGATGTTTGCTATTTCCTGTGGGTTACCAGTAATTTCAATTGTTGATCCAAACTCGTCTAGTGCATCGACGTCTTCAATACAAGTTGTGTTGACCACTTTTTTTGGATATGCATGTTGCTTATTGATAACAGACATGCGTGCATAGTGCTTATTTACTTCAATTTGATTTGCAATCTTTTCATAAACTTCGCCCGCTCCTCGACACCAACCTTTTTGTGCTGTCCACGGCAATAGTGCGATTGGGTATAGTGTTGTGGTTGTGTTTGTTTCTGGATAGAATACAAGCTGTTCGGTGAACTTCTTCATCCAAACTTCGCCGTCACACTTCCAAAGTTTAATAACACACTGAACTTTGCCTTCGCCGGTGTCCAGTTCGTCTTTTGCCATGTCGCCCGCTTCGTAGGTTGTTTCATCGTCTGATGCAATGCGTTCGATATCTTCTTCGGGAACTCCCTGTTCTTTTGCAATACGCTTAATGTTAGAAACTGTATCGCGATATGGGAGGAAAATATATTCTTGTTTCTGAACGTCGGTTTCTTGCTCATTTGAAAACATTACTTCCGTTGAACATTTGACTTCCATTTCAATCTTGCCAGCTTCTTCATTCCAATAGGAATAAGCAACGCCAAGACCAGAAACAGCAGCCGCGATATTAACTTCCCAACTTTTGCCGTCAAGGTCGGTTTGTTCCGCCGTCTGTGTGAACAAATCACTCATTTTATTTGCAAGCACAAGCTGACTTTCATAAAGACCAGCGTCTTCCACTGGACCAGGTTCAAATGCAAGCGTTAAGCCGTTTTGGCATATTGTTCCGACTTTGTAATTAACAATGTTTGTGATAAAGTTTGCTGACGGAAATCCTTCTGGGTTCGCGCCCCAACCTCTATCTTCGTAAAACTGATATGCTTTATTGACCTTTGTGTATAGGCTTCTACCCTGTAAAAAGTCAACGCATTTTTTATACTCCGCATAATCTTCGCGCGGATAATATTGATTTTCTTTTTTATCTTTTTTCTTCTTCATATTTCCCGCCTTATTTAAAATCTTCAATCGCTTTCAGCTTTCTTTCAATTTCATCGCGATTTTTCTTTGCTTCGGTGTTGTCTTTCTTTTCTTTCGGTTGTTCTTGCGGTTGCGGTTTACTTCTCGCTTTCACGCGATCGATTATTAAAAGCGCGAGCGTGGCGCAAGAAACTAGAAGTGTTAGTATTTCTATCATATAATTTTCATCTTTTCCCCTTTTTCTGAATTTGATTTCCGTTTTATTTCAAAAGCTGGTCGCGGTTCTTCCTTCAATTGCTTTTGTGGCCTTGCATTTCCCGCAACGTAGTAACGCAACGCATCGCATGCGTGGGTGAGTTCGTGCGGATTTTTTGCACAATCGTCGGGGTTGTGCTCGTCTGCTTGAATGTTCGACAATGAACGTATAAGATTTGTGCAAGTGTCAAATATAACCAGCTGAGTTTCGCCGTCGATTATTCTCATTTTTTCCTTGAGGTCACGCCAGCCGTTTATTCTGTCCGCTTGAACCTTCCACAGCCTTACGCCGTTTTTGCGAAAATGCTCGCTTGCGGGTGTCCCTGTGGCGGCCTTGTCGCCGAATATGTCTGGCGGGGCAAATGTCGCGCGAACTTGTTTTTTTCCACGCGCGTGCAAAATTGTTTCAGCTGCTTCCGAAACGATTAAGTTTGATTTATATATTTCGTTGACAACATAGCTTTTGCCGTTGTCATCAATCGCGATCTGATAGCATGCGAGCATGTCAAGGCCGTAGTCAAATGCTTCGTATGTTCGCCAATGCTCGGGAATTGCAAGCGGCTTAATAACGTGCACATCTCTGTTGAATCCCTCAAAGAATCTTCCGTCATATGCATCCCAATCGCCATACCGCAATCGTAAACGCTCGGTTTCGTCAAGGTTTTCCAACCGTTCAAGATACCGCGGGTCTTTCTGCATCAAAAATTTATTTTCAGTGACCAAAGACGGAATAAATGTTCTTGTGCCTATCTGTTTGCCGTCTTGGTACACTTCGTGAATTTCGCCCCAATCGCCTATGTCAATGAACCTTTCTTTCACCCATGTGTGACCAACGCCACCGGGGTTTGTTGTTGATTTCACGCCTTTTGGATAATTGTTTGCACCACGCACACGCGAAAGCATGTATTTATACATTTTTTCAGTGAAATGCGTGAGTTCGTCAAAACGTATCACGTCAAATTCCGCTGATTGATATTTATAAACGTCGCTTTCAGTGCCGATATATCCCAAATACACTTTTGAACCATTCAAAAATGTAAATTCATGCTTCGTTGCGTTATATTTATAAGTCCCTTGGGGGAATATTTCTCGCGCTACTGGTTCGATAGACAATTCCAATTCTACAAATGTTCTTCTGAAGATTATTTGACGCGACTTTTTGTATTTCATGGCAAATTGACAAGCGTCAAGAACTTGGCCATAGCTTTTACCGCCACCCGCCGCACCGCCGTAAAGCGTTTCAAATGCTTCTGAGTGAAGAAAATTCCATTGTTTCGCCGTCGCTTCCTTTCTTACTTGTGCCATTAGTTATCCTTTGTCAATTGAACGATAAACTCGTTGTTTATATCCCCTTTCGCTTCAACTTTTTGTGAGTATCTTTCTGGGTATAGGTTGCATAATGCAAATTCAATCAAACGCGGGGGTGGCTGAACGATAATTTCTTCGTCCGCATACGCAATGTATTCTTCTTCGGATGTTATCCTTCCAGTGATTGGATCGCGTTCTGTATTTTTCATCTTGATTGGCTTTTTAACTTTTTGTTTTGTTGGTTTCAGTAGGTCAAGGAACGCTTCTTCTATCGAAAATTTTGTTGTGTCGCCGTCTTCTTCAAAAAGATAACCAACATCTTCGTTGATTGATTTGTAATAATACATTGATGCGGAAGATATCCCCAATTCTTTGGCTATTTCTTCAACAGTCTTGCCAGCACGATACCACGCCCGCACTTTTTGCGAATTATTCAAAATCTTCACCAAATTTTTGTTTGGCTTTTTCTCTTTTTTAGAATTCTTTTCCATTTTTCCAACTTTTTTATTGATTTTTTCTCTCTGATAAATATTGTTCGCGCCCACACACGTATATGCACACGCTCACAAAAAGAGGGGTGAAGAAATACTCCGCTTTAACACTTTATATCTCTTCACCCTACAATTTTAGTTTAGAAAAGTACGCAAAAACACGCAAAGATTTAAAAATTTAAATAAAATAAAACGCCACCATCCCAATACTGAGATAGTAGCGACTTATGAAATGTTTTCGAGATCATTTCGTGCATAGTATAGTATTTAAAAACACGCAAAAACACGCAATGTTAAAACTTCAGTGAATATTTTTTGATGCCCTTTTCTTTATAGTAATCAATAGACCTTTCGCTGTAATTCATTTCGCGTGCGATCTGACGTATCGTTTGCTTTTTTATGAAATAGCGAAACAAGACCTCTCTTTCGGGAAATCTTAGCATGAGTATTTTTTCTAGTATGTGCTTACCGCATCTAACCGCATCGTCTTCTTTTTCTCGGAACTGGTTTTCCAGCACTTCAAATTCAAGCGCTTTCTCTTTTTTGTCGCCCTGAATGTAACCTTGCTTTATCTCATAACATTTTTGTCGCTGTTCTCTTATCAAAATTGCTTCGCGGTCAAGATGTTTATGGGAAAGCAACTCTTTTTCTGCTTCTTTGATTGTCATTTTTGCACGCTCCTTATATTTTTCGCTGGGTTTTTAATATGCATTATAAACTCGCTTAGCGCCCTAGCGCTATTGGTATATGAATACATATAATTGCTTTTAAGTTTATTTTTAGTTTAAATTATGCAGTGTGTTTTTTGTGCATTCGCGCGTATAAGAACACGTCGCCCGAATCCGATATGTATGTTTGCATGTCCAAGAATTTATATGATGGATGTATTTTTTCAAAATGTGTTTTAGGATCTTCAAATTGCGTTGACAGCATCCTAACTTTTTTACCTCTGCCATATCTCGTTTTATTATATTTTGGATAGTTATAAGGTTTATATAGGTTTCTAGTAGCCTTATACGACTTCTTTCCTCTTGGGTCTTTCTTTAGATATACAGCAAGTCCAGTTAATCCAAAATCGTTTGATTTTAGCCTTCTAGCGTTTGGGTAGTCACATTTTCCCCAAAGTTGTTCAGCCAAGTCACGGTCTGGAAAATTGCAAATTATATGTGCATGTTTTTTCTTTTGGCTTGCCTCATCATACTCGCGCACTATAACAGCTTTTAAATCGCCCCAGCCACGTTTTTTCATCGCGTAGCGCAAGCGGCGAATATAGTTATCTATATCTTTATCCATTTGTTTTATATCAGGATTAAACATTCCGCTATAACCGACGTGAATAACGATATCTACATTTGCTTTAAAATTTGCGTTTATCAACTGAATAAACTTTTTGATTTTATTGCGTTCGTTCAGTTTTTTTTGTGAATTGCTTGTCCCTTTACTAGGGTTGCGTTTGCCCTGTCCACGCTTCCATTCGGGGAAAATATCTATATCCAACATATCGCCAGCATAAACGCGTTTCTCTGCATATAGCATTGTTTTCCCCTCCTATTGCTTTACCTTCCGTTTTTACGGAAGGCTTGTTTTGTTTTAAACCTCAAATTTCAATCCAGTTGATTCAGTGATAGCAAAGATTATTTTTTCTTTTGCGTTCATTGATATAGCGACTTTGTTGTGACCAAATTGGAACATCGCTTTGTCGATTGACTGATACATTGTCAGCATTGCTGCATCTCGCACCAAACCGAGTAGCATGTTATCTGAATCAATACTGCACATTGCTTGTATTCGCTCGAGTGCATAGTCAATTCTTTTATAGTTCTCGCATTTTGCGTTTTCCGCCACCGCTGCATCGCAATCGCATTCCGCCGTAGCTTCTTTGTCAGTTTTTCCCATCACTTGCACCCCGCAAAATTTGCAAGTGCCTATTGGTGTAGTTTCATTCATCTTTATTCCTCCGTTTTATTCACGCCCAATCAATTTATCGACTGTGATGCCATAGTAGTCTGCCAAATTTATCAATGTAGTTATGGTTGGTTGATTGACATCCGTTTCATAGCGACAATAATTCACTCGATTAATAGATAAAATTTCGCTCAGCTTTACCTGTGTCAGTCCGCGCTCTACTCGTTCCCTTTTGAGAATTTTTCCAATTTTTACTTTGTTATTTTCTTTATTTTTCATTTTCGCTCCTTTATTCTTGACCATTTATATCTACCAAGTTCACGTAACATCTTATTGTCGCCAGCTTGCTTCGATAGTCTTTTTGTTTAAATACCGTGTCCCTGAATTGCTTCCACTGTGCTTTAGTCATATCTTTACCAATTTTTTTCTTTACGTCAATCAATATATCTTCAATCGTTTCGTCCGCACTTCTAAAATTCAAGCTGTGGAATAGAACTGTTTTCATCGTTTCCCTCCCAGCTTTGCTTTTAGTTCCTTGATTATATGTTTCTTTTCAATGCTCAAAATCTCGCCAATAAGTTCAACGGCATTCAAACTGACTTCGTCTATCTCTTCAATATTCCTTGACTGTTTGATTTTGCGTGTGTACTCCTCAACGTATCTGTCAACACTCGTTTGCTCTGCTTTTTCGTACGTTTCACCACTGGCATACGTGCAAAGCTGCTCTATCGCTTCTTTCTTCGCCACATAAAGTGCAAAGATGTTTTTGATTTTGTTTAGTAGTTTTTTCATTGTTGTTCCCTCGCATATTGTTCCAAATCATAAGTTACGGCTGCTGCTTCTATCGTAGCAAAACACTCACACAATTTTCTTTTGTGAATAAAATATAAAATATCATTATTGCGTCCACCATCATACTCAATCAGATTCATTTTGAGAATATCTTCTTCCCAGTATGGTCTTGCCATACATCTATCGCATGTGAAACCTTCGCTTGTTTGAAACCACACTAAGTTATCTAGTACTTTTATCACATAAAATTCACGGAAAGCTTTTTGTTTAATTTGATGTTGCAATAAACGCATTTCTTTTCCCTGTCTTTCGCACAAACGTTTTAGACTTAATATTTTCGATTCTTTATGATTTAGCATGCGTATTTTACCCGTTAGCATAGATGTCAATACAATAACCGCTACCAGCTCTACTATTGCAAAAATGTCACTAAATGTAATATTCAATATTGTTTCTTTCATTTTATTTATTCCCCCTCAATTATGACTTCAACTTTATCATCTTCATCTGGATATATCGCAAGGTTATCATACGCAAGAGCAATAGCGTGTTCCATTGTGTCAGCTTCAATTTCGTTTATTTCATAATTTACTTGAATTATAACTGTGTATTTCATTGTAATCCCCCCTATAAGGCTCTTTTAATTCTGCCCATGCGATGATACCTTTTTCATAATATCCATTCCACATTCCGTTATTCCAAAAACATTCTTTTAGATATCCAGTACCGTCCGTCACCATGTATTTTTTAGGATAGTCACATATTTCGGGCAACCCCTCTTTCTCAACGCTGTGCCACCTTGTACGTGCTGCTTCGGCTTTTAGTTTTGCGTGTTCTGCTTTCATTGCAAGTAGTTCTTCGAGTTCTTCACCCACTATGTGCAGAGTGTTTTGTCTGCCAGTGTCAATATTAAATGTATATTTTACACCATGTTTGCAATTACAAAACCACCTGTATTTTGGCGGATTAAACGCATTATCCTTTTGCATTTCTTTCCCACAGTATGGGCACATTTTCTTTTTCATCTTTATTCCTCCTACAACAATAAATTTTTGAATATACCTTCAAGCACGTCAACAACGATGCTGTTGCCTGCTTGTTTGTATAGTTGACTGTTTGACCTATCGTTTCCTTTGTAGAATGTATCATTCAAAGCTTTTTTTGCTTTGTGAAACTGTTCGTCTTTGAAACCCATCAATCGCCAGCATTCTAGCGGCGTTAGTTTTCTGATGCGCATTTTATAATACACTCTAAACACTCGCTGTCCTCTTAAACTCGGTGCAATATTTCTATATAATCGCACTTCCCTACTTGGATATGTATCATCGATCACGTATGCAACCAAATTATCCTTCTGCACAGTTGTCAGCGTGTTGCTAACTCCACCGCCAAATTCAAGCATCTGCTCTGTCTTCACTTTTGCGGTTTGATCGGATGGATTATCAGGGTTCCGCCCACGCATTGCACATATAACAACATTGTTATATGGAAACCCAGGCGAGGTAGTTATCGTTGGGCAAAGATTTAGAACAGCACCCTTATTAAATCCGTGTGCACGTTGTATAATTTTTGGTTCTCTATGTCCGCCACCACACGCATTTATTGTTGGGCAAATTCCGCGTGGGTCATAAACTCTGCAGCTGTTTTCATGCATCTTTGCATAAGGCATATTTATCAAAGACCCGACAATCACCATATGTGGCTCTTTATAATCTCTTGCGCAAATAGTGTCACAGACGTCTTTTGTTTGGATATGCTTTCTGCGTTGTGTAAAAGTACTATTGATAATTTTATCAAGTTGTGCATCACTAATAAAATACTTCTCGTCAACTTCATCTTCCAGCATATCAATCAAAAATCTTTCCAATTCAATCTCTTGCGGGAATTGATAGTTTATTTCATCAAGGCTACTAACCATAAAGCAACGATTTCGGTTTTGTGGGATTCCATATTTCTTTGCGTTCAAATCTTGCCAATAGTTGTGATAGCCTTTGCTTTCAAGGAATTTGCACCACTTGTCAAAATCTTCTCTGTTCTTCTTACCGTGGACTTGTGGCACGTTTTCCATAAGCAAAAACTGCGGTAAATGCTCCGTTTCGATCAACAGCCTTTCAACTTCCCACAACAACCCCGAACGCGTGCCAGAACCCTTTTCCATGCCTTGCCGTTTGCCCGCAAGTGACAAATCCGTGCAAGGGAAAGAATATGTCAACAAATAGTTATATTTCCAACAATCAACAATACCCAAGTCAGCGCCTTTCAAGTCGCATATGTTAGTTGTTTCAAAGTTCGTGCCGTGAATGGCGTTGTAACTCGTGACAGCGTATTTATCAAACTCGCAAACACGATAATGCTCAAAGTCAACTCCGATGTTTGTCAACGCCTGTGCTTGTGAACCAATGCCTGCAAACATTTCGACCAACCGAACCTTCTTTTCTTTTATCATGTCAAAAATGTTTAGTTGTTGGTTCATTTTTCACTCCATTAATTTATCTATTTCATAAAACAAATCTGTTTGCTTGTTTCTGCTTTTTTGCTTTGGAATATATCCGCTCTCAAACCTTTCACGTATCTGCTGAACGGTTGCATTTGGCTTGAATGAATTGAAGCTATCTTTCTGCATCTCTTCTAAAATTTTCCATTTGCGTGGTTCATTCTGCCATAAGAGCCAAAGTTGATGAAGTGACTGTTTAGGGCAAAACCAACAACCATCTCGAAAACTTGTCACATAGGTCGGTGAAAGCAAATCATATCTTTTACAAATCGCCATACATTGCATTTCATCAACACCCATTTCAAACAACAGCGAACGTTTGCCCTTTCCCAATCTTTCATATCTCGTGGGTTCATCAAAAGCAATTCCAACAAATTCAGTGCAATCTGCACCTTTTATTGAATTTGCAAACTTAGAAAGGACTTTTACTTTCAACCTATCTACACACCACGCACCGCAAGTGAACGGAAAACCATAGCAGTAACCAATATGATTACCTTTGTTTTTCTTTCTATAAAAATAATCATAAAACCCAAAGTCAGCCGAAATATGCTCAACTTTTACGCCAGTCAACTCAAATATTTTCAAGTCTGCATAATTACGAAACTCAATCAATTTATCATCATACGTAAGAATTTGTTCATCTGCATTCTTTTTGAAGTAAATATCTGCTGTCACTATCCTATCAATAGGAACTCCGTTTTCATGTGCAAGCAGTATTTGTGCCATGCTGTCTTTCCCATAGCTGAATGAAAATATATTCATCTCGTCCACTGCCCCAATATGGTGAAAGCTTCTTTTGCAAATTTGCTTACTTTTATGATTGGTATCGACAAATTGCCTTGATTGGTGCTTTCTACCAGAATGTTTGTTGTTGTTCTTTTATAAACGATGTCGGCAAAAATGTCGGTGAATTTGCTTTTTTCGCCTGATGCTGCAAACTCGTCTAATTCTTCCAAAAAAAGCGGAACGTGTTTGAGCGGGATTGCAAAATATTTGGATTTGTTACTCATATTCCCAAGTTTCAGCGTGTCGCCCTCAATGCGATATGTGATCGGAAACACCATGCTATCAATATGCTTTTCAAACATGCGTTCACGCTCGTGATATCCGCCTTCTTCTACTCCGCAATGTGAGTATTTCAAATTTGATAATATAACTTTTTGTGCAATCATCCCAATTCCCTCAATATAAATTTGCATAACTCTTCAAGTTTGCTTTTCATTATCTCTTGACCGTCCAATTTGGCGATAAAAAGAACTTTCATTGCCATACCTTCAAGCATGCCGTATTTGACCATATTCAACTGCAAATCGTCATCATTTTCCATAAAATCAAACCTCCAGCGTGTTTCTGTGAAAAATTCTCATGAAATCATCTCTGGTGTTGAATTTTTCAAACTCGGCTTGCGCATACTGTTGCAATTCTTGTTTCAGGTCGGCATCCGCATGCACGCCAGTTGTGCCGTGGCGGTGATAATCGTGACAAAGATACACGCAAAGTCCGCAATAATCGCTGTGCTTGCGGTTTGGGCCACCGAAAACGTGGTGAAGCTCCAAGCCTGTGCGTAGTTTCTCGCCAGTTCGCATATACGTCACGAAACAATATTTATCGGTTTCGCGTGAAAGTGCAACCTTTGTGATGCCGTCATAAAACCTTTCGCGTTTATTCTTTTTTGCGCTCCTAGATTTCTTCATGTTGTTTTTCCTTTTCTCTTTTTAAAAATTGTTCCGCCACGTACTCCGCCATTTTTTGAAGTGCTTCTTGATATTGCGGTATTAAATGTTGCGCATCTTCAGCTTTTATGTATAAATCTAGACCATCCATGAACTTCCCTGTTTCGGGATCACGAATTGCCAACATCCCTTTGCAAATATATTCCATAAAAATTTCCCCCTTCTTCTTTAAATACCGAGAGTGCTGTGTGGAACACTCTCACGCACTAGGCTTAAACTCTGTTTATACTCGCCTAGTCGAGTTGTGTGAATATAGTTTCACTGCTGTGGGTTTGCAGTGTTGCTACCTTGTCGGTATCTTTGCCAAACATTGCCCTTTTCAAGCTGTCGCCATCAAGTTTGCAATCACTCAGCTTTGTTTGTCCGCCAAACACGAACGTCAACATCTTAATTTGTGTTGAAAGGTTTTCCACCTTCCAGCAATACATTGTTCCTATCATAATTCCTCCGCTTCAATATCAATCATTTCTTTGAATGTTGCATCAAGCAACGCAGATTGATGTTTTAATGCCTTTTTGATATGATTCCGTGCAACAATTCTTTCGCCAATTAATTCTTCAAAAAATAACGCCATGAATGTCGATTCCGAAACATTGAAAAACGCAACATCTTCTTCATCGTCTGAGTATTTGAAACGCACTGTTATTTTCGCCATATGTTCACCCCCTATATAAACCACGCCAGCACGGCAACGTTCAACGCCGTGACTACCCAATATAACCAATATCGCTTGCCGTCCGAAACAAGACTATCGCCAAGCATCAGCAGTTGTAACAATATGCAACAAGTCAAAACTGCCCCTCTCATTTGTTTCCCCTCCTTTTAAATGAAGTCGCCCATGTCAACTTTTTACACCAACACCTCGGTATCTGATTTCAGATATAAAAGCGGGGCCACCCCCCTGCCGCCACTGTACGCACCGATGTTCTTGAGCGTGCCAGAAGAACTGACGTAGCGAACGAAGTACGAGTTGGAGTTTTCAGAAGTGCTATAAGGAGTAAGCGTCCACCACCAATCATCTTTTGCTGGGATATTTGCACGCCAGTCGCGATATTCTTCACATGAAATCAACGAAACTTTATCTACAATATCTTTGCAATAAGTTTTTAGTCCGTCATCGGACGTCAAATCCCTTGAAAACGCAAGTAAATCATCTACACTTGCGCCGTCTTTCACGAGTTCTTTAATAAAGTCATCGTTCAGATACTTTCTCAAGCTCGCAGTGCTCCAATCGCTTGAGTTATCTTCATCGAAACATTTTTCAAACAATATTTCTTCAGATAGGCAGAACGTGCCTCCGCACACGTGCTCCATAACTACCCATGTTTTGTTTGCGTATTGGAATTTTTCACCAGCGTTTCGAGCGCCGACTTTTACATAAGCTGCCAAGTCATTTTTTGACACTTCTTTGCTTCTGTCTTCGACCGTGAAATCACCTTCAATCTTGAAATCAATTTCGCCCGTCTCTAAGTTCCTAATTAACAATTCTTTCATATTTATTCCCCTTTCGCATTTACTGCTATTTTTTATAAACTCATTTTTTGTGTTTTTTGAGCCTATGATTTTTTATAAACTCATTTATTCGCTTTTTTGAACTACACAACAGTTAATTGCATTGAGTTACCGATAAGCGAGAACCCGACTAACTTCATGTTGCCATATTGTATTTGTTGGTCTATGCGTAGGACCTCTTTTTTACTACGTGGCAAAGAGTTCACAATAAATTCGGCGACGTTCTCAGCATTTTCAGCAATGAAACTGCGTGAATGTGCAACCAACTCCTGCTCTTTTTCATACTGCTTAGTGTATCTTGACGTGTTAGTTATCCCAAAAACCTCAAAATAATCTTGCACATGCACCGTCGCACCTTTCGTTGGGCGAAGCTTTCCAGCTTGTCGAACTTTTATCATCTTAATGATTTCGTCCGCTGCTGTATTTGCTACGCTGAACAACATTTTTATATCTTCCTTACTCAATATTTCCTTAGCAAATATCGCTTCTCGTTGTTCCCACGTAATCATGAGATTCCCTCCTTTTTATTTTTGAAAGCACTTGACTACTTCCTCGATGCTTACACCTAAAACTTTTGCTATACTTGGTAACATGTCAATTTGCGGTTGGCACATACCGTTTACCCACTTTGATATCAAAACTTGCGAAACATTCAATTTATCTGCCAAAACCTGTTGTTTTATTGACTTTTCTTTCATTAATTCTTTAAACATATAACCTCCTGTTATATTTTTTCTTAATTATATAACTAATAGTTTTAAATGTCAAGTATTTTATAACTAAAAGTTTTAAATATTTTTCGTAATATATTGATTATTTTATAACTAAATGTTATAATTTACAAAAAAGAAGGTGTGGGTTATGGATAAATTAAAAGTATTACGTAAAAACAAAAGTCTCACTCAAGCTAAAGTGGCGAGTATTTTAGGAATTTCGCAAGCAGCATACTCAAAATATGAAATCGGCAAATCTGAACCAGATAACAAGTCTCTTGCAGTGCTGGCTGATTTATTTGATGTTAGCATTGACTACTTAATTGGCAACCTGCATACGTCAAATACAGATGTCGCCGTCCTAGACCGCAAGGTTTCAAGAATACCTGTTCTTGGTTCTATTCCTGCTGGTGTTCCTATTGATGCAGTGGAAGATATCCTCGATTATGAAGATATCCCAGAACGGTGGTTGCATGGCAATAGATCTTACTTTGCACTAAAAATAAAAGGCGACAGCATGTCACCTAGGTATCTTGATGGGGATGTTGTTATTTTTGAAAAAGATTCTACTTGCAACAGTGGTCAAAACTGTGCTGTTATGGTGAACGGCGATGATGTGACTTTCAAAAAAGTTATCTTGCACGAATCAGGCATCACCCTTCAACCACTAAACCCTACATATGAACCATTATTTTTTACTAACGAAGAAATAGCAAATAAGCCAATAACAATAATTGGCATAGCAAAAGAAACTCGCAGAAGCGAGTGAATGGAGTAAGCTATGAAAAAAAATAATTTTGTTTATCATATTAAGCCAGAATTAAAAAATGCATATAAGATAATGATTGCATGCTTAACAATAGTCGATTTATTTGTTATCTATTTTGCCTTATTAATTTATACTGCGGAAGAAAACACTGACGCAATCAATAGTTTACTAATAAAAATACTTTCGCTTTTTCTGATTTTAGTGCCAACATGGATACTTACCTCAAATACTAATAATAAAAAATATAGACCACTGGTCTTGGAAATATTTATATTTATCTTAAACTACTATACATTAAGTCTATTAATGGCTGCAGTTATCTCGGTAATTTCTTTTCTAGTGTTTAATGATAAAACCCCAGAAATTATTAATAGCGAAACTTCCCTCGCCATGAGCGAAAATAATTCAGATACTTTTACAACTAAAGCTTCAACATTTAGCACTCACTTTTTAATAAAATATGGGGATAATGAACTATACTCTGTAAAAATTCAGCTTAAGAGAAAAGTCGATGGAATAAAATTTAATAATACGCTCAATATTTTAAATTTCATGAATTTATGTGAACAAATAAATAATAAGTTCGGTTATATGTGCGAGTATGCTCTTATCCAAATAAAATGCTATGCTTTAACATGTTTGGATATAATGATTTTTCAAAATCATATTATGCAATATTTATTAGAAACAAATAAAGATGATTTTAATAAAATCAGAAGCGATATCCTTGTTGAACTAGTTTTTTGCATACACAAACAACATCCAGAATTATCTAAAGACGATATTACTTTGCAATATATTGAGTATGCAACACTGTTACAGCAAGAAATGCATATGATGCGTGTTGCCGAGTTTGTTTTATCCGCTCAAAATCATAACGAATTTAAGATTTGCGCCGTTAACTCGCCTATTGCTATACATGATGCTAGTGAAGTACTTCAACTTAGTGTCAAATTGCAAGAACTTCAAGAATCAATTTTAAAATTAATTATTGAGGAATAATTTTATGAAAACAGCAGTTATATACGCGCGATATTCTTCTCACGGTCAAAATGAGCAAAGTATCGATGGGCAAATAATGATTTGAAAATACTAATTTAAATCAAGGAGGTAACCACATGGCAAGTTATGAGCAAGCTGGAATTAAGAAGTGCTTGAAGTGCAGTATTGAAACAACTAAGTCAAAATGCCCTGTTTGTGGCGCTTCGGTGAAAGGGCGTGGATATTGGTCTGTTAGATTTTCGATTAAAGATAGTGATGGGCAACATATTCACAAAAGATTGCGATCCAATGCTTATGGCGAAAACTTCAAGACTAAAGCTGAAGCAGTAAAGGCTTATAATGATTTCATGGCAGCATACGACCCAAGAAAAAGCACTAAAAACGCTTACACTATGACTTTTAATGAAATATACAAAGAATATAAAAAATATGCAATACACGAGATAAAGGAAAGTTCCTACATAAGTTACACAACAACCGCCGACATGCATGTTCTGCCATACTTTAAAAATTTAATTGTGGGGGAAATTTCTGCAAAACAAATATCTGATTGGAAAATTCAAATTTCAAATTTGACTGCTAAAGGCAAACCTTACTCCTCTAACTATAAAAATAAAATCTTTTCGTGCTTTACGCACATAATGGCTTACGCTCAAAAATTTTATTGTTTAAAGGAAGCTAACGCGACTATTGTTGGTGGGTTTAAAAATACTGACAAAAACAAAGCTTCTGTACACTTTTGGACTTTTGAAGAATTTCAACAGTTTTATCAAAAATTGCCAACGGCTACTGTTGCAAACAGAAGTTATAAAATGCTCTTTCTCACATTATATGTAAGCGGATGCAGAAAAGGCGAATGTTCGATATTGACATGGAATGATGTTAATTTCAAAGCGGGAACAATTTCTATTGATAAAACATTCACACGAAAAACATTGACTGAAAGCTTTGCTATAACTCCGCCAAAGACAGCAAACTCAATACGCGTTACTGATATGCCAAGCTTTTATATGAGCGAACTCAATAAATGGTATACTGAAGTATCAAAAGAAAAAGACTTTACTAAAAGCGACTATATCTTTGGGGGAAAAAGCATCACACCCGAAACGTCAATTTCTAATAACTTTAATCGAGGAATACAAGTTGCTGGTGTGAATAAAATAAGAATACATGACTTACGGCATTCTCACGTTTCTTTCTTGTTAAACACATATGGGTACGACTTATCTATGCTATACGTCATATCTGACCGCATCGGCGACAAACCTGAACAAATTTTAAAAACCTATGGTCACCTTTTCCCAAAACATAAAGAAAAGGTAATTGCAGCACTCGAAAACAGTTTGAAATCTTTACCAAAAATATAGCAGTTTGGGAAAACTTACCCAAATTTTACCCAAACAACCAAAATCATTCCAAAAAATAAACACCCCCTAACCACCCACACCGCCCATTCCATAAGGGAATAACCCACATTTAAAATCAAAAAAATAAACACCCCCTCTTCCATTCCCTTCATCTCCACCATTTAGGCTTCCGAAAGGGGGTCTTTTTACTTAGATCAATATTATTCAATGGATTAATGCGTGAAAGTGCAAAATCTACACAATGGGTTATTTATCTTGATGAGAATTTGAAATCTTGCATAATCTTGCTATGCTCTCATCCACTTCTTTTTGTGTTAAGTTGTTCTGAGCTTCTTGCCATTCTTTTAGTTTGCTTGCGGGTACTCTCACTAAAACCCCGTTCCTTGCTTCCATATAATAATAAGCTTTTTCTTGCATTATCAAATTCCTCCCTTTTCTTTAAATATGCCGTTTATTGCTCAGTTGCTAAATTATTAGGCAAATTTTCTAGCGTTTTACTATATTCATAAATTTTACTTTCAAGTATCGCTAATTCGTTGATATATCTTTTTTCGCCAACAGTAAAATATGTTTGCACAAAATTTAATTCATCAGTATTCTTAAAATTATACTAATTAATATTTGATTTGTCAATACTTAATAAATCATCTGTAAGGTCATATTTTGTGTTATTTTTTTGAATTATTTTGTGAATTGAGGTTGACTTTTTCAGTTTTGTTGCGTATACTATCGGCAGAAGCATTATCTACGACCTCTTTGGCACCAGTTATGGAAGAATTGGGGTATCCCTTATTGGGCGATAGTGCTTCTTTTTTTGTTATTTTATTAACATCGTAAATTTGATGCAAATTTTCTTTTTTATTATATCCAACATTAATATCACATTCATAAAAACTGTCTTGATGTCAGTATTGGCAAATTTGAGGTCGTTGGATTGAGCCAATTTTGCATCTTCTTTTTTTATGCCATTTAGCTCATAAAACTGACTTATTTTAGAATGATAATTAGTCCCCATATTTGATACATCTGCATCTGTCAGTTCCCTGAAATCGTCTGCAAGGTCATATTTTGTGTTATTTTTTGAATTATTTTGCGAATGTGGGTTGACTTTTTTTGTTTTGTTGAGTATACTATCAGTAGATGAAACATTTACGTCCCAAGTGGTTCTGTTTGCAGAAGAGCTAGGGTTTCCATTATTGGATGATGTTTCATCTTTTTTTGTTATTTTATTTATATCATAGATTTGATGCAAATTTTCTTTTTTATTATATCCTACATTAATATCACATTCATAAAAACTGTCTTGATGTCAGTATTGGCAAATTTGAGGTCGTTGGATTGAGCCAATTTTGCATCTTCTTTTTTTATGCCATTTAGCTCATAAAACTGACTTATTTTAGAATGATAATTAGTCCCCATATTTGATACATCTGCATCTGTCAGTTCCCTGAAATCGTCTGCGAGATCATATTTTGTGTTATTTTTTGAATTATTTTGTGTATTACTATTGACATTTTGTGCAGATTGGCGTATATTATCAGTAGAGGTAGAATTATTGAGGTTGTTTGCCAATTGGAGGCTTGGGGTTTCAGTAATATCTAGCTCTTTTTTTTCTGCTTTTTTTGATGTTTCTAGCAATCCTTTACTATTTTCTTTGCCATAAATACTAGTTATGACATTGCTTGATATTTCTAAATTATTATAATTTCCAACTCCATCTTTTACCATACTGCATATTATTTGTGACCCAACGTTATCTACTGCATCTAAAACAACAACTACGCTATCTGCTCTTGTTTTAGATTGTAAAATATCAATTGGATTTTGCAATAAAGTTGGTGTATTTTTCAACGTTTCTTTAGAAATGTTGTGAGTATTTTTTCCCCTTACTTCAATACCAATTGCTGTCTTTACTTTTGTAGCAGTAATAAGTATCGGTAAGTCGTTATATCCCACTTTTTGTATTTCTACTGGTGTATGGTCTGATACTTTCAAATGAGTTTCTTTATAATCATTACTTTCTACTGCATCAACTTGTTCTGCAAAGGTCATATCAATATCATATTGCACGGCTAGTGTCGCCGTCGTTGTTTGTGTTTGTTCGGTTGTTTGGTTTTGTGTTTGTTTGGTTGTTTGGTTTTTCACGGCTTTGACAAGTGTGTCGTAGGCTTTTTGGATTTATGATGAATTAAAACCGCACATTGCTGTGCGGTTTTTGGGGTTATTAACTTTATGAAATATGTTTATTTAATATAGTATTATTTTATACTTCTGCGACACATTCGATTTCTACTACTGCGTCTTTTGGAAGTTTTCCTACTTCGAAACACGCTCTTGCAGGGAATGGTTCTGTGAAGTATTGTGCATAAACTTCGTTCATTGGCACAAAATCATTTAGTGATTTCAAAAATACTGTTGTTTTGCAAACTTTGGCTAGGCTTGAACCGCTCGCTTCCAAGATTGCTTTTATGTTTTCTATTGCTTGCGCTGTGGCTTTTGTGATTTCGGTTTCTAGTTCGCCCGTTTTTGGATTCACTGGAATTTGACCAGATACATAGATCATCCCGCCTGCTGTTATTGCTTGCGAATATGGACCGATTGCGTTTGGTGCCTTTGGTGTTGATATTGCTTTCATATTTCCCCCTCGTGTTTTATATTATTTTATATTATATTATTTTATATTATTGCTTTCAGTTTTTCATATATTATTTTCACTAGCACACTGCAAATTGATAGCCTGAGGATATTGAATGGCAGTACTGCAAGAAATTGATAGTATGTGAAAAATGTGCTTTCTGTCACGTTTGGATACAGCGGTCTCACCATTAACAGCAAAATTTCAAACTGCCCACCAAAGAAGAACTCTACATAAAACGGTATCAATATAAATTGGTTTGCCACCATTGCCATCAGCGTTGCTGAAATTGCACCCACGACTAGCGACAGCACCAATTTGTGTTTGCTTGCGGATTTTCTGAAAAGTATTGAGGACGGGATAATATACGCGATTGTTATCATCAAATCTGCCGTTTCGCCCACCATTGCTGTTGATGTGAGTGGCATTTTTAACAAAAATCTCGCAATTGTCATGATGAGTCCCGCGGGAATTCCGAACATATAACTGCCAAGAATTATTGGCAAGTCGGAAAATTGGATATCCAAGAAACTTGGAAACAAAAATGGTATTGGAAATTTCACAAGCACGTAAAGAATATAGGAAAGTGCTGTCAGAATTGCCATTGTGGCAATAGTTTTGGTGTTGAATACTGTTTTTTTCATAAAAAAAACTCCTAAAATATAAATTTTAGGGGGTTTCATTGAAATATTAAAATTTGCATTGGCCTCTCCCCTTTGATTGGGATTGCTTGCTTACAAATTTTATTTTTCACTTATTCCATCCAGACTTCTCGCTTTCGCGTTTTCACTGTCGGTCAAGGAATTTCACCTTGTCAGGGATTGCTCCCTCACGGACTTTAACCGCCGGTGGAGATTTGCACTCCGCCCCTAAGTAATTATAATTTAACATATTTAACTTGTTTTGTCAATAGTTTTTTGTATATTCACTCGCATATATCAAAATTTGCGTGCGTAGCCATGCGAGTGACTGCGTTGTTACTGTTTCACTGCTTGTCACTTGCGTGAAGGCATCGGAGACAAGCGCGCCCGTCACGGCGATGTTTTCTTTGGCGGTTTCGCTTTCTGCTAGAAGTTGGGTACGCGTTGTTGTGGTTATCAGCGATTTTTTCACTTCGTCGAGAAGTGCTGTTGTTTGGGATGTTGAGGAAAAATCCGACATACTCACCATTATATCGTAAACTTTTGCGGATATTTCCGTTGTGGCGGAGATGAAAAGTTTCTCTTCTTCTTCAAGTTTTGCGGTGTTTATTTCCATGACTGTCACTGTGAGCGAAAGACCTTCTTCTTTCAGCCTTGTTTGGACTTCCCCTGCTGAAGTTGCATCGTTATAGACAAATGCAATCACTTTATAATCCTCGCCATCAAGCCACACGTTGCCACCGCCACCCACAAGCTTGATTTTATCAGCCTCGGCGTATGCTTCGGCTTGAGAGTCGAAACTGCCACTTGAAAGAGCGTAGAACACGGTTTTGCTGGTTGAATCGAGGTTTCCGAATGTTATTATAAAAAATAGGTACAAAACAAAAAAAGCCGAAAGAAAAATTGCGACGTTTTTTAAAAATGCGTGCGTTTTTCTTTTAGCTTTTATATTTTCTGGCAGGGCTTCCCCGCTTTTCAGTTTTTTTATTTTGACAACTTTTCTTTTATTTATGTTCTTCATTTTTCACCCGCAATGCCTTTATTACAATATATTTGCGAGTTTAAAAATTATGATTATTTTTAAAAAGAAAGTTGGTCGAGGGTCATTTCAAATGTTTCAATGAAGTTTTCCATGAAATATTTGACTTCTTCTAGTGAAGAATTTGCCAGTTCCTCCCCGATAGTTTGTTTTGCTGAGATAAATTCCTTGTTTCCGCTTGAAAGTTCTTCAAGGCACTTGATATAGGCGGAGATTTTGTCAGCACCTTTCATGATTTTGTGGGCGTCGGAGTTTTTATCTACCGACAAGATTTTATCATATGTGCAACGCATTTCTTCTGGTAGTTTTTCAATGAGTTTATCGTTCGCTTTTTGTTCAAGGTCTTTATAAGCCGAGTTGATTTCTTTGTTATAATACTTGATTGGGGTTGGCAAGTCGCCCGTTATAACTTCACTGCATTCGTGAAAAAGCGCCACGACTGTGATTTCGTTCGTGTCGTATGATTTTCCAAAATATGTGTTGCCAATCTCGGCGAGGGCGTGGGCAATCACGGCGACTTGTTGTGAATGCTCCATAATATTTTCTTTTCTTGTTGAACGCATGAGTGCCCAACGCTCGATATATTTCATTCTGTTCAGATATGCAAAAAAAGTGTTCATTTCTTGTCTCCAATTGTTTTGATAGATACATTATACATCATTTTCACGCGGTTTTCAATAGTATTTTATATTATATTGAAAAAATGCACCAAATCCGAATGGCTTGGTGCATTTTTTAGAAATTATATTATGAATTTTCCTCTTTTTTAGATTGAAAATTATTTTTGCTCAGAAAAGAATTCTGGCATTTTTTTGCACAAAATCACAGCGATGATTGTTGTTATCAACATTTCTGGGAGCATATATGAGCCGTTATAGATAAGGCTGTATGTCCAAACTGAAAGTTCGTTTGCCCATTCATAGTATACTTGGTAGCTTCCCCAAATCAATGCACCCGATAGGAAACTGCACATAAATCTGATGAAACACACTGCGCAAACTGCAACAGCAACGCCGACAACTTCATTTTTGAAGAATTTTTTGAACAATCCTGCAAGTCCGAGGAGTGTGAATGCAAGAACATAGTCTAGCATAACAACGCCGACAAATGCCATCAATGTGTTTGCTGGTGGAGCCCAAAAGCCAATCATCATTTGCAACATAGCGTTCACAAGTCCTGTGAGCAGTCCCCATTTCACGCCGTGACGGAATGAAACCAAGATGAACGGCAACATTGAAACAAGAGTCACGCTTCCGCCATATGGCATTTCAAACAATTTGATGTTTGCAAGGATTGTACCAAGTGCGACCATGATGGCACACTCTGCAATTATACGAGTTTTACTTAATGTTTTCATAAAACACCTCTTAAAATTATTCCATAAAAACAAAAATGCGGTTGCAAACGCAACCGCAGAAAGTACCACAATACACTACATGGTATTAAAACTTCCTACGCTAGCATTATCTAGGTCAGGTCTAGGGTTTAGTTTTATCAATCTCAGCTTTTGACAGCTCCCCTGTTCTTATGTTGATTTCATTATATATATTTTGCCGATTATTGTCAAGAAATTTGAATATAATTAACGTACAATGAAGATATTTTTTGATTTTACCACATTGTGTATTCAATTTCTTTTGATAAATCTCCGTTTTTGATTTTAATACATCTTTTCACTTGGTTTTCAAACATATCCCATGCGAGAATGTAAAATCCGAATGTCACGGCGAGAATTTCTATAACTTGCGGTATTGTCCAAATCATTTCACTTCTTGTGAGCCAGAAAAGTAATCCGACAATCGCACCAAAAAGTGCGTAGACTGCAATTCTGTTCCAGCCATATTTTTCGTAGTCTTCGAGATAGGCTTCTTTGAAAAATGGTGGGCGAAAAATCACGCCTTTTTTTCTTTTGTAGTAGGCGATGTTGATTTCCACCATGAATTTTATCACTACTGCAAAAAATACCATGATAAAAATCGTGTATAAACTTTCGGGAAACTCTACGTCTTTTTTATATAGATAGTCTGTGCACAATAATGCTACTGCCAAAAACCTCACAATCGCGTTTAGAATTTTTTTCATTTCTCACCTCGTGATTTTATTATAACATCTCACGACTTTCTTTGCAAGCAAAAAACGGCAAGCGATTTTTGTTTCGCTTGCCGTTTGTTTTTGTGGTTTGACAAAATCGTTTTGATTTTATCTTTTGCATTTTGGTTTGCCGAGTATTTCGCTCATGATAACGGCTTTTCTCATATCCGTGATTGATATATCATTTGCTGAAACAAGCGGTTTTGCCACTTTGATATTTGACATTTCCTCGGCTGTTTGCGAGTTTTCCCTTGGCAATTTGTTCTGCTTTTTGCCCGTTTTTGCACTGTGCATTTCAAGCGCGGTTCTTTGCTCGCTTATTGGAACATTTTTTGGAGCCGTGCTAGATTTTGCAAAGGGATCGGATTTACCAGAAGGGGCTTTACCCCTTTTGGCTGGTTGCGGTGGTGGCGACAGTGCGCCAGATAGTTCCGCGAATATTTCCGAAAGGATTCCCATTATTGTTCTCCTTTTTTATTCACTCTTATTCAGTCTTTGGAGATTCGTCGCCACTAGCGATTGCTGTTCTCATTTCAGTGTCTGAATTGATGTTTTTCATGTTATAGTAGTCCATAACGCCAAGATTTCCCGATTTGAGGGCTTCTGCCATTGCAAGTGGAACCATTGATTCCGCTTCGATAACTTTCGCACGCATTTCTTGTGATTTTGCTTTCATTTCTTGTTCGTTTGCAACTGCCATCGCTCTTCTTTCTTCCGCTTTGGCTTGGGCAATTCTCTTATCAGCTTCCGCTTGATCCATTTGAAGTTGTGCGCCAACGTTTCTGCCTACGTCGATATCGGCGATATCGATTGAAAGGATTTCATATGCTGTTCCCGCGTCAAGACCTTTTGAAAGAACTGTTTTTGAAATCAAATCAGGATTTTCCAAAACTTCTTTGTGAGTCATTGCAGAACCAACTGTTGTAACGATACCTTCGCCAACACGGGCGATGATTGTATCTTCGCCAGCACCGCCGACAAGTCTTGCGATATTTGCTCTCACGGTTACTCTCGCTTTTGCACGAAGTTCGATACCGTCTTTTGCAATCGCTGCAATAACTGGTGTTTCGATAACTTTTGGGTTAACCGACATCTTAACGGCATTCAAAACGTCACGACCTGCAAGGTCGATTGCTTTTGCTGTTTGAGAGTCAAGCGTGATATTTGCACTGTGTGCTGAAATAAGCGCGTTGATAACATTGAGAACGTTACCACCCGCCATGAAGTGAGTTTCAAGTTCGTCAACACTGATATCAAGACCAGCTTTTTTTGCTGAGATATATGATTCAATGATGAGTTTCATATTGATTTTTCTGAGTTTCATACCAATAAGACGTGATAGTTTGATGTGAGCTCCTGAGATTAGGGCTCTGAACCACGCTGAGATTGGGAGAATTGCTAGAACCAAAATTACTAGTATAAAAAGAATGAATACTAGCACTGCAACGGTGAATGCACCTGCAGTTGATGCTAAAATAAGATTTGTCATAATTTTCTCCTTTATTTTTTGTTACGCGACAATAAGTAGCGTTTTATTTAAGCCAAATTAAATGATTTCAACTTGGACTTTTCCGCCTTCGACAAACGATACAACAACTTTTTCGCCTTTTGAAATCATTGCACCGCCATGAGAGATAACTTCGATGACCTCACCGTCGATTTTTGCCTTGCCAACTGGGCGAAGGTCTGTGGTTGTTTCACCAGTTTTGCCAACGTAGCCTGAAAAATCAGGTGTGCCTTGTGTTGAGCCCGTTGGTACTGCTGTTTCTGTTGATACGATTGCAGTTTTTGAGAGTCTGCCTTTTCTTGCTGACCTTCCGATAAGAAGGAACAAAATTGTGAAAAAAGCACTTGTTGCAACCAATATTATTATTGAAATAAACAGATTTCCGCCCGCGATAATGTGAAGCACAATACCCGCAAAGCATAAAAATCCACCAAGTGAACCAAAAATACCAAACCCTGGCAAACACATTTCAATAAGTCCAAATATGATGCCGACTACAATAGCCCCAATCGCGATTGCCATAAGCAAATCGAGTGTTGACTGTGAAATAGCTAGTAATAACATAGTTTTCTCCTTTTTCTTTAGTGTATTGTCATTAATTTTTATTATAACTTTTAGTTTTCTTCTTCATCAAGTTCAAGCAAATTCAAATCGTTTTCATGTTTTTCCATAAGGATTGTCGCTGTTAGCCCCGTTACAACAAATTTGAAGAAGCGTAGCAAATAACTTGCGGCAAGCATCATGACAAGCAAGATAAGTGCTGGAACAAGTGTTGGCATTGTCACGCTGAAGAATGATGGGATAGAGAACAGAACCAATGCCCCTGCGACTGAAACCGAAAGGAACAACACACCACGCATAACGTTTAGCGGTTTGCAAATATCTGCAAGAACGACATAGCCGACAAATGATGTGATGATAACACACATTGAGTCGATATCTGTTGTTGAAAGTTCAAATATTCCCGATGTCCAGTTGAGAACAAGGATATAGAACACTATCACAAGCGCTCCCGGAAGTGCCCGTTTCATGACGTTATAAAGGAAGCTACCCTTGATTTTTTCTTCGGATGGTTCAAGTGCCAAGAAGAATGATGGAACGCCCGTCACAAAGAATTCATATATCAATAGTTTTGACGGTGTGAATGGATACGGAATTGAAAGAAGGATTGTCATGATTGTGAGAAGCACTGACATAATCGTTTTCACAAGGAACAGCGATGCCGACCTTTGGATGTTGTTGATTACCCTTCTGCCTTCTGATACAACAACTGGCATTGATGAAAAGTTAGAATCCATCAAAACCAAATGGGCTACGTTTCGGACAGCTTCACTGCCTGACGCCATTGCAATTGAGCAATCTGCTTCTTTCATAGCCAATATATCGTTGACACCGTCACCTGTCATGGCAACAGTGTGTCCCATTTTTTTGAATGTTTTTATAAGAAGCAATTTTTGTTCAGGTGAAACTCTGCCAAAAACTGTGTATTCATCACAAAGTGTGACTATTTCTTTGCTTGAAAGTCCGTCAAGGCTGATGTGTTTTTCAGTTCCATCAACTCCCGCCCTTCTTGCAACTTCTGCAACGGTGATTGGATTATCACCTGAGATTATCTTTACTTTAACACCTTGTTCTTTAAAATACCTTAAAATTTGAGGTGCATCTTCACGAACTCTGTCTTGAATGACGATAAGTGAAACGGGAATGACATCTGACGGCGTGCCACCAGTGTATTTTTCTACTGTTTTTGCAAGAAGCAACACGCGGTAGCCTTGCACTGAATAGTTATATACCTTTGAATCTAGCGCTTCGTTTGGTTTTTTTGACACAAACTCAGGCGCACCGATGAAATATGTTTCATCATTATCAAATGTTACAGCTGAAAGTTTTCTTTCTGAAGAAAATGGATAGATTTTCTTTGTGAAGAACACTTCTTTTTTTGTATAGTAGTTTTTGAGGGCAACTGCCGTTTGGTTGTTATCGTTTAGTGAATACATCATTGAAGAGATGATTTCATTTGATTTTCTGCCTGTGTCAATCAAATCTTCATGCATACAAACAGTCATTGTGCCGTCTGTTATTGTGCCCGTTTTGTCAAGACAAAGCATGTCCACACGAGCTAGCATTTCGATTGCATATGATTCTTGAACAAGCGCGTTGTGTGACGCGATTTTCATAGAGCCAAGTGCGAGTGATATTGACGTGAGCAAGAATAGCCCCGCTGGAATCATACCCACGATTGAACCCGTTGTTTTTGTTACCGAGTCATACATATTGCCCGTTGTTGAGAAGTTGTTATAAAACATTATCGCGCCGAGCGGAATGATTGCCACACTGACTGTTCTTATGATAATGTTTAGCGATGCAAGCAATTCTGACTTTGGTTTTTTATATTTTTTTGCGACTAGCGAAAGTTTTGAGATATAGTTTTCTTCGCCAACGCAATAAACTTTTGCAAGTGCCTCGCCTGAAACAACATAGCTTCCCGCAAAGATTTTATCGCCAACTTTTTTGATAACCGGAACAGATTCGCCCGTTAGTAACGCTTCGTTAACTTCGATTTCGCCACTGGCAACAATTGAATCGGATGAAATTTGTTTTCCTGAGTTTAACCTTACGATATCAGAAACAACAAGTTCGCTCACTGCGATGTTCATTTCTTTACTGTTTCTTATAACTCTCACAACTGGTGCTGTCATGAGTTTTAGTTTATCAAGTTTCTTTTTTGCCCTTATTTCTTGCACTGTACCAATGATGATATTAAGCAAGATGATAACTAGGAATATCAAATCGGAAAATGATTCAACATAGATAAGCGCAACTGCCATGACGGTGCAAAGCAAGTTGAAAAATGTTAGAATATTGTCCTTTATGATGTCAAAATATGAACGTGAGTTGATTTTCATCTCCTTGTTCACATGTCCGTCGGCAATTCTTTGATTTACTTGCTCGTCGGTCAAACCTTCTGAAAGATCTGGGAAATATTCCTCCACATCAAGATATGATGCAGCGAACTCTATTGCGTTTTTTTCAAGAGTTTTTTCACGCTGTTCTTCATTTTGAGGAAGCGTCTTCACTTCGCCATACTGTGCAAAGAGCGTTTCGTCGATTTCCTCTTCAACTTTGCGTTCAAAAAGCGACAAAAGCTTGAATTTCCTTTTATCGTCCGATCCATTCAGTTTTGGGTTTTTGTCTTTATTTGTTGACATATCACACCTCTGTATATTTATACACGTCTTCGCTTATTTCTTGCAGTTTTCCATCATCTGCGATTTTATCTAGTGCGTATTTTGCGTTCTTATATCCAACAAGCAACATGCCTTGAACTTCGCTCACGTCAATTTGTCCGCTTATTTGTGCGATATTCAATATCATTTCTTCAGTTAGTTCATCAAGTACAAATTCAGCCATATCCTCGTATTCTTCCCCTTTTTCAAAGTTGTTTTCTTCAGCTTGCGAAATTTCTTCGATTTCTTCGATTTCTTCAGCTTGCATTATTTCTTCTAGTTCTTCTGGTTCTTCTTGTTCTTCTTCTTGTTCTTCTTCTTGTTCTTCTATTTCTTCTTCAAGATTGTCGTTTTCGAAAAAATCGTCAAATTCGTCGATTTCTTCTGAGCCTGCATCCTCAACCGCCTTTTTATCTTCGATAGTTTCTTCTGGCTCTGTTATTTCGACATCTTGATTATTTTCAATTTCATATGTATCATTTTGGATTTCTTCAGGTGTGTTTTCACCATCTTCCATATTGATTTCATTTTTTTCGTCTTGCTCATTCAAAAGTTCATTCAAAATCGCAATTTCGTCGATTAATTTTGCGTTTTCGCAATCTTTTGCGTACATACTGTTATCAAACGAGGCAGTTAGTTCACGCCTTGATTGAATTGTTTGGTCAAGTTCGCTTGATAAAATTGCGTTATCACTTTCAAGTTTTTGCATTTTTTCACGCAATGAGAAAAGTTCTTCTTTTGCTTTTTCCGCCTCGTCATAAAGGATATCCGCTTCTTTAAGCAATGTTTCTTTTTCTGCTGTCACCTCTTGCAATTTTGCCAAAAGGGTTTGATTTTCAAGTTGGAGCGAGCTTGCAAGTTTTTCAAGTTCCTCAGCTTTTTTGATGGCATCATTTTCTTCTTTTATGCCTTTAAGCGTCAAAATCTTGGCTTCTTTTTCTTCTTGAGTTAGCTCTTTTATATCTTCAACTTGCAAAATTTCAGGTTTTTCACTCTCGCCATTTCTGACTTTGTCATATGTTTGTTTGAGTGCAAGTATCATTTCGTCCATGCCGGCAAAGCTTGTTTCCTCCACTTGCATGATGAAGTCCGCTCCGTCAGCAATTGGGAAATACACGCTTTTTTCAAGATATGAACGCATGTTTAGATATGTGTTTTTATACACGCTTTCGTTTTGAATTCCAGAAAATCCCTGTATCAAAATTTGATAGAAATTTCCAAATTCGCCATTTGTTTGCGTGAATTTGTGTGGCTCGGAAATAAAGTTTATGCAAAGTGATTTTTCCAAAAGAAGAATGTTCTTTTGCACTGCCGAGCATGGTTTTGTTAGTGCAACATCGCAGAATTTTATCGCTTTGTCGAACTTTCTTAATCTTCTTAGTGCATCGATGATGTATTGATATATTTTGATATCAAAATTGCTCTTGAAATCTTGTGTTGATACATGCATGAGCAAAAGGCGAACTTCTTGTTCTTTGAAAAACAATGTTTGCACCTCGTCACCTTTTTGTTCGCACATTTTTGAGGCATATGAGTGGGCTTTTGCTGAAATCAAAAAATCATTTTCGGTTTCATAGATATATGCAACGGCTGCCATATTTGCAACTGACTTATCCATATCTTGTGAATTCAAGATATATTGATAGTTTTCAGTTTGCAAAAGTTTATTTGCCGATAAAACATTTTCCGTGATGTCGAAATTGCAGTAGCCACAAACTTTGCAACACTGCACCATTTTTTCATATGAATCGGCACCAGAAAGATTTGGCTGACCGCCAAGGTCACATTCTTCTAGCTTTGAAAAATCAATCGCGTCTTCAAACTCGCTGATTTCCCCGCAAACTCCGCACTTCATTTCCCTCATAATCATTACTTCCTATCGTTTTTATTCTTCGATTTCGTCTTCGTCGCAAAGTTTAACATATTCGTCATAAACAGCGTTTAGAGTGTCGTCATCTTCAACTGGCAAGAATACATCTTCATCTTCTTCGTTTGTTTCAAGTTTGAAAATAACAAGCTCGTCTTCGCTCATATCGTCTGTTGTTTCTGCTGGTTGGAAAACAACGTACCATTCTTTTTTATACTCGATTGTTGCAAGCATATAAAATTTAGCAAGTTCGCCGTCCTCTGCTTCTAGTTCCCAAACATCGTCTTCTGTGAATTCTTCCACCATTTCATCAATTTTGTTTTCGTAATCTGACATTTTTCATGTCCTCCTTTATATTTTCTTTTTTATTACACTAAATCATTTTGAGGTATGAATCCAAAATGATTGAAGCTGCTATTTTATCAATTGTCACTTTTCTTTTGGCGCGTGACATGTCACCTTCAAGAAGTATTTTTTCTGCGGCTGCCGAAGAAAGGCGTTCGTCCACAAAAACTAGCTTGATTTCTTCACCAAGATATGTTGCAAGTTTTTCTTTGAAAACTCGCACTTTTGTTGTTTGATTTGAATCAGTGCCGTCCATATTCAATGGCAAGCCAAGAACAACTGTGTCGGCATCTTGCTTTTTCACGACTTCTTTTATGTAGGCAAAGTCGGCTTCCTCGCTTTTGCAAATATATGTTTCATATGGTGAAGCAATAATGCGAAGCATGTCGCTTGACGCAATGCCAATTCGGACGTCGCCGACATCAAGGGCTATTATTCTTTTCATTTATTTTTTCCTTTCTTTTTATATTTTGTATTTATATTTTATATTTTCATTATTTTATATTTTCATTTTTAGGTTATTATATACTTTTTGTTTCACACAAGTGTTAACAAAGTGTGATATTTGTGATTATTTACGAGTTTCAGAAGATTTTTATGCACATATTTTCGCAATGAGCACCGCAATAGCCACACAAAACGCATTTGACTTTGTCAACTTCAACTTTGCCATTTTTGATTTCAAGTGCATTTTGAGGACAGCTTGAAACACAATTTCCGCAAAGTTCGCACCAATCGTGCACTGTTATTTGCTTTGATTGAATTTCTGGGGTGATACTGCTTGTCCCATTTTCGATAAAGTCACAGTTGAAATCAACTTCTTTTGTTGTTTGCATGCCGATAACTGCGGGAAAATTGGAATTTTTCAGATATTCAAGGGCTTTTTTTCTTTCAGATAAAAGATGTCCGCCACCGAATATTTTCATGGCATAAACAGCAACTCCGTTATCCATTGCGTTTTTTATTGCGGTTTCCATATCTTCGCGGTTTCCGTCAAAAAGTCCAAATCCACGGTAATTTATCAGCGGGTGCAACACTTCAATGAATGGGAAACGCCAGATTTCTTTTGCAAGTTCAATTTTGTGAGTTGAAACGCCAAGGTGTTTTATTTTCCCTTCACATTTCATTCTCTCATATTCTTCCACTGCTTCCCAGTGTCCTTTGATTGTGTACTTACTTTCCTGCTCGTGCATTAAAAACACATCGATATAGTCGCGATTCAATGCTTTTAAACCATCTTCCACCGCTTCTCTTGCAGTTTTTTTATCCCAGGCATATGATTTTGAAATTATCACGGTGTCTTTATTTTTCTCTAACATTGATTTTGCAACGTTATATGAAGAATAAAGTTGGGCTGTGTCGCAAAAATTTATGCCACGTTCGACACATCTTGATGTGACAAGGTCGATTTCTTTTTGCGTAGAGTTTTTTTGAAGCCCTCCCATTGTGAGAGTTCCAAGACCCACTTTTGATACTTTTATTCCCGTGTTTCCAAATTTGTTATATTCCATAGTTCACCTTTTTACATTATATAACATTTTGCGGAAAAATGCAAGGTTTATTTGAAAAAATCATTAAATACCCGCCTTTATAAATTATGTTAGCCATATAAAACTGTCATTATTTTCCATATTCATAAACTTACATATTTGCCACCAAGAAAATTGACATTTTCTCTTTATTTTGATATAATAATAAGAAAAAATGTGTGGGTATTATTGACTTATGAATATATTTAAAAAAATTGTGGTTTGGGTATTGTGCTTTTGCCTTATTTTATCTATCTTTGCCTCGGCGGCTTACACTGCTTTTGGAGCAGACAGCGAGGACTTTGACGACACTGAAGATTTTGCATCTCCTACCCTTGATTATTCTTATTATGAATTCACAAATATTGTTGGGATTGAAAGTAGCGACGATTTCATTATCGTGACCGAGCTTTTGACAAACACTATTGGTGATTATTATAATTATGTCGTGTTTGATGAAGACGGTGAGTTTTTGCACACTATCGACATTGGTTATTTCATTGGCGACCCACAAAAAGTTGAAATATTTGAAAACACAGCTGTCAGCCTCAATTTTCTTTCTGATGATACTTCCATGCTTTACAGCACAATGCTCATCGACTATGCTTCAAGCTATATCGGCGACTACACTGCTATGCTAAATGAAGAATCCGCACCAATTATGCGTGATTTTGCCATCACTGATGACGAGGTGCTCTACTACATAAAAATCGGAACAACCGACAGTATTAAAAGTTCAAAAATGAGTGGCGGTGCAACTGTTGCTCAAGTTGTGGGTGCTGAAACTAACGTTGAATTGGCTATCACTGATTTCACTGCAATCGAAAGTTGTGGCGATGATATTTTGATTGAAACTTCATATTCTGATATATATCACCTTGACACATCAAGTGATGTTCTCACACAAATCACAAACATGCCAAGCGGTGACGTTCTTCAGTTTGCGGGATATGACAACCACGTTTTTGTTTTGACAAGCGATGGCATTTATTATTGCGATATTGAAACTTCAACCGATCTTGAACTTCTTTTGGAGACAACTCGCGAAGCTTCAACTGATTCAAACTTGGTTGACCCAATTTCTTTCACTGTTTCTTACAGTGGCGGACTTGTTAAGTTGCTTGTTGCCGATAATGAAGGCGCAATGGCAATCAAAAGCTTCTCCCTTTCGGACGGATTGCTTTTCTCGAACATGTCTTCGATTTATTCATTCTCTTCTTCAACTGAAGGATACAACACGCCAACTAACGTTTCCGCTTCATATCAATCAGTTGCGGTGGCAGATTCGCAAAACAATCGCGTGAAAATCATTGATGATGATGGGGATGTCACTATCTATTACACAACAGATGAAGATGGCGAACTTATAACGCCAATATATGCTGGCATTGATTATCAAGAAAATATTTATGTGGTTTCTGATGATGATGAACTTTTTGTTTACACTTCAAGCGGTAATTTCAAATATATGTTTGACGAGTTTGAAGATGTGAGTTTCAGAAACATTAAGGGACTTGACGTTTCACCTTATGACAGCACTTGTTATATTTATAATAAAAACACTATCATTGCTTTTGACAATTCAACTGGCGAGCTTTATTGCCCTGTGACTGACACCAGCAGTGCTGACGGAATTGCTGTTGATTATTACAACAACTATGTTGCGGTTTATGATTCTAACAGCATGGATGTTTATTCACTTGGCTCTGGCGAGCTTGTTTATTCCCTTTCGAAAATAGATTATATCGGCGATGTTTATGACGTGGAATTTGACCTTGCGGGCAACTTTTACGTGCTTTGCTCAAACAGTTATTATTCAGTTGTTTCAAAATACGCAATGATTGATGAAGACCACGAGGATTATGACGAGGACGAAATTCAGTTTGAACGCGTTCTTGCTTCAATTTATAATTCTGACGATAACGCAGATTTCATTGATATGGCAATCAATTTTGAAGAGGAAATGACATACTTTATCAAAGATGGCGAACACAGACTTTATTACAGTGACGATTTGTTTGACGATTTAGAAGTTGAATATGATCTTTCAACTGAAATCCCAAGCGATATTTTTGAAAAAACCGAAGAAGCTGACGTTCTTATTTTGGATGTTAAAAACGACGGAAGCAGACTTTTGCTCCCCGTTAGCAGTAAAGACGATTATTATCCAACGGGATATGCAATCATAAGACCGATTAAGCTTAGCGAAAATTCAAAAGTGATTGTTGCGGGAACTTCCGATGATGGCGAAATCAGTTACGTTTTATACAACAACTCTGTTGGATTTATGTATACAAGCACACTTGAAGAAATCACTGAGGAACCTGAACTTCCATTTGAAGAGGCACTTGTTCTTCACGATAACACTTATATTTATAAATACCCGCTCACAACAACTTCAAGCATGGTTCCGCTTTACGGATTTGACCAACTTGAAAAAGATACTGCTCTCACAATTCTTGATTTAGCAAACGATTATGTTTGCCCAATGGGTATGTTGTGGTATCGCGTTGAAGCTGATGTTGATGGCGAATCTGTGATTGGTTATATTCCAAGATACAACGTTGTTGAAAATTCAAGCGAAACTGACAACACTTATGAATACGGCAAAATCAATGCTAACCTTTTTGAAGGGTATGCGACTGTTTATGCCGATGAAGGCATAACAGAACTTGGAACAAAAATTTACGATGGCGAAAAAGTTGAAATCATGGCAGAGCGTGGCGATTATTATTATGTTCGCGAAGCTAGCCCAGCAAGCGATGTCGCTGTTGAAGGTTACGTTTTGAAAGAACTTGTCACAACTGATTCACAAACAAGATCATTCACAATCGCTATTATTTTGATTGTTGTTTTGGTTATTGCTGTTGCAATTATTGTTTTTGTTAAAATGAGATTGCGTAAACCAAGAATAAAATAATTTGATTTTTATGGGCAGTTGATTTGTTTTGACTGCCTATTTTTATAAGGAGATTTATATGAAAACTTTTGAAATTTCTAATGAATTCTTGCATGTTACCCTTTCGGATTTTGGCGGGGAAATGACTAGCATTAAGTTTTTAGGGGTTGAGCGTCTTTGGAATGGCAACCCTGAATTTTGGAAACGTCACGCACCGTTTTTGTTTCCTATTGTTGGCAGTTTGAAGGGCGGAAAGACCGTTATTTCGGGCAGTGAATACCACATGAACCAACACGGCTTGTGTCGCATTTTCACCCATGAAGTGGTGGAAAAAAGCGATAGTTCAATCACTTTTTATTTTTCATCAAGCGAGGAAACATTGAAAGCATATCCGTATGAATTTGAATTTTTCACAAAATATACTCTCATCGGCAAAAAGATTGAAATTATCATAACTATCCAAAACAAAGGTGAGGATGAACTTTTGTGCTCGGTTGGTGGGCACCCAGCTTTTGTTAACCTTTATGATGGCGACACTCTTGATAATTACGAAATTGTTTTTGAAAAAAGCGAAAAATCGCTCCAGCAACTTCTTATAAAAGATGCCCTTTATTATAAAAATGTAGCTCGCGAGGAAATCAAGGTTGTGCCTACCAGCGAAAAGAGTCTGAATGACACAATCATTTTCAGCGGATTTGAATCTGATTATGTTTCGCTTGTGCGAAAAGGTACGGGGGAAAAAGTGTCGGTTTCTCTGGGCGGTCACACGCTTATTGCTTTTTGGAAAGGTGAAGGTGCACCTTTTGTTTGCCTCGAGCCTTGGAATGGCATTGCCGACCCATATGAATTCTCTGGCAAGTTTGAAGATAAGCCGTATATGGAAAAAATTGAGGACGAAAAAGAATATGATTTTTCTTTGATTTTTGAATAGGATTTTAGATGTTTTGAGATTTATTTTAATTTATTTTAATATTTATTCTGATATTTATTTTAACATTGCACAAAAAAGGAGCTACACAAACGAATGTGTAGCCCCTTTTTTTTATATCGATTTATTTGTTTTTAATTTATTTCTTCAAAATTGCTTTTGCTTTTTCTGCTACATTTTCTGCAGTGAAGCCGAATTTTTTGAAGATTTGTCCCGCTGGACCTGATTCGCCGAATGATTCCATTGTTACAGTGTCGCCATCAAGACCGATATATTTGAACCAAGGCATTGCTCTTCCCGCTTCAACTGCAATTCTTGCACGAACTGCATTTGGAAGAACGCTTTCCTTATATTCAGCACTTTGAGCGTCGAAAATTTCCATACATGGCATTGAAACCACTCTCGCTTTCACGCCCTCCGCAGTCAAAATTTCTTTTGCACCCATTGCTTGTTCAACTTCACTTCCTGAAGCTAGCAAAATAACATCTGGAGTGCCTTCGCAATCAGAAAGGATGTATCCACCTTTCAATGCGATTTTGCCACTGCCATCGTATTGTGGGAGGTTTTGACGTGTCAAAACAAGGCAAGTTGGGCCGTTTGCTGTCATTGCACTCACCCATGCTGCTGCTGTTTCTTTGCCGTCTGCCGGTCTGAAAACATGCATGTTTGGAATACTGCGAAGCCCTGCCAAGTGTTCAACTGGTTGATGTGTTGGACCGTCTTCACCAACGCCGATTGAATCGTGCGTCATGATATATGTTACAGGAAGTTTCATAAGTGCTGACATTCTCATCGCATTTTTCATATAATCTGCAAAAACAAAGAATGTTGCACAATATGGCATAATTCCACCGTGAACTGCCATGCCGTTGCAAATGGCGCTCATTGCGTGCTCTCTGATACCAAATTGAACGTTTGAACCATCGTGATTTTCAGCTGAGAAGAAAGTTCTTGAGTTCATCACTGATTTGTTTGATGGTGAAAGGTCGGCAGAGCCACCCATAAGGCTTGGAATTTCTTTTTCAAGTTTAGTTAGGACAGTGCAAGATGTGCCTCTCGTTGCGTCTGGTTTTTCAAATTGCCAAATGCTTTCGTTATCAACTATTGACGAATAGTCACCTTTTTGCCACGTTTCAAATTCTGCGGCAAGTTCTGGGTATTGTTCTTCATATTTATCAAAAAGTGCAAGCCAAGCTTGTTCGATTTGCTCACCTTTTTCGATTTTTGAAAGCTTGAATTCTTCAACTTCCGCTGGAACGCAGAAAGGTTCTTCTGTCCAACCAAAGAATTCTTTAGTTTTTGCGAAGTTATCTTTTCCAAGTGGCGCGCCGTGGCAGTTTTCAGATCCCGCAAGTGGTGAGCCATATCCGATTGTTGTTTGGCAGATAATCAGTGATGGTTTTTCGTTTTGGGCTTTTGCGTTTGCAATCGCGCCTTCGATTTCGTCGATGTTAAAGCCGTCAACTTTTTGAACGTACCAACCTTGAGATTCGTGTCTTGCACCAACGTCTTCACCAAAAGATGTTGCGATGTCGCCTTCGATAGTGATATCATTTTTGTCATAAAGAACGATAAGTTTTGAAAGTTTCAATGTGCCAGCAAGTGCGGCAGCTTCATATTCGATACCTTCCATCATACATCCGTCACCAGTTAGTGCGTATGTATAATGGTCGACGATTTTCGCATCTTCTTTGTTGAATTTCGCTGAAAGTCTTGCTTCCGCCATCGCCATACCAACTGCATTTGCAACGCCCTGACCAAGAGGACCTGTTGTCACTTCCACGCCCGCGATGTGGTTATATTCAGGATGTCCTGCTGTTTTTGAACCAACTTGACGGAAGTTTGCAAGGTCTTCTTTTGTTACGTCAAATCCCCAAATGTGAAGAAGTGAATAGTTTAGCGCAGAGCCGTGACCAGCTGAAAGCACAAATCTATCGCGATTCACAAATTTTGGACTGTTTGGGCAGATGTTTAGGCCATTCCAAACGGCATAGGCAATATCACTTGCTCCAAGTGGCAATCCCGGGTGACCAGAATTCGCTTTTTCAATTTGCTCACATGAAAGAATACGCAAAGATTTGACGATGATGTCTCTGTTCATATTTAAAGTTCTCCTTAGATTTTTAAAATCATTATTATTTTACAAAATATATTATATATCACTTTACCAATATTTGCAAATAATATGCTGTTGTTTTTTGATTTTTTACACGCTTTTTAGATTTTAAATTTAGATTTATCCAAAAGGTCATATCCTTGTAGGAATTCTGATATATCGTCCACAAATTTTGAAACACCGCCTGCAATATCCGATTCGATATTTATTGGGATTATTGGGTCGTGGAGGCTGAGCCTCATGAGTGCAAAACCGTTTTCGTTTGCTATTCTCACGCCTTCGAAATTTGGGGCACAAATTGTGTAGCCTTTTTTCTCCATTTCAGTTTCGAATTTTTCCAAAACGTCCTCGCCATATGACTTGAAGTCTTCTGTTTCGATTTTCAATCTGAATTCATAGGCTTCTTTTGGCTCTTTCAAATCCGCTATCATTGATTCGAGCGTTTCTCCGCTTTTATTTGCTTTTGCAAGCTGGATAAGCAGTCTTGTCACAAGATATGCGCCATCGTCGAGATAGAAGTTTTCTTTGAGCGCGGCATGTCCGCTTGTTTCAATTGCAAGAGGTGCCGAAACGCCTTCGCCTTCGAGCTTAATTGCTTCGTTGATAACATTTTTATATCCGCGTTTAAATCTGTGGTGAATTCCGCCTTTGCTTTCGATAAATTCAGTGAGTCCATTTGATGTTACGCTGTCGGTAACGATTGTTTCTGCTGGGTTTTCAGAAAGCAAGATTGCTGAAATAAGTGCAATCAACTTGTTTCTGTTGATTTCTTCACCGCTTGGGAAAACTGCAGCTGCCCTATCCACGTCGGTGTCGAAAATGATACCGAAATCTGCTTTATTTTGAATCACAGCATCAGAAATTGACTTCATTGCTGTTTTATCTTCCGGGTTTGGAATGTGGTTTGGAAACATGCCGTCGGGGTTAAGAAATTGTGAGCCCGTGATATCTGCGCCAAGTGGCAAAAGCACTTTTTCCGCATAAAATCCGCCCGCACCATTGCCCGCATCCACGATGATTTTCATGCCGTCAAACGGCTTTTCTTCGCCCGTTTTTTCCTTTATGATGTTTGCAAGGTGGGCTGAATACATGTCGATATATGGCAATTTTAAAACTACGCCGGCGAGATTTGGGTTTTGGAAATCTTCACCCGCGAGTGTCAAGATTTCAGTGATGTCCTTTGATTCAAAACCACCTTTTGCATCAAAAAATTTCATGCCGTTTCTGTTATACGGCAAGTGGCTTGCTGTTATCATGATTGATGCATCAACATGGAATGATTTTTCCTTTGTGATCATGAACATGCTTGGCGTTGATGAAATTCCCGTTTGAATGATTGCAAATCCAAAGTTTGACAAAACCGCTGTTATGATTTCTTCAATTTCCTCACCAGAAATTCTTGAATCACGCCCAATGGCAATAACTGGGTTTTCTTTTTTCAATCTTTCTTTGATAAATCTTGCGTATCCAACTGTGATTTTCACAACGTTTTCACGCGTTAGTGTCACTTCTTCTGCCCCTGCGACTGCGACACCTCTTATATCACTGCCGTTTTTTAGTTTTAATAAATCCATAATTCTCTCTCCCTTAAAATTATAATTATTGTGCAAAATCGCACTTTGCGTGCGATTTTGTTTTATCTTCTTTTTTTAGATTTACGTCTTCCGCCTTTTCCAGGTTTTGACAAATAAACTGCAAGTCCTGAAATCAAGATTGTTGCAATGATGATTATACAAATGATTATATAAAATCCATTTTCCATTTCCGCAAACGGCACAACGAGGTTCATTCCCCACAAGCTTGCGATAACCGTTGGCACTGTGAGCGTGATTGTGAAGATTGCAAGCAATTTCATGATGATGTTCAGATTGTTTGAAATAACCGATGCATAAGCATCCATTGTTCCCGACAAGATATCGCGATATATCGAACACATTTCAATCGCTTGGGCGTTTTCTGTTATAACGTCTTCAAGAAGGTCTTGGTCTTCTTCGTATTTTTTGAAATCCGCACTTCTTCTGATTTTATAAAGCACTCTGTCGTTGGCTGTTAGCGATGTTGAAAAATACACAAGCGATTTTTCGATATCAAGAAGCTCGATAAGTTCTTTATTTTTCACGCTTCGTTCAAGTTCACGTTGGATTGCAAGGCTCATTTTATCCATTCTTTTGAGGTATTGAAGATATTTGAACTCTATGCGGTTGATGATTTGAAGCATGAACCTAACTTTTTTCGTTGGGTCAACTCCGCGAATTCTGTTTGCTAACATGTCTTTTATGCTTGAGCTTTCCTTTGTTGTCACCGATACGAAATAGCCTTTATTAAAGCAAAAACCGATTGGCGATGTTGAAAACACGGAAACTCCGTCCTCTTTTTCAATGACTGGCATATCCACAACCGCTAGTTTTGTTTCACCTTCGACATCGATATGGGCTGATTCTTCAGGGTCAAGCGCCACAGCGAGCATGTCTTTTGGGATGTTTGTTGCAAGCGCAACGCGGTTTAGTTCTTCATTTGTCGGATAGGCAAGATGTATCCAACATCCAACTTCAAAATCTTGCACTGTATCAAGTTGTTTGTTTTCGTCAAGTTTAGCAATAGTTATCATACTTGCACCCCCTTTTTTTATTTTTGTTTACTTTTTAGCATTATGGCTACCATTATGGTTTGCATAATTTTACTCATTAATTCTACACCATAAACGGCGGTTTGACAACCCCTTTTTTAATATTTTTTAAGCCAAATTGGTGATTTTACGTAAATTTTATGTTTATTTTCTCCTTTTAGTCAGGATAGAACATTATACGCATTTTTTCCGCAGTCTCTGTCCCTAGTTTCTCTTCAGCAAAAGTTAGGAAGTCTTCGATATCCACGTTTTGCATGTTATATTTTGTTTTGAAGGCTTTCAAAAATGATATGAATTCATCTTGCCCTATCATATCAGCCATTTCTTCAAAGATTAGGTGACCGCGAACATAGACAAGTGCGTAATAGTCATAGGAACTTCGATAGCTTGCAAGCGATTGAGTTGGGGTTGGTGGTGTTTTTTCCTCGAGGACGTTTAAAATTTCGAGATACGTCGCATAAGTTTCCTCTTTTGCTGTTATCATTTCCTCACTGCTTATGCCATATTCGGGATAGGTTTCGAAAAACAGTGCGGTTGAAAATTCCGTCAAGCCTTCGTCGAAAATTGAATATTCAATTTCGTTTGTCCCCACCATTGTTTGCCACCATTGGTGGGCGGTTTCGTGGGCTATCACGATTTTTCTGAAATCTTCATCCACGCTTGTTGAAACCATAACGAGTGCGGAATATTCCATGCCACCTTGGAAAAAGTTCGCATCGGTCACGGTGAAAGTGTCATACTGGTAGCTTCCAAAACTTGCTTCATAAAGGTCAAGTGCTTTTGCAATCATCGCGGTTGTCGTTGTTGGAGATTCGTCGGCAAGGGAGTAATATTTGATTTCTATGCCGTTTTTGATTTGGGTTTGCAATGAGAATTTTTCCGAGCACACCATGCAAAAACTTTTGATGTTATCTGCCTTATACGTTATTGTTTTTGTGCTGTTTTCCGTTTGTGTTTTAGTTTCCACGCCACTTGAAGCAACGAGGTATTCTGATGGCAATGTGATTGAAACTTCAAAGGTTGCGGGGGTTGTATAAAACGGGTCGCCAAGGGAATATGGCACGCACTCGAAAAACTCCCCGCCATTTTCCGTTTCTTCAAAAACCGCAAGTGTGGGATAGAAATTGCCAAGGTTTATTGTGTCCTCGCCGTAGCCAAGACGGGAGTTTATGTTTGCAAGAGTCACTGTATATACCATTGAAATTGTGATGCTGTCGCCGTTTTTCAAGGGGGTTTCAAGATTTATTATAAGAAAGTTTTCATCGGTGCCACCAACCTCGAAATTTGCGTTATTTTCGCCGATTGTCACCGAGGTGAATGTGATGCCACCATATGAGTTTCCGTTTGGATATGCCGAGAATTTCATCTCTTTGGGCACTGCGGTATAAAGGGCATCTTCCCTTGTTGTGTTTTGATAAAGATTGAAGCAAACTGTGCTGGTTTCCGTTTCACTTTGGTGATAATATGTTGTTTCTTGGGTCACTGTTATGGTTTTTGTTTCGGTGTTTAATAAGACGTCGATTTTATAGCTGTTTTCCACAGTTTTTGTGCATGCGGAAAGTGGCAGTATTGCAATGAGTATTGCCAAGATTAAAGTTATTGAAATTATGCGTTTTTTCATATATTTTCCTTTTTTCGTTTTGTTTATAGATACGAAAAAAGTTTGCAATATATGCTAGAATAAAAAACAACCGCTTTCGCAGTTGTTTTTTGATGTTTTTAGTTTTCTTCACATTCAAAGCGTTTTTTCAACACTTTATAATGGTTTTTGTTGCTTTTATCTCCGCCATTGTCGGGAAAAAGGCAGAATGGAAGGCTGTCGGTTTCCCTGTGCTTTATAACGCATTTGCAACAGTTCCCCCAGTTTGGGCATGTCGTTTTTGGGCATGCGCATTTTTCTACGTTAGGACATTTCATTTTTATTACCTCTTATCATTTGTTTTTATTTATATCATTTGTTTTATCTATTTATTTTCTATTCTTCCCAACTATACACCGTTTCGTTTTCGTGATATATTTCAATTTCAATCACGTAGTAGTCGTTTGGCGGATAGGCATAGCACCAAATTTTTGTGAGATCAGTTGAAAATGTTAGTTCGCTGATTTCAACTTCGGTGTGTTTGAGTATTCTTTCAACTTGTTCAAATGTGATACCTTTTCTTTCTTCTTCTTTGAATGCATAAATTTGGCAGAAGTCGAAATCCACTTTATCAAAAAGAACGCTGGCAGATTTTGTTTGCTTTGCTCCGTTTTCAGTTTGAACAAGGAAACCCTCGCCCATATTTAGTTTGAAAAAACCTCTGTTTATTCCACCAATTTTGTTGTCCCATTCGATACTTGTTACTTTCGCATCATGCAGGTTGATTGGCAATATTATTTTAGGTTGAATGTATTGTTTCATTATAATACCTCGCTGTGTCTTATCTTTAAGATTATTCGCTAGGTATGATACCACATTTTTTAGCGTTTTTCAATAGCTTTTTCAAAAAAAATCTTTTTTAGATGAAGATATATCCAAAAGCGTTGAATGCGTAGCCAATTATTATAATTCCAATCACAACAATTGCGATAAATGAACCCAAAAGTTTTGGTTTCACGGCTTTTTTCAAGATTATCATGCTTGGAAGTGAAAGGGCTGTCACGCTCATCATAAATGCAAGAACTGTACCAAGACCCACGCCTTTATAAAATAATGCTTCCGCGATTGGGATTGCACCGAAGATATCGGCATACATTGGAGTTCCCACCACTGTTGCAATCAAAACTGAGAACGGATTGTTTTCGCCAAGAACTGCCGAAATCACGCTTTCTGGGATGATGTTGTGGATTGCACTTCCGATACCAACGCCAATTGCGATATATGGGAAAACGTATTTTAGTGTTGCGATTGTGATTTTTTTTGCGTGGGCAAGTCTTTCAGATGTTGTCATTGTGTCGTCAGCAAGTTCTTGAAGCTCGGCTGTGAGAATATAATCTTCCACCTCGTTTCCAACGCCTGATTTTTCGATGATTGTTCCGCCGATAACTGCGAGGATAAGTCCCACCACAACATAGGCAATGGCGATTTTGAAGCCGAATATGCTCGCAAGCAAAATGAACGCACCGAGGTCAACAAGTGGTGACGAAATAAGGAAGCTGAAAGTTACTCCACTTCTTATTCCTGCCCTTGTGAAGCCCATGAAAATTGGGATTGACGAACAGTTGCAAAACGGCGTTAGTGTGCCGAGGAATGCACCCATGATATTGCCCTTTATTCCGCCGAATTTTGAGAGTATTCGTTTTGTTTTTTCGGGCGGGAAGAAGCTTTGGATATATGTTATCAAGAATATCAGCGTGCAAAGCAGAATTATGATTTTGATCATGTCGTATATGAAAAAGTGGATTGCTCCCCCTTGCCATGTCGAGATGAAATCCGCACCAAAAAGCGATGAAAGCATGCTTGCAACTATGCTTGAAAGCCAAGACATGCCGAGAATTTGATATGTTATAAAATCAGCAACCGCCGAAACGCCCGCCATGCCCGCAATGATGAATGCGACCAAAAATGGAGTGATTGCAACAGCGAGTCCGATTGCGATTTTGATTTTTACTGATAGTTTTTTTACAGGAATTTCTTGAGACATTCTGAGACCTCCTTGTCAACTGAATAATGATTCCACACGCCTTCTTTGCGAAATTTCACAAGTCCGCTTTTCACAAGCGCTTTCATGTGGTAGCTTAGCGTTGGTTGAGTTATGTTAAATTTTTCAAGTATCACACATCCGCACATTTCGCCGTTTTTCAGCATGTGATATATTTCTGCCCGCGTGGGATCGGATAGTGCCTTGAAAATTTGGGCGTATTCTTTATACATATTTTGCCTCCTTATTGATGATTTATATAGATGATTGTTTATATAGATAAGTTTCTATGTTTACATTATATAAAATACATTGATAGATGTCAATGTATTTTTAGGTGTTTTTAAATTTTTTTTACTTTATCTTATTCTAACGATTGTTGCCCCTGGGTTGTGACGGCGTGCGAGGTCATATAAATTGCCGTATTTGCCCATGAGATACACAACATCGCTGTTGAACACGTTGAATTCTTCACCCGGAATAACGGCTTTCAGATTGCCGTTTCTCACTTGCGCGTTGAGCCATTGGCGTGCCTTGTGACGGATTGCACCGCCAACGCCCGAGCTTCCATAGCCGTGAATGATATACATGCATTCAGTGCCCGATTGTTTTGCCCATTTTATTTCGCCTTGCAGAAGTTCCATCGCTTCAGCGACGGTTGGATAGTTTTCTTCAAGGTTTAGTTCTTCAAATTTTGCCATATTTTCCTTTATCCCACAAGCGACATAATAACAAACCAAACTGGTGGAATGAAAAGCGCGGGTAAGATGTTCATTGTTTTGAATTTTTTGATGTTTAGTATTGAAAGTCCTGATGCCATGATAAGGAAACCGCCTACTATCATGATCTCTGTTAATAGGTCACCAGACAGGAAGGGTTCAAGTTGAACTGCGAAAAGATATATGCTCATTTGCCACACAAAAAGGAATACGGCGGAAAAAATTATGCCGATGCCATACGTTGAAGCGAGAACAAAGGATGTCACAAAATCAAGCGTTGCATTTGTGAAAAGATATGTGTAATCTTCAAGTAGTGCCGCACGCATTGGACCCAAGATTGAAAACGCACCGATACAAAAAAGCATGATTGCTGTTGAAAGCCCTTCCCCGATGTTGGTTTTTGAAAATTTGCCAACAAGTGAGTTAAACCTTTTGTCAAGATCAATCATTGAGCCAAGAAGGCTTCCTATTGCTAGGCTTGCGATAAAAAGGACTGGATATATGCTGTCGGATAGATTGCCCGCAACTGCATTTATGCCAAGTCCGAGCGCGGCAAGTCCCATTGCGTTATAAAGCGCGTCTTGATATTTGGGGTTTATCCCCTTTTTAAATAGACTGCCGAGTATGCTTCCAATCACAATCGTTGTGACGTTGGCTATTGTTCCAATCATTATTTTGTTTACCTCTCAACTTTTTCGATTATATTATAACACCATATATTAGCGTTGTAAAGCGATATTAAATTTTTATGCAAAAATATAACGCCCTATATTGAATAGGACGTTATATTTATAAGGGTTATATTGTTATTTTGTGATTGACTGATTTAGTTGTTTAATGATGTGAAATACTGCAAATCTTCATCTGAAAGGGATGTGATAAATTCTATGCCAACACCTTGATAATAGTAATCATAATCCACAGTTTCTGAATCATACATAGTTTCTGCGTATATTTCGATTGAATATATGTTTTCAAAATCGCTTGTTTCGCTGCTTTCCGCAATTTCCGATACTTTTTCTAGCAAGAATTTGCAATCTTCGATGTTGAAGCTTGAATAACTTGTCACCGTTTGATAGAAATACACCACCATGTTTTCACTGTCGGAAACTTCCACTGTGAGGAAAATTTCGCTGTTATCTTTTATGCTGGCTACGAAATCCGCAATACCTTCTGTGTCTACTCCGCTTTGGTTGTTTAGGGCGTAGTTTAAAAGATATTCATACGTTTTTGGCATAAGTGGCGTGATATATATCGTTGTGAGCTCGCTTTCGTACTTGCCCATTGTTGTTAGGTTCACGCGAAATTCTAGCGAACTTGCCACATATGATGTGTCTGTTGCGGCAAAAACTGGCATGATATCTGGGTTTTGTTGGTAGGAAGTGATTTTATATTGGTCTTCTTTTGAAAGAGTTGCAATCTCGGCATACATCATGTCGATAACTGTTTCTTTGAACTGGGATGTAAGCAGGTTTGTGTCGAGTGCTGCGCCGTAGATATTGCTTACAAGAATTTCTTCTTTATTCGGAATTTCAAGTAGCAAATCGTTTATTTGCGTTTGATTTGCGTAGTAGGTTTCGATTGTGTCAGCTTCTTCTGCTGTCAAATAGATTATACGCTCGAAACTGAAAATGCCCGTGTTTATTGTGACATATGTTCTATAATAGGAAACTGTTTCGTAATCTTCCATGTATTTTACCAAGCCATCTGTTCTGATTGTATCGGCGAGTGCGGTTGCTACAATTTCATTGATTTTGTCATCATCCACTTTGATTTTTGCCCTTTCTGTGTAGTAGTTGTCACTTTGAGATTTTATGTCAAAAGTGCTTGAAAATTGGGTGTAATTTATACTTTCGGCACTTGGTGAGATTTGATTTGCAACGAGTGCTGTCAAATTCACTGAAATTATTAGAACTGCCGAAATTGCAATCACCAAGCCGTAGTACGGCAATGATTTTATTGCGGTTTTGTGGTTTTTCATCGTCGCAAGTTGATAGCCGAGGTATATCACAAATGAAATTGCGATAACTGTTGGCATGTAGGTGAAAATGTCCGTTGAAAATTCAAACGAGGATACGAAAAACAAGATAAATGGCGACATTATTGCCATGCTGTACACCTGTTGCCAAATTTTGTTTGGTGCGTTATTGCCCGCAAGTTCGGATTTTCTTTTTGTGAAAACTAGCCCTGCAAGAATTGCATAGACCACTGCAAATGCGATAGTTAGCAATTTTGTTTGCATCGTGAAAAATACGTCGGTTTCGTAGTAGCCAAAAAGTGAATATATTGGGGCAAATGGGAGAGATGATCCAACGCTTGCCATGTTTGTTATATTGCTTATATCATCAACGCGACCAAGCAATACAAGCCTTGTGACTTCCGGCATGAAGATTATGAGAAGTGCTAGCAAAACTTGATTTGCTTTGTTTCCGCTTGCGGAAATTCCAAGAAGCGTTGCAAAATATATCATGAGTCCGCCGAGTATTGTTGCAATTATCATGTTGATACTGCCCGCAATCGGGATATAAAGTCCTGGAACGGTTGAAAAAAGTGCCAAGCCACAAAGACCGCCGATTGTGAATGCGGAAATTATCCATGTGATACCCGCAAGGGCAAATGAACAATAAATGCTTTGACGAGTGACTGGGATTGAATGATAAAAGTCGCAATCTTTGCGATTTGAAAGAAATCCAAAGCCATTGAGTGCCACAAATATTGGCGAGATATACATCAAAACCAAAAGTGCGATGTTCCCTTCCAAAACGCCGATGATTTCCGCAGATTCGCCCCTAAGCGGATATTGCATGTAGCTTACAAGGCTTGTGAATGGGAAAATCGAGCAGAGAATTACCGATGCGATAATAAGGAAAAAGCCTGTGATTTTTGTTTGGTTCAATGCTTCGATATAAAGATTTTTTGAGAAGTAATCTTTGATGTTTGTTTTTTTCATATCAGTTTACCTCCAAATTTGTGTCGAATGTGTAGCCGAGTGCATCCATTTCATGGACGAACACTTCTTCAAGGGATAGTGGCAGAATTTCAAGTAGAGCTGGATTTTTTGATTGCAATTTTGCTTTTGTTTGTTCGCGATCACCTTTCACGATAAGGTTTGCCACCCTTCCAAGTTTGTTGTAGCTTAGAATTTCGATATCTGCAAACATTTTTTCATCAAAATCTTCCAAGAATGCAACTTGAACTTTGAAAAGTGATGTTTTAAGATTTTGAACGTCGCTTTCGAATAAAATTCCGCCTTTATAAAGGAGCGAAAGTTGGTCGCATGTGTCCTCAAGCTCGCGAAGGGCGTGGCTTGAAATCACCGCTGTTGCACCGCGATCGCAAACATCTTGATAGACAACCGTTTTCACGAGGTTTCTCATGATTGGGTCAAGTCCGTCAAAAGTTTCGTCGAAAAACAGATATTTTGTTTTGCATGAAAGTGCGAGAATTGTCGCAGCTTGGCGTTTCATACCTTTTGAAAATGTCGCAATGTTTTTGTTTGGATTCAGCGAAAATGCGTCGACCAAATCAGAAAAACGCTTTTTATCAAAGTTTTTATACACACTTGCGTATAACTTCGCCATGCGGTTTAGTGATGATGATTTCAAAAAATATAAATCGTCTGGCACAAACACAAAATCGGATTTTGCAAGTGGGTTATTGAAAACGTTTTTGCCGTCGATTTGGATTTCTCCGCTGTCTTGTTTATAAATTCCCGTGATTGTGCGGAAAAATGTTGATTTGCCCGCACCGTTTGAGCCAATCAGCCCATATATGCAACCTTCTGGGATTGTGCAAGAAAGGTTGTCGAGTGCTTTATATTCGTCAAATTTTTTTGTCAAATTCGTTGTTTTAATCATTTTCTTTCTCCTTACAAATTCTTTCGGTAGCAGAAATTATATCAGCAGTTGAAACGCCCATGAGTTTTAAATTTGAAATAACGTCAGAAAGTGCGTCAAAATGTTTATCCACCCCGCCTTTCAAAATCGTTTGTGCTTCACTTGCTATAAATCTGCCAATTCCTGGCACGCTGTGGGTTATTCCCCGCGATTCAAGGTCGGAATAGGCTTTTTGTATTGTGTTTGGATTGACACCAATAATAGCCGAAAGCTCCCTGACAGAAGGGATTTTTGTTTCGCTTGGCAAAAGTCCGTGCAAAATGCTCTCTTCAATGCTCGCAATCAGCTGTTCATATATTGGTGTTCTTGATTGTTTGTCAATATTAAACACTTTTCTCCCCCTTTTGTGGTGTACTATGTTTATTAATACACGTAGTATATCATACTTTTTTTGTTTTGTCAACCATTTGATAAAAAAAAGGTGAAAGGTGAAAGGTGAAAGGTGAAAGGTGAAAGGTGTGGTAGGCACTCGCAGGCTCGTGCACCCAATTTATATTTGGACAGTAAAAAAGGAACGCTTCTATAAAATAGTTGCGTTCCTTATATTGGTTACAAATATAATTGAAAAGCACGAAGCGAAGCTGAGTGCATTACCACACTTTTCACTTTTCACCTTTCACTTTTCACTTTTCTTTCACCTTTCACCTTTCACCTTAAAGCGTAGCGTTGCTTAGCAAATTATAAACTCATCTTTCTTTTGTGGTGCGTTGTTGATTTCTTGTGCTTTTGCTTCGTAGCCACTTTTGCCAAGAAGTGCGTAAGTTGCGTTTTTGCCACCTTCAACACCTGGTTGGTTATATGTGTCGATATTCAAAAGTTCGCCGATATATGCTGTTTGCATTTCGAAGAAATAAAGAAGTTGACCAAGAGTGTGGGCATTAACTTCTGGAAGCATAATGCGATAGCTTGGACGGTTTGCGATTGTGAGTGCGTATTCTGTCGCTACCATTTCAGCTGAAATAAGTTCGTTCATTGTGTGACCTGAAAGGAAACCAACGTCTGGGATATCTTCACAACCGTCAGAAATAACGAATTCAGTTCTGTATTTATCAACGCCGATGAAAGTTACCACTTTATCAAATGGACCTTCAGCATAAAGTTGAACTTGACTGTGTTGATCAGTCACACCAACAGCTTTCACTGGAGTTTGACCAACGTTCACTGGATTGCCTTGTTTATCCATGTTTTTGCCTAGTGATTCTGCCCAAAGTTGAGCGTACCAATCAGAAACAAGTTTGAGTGAATCTGCATATGGCATCATGACAGAAATGTTTTTACCTCTGCCAATTGAAATATATTGCATTGCTGCTGTGATAAGGGCTGGGTTTTTATAGATATCTTCTCTTGCACAAACTTCGTCCATTGCTCTTGCACCTGCAAGAAGCGCTTTGATGTCTATGCCAAGCACTGCTGCTGGGTAAAGTCCAACTGGGCAAAGTTCAGAAAATCTTCCGCCAACGCCGTCTTGGATAAAGAATGTTTTGTAGCCTTCACTTTTTGCAAGTTTGATAAGATTTCCTTTTTCTTTATCAGTTGTTGCGATAACGTGAGAAGCAAAATCGTCGCCGAGTGCTTTTTTGAGTAGGTCAATGATAATCAAATATTGAGTCATTGTTTCGCTTGTTGCACCTGATTTAGTGATAACGTTGAAATATGTTTCTTTCACATCGATAACGTCAAGAAGCGCTGCCATTCTTTCAGGGTCAACGTTGTCTTCACAATAGAATTTTGGCGCGTTTCTTTTTTCGTCAGAAAGTTCGTTGTGACGAAGGTGACAAAGTGCTTGGAAAACTGCCATTGGACCAAGAGCTGATCCGCCGATACCAAGAACTACGAAACTTTTTGCTTTTGCGCGAATTGTTTCAGCATGAGCGATGATTTCATCAACGATTGCATCTTGTTTGTATGGCAAATCCATCCAACCAGTCCAACCTGTTCCTCTGCCTTGTTGAATAACGTCGAATGCATTTTTTGTTTCTTTTGCAAGTGCGTCGATATCCGCTTTTGAAATTCCTTGTTTATCACCAACGAATTCAGTCATCATGTTGTTGATATCTACTTTAATAATTTTTGACATTTTATTTCCTCCCTGTATAGTCACCTTATTTCTTTTATTTTATAACATTTTTGTTGCTTAGTCAATATATTTTTGAAAATTTACATAAAATATTTTCATGTATAAAAAAGATTATGTTAAATTTATAACAATTTGTGTTTTAATTGCTTTTTGCGTTAGCTTTTTTTCAAGTATCGCAAACCAAACTTGCAGGGTGCTAGCTTTTGACAACTCGCTTAAAGGGGGGATAAAAGTTGAGGTTTTGGATGAGGACGGCAATGCGATTTCGGGGGCAAAGGTTTATGTTTGCGAGATTTCCGAATGTTTTGAAACGGGGAAAAATGGGCAAACGCCAAATATTTCTCTCCCCGTTTTGCCAGATACGCGGTTTTTGGAAATTTGCAAGAAAGATTTTGGCGAGGTGACAATCCTTGTGACCAAAGACGGTTATTGCCCCACTTGCATGACGGGGGTTATTGTGAGGTCGGGCGTGACACGGCTTGGCCCGAAAGTTGTTTTGAAAGTCGGTGAGAAATATCGCCATGTAGCCGACGGAATTGACGAGGCTTGGCTGAAAAGAATGTGCGAGAAATACAGGTGAAGCGTAGCTTCACAGTGAATAGGGAATAGTGAATAGTGAATAGTGGAGGTAAGCACTACTCCGTTGGCTTCGTGCATACAATATTAAATATGAAACTAAAAATAGCCAGCAAACAATTTATAAAGTTTGCTGACTATTATCATTTTAAAATATAGAAAGCACGAGCGAAGCGAGTGCCATACCTCCACTATTCACTATTATCTATTAACTATTCACTCTGTAAAATTGAAATTTTCAATTTCAATTTTACAGCGTTGCTGCCATAACTGCTTTTATTGTGTGCATTCTGTTTTCTGCTTCGTCAAATACGATTGATTGCTCGCTTTCGAAAACTTCGTCAGTCACTTCCATTGAGTCGATATTGAATTTTTCACCCATTTCTTTGCCGATTTCTGTTTTTAAATCATGAAAAGATGGAAGGCAGTGCATGAACACGGCGTTTTTATCCGCGTTTTGCATAACAGCTTTGTTCACTTGATATGGTGAAAGTTCTGCTATTCTTGATGCCCAAACTTCGACAGGTTCGCCCATTGAAACCCAGATATCTGTGCAGATAACATCAGCGCCTTTTGTTGCTTTTTTGACATCTTCAGTGAAAGAAAGTGTCGCGCCTGTTTCACTTGCGACTTTTTCGCACTCGGCAATCAATTCTTTTGATGGATAGTATTGTGAAGGGCAACAAGCAGTGAAGTTCATTCCCATTTTTGCACATCCAACCATGAGTGAATTGCCCATGTTGTATCTTGCATCGCCCATATAAACAAAGTTCAAACCTTCAAGTTTGCCGAATTTTTCTTTCAATGTCATAAAGTCAGCTAGAATTTGCGTTGGGTGGAATTCGTTTGTTAGTCCGTTCCAAACTGGCACGCCAGCATATGAGGCAAGTTCTTCCACGATTTCTTGACCGTAGCCACGGTATTCAATGCCGTCGTATAATCTGCCAAGCACTCTTGCTGTGTCGGCTATGCTCTCTTTTTTGCCCATTTGTGATGAAGCAGAATCAAGATATGTCACGTTCATGCCAAGGTCATATCCCGCAACTTCAAATGAGCAACGAGTTCTTGTTGACGTTTTTTCGAAAAGCAAAACGATGTTTTTACCTTCGTGCATTTTGTGCGGTGTGCCCGCTTTCTTTTCCGCTTTAAGCTTGATAGCTAGATCAATCAAATAATTTATTTCTTCTGGAGAAAAGTCCAAAAGTTTCAAGAAATTTTTACCTTTAAAGTTCATTTTATAGCTCCTTTTCGCACGCTGTTATGAATATTTCAATTGCTTTTTCAAGATTTTCCATTGGAATATTGAGTGGTGGCAACATTCTGACTTTGTTTTTCGCTTTCAAAAATAGAACGCCGTTTTCCATGCACTCAGCAATAATTGTGCTCGCATCTCTTGTTGTTTCAACGCCTATCATCAGCCCTTTTCCCGCGATTGAAAGAACTCCTTTCACGCCCGCAAGTTTTGATTTGATAAATTCAGCACGCATTGCAACGCCCGCCATCATTTCGCCATCTAGTCTTTCAACTATGCTCACAGCACCCGCTGCCGCAACGGGATTGCCCCCGAATGTTGAGCCGTGGTCGCCATAAACCAAGACGTTTTGTGTTTTTTCGCCAAGTAGCGTTGCGCCGATTGGGAGTCCACCGCCAAGCCCTTTCGCCGTTGACACGATGTCAGGTTTCAAGCCGTGGTGCATATATGAATACATAGCGCCCGTTCTGCCGTTGCCGGTTTGAACTTCGTCAATCATCATAAGGATGTCTTTTTCTTCGCAAATTTTCGCAATTTCCGCCATGAAAGACTCGTCAAGTGGCATAACGCCTCCCTCGCCGAGGATTGTTTCAAACAAAATACCCGCAACTCCGCCAGCGTTGACTGCTTTTTGAAGGGCTTTTATGTTGTTTGGCTCTACATAAATAAAACCATCAGTTAGTGGCAAGAAGTCTTTATGAAATACATCTTGACCAGTTGCTGCAAGTGTTGTTATTGTTCTGCCGTGGAAGCTGTTTTCTAGCGTTATGATTTTGTAGCAATCGGCGCCGTGCTTTTCGGCGGCATATTTTCTTGCAACTTTGATTGCACATTCGTTTGATTCGGCACCTGAATTTCCAAAGAAGACTTTTTTCATTCCGCTTTTTTCAGTTAGCAAATCAGCAAGTTTTGTGCATGGAGTTGTGTAGTACAAATTTGAGATGTGTTGGAGCGTGCTCGCTTGCTTTGAGATAGCTTCGCACCATTTTTCATCGCAAAAACCAAAGATATTGACGCCAATTCCTGTTGTCATATCAATATATTCTTTGCCGTTTTCGTCATAGCAAAGTGCACCTTTTCCTGAGTGGATTTCAAGGTTGAATCTTGCATATGTGCCAGCGACAACTTGTTTATCTTTTTCCTTAAGATTCATTTTCCATATCCTCCACAACCATTGTGCCTGAGCCTTCGTCGGTTAGTGTTTCCATAAGAAGTGAATGTGGCGTTGTTCCGTCCATGATAATAACTTTTTTCACGCCTTTATCAATCGCGTCGATACAACATTCAACTTTTGGTATCATTCCGCCTGAAATAACGCCGTCGGCAAAAAGTTTTTTCGCACCTTTCACGTCGATACATGAAATGATTGAATTTCTGTCGTGTTGGTCAAGGAGAATGCCTGCGATATCTGTCATGAGTATCATTCTTTCGGCATTGAGTGCGCCCGCGATAAAAGATGCGGCAGTATCGGCATTGATGTTATAAACATTGCCTTTATCGTCCCCCGCAACAGTTGAAACGATTGGGATATAGCCATGATCAAGCAAGTCAACGATTGGCTGAACGTTAACGCCAGTGATTTTGCCAACGTAGCCTAGTTCCGGATGTTTGATTTCAGCTTTTATCATTCCGCCGTCGATTCCCGAGATACCGATGACTTTTCCACCTTTAGTTTGCAAAATGCTGACTAGGTTTTTATTGATTTTGCCCGCGAGAACCATTTGCACGATTTCGATTGTTTCTTTATCAGTCACGCGAAGTCCGTCGATGAAATGGCTTGTTTTTGACACACGGTTGAGCATGTCAGTGATTTCTGGCCCACCACCATGAACCAAAACAACTTTCACGCCAACAAGAGACAATAAAACGATATCTTCCATCACTTGCTCTTTTAGTTCTTCATTTATCATGGCATTTCCGCCGTATTTGATAACGATGACTTTGTTGTTATATTTTTGAATGTACGGCAAGGCTTGCGTTAGCACCTTGGCACGTTCTGCGTTTGTGAATTCTGAATGCATATCCTACTCTCACCCCTTATGTTTTTTTATACCCTTGTTTTTATACTATATTATTTTAGCGACTTACGTTCTGTAGTCGCCGTTTATTTTCACGTAGTCATATGTGAGGTCACAGCCCCATGCACACGCGTTTTCTGTTCCGTCGTTAAAGTTGCAAAGGATTGTGATTTCTTCTTCTGAAAGCACTGTTTTTGCGACTTCTTCTGAAAATGGAATTGCTGAGCCCGCTTTACAAACTTCGATGATTCCCGCTTTTGACTGGAAGGCGATATCGATTTTTGTCACATCCACGTTTGCTTTTGAATAGCCGATTGCGCAGATAACTCTGCCCCAGTTTGCATCTTCCCCAAACATTGCTGATTTGAGAAGTGATGAGCAAATAACAGATTTTGCTGAAAGTTTTGCATCTTCCAAAGTTTTTGCATTTGTAACACTGCATTCAAGAAGTTTTGTTGCACCTTCACCGTCGCCAACTATCATTTTGCAAAGTGCGACAGTCACTGAGTTGAGGGCTTTTGCAAATATCGCAAAATCTTCGCCATCAGTCGTGATTTCAGCGTTGCCCGCCATGCCGTTTGCAAGAACAGAAACCATATCGTTTGTCGATGTGTCGCCGTCCACTGAAAGCATGTTGAATGAATTTTGAATGTCCTCTGAAAGTGCCTTTTTGATCATTTCTGACGAGATTGCACAGTCGGTTGTTAAAAACACTAGCATTGTTGCCATGTTTGGGTGAATCATGCCAGAACCTTTGGCAATACCGCCAATTCGACATTCAACGCCACCAATTTCGAAACTCACTGCGATTTCTTTCGCTTTTGTGTCGGTTGTCAAGATGCCTTCTGATGCGAGGGCACTTTGGTTATAATCAAGACCCGCCGCAAGTTCTTTCATACCTTTTTCAAAAGGTTCGATATCAAGTGGCAAGCCGATAACTCCCGTTGATGCAACGATAATGTCGGTTGCGGGAACTTTGATTTCATTTGATAGAATCTCGCAAATTTGGTTTGCAATTTCAACGCCATTTGCGTTGCATGTGTTTGCGTTTCCGCTGTTGCAGATGATCGCTTGCGCCTTTCCGTTTTCAAGGTGGGCTTTTGTCACAAGAAGTGGCGCACCTTTCACGAGGTTAGTTGTGTAGACTGAAGCGGATGAGGCTAGCTTTTCGCTGAAAATCAAAGACAAGTCGCGTTTTGATCTGTTTTTGCGAATGCCTGCGTGAATTCCGTTTGCTTTGAAGCCTTTCGGAAAGCACACGCCACCCGTTTGCTGTTTTATTTCGATGTTCATATTTCCAATCCTGTTTTTTTATCCACGCCAAGCAGAATGTTGAGTGCTTCAACTGCCGCTCCTGACGCTCCTTTACCTAAGTTATCATATCTTGCTGTTAGCACCATTCTTTCGTCGTTGCCACAAACTGATATTTCCATTGAATCCAAGTTTTTCATTTTATTGGCTGAAATAAATCCGCCATCAGCCATTTCGTCCACGAATTTCACGATTTCGCCGTTATATTTTTCTTTATAGACAGCTTTGATTTCAGCAAGAGTGTGACCGTTTGTTTCGCTTTTTGAAAGTGGTATTGTCACGAGCATGCCAGAATAGAAATCCGCAACAACGGGAACGAACACTGGTGGATTTTCAAGACCCGAAATATACGCCATTTCAGGCAAGTGTTTGTGGGCTTGAGTTATTCCGTATATTTGTGGTGCAGAATACTTATCTTCCCTTGTTTCGCTTTCAAAATCCGCAATCATGCCTTTGCCACCGCCTGAATAGCCAGTTATTGAATGGCAAGAAAGCTGAGCGTTTTTGTTTATTATCCCCGCCTTAACGAGTGGATATGTGAGTGCGATAAAACCGCTTGCGTGACAACCTGGAACTGCAATTCTTTTTGAATTTGCAATCGCCTTTTCGTGATTTTCTGAAAGCTCGGAAAAACCGTACGTCCAATCGGGGTTTGTTCTGTGGGCGGTTGAGGCGTCGATCACTGCAGTGTGGTCGTTTTCTATCATAGAAACTGACTCTTTTGCGGCATCGTCTGGCAGACATAGGAAAACGACATCCGCTTTGTTGATTGCCGTTTTTCTTGCATTATAATCTTTTCTTTCTGTATCAGAAAGCAAGATAAGCTGGATATCCTGCCTACCTTGCAATCTTTCAAAGATGCGAAGCCCTGTCGTGCCCGCTTTTCCGTCTATAAAAATTTTTGTTGACATTTTGTTTCCTTAGATTTTAAACCGCTGTTATTTCAAGCCGTTTTTAGCTTTCATGTTTGCGTATACTTTTGTTGAAAGACCATAAAGGTTGATAAAACCAGCTGAATCTTTTTGATCGTATACTTCGTCTTCGTCGAATGTTGCAATTTCCATATCGTATAGTGAATATGGTGAGCAAACACCAGCGTTTATCATGTTGCCTTTGTAAAGTTTGAGTTTAACATCGCCAGTCACTGTTTTTTGAGTTTCTTTAACGAATGCCAAGATTGCATCAGTTAGTGGTGTGAACCATTGTGCGTTATACACCATTTGTGCAAGTTTGTGGGCAACGTCTTGTTTGAAATGCATTGTTTCTTTATCAAGACAGATTGTTTCAAGAACGCTGTGGGCTTTATAAAGGATTGCTCCGCCTGGAGTTTCATAAACGCCACGGCATTTCATGCCAACAAGTCTGTTTTCAACGATGTCAAGAAGTCCGATTGCGTTTGCACCGCCGATTTCGTTTAGTTTTGTTACCATTTCAACGCTGTTCATTTCAACGCCGTCAACTGATGTTGGAACACCTTTTTCAAAGTGGATTGTCACATATGCTGGAACGTCTGGCGCTTGTTCTGGAGAAACACTCATTTCAAGGAAGCCTTCTTTGTTATATGTTGGTTCGTTCATTGGGTCTTCAAGATCCAAGCCTTCATGTGAAAGGTGCCAAATGTTTTTATCTTTTGAATAGTTTGTTTCACGGTTGATTTTTAGTGGGATATTGTGAGCTTCGGCATATTCGATTTCTTCTTCACGAGATTTGATATCCCATTCACGCCATGGTGCGATGATTGGCATGTTTGGTGCGAAAGCCTTGATTGCCATTTCAAAACGAACTTGGTCGTTTCCTTTTCCTGTGCAACCGTGGCAAATTGCATCTGCCCCTTCAGCGATTGCGATTTCTGCAATTCTTTTGCCGATTGGTGGGCGTGCATAAGCTGTGCCAAGAAGATATTCTTCATATAGTGCACCCGCTTGCATGCATGGGAAAACGTAGTCGTCTAGGAATTCTTTTGTTAGATCTTCGATATATATTTTTGAAGCACCAGTTTTGATTGCTTTTTCTTCCAATCCCTCAAGTTCGCTCGCTTGACCAACGTTTCCTGACACTGCGATAACTTCACAGTTGTTATAATTTTCCTTTAGCCATGGAATGATGATTGATGTGTCAAGACCACCTGAATATGCAAGTACAACTTTTTTGATTTTTGATTTATCCATTATTATTACCTCTTTAAAACTCTTAATGAAGATATAATACACCTTTTTTGATTTTTAAGCAACTGTTTATACGCAATTTATGCATATTTATGAATATTTTTTATTGATTTTTTTGCATTTATTGTGATATTGATTGGTTTTTGTTATATATATTTGGAATATTGTTAAATTGTTGACGAGATATGCATGATTGTTGTATTTATGCATTGGGAGAGGTGAAAGGTGAAAGGTGAAAGGTGAAAGGTGCGGTAATGCACTCGCAGGCTCGTGCTTTCTATATTTCGATTTGGGCGGGCGTTGGGGACGGTGCGCACACATGGGTGCGACCCTACATATGGTTATAGCTACAAACACGTTAAAACGTTTGTAGTTATTGTAGTTTTACATTTAAATTTCGTATGCACGGAGCGGTACGCGGAGTGCCTACCACACCTTTCACCTTTCACCTTTCACCTTTCACCTTTCACTTTAAGCGTAGCGTTTTACTTTTTCCCTTTCACTTTCCCCTTTCTCCGCAAACGTTTTCTTAAAAAGATATTGACAAGTGCTTTTTATTGATGCATAATTGGGTTATAAAAGGAAAAATGGAGAGAAAAATGAAAAGAATTGGTATTATTGGTGTTGGGTCTACTGTTGCGATTGGGAGTTTTCATGAAATGGCTATTCGCAATGATAAAAGAGCTGTGCTTACGGCAGTTTATGGCTTGAATATTGCAAAAACGCAAAAATGGGTGGCGGAAAAAGGGCTTTCTGGCACTTGCAAGGCTTGCGAGAGTTTGGATGAATTTTACAGCCTTATTGATGCGGTTGTGATTTGCACGCCAACGGCAACTCATCTTGAATATATTTTGAGTGCTGTTGCAAACGGCAAGGATTTTCTTTGCGAAAAACCGCTTGCGGGGGGTGCACGCGAGTGCGAGATTGCGATTGATGCAATGAAAGGAAAAAATATTGTGGGATTTGTTGGGTTTATTTATCGCTCGGCAAATTTCACGAACAAAATAAAGGAAATTGTGGCGGAAAAGATCGGCAAGGTTTATACTTACAGTTGCCATTTTGGGGGCAAGCGACTTGCAAACCCAAACGTTGGGCATGAATGGCGATTCAAAAAGCAGTTTGCTGGCAGTGGTGCGATTTCAGATTTTGGGGCACACGTTATCGATACGGCGATTTTCACTTGCGGGCTAGAGTTTGAAAAAATCAGCGGATTCACGCAAACTTTTATCACTGAAAGAAAGGATGAAAACGGCGTGCTTTTGCCCGTTGAAACTGACGATAGTGCTGTTATTAGTGCCGTGGCAACTTCGGGGGCGCTCGCCTCGTTCACTGTTAGCCGTGTTGGGCATGACGAGATGGGAATTACCATCACTGGTGAAGGCGGAATGATTATGGCAAGTGGCAGAACGCCTGAATTTATCACGTATTGGAAAAAGGAAATTGGCGGAGCTTACACTGGGAATGTTTTGCAGATTGATGTTGAAAAAGAAGTGTTTTTTGACGATTGGTTCAAAACGCAGATGTCGCATTTTATTGACGTTATTTCGGGCGAAAGGGATGATTATCCAACGATTGAAGATGGACTTGAGGTTGAAAGAGTTATTGGGATTGCGAGAGAAGTGGCGGGGTTAAGTGAATAGGGAATAGTGGGAGTGAATAGGGAATAGGGAAAGGTGAAAGGTGAAAGGTGAAAGGTGAAAGGTGTGGTAATGCACTCGCTTTGCTCGTGCTTTCAATGTTAAATTATAGAAGTCGCAAACAATTTATGTTTGCGACTTTTTTTATATTTCGATTTCGTTGGCTTCTTTCAGCCAAATGTCGGCACATGCGTCGGATGGCATGCGGTGGTCTCCTCTTGGGGAAAGGGTTACTGTTCCCACTTTTGGACCGTCTGGGATACAGCTTCTTTTGAATTGTTGAGAAAAGAACCTTCTGAGAAACACTATCAGCCATTTTTTGATTGTCTCGCCGTCAAACTCGCCGTCGAATGCGGTTTTTGCAATGCGATGGATTTTGGCTGGTGAATATCCGAACCTTAGGAAGTAATACAAGAAGAAGTCATGCAAGATATATGGGCCGACTAATTCTTCGGTTTTTTGCGAGATTTCACCGTCAGTTGGCGGCAGAAGCTCTGGACTTACGGGCGTTGCCAAAACATCTTCTAGCACGGCTTTCAACTGCTCGCTTGATTTTGCTTCGTAGGCGATAAGGTATCTCACTAGCGTTTTTGGGATTGATGCGTTCACGGCGTACATCGACATGTGGTCGCCGTTATATGTCGCCCAGCCAAGGGCTAGTTCAGAAAGGTCGCCCGTGCCGATAACAAGTCCGCCCGTTTTGTTTGCAATATCCATAAGAATTTGCGTGCGTTCGCGCGCTTGAGAGTTTTCGTATGTCACGTCAAGGGTTTTGCCGTCGTGCCCGATATCTTCAAAGTGCTGAAGAACGGCTTTTGTGATATCAACTGTTTTAAGGGTTGTGTTGTACGCTTTTGACAGCATTTCCGCGTTGGTTTTCGTGCGGGCTGTTGTGCCAAAGCATGGCATTGTCACGCAGATTATGTCTTTTGGGTCTAGCCCAAGCATTTTATATGCGTTTGCTGTCACCACGAGTGCGAGAGCGGAATCAAGTCCGCCGGAAAGACCGATGACTGCTGTTTTCGCGTTTGTGTGGCGAAGTCTTGTTGCTAGTCCTCGTGATTGTAAATTTAGGATTTCACGACAACGGTTTTCAAGTTCGTCGTTTTCGCTTGGAACGAATGGGGTTTTTGGGAATTTGCGAGAAATGGATGTTTCTGCAATTTGCATGCTGAAATACACTTTCACAAAGTCGTTTGAAACTTCTTCAAAAGTTGTCACTCTTCTGCGTTCGTGGTTTATGCGTTCAAGGTCGATATCTGCAAAGATTAACCCCGTTTCGAAAAGATCTGACTCTGCAAGGATTGTGCCGTTTTCCGCAATCAAGTTGTGAGCAGCATAGACCATGTCGGTCGAACTTTCGCCCGTGCCTGCATCTGCATATAGATACGCCGAAATTGTTTTTGCCGATTGTGATGCGATAAGGTTTTTGCGGTATTCGGTTTTTCCGATTATTTCATCTGATGCCGAAAGGTTTGCAATCACAGTTGCACCCGAGAGGGCTTGATTGCAAGATGGCGGGATTGTCACCCACACGTCCTCGCAGATTTCAACGCCTAGCGTGAAACTTGGCATGTCCTCGCACACGAAAAGCAAATTCGTGCCGATTGGCGTTTGTTTGCCGTTTAGGTTTATATACTGCACTTTGCCACCTTTTGCAAAGTGACGCGCTTCATAAAATTCTGAATATGTTGGGATATTTTGTTTTGGAACAAGACCCAAGATTTCACCTTTATATAATACTGCCCCGCAGTTATAAAGGTTCGCACCAATCGCGATTGGAAGTCCAACACAGATGATTGTTTCGAGGTTCTTTGTCGCAAGTGCAATATCTGTTAGCGATTTTTTTGCTTCTTCCAACATTTTGTTTTGCAAGAATAGGTCGCCACATGTGTAGGCTGTTATGCAAAGTTCCGGAAGCACAACGAGTTTCGCACCTTGCCACGCTGCCGTTTTTGCAAGTGTGATTATATTTTCTGCGTTATATGCGGTGCTCGCAACTTTGATTTGTGGCGTTCCGCATGCAACTTTTATAAATCCGTTCTTCATTTTATCTCCCCAACTGGTTTTATTGAATTTATTATACAACATTTTTTTTAAATAATCAATTAAAATTTGTTTTTTAAGGAAAAAGGAGGGAGGGGGGGTGAGGTAATAGGTAATAGGTGAAAGGTGAAAGGTGAAAGGTGTGGTAAGCACTACGCTACGCTTCGTGCATCCAAAATTGAATACATCCTACAATAGTTGCAAAAAATTTATAAAGTTTGTAATTATTATAATTTTAAAATTATAGAAAGCACGAGCGGAGCGAGTGCATTACCACACCTTTCACCTTTCACCTTTCACCTTTCACCTTTAAAATATAGTTTTTTATATCAATTCACTCCCAAAAGTATGATTTTTAATATTTTTTTGAAAATTTTTGATATTTTTTATTATTTTTGTAAATTTTAAGGTACTGTTAAGAATAGAATGATATAAAATATATAACAAATTGACAAAAAAGTATTAAAAATTTGATATTTCAACTATCCTTTTTAATATTTCAGATGTTGTTTATATGAAAGCAACTAAAACACAAAAAATTAAAATCACAAAAAAAACATATACAGGAGTATCCCATGAAAAACATTACACTTATTTTTGTTAGTATCACAGTAGCACTTGCAGTTATCGCATCTATCCCTTTCTGGCTATCAGAAAAACGTATCCAAAAGAAACTTGAAACTGCTCGCGGAAACAGAGAAATCAATTTTGTTTAATCCCCAAAACAAAGTTATACATACTTCTCATAAACACTTCATACATATACTACATATAATGGATTAAAATAATAGATTAAAAATGACATTTCCACGCCAATAGGCGTTTTACATAAAATTTCATAATTTTCTCATCATTTAAAAACGCAGGGCTTAAGCTACCCTGCGTTTTTGCTTTGATTTTATTTTGTTTTGGTTTAGTTTTATTTGTTTTATCTTATTTTGGTTTTGGTTTGATTTTTTTTATGCTTTTTTGATTTGCGCTAGCAGTGCTCCGCCAAAGATTAGAAGTCCGCCGATAAGTTGGTACCAAAGAAGGGTTTCACCGAGTATCAAAAATGAGAACACGAGGGCTGATGCGGGGTCGATATAGCTGAAAATTGCGATGTTTTGCGGTGATAGGTTTTGCAAGTTTGGGATGTAAAGTGCCATTGCTATGCCGGTGTGGAAAATGCCTACTATCGCGAGGTAGAAGATGTCTGACCCGCTTGGAATAAAGAAAATTTCGCCGAGGGATATTCCGCAATATATTGTGATGACAACAAAGGCAATCAAAAGCTGAATAAGGGTGCTTTCGATGCCGTTTAGGTCTTTTATGAATTTGTTATCTATCATTATAACTGCGTATAAAATTGCAGAAATCAACGCGCATGTGATAGCGGTTGAACCGCCCGCGGAAAATTCCATGACGTTCACTGCAAGCATGCCGATAAGCGCAAATGCGATTGCGACAAGTTGCGGTTTTGTGATTTTCTCTTTGAATATTATTGGGGCGAGAAAAAACACGATTATTGGGGCGCAATAATAAACGATTGTCGCAAGCCCAACGGATGTTTGCTTGTACGCTTCAAACAAAAACACCCAGCTTGCACCAATTGAAACGCCCGCAATTATTAGGGGGATTGCGTTTTGTTTGATTTTGCCAAAGTCGGGCTTTTGCTTTTTGAAAAGCATGAAAACCAAAAGACAAAGACTCCCGATTATTGTGCGATACTGAACAATTTGCACTGACGGCACGCTTATGTATTTAACAAATATGCCAATGCTTCCAAAAATCAGCATGGCAATTATAAATTGCAATTTTACTTTCATTTCTCACCTATTTTTATCACCTAGTGTTTTGATTATATCAAATAGATTTGTTTTTATCAATCAAATTTTTGGCAGTTGGGATATTAATAGCAAAAAGGAAGCGTGGTGCTTCCTTTTTGGTTTATTTGGCTTTGGGGATTGTTTGATTTGGGGTTTGTTTGATTTGGGGTTTGTTTGATTTGGGGTTTGTTTGATTTGGGGTTTGTTTTTTGTTTTTTCTTTTTTCTTTTTTGTTTTATTTTGTTTGGTTTGTTTGGTTTAGTTTATTTAATCTGTTTGGTTCAGATTGAATTTAGCATGTTTTCAATGAAAATTCCGTAGCCTCTTGTTGGGTCTGCCACAAAAACGTGGGTTACGGCGCCGATGAGTTTGCCATTTTGAACGATTGGACTTCCCGACATGCCTTGAACTATTCCACCCGTTGTTTCAAGAAGGGTTGGATCGGTGATTTTGATAACCATGCCCTTTTCTGTTTTATCTTTTGAGCAATCTTTTGTGACGATTTCACAGTCGTAATATTTTGGAGCGTTGCCGTTTATTGTTGAATAGATTTGAGCATTGCCGATTTGCACTTCTTCTTTTGTAGCGGTTTCAAGGAGAGTTTCCACTTCTTTTTGCCAGTTTTTGTTTTGGAACTTGCCAAATATGCCGCATTCGTTATTTGTTTTGATTTCGCCGTTGAGATTTTTATCTTTTATAAAAACACCTTTAAGTTCCCCTGCTTTTCCGCGAACACCTTTGTTCACGCCAAGAATCATGGAATTGCAAACATCGCCACTTGAAATTGGGGCGGGCTGTCTGTTTTTCCAGATTGATACGGGATGACCAAGCCCCGCAAAACTGCCGTCGGGCTTTATATAGGTTATTGTGCCGATACCTTCGATTTTGTCGCGTGCGGAAATTCCTAGCTTTTTGCCGTCGGGATATTCATAAACATTTGCCGACACTGTCATTTTTTCTCCGTCGCGAAGAATTTCAACGTCGACGGTTTCGCCAGCTTTTTTCATGGCTTTTGTTAGGCTTTCAAGATCTTTGATTTTTGTTTTATCCACTTTTTGAATTAGGTCGCCATCTTCAAAATAAGAAATTTCAAGCTCGCTGTTTTCTTTGTGTTTTTTGTTTGTTTCATCCATTTTGGAAACAACAATGCCGTCGGAATTCAATTCTATCCCGACTGTCATTCCACCGATATATACTTTTTCGCTTGTGCTCGCGTTTGCACTTTGGTATGCCCCGAAAGTTCCAACCAAGAAACACATCATCACAATCGCAATTTTTATAGTTTTTTTCATTAGTAGCCTTACCTCCCTTTTGTCTTTCTTATTCTTTGAAACAATGGGCGGTTTTATGAGTGGGTTTAATATTTATTTTTTGGTAATATAAGGAATGTGCATGAATTTTAAATTGTAGGTTGAAAATTATAAATTATAGATTGGAGATTATAGATTGAAAATTTAAAGATTTAAAATTATAGATACAAATTAAAAACACCGCAGAAAAACTGCGGTGCTTGATTTGCTTTGATTATTTTTTTATTATTTAGTGATTGATGCATAGAAAGCAGATGTTTCTTCAGCTGATTCAAAGTTGAAAATGAACACTTCTTCGCCATTTGTGATTTTGATATAGTCAGTATCTCTTGCCATGATAGCTGCGAAACAAACTTCTTCTTCATCTTCAATTTTGAAGTTACCTTGCATTGATGTTTCAGAAACATCTCCGCTGAATCTCATTTTCATAACAACTGGAGTTGAAACCATTTCGATTTCAGCGCCTTCAAGTGAAACTTCAGTGTCATAAACGCCACTGAAAACTACTTCAGAACCATTGTATGAAATGTCGCTTGCTGTTTCAACGTTGTTTAGTGCAACAATACCAAATACTGCTGTTGCAAAGATTGCTAGTGCAATTGTCAAACCTACGAAAAATTTATTTTTAATTATCATTTATATATACTTCCTATTAATCAAAGTTGGGTAGACTTCAGATCATGCCCTGTGAGGTTGGGTTGTTCATTCCTTCTTTTCTACACTAATATAATACCATATTTTTAGGAAATTTTCATTTAAAAAGTTGACTTATTTTCTATAAAAATCTTACTTTTTCCGCCATTTTAAAGGATTTTTGGCATATTTTTACAGTTTTTTCAGATATATCATATATTCTGCATTTTTCTGGATAGCGTGGGAAACATCGCATGTTCCGAGGTTTTCATATCCAAAATCTTCACCGCATTTTGCGACTTTTTCAATGGCAAATTGGATGTCCTTGGGGTCGGTTACAATGCCGTGTTTATTCAGCGCTTTTTTGCCACATTCAAACTGCGGTTTTATAAGAAGTAACATCTCGCGCGCAAAGTTTGATATGGTTGGGATTATCATTGTTTCTGAAATAAATGATACATCCGAAACGATATAAAGCTCGCTTTCACAAAAGTCCACCGCTCTTAAAAATCTCGCGTTTGTGTTATCCATAACAACCACTCGCTCGTCATTTTTCAAGCTTTCGTCAAGTTGGTTTTCGCCGACGTCCACTGCGTAAACTTTTTTTGCACCACGGGCAAGCAGGCAGTGGGTGAAGCCACCGTTGGATGCGCCGATATCAACAAAGGTTTTGCCCGCAACTTCAAAGCCGAAATGCTCGATTCCTTTTTCAAGTTTCAAACCGCCTTTTGAAACGAATTCTAGCGCTTCCTTGATTTCGATTTGATTTTTATCAGAAACCTTTTCACCGCATTTTTTTATTTGTTTGCCGTCAACAAAAACTCTGCCCGATTTGATTTTATCTTGGGCATTGGATTTTGATTTTAATGCAAATTTTGATTGAACCATTTCATCAAGTCTCATAACTTTTCACCGCTTTTATTATATCGGAAACTGAAATGCCAGCTTCTGCTTGTTGCTCGCTTGCAGTACCCGATTCAAGCACGCAAGATATTTCCATTTTTTTGATGTTTTTGAATATTCCTTTATCGATAAAATAATCAGAAACAAGGCTTGCAAATCCGCCGTTTGCGTTGCTTTCAGAAAGCAAAATCACGTTTTTTTCTTTCAGATTTTCAAGGGTGTTTTCATCAAGTGGGAATGCAAATCTTGCGTTTATCACTGAAAATTCAGTTTCGCTTTTTTGGCTCGCTTTTATTGCGTTTTCACATGGCACCGCACCGCATGCGATAACCACTGTTTCGGCGTTTGATGTTTTGAGATATTCCCATTTTCCGTATTCAAAAGGTGTGCTTTCGCATGCTGAAAAATCGAATGAATATCCGCGTGGATACCTTATTGCAAGTGGCTTTTTGCTTTGGAGAGAATACTCCATTGCGCATTCAAGTTCGGCGTTATCTTTTGGGCAAATAATATCCACACCGCCTGTCGATAAAAGGAAGTTCATATCCAACATTCCTTGGTGGGTTTCACCGTCGTTTCCAACGATTCCGCACCTGTCGATAAGGAATGTGACTGGAAGTTTTGGAAGCACAACATCGTGATAGATTCCATCAAATCCGCGTTGCAAAAACGATGAGTAGCAAAGGACATATGGCATTAAACCGCCCGCGCACATGCCAGCTGAAAATGTCACGGCATGGGGCTCGCAAATGCCCACGTCAAAGAGTTTCGAAGGGAGCTCTGAAGCAAATTTTGTTAGACCAACGCCATCTGCCATGCCCGCTGTTATTGCGACAATTTTATCGTTTTTCTTTGCCATTTCAAGGAGTTTTTCACCCACAACAGCAGAAAAATCTTTATCTTTTTTTAGGAAATTTTTTGACACGCCATGGAAAAATTCAGGCGATTGTTCGGCATCGGGATAGCCCTTTCCTTTTGTTGTTTTGATGTGCAAAATGCATGGGTTTTTAATGTCTTTTATGGTAGAAAGGAACTTTATTAGCTCTGCAATATTGTGCCCGTCGATTGCGCCAAAATAGTCAATTCCCATGAGTTCAAAAAACTTGCCTTGTGAATATTTTGCGAAAAATTTACGCTTCGAATTCGAGAGTTTTTTCTTGATTGTTTCGCCTTTTGGCAGCCTTAAAATCATGCCTTTGACTGAGGCTTTTATGTTTCTGGCACGCTTGTTTGCACGAAGATTTGTGAGGTATTTTGAAAGCCCGCCAACGTTTTTTGATATCGACATTCCGTTATCATTCAGCACAACGAGAAACTGGCCTTGATATTCCACAAGACCATTCAGCGCTTCAAAAGACAGTCCGCTTGATATAGAGCCGTCCCCAATAACGCTGACTATTTTTTGGTTTTTACTTAGGATATCGCGGGCGATTGCCATGCCATATCCAATAGAAATTGACGTTGCATTGTGACCTGTGTTGAACGCATCGTGCGATGATTCCTTGGTTTTTGGAAAGCCCGCAAGTCCGTTTTTTGTTCGCAATGTTTCAAAGCTTTCCCTTCTTCCCGTGAGAATTTTGTGGGTGTAGCATTGGTGACCAACATCATAGATTATTTTATCATTTTCAGTTTCAAACACGTATAAAAGCGCCACAGAAAGTTCCACTATGCCTAGGTTTGATGCTAGATGTCCACCGTTTTCACGAGTGACACACACAATGTTTTCACGAACTTCGTGGCAAAGAATTTCCAGTTCTTTCACCGATAAAGTACGCAAATCTTCTGGGGAATTAATTTTTTCGAGATACATTTTTTGCCCCTTTTATTGTGATATTTTCATTTATTTATATTTATATTTATTACTTCGTTATTATTTTTTATTGACACTGACAAAGATTGAAAGAATTTTTGCAACCCCGCCCATGATTTCTTTGTTTTTTGCCATCGCGATTGACTTGCCAATCGCCTTGCCACCAACTGTCAAAGATGAAACGATTGAAGACAGCACAATGCTGTATATTATGCTGTATGCCGCAGGCAAATATTGCAATAAAATTGCGAGAATTGCGGCGAGCGCCACACCGGAAACGATACCACAGATGTCACCGATAACGTCGTTACAAACCGATGATGTTTTATCGGCATTTTTCAATAATTTTATTGCCACAACGGCTGATTTATCCTTTCTTGACGCACGCGCGATGAAAGGTTCGATGTCGCAAGATGCTGCCGCAACACCAATCACGTCGAATGTGATATTCACAACTAAAAGCACCAAAACAATTACAAACGCTGTTATAAGACCTCCGCTTCCAAGTGCAAGTTGCGACAAAAAGCTGAACACGGCAGATAGCACAAAAGCCAGAATAAAGATGATTGTTATCCAAACTTTATTTGATTTTTTCTTTTTCTTATTGCCATTCTTTCTTTTCGGGTCAACGGTTTCTTTCGTTTTTTTAGATCTTGACTTTGGTTCATTATTTTCATTTACAGTTTTTGAGTTTTGCTCGGAGTGTTCCATTTTTTCCTCTTTTTTTATTTTGATACATATTAAAATTAGCGGAAGATTTCCCGCTAATAAAGTTTTGTTAAACTCGGAAAACCGAGTTTAACATTGTTTTTTTGTTTTGGTGGTGTATACTAAGTAAACTTTGCGGCTTTAGGTTCAGTAAGATTTCCTTGAAGCACACTCCCCGTCGCCGAAAGAGCCGTTTCCGATTATGCGCTTAATCGCCGTGTTTCCACATGCGAAACTGAATCGCCACTTAGACCACACCTTAATCCCTAGTATACTTTGGCTAGCAAACAGTCTAGAAGCTTTCCTTGGCAGCAAATTACAAATTTAGCCTCTTTTGCAAGACAGGTTTCATGTGGCAATCAATATCTTTCGCTTGGCCAAGCAAAATCAATCGTGATCCATAATCCACCAACCCCACTCAAGGCAGGCTACACTGCACACAGCTTTCGCCGCATTGCAGGTTTAATCTCGTTCCGTAGAAATAAACTCCCCACGCAAACAAGTCTCCACGGTAGATGGGGTTGAAGCTATATGCCATTACAGCCGTCCCATAAACCTTAACTCCCAGCACACACCCCAGTTTGGGCAACTAGAGCAAGCACCAGAAACTTCATCGATGTGCCCTTCTCGTCCTTTTAGCTCCGCTTCAAAATGTAAGATACTGACTAGAATACTGCACCACCACTTTGAATATATCATATGTTGGTAGTTTTGTCAAGCACTTTGTGAGAAATGCGTGGCGAGTGCCACGCATTTTTTACTTGTTTCTTGTTGCGATATTTTCAATCAAGTCCATGAAAAAGCCTTTTTTGCCTTTTACTTTTGATATGATTTCTTTACACTCGGAAACTTGAACAGCTACTTCTTCTTTGGCTTTTTCAAGTCCCATTGCTGAAACAAAGGTGAATTTGTTTTTCGCTTCATCTTTGCCTGTTGATTTGCCAATGATTGCAGAATCGCCTTCGACATCGAGAATGTCATCTGTGAGTTGGAAAAGCACACCAAGGTGTTCGCCAAATTGTTCCAAAATTTCGATATTTTCTTCACTTGCACCCGCAATGATTGCACCTGTGACGATTGAAGCTGTCAAAAGTCCGCCGGTTTTCTTTCTGTGCATGTAAAGAAGGTCTTCCATTGTTCTTTCATCATTTGGCACATTTTCAAAGTGGATATCGGCACATTGACCGGAAATCATACCGCTTGGACCTGCCATTTTTGCGATGTATTTCATTGCACGAAGTCCTCTTTCCCCGATAAATGCAACGCCATCTGCCATAACTTCAAAAGCTAGCGACAAAAGCGCGTCACCCGCAAGAAGTGCGTTTGCATCGCCATAGACTTTGTGATTTGTTGGGTTACCCCTTCTCAAATCATCGTTATCCATGCATGGAAGGTCATCGTGAATCAATGAATATGTGTGAATCATTTCAATCGCAACAGCAAAGTTTTCAAGGTCATCTTGGTTGCAATCAAACATTCTGCCTGTTTCAAAAACAAGAATTGGTCTCAATCTTTTGCCGTTTGCCATGAGCGAATAGTTCATAGCGTCAAGCAATGTTGGGAAACATTCCGCTTTCATGAATCTTGGCAAGTTTCTTTCAAAATTCGTGATTTTTAGTTGATAATTGTTCAAAAAATCGTTCATCTCATCTCTCCTTACTTTCTAGAACGGCGTTTCTACAAGCCCGTCTAGTTCTTCTTTTATTTTCGTTATTTTACCTTTAGAATCTTGCAAAACATCAAGACAATCTTTTGTGATTTTCACTCCGTTTTCAAAAAGCTTTATGCTTTCTTCAAAGCTTGTTTCCTCGCTTTCAAGTTTTGCAATTATTTCGTCTAATTTTTTAGTTCCTTCTTCAAATTTCATTTTCGCACCTCTATTTTTTCAACTATGCTTGTGACAGTTCCGTCGGCAAAGAAGCTTTTGATTTCACTGCCTTTTGAAACGTCGGCAATCGATTTCACGCTTTTGCCATCCGAAAGTAGCTTTGAATAACCTCTGTCGAGAAGCGCAATGGGGCTCAAACTTTCAATTTTTTCTTTTCTGAGTTTGATTTCATTTCGCTTTTGGACATATTTTTCACGCACAGCTGAAGTGAGTTTGTTTGTTTTTAAGTTCATTTCGCCAGTTGCTTCTGAAAGCACTTTTTGGGTGTGCAATTGAAGTTTCGAGGCATTTGTTAGAAATTTTGTTTGCATTCTTTCCGTTTTGCTTTCAAAATTGCGTTTCATTATGCCCGCTTTTTGTTTGAAAGCTCGCACCTCGGAAACTAGGTCGGAAACTGCAAGTTCGCTTGCTGCTGACGGCGTTGGCGCACGCAAATCGGAAGCAAAATCACAAAGCGTGAAGTCGGTTTCGTGACCTACTGCGGAAATTATTGGAGTATCTGCCCCATAAACTGCCCGCACAACAAGTTCTTCGTTGAAACAGTTCAAATCTTCGAAAGAGCCCCCGCCACGACCAACGATGATAACGTCGCATTTGCCACTTTTGTCAAGCGCCCTTAAAGCCTTTGTTATGCTTTGAGCTGAGCCGTCGCCTTGCACTTTTGCAGGATACAACATGATGTTCACAAATGGGTTACGCCTTGTTGTGACGTTGATTATGTCGCGGATAACTGCGCCAGTTTCACTTGTGACAACGCCGATATTTTTGACGTCTTTCGGGATTGGCTTTTTGTGGTTTTCGTCAAACAGACCCTCGCTTTCAAGTTGCGCTTTGAGTTCAACAAACTTAAGATACAGCGCCCCAAGTCCTGCGGGCGTGATTTGCGAGACGCGAAGCCCAAGCGAGCCACCTTTCACATAGAAATCAATACTGCACCGAACAAGCACTTTTTCACCGTTTTTCGGGATGAATTTACCGCCGATACCGCCGTTGAAATATGTGCAGAACATTGTGGAGTCTTCGTCTTTTATTGAAAAATAGACGTGGTTTCCGCTTCGTTTGATGTTTGTGACTTCACCAGATAAAAGGATTCCATGAAGGTGCTCTTCGGCGGAAAAAATTCGTTTTATTATGTTTGCGATTTCCCCAACGGAGAAAATTCTTTCTTCCATGCCTCACCTTTATGATTTTTGTTTTGTTTTATTTTCTTTTTTGTTATGTTTTTGTGTTTTGGATTGTTCTTTGATTTGTTTTTTATTTTTTCAAGGCTGAATTTGCCGTGTTTTGCATGAGAATTGCACGCGTCATTGGACCAACTCCGCCAGGAACTGGAGTGATGAAGCTTGCGATTTTTTCTACGTTTTCATAATCCACATCGCCATAAAGTTTGCCGTTTTCGCGGTTCATGCCAACGTCGATAACGACAGCACCTTCTTTCACCATATCAGCTGTTATAAGGTGTTTCACGCCAACAGCGACAATCAAAATATCCGCTTGCAACGTGTGAGATTTCAAATCTTTTGTTCTTGAGTGAGTGTAGGTCACAGTTGCTGATTCTTTGAGCATCATGAGCCCAAGTGGTTTGCCAACGATGTTGCTTCTTCCAACTATCACAACGTGTTTTCCACAAATTTCAGTGCCAGTTTCGCGCACGAGGTCGATACAACCTTGTGGCGTGCATGGTTTGAAGCCATCTTCACCAAGGAAAACCTTGCCGATGTTTGGTTTTGTGAAGCAATCAACGTCCTTTTCAGGTGCGATTGCGTCGATGATTTTTGATTCATTGATATGTTTTGGAAGTGGCATTTGCACCAAAATTCCCGAGATTGTTTCATCTTTATTTGATTTATCGATGATTTCAAGAAGTTCTGCTTCTGTTGTTTCTTTTGGCAAAATCAATTCTTTTGCCTCAATTCCACATTCAACGCAGTCGCGTCCCTTGCTTGCGACATAAACTTTTGACGCTTCGTCATCACCGACAAGCACAACTAGTAGACACGGAAAAATTCCTTCCGCGTTCATTTTTTCAACTTGTGCTTTAACTTTTGCTTTTGTTTCTTTTGCAAGTTTATTTCCGTTTATTTTCATTTTTTCCGCTCTCTTATCCGCTACTTTTTATGTTTTTATTCCGCTTTTGAAAAATCGCATGCCAAGCTTGCCAAAATTCCGTTGATATAGCTGCCGCTTTTTTCCGCGCCGAATTTTTTTGAAAGGTTCAATGCTTCGTTAACTGCAACTTTCAATGGCACGTCACTTTCGTTTTTCATTTCATAAAGTGCTAGCACCAAAATTGATAGGTCAGTTTTGAAAATTCTTTCAAGGTCAAAGCCAATTGATTTTTCCTTGATTGCATTTTGGAGATTTTCCATATCCGCTACCACTCCAGCAAATACTCTGTCGATATATTCCACATCTTCATCTGTGATTTGGTATTCCCCTGAAAGTAGCAAATCTACTTTTGTTTCGCTTTCTATTTTTTCTGTGAATAGGTATTCAAAAATCAGTTTGAATACTAGCTCTCTTGCATCTTTACGCATTGTTGTCCTCGCCGTTTATCTTTTTTTCAAAATCCAGTTCAAATACTTCTTCCGCCTTGAATATCACGCCAAGAATACGCACGTCTACTGCTGTTATTTTGAATTTTGTCATTGTTTCTATTGCTGTTTTTACAGCTTCTTGCACTTTGAATGCAACTTCTGGCACAACCACATAGTCATGCACGTATATTGACAAATCGCAATACACTTTGTCGCCATCAAAGTCGATTTTTATCTTTTGCAAAAAGGTTTCTTTACTGCCATCATCTCCCGCGATATTTGGCGCTACACCTTCAACTTCAGAAACGGCAACTGTCGCGATATCTGTTAGTATGCTTAGATCATATGTCGTTCTGCCTTTATTTGATTTTGTTTTATCTTTATTGAAAACTGCCATTTGACACCTCTTATTTGATATATTTTATACTTTAAAAATCTTCTCGGGTATTATACCATAATATTACTTATATTTCAATCACATTTTTTAATTTTTTACTTTTTTTTACAGCTTTACACTCTTTTTACGCATTTATTTAGATTTTTTATAAAAATGTACTTTAAATGCTATGTTTGCGAGATTTTTTTGCAATTAAGCAATATATTTTTCCGATTGATATTGACATTTTTCGCGTTTTATTGTATTCTTACTTCATAGAGCTTATGGAGGTTATTATGAAACGAGGTAATTCACGACTGCTGTCAATTTTTTATATTAAAGATCTTTTTAACATATCTATTTCAAAAGAATATGATTTGACTTATCATGAAATCGTTGCACTTTGCTATATTAAAGAAAAAGGCACTGTGAGCCAAAGTATGCTTGTGAAAAGGCTTAGAATGGATAAATCTTCCGTGACTAAACTCATCAATAAAATGGTTAAAAATGAGCTTGTTAAAAGAGATTTTGACCCGCTTGATTTGAGATATCGCGTGCTTATGCCAACCGATAAACTGATGCAGCTCCATCTGCCGAAATACAGTTTCACCGACGCTTTTATTGAATATATTATTCAAGATGCGACAAAGGAAGAGATGCATGGTTTTTATCAGACAATCACAAAGATGTATGACCGCGCAAAGAATGAACAGCGCAATGATTTTGTCAATCTTCTTGAATTTATGAACGAAAAGTCTTCAAGCGTTGGAGATATAATATCGACTGATTAATTATTGATTAATTGAATATTGATATTTTGAAATCAAAAAAGCAGAAGTTTCACCTTCTGCCTTTTATTTTTGTGTGTTATAGTGTTATATTTATTTTCATCTAATAATTTAGTTATTTTCTATTTTGATTTCTTTTCTTTTGTTGATACTTTTATTGGTTTTTGTTTGAAATGTGTTGATTTTTTGCTCGCGATTGTTATAAAATCGTATGACCAAAGAAGGAAATACATGAGCAATGGCAACATCATTAACGCTTGATAAAGCGTGTTATATGAAATTATTGCTTCATTTTGTACTTGTGCAAATAAAATTGCAGCTGGAATGATACTTATTGCAAAGAAAATATACTTTCCGATTGCTCTTTTTTTCATACCAAGATAGAAGTCGTGCACGCAAAATGCGCCCAAAAAAACTGACACAACTATTGCTGTGAATTGTGATTTTTCAGGGAAATTGGTGTTTTTTATTACTGTTAGAAATGAAAGTTTTTCACCTTCAGGGTTTGCTGGTGTCTGTTCTGGAACTACTTCTGGCTCGAGATATACCTTTATCATTTCGCCGTTGTCGCCCACTTCCATTCTGAATTCTCTTTTGTCTTTTTTCTTACTCATTTTGTACCCCATTGTGTTTCAAGACTGCGAACTTTTTTAACAAATGCCGAAAGCATTTCCTTGTTCACTCCCAAAACTTGTGAATTTTGCTCCCGCACTGCCGTGCCAACATGAAGTTCACACGCACCTGTTTCGAAGACTTTTTCCACGTTTTCTGCGTTGATATTGCCACCAACTAGCATTGTTGTGTTTTTGAGTGTGGATTTTATTTCTTTGATTTTTTCATAGTTTTGCGAAATATGAGAGACCCCACCTTTTGTGAGTACCCTTGCAAATCCAAGGTTATTAAGCGTTTTGAAGCTTTCTAGCGATGGAAAAAGGTTTGAACATGCGTGAAATGTCACTTCAAATCCCGCTGTTTTATCAAGCAAGATTTTCATGTTTTTTTCATCGATTTGCATATCTTTTGTGATACCGCCAAAAACAAAGCCGTTTGAATTCAAGGCTTTATAAATTTCAATGTCCTTTTGCATGATTATCATGTCAGTTTCCGACAAAAAGAAATCCTTATTGTGGGTTCTTATCATAACATTGACTGGAATATCCACCCTTTTGATAACTTCCTGGCAAAGCCCAAAAGAAGGCGTTAGCCCTTCTTCTTGAAAACCCATGATAAGTTCAATTCTATCGGCGCCACAGTCCTCGATGATAAGTGCATCTTCAAGAGTTGATGCGATAACTTCGATTTTCATACTTTTGCTCCCATTTTTCAAATATTGAATTTCATTCAAATATCAAACGAAAGGTCACTTTCGTGACCTTTCGATGTTGATAATTTTATTAGTCAATCAATTCTTCAAGTTCGTCATACACTGCTTGAACATGTGTTCCAACGATAACTTGAACAGAACCTTTGCCCATTTTAATCACGCCCGGACATCCGCAAGCCTTGATTGCTTTTTCGTCTAGTAGTGATGAATCGTCGAGGTCAAATCTGATTCTTGTTGCACAGTAGTCTGCTTCTTCAACGTTATCAGCTCCGCCGACAGCTTTCAAAATATCTTTCGCCATTTGAGCGTAATTATATTTAGCCATTTTATATTCTCCTATTGATTTACTTTATTTGCAAATTATTCTGCAACTTCTTCGTCGTCTTCTCTACCTGGAGTTTTCAAGTCAAATTTGATGATAAGGAATCTGAATACTACGTAGTAGATGATTGCAAATGCAACGCCCATAACGCATAGAATCCACATGTTGTTTGAAAGTGGGTTGAAGATTGAAAGAACAAAGTCAACCGCGCCTGCAGAGAATCCGAAACCTGCTGTTGCGTGAAGTGCTGAAGCAACTGCAAGTGAAACACCTGTTAGTGCTGCGTGAACAACATAAAGCATTGGAGCTGCGAACATGAATGCAAATTCGATTGGTTCAGTGATACCAACAACGATTGCTGTTGCTGCTGCTGAAAGCATGATACCTTTTGTTTTTGCTTTGTTTTCTGGTTTTGCAGTGTGAATCATTGCAAGACATGCTGCTGGAAGACCACACATCATGATTGGGAAGAAACCTGCTTGATACATACCAGTTACACCAACCACACCTGAGCCATCATCAATAGCTGCTTGACCGTTTAGGAATGTTGTCAAATCGCCAATACCGATTGTGTCGAACCAGAATACGTTGTTTAGTGCATGGTGAAGACCTGTTGGAATCAACAATCTGTTGAAGAATCCGAATAGACCTGCGCCGAACCAGCCAAGACCAACTAGCCAAGTACCGAATGATACTAGAACTGAGTAAACTACAGGCCAGATGAAGAACAATACAATTGAAACAAGCATCATAAGGAAAGAAGTAAGGATTGGAACCAATCTTTTTCCGTTGAAGAATGCAAGCCATGATGGCAATTCAGTTTGATAGAATCTGTTATATACTTCTGCTGCAAGACAACCAGAAAGGATACCAACAAATGCGTTTCCGATAGCTGAGAATGCAAGTGCTTTATCTGCACCAACTTCCATACCAAGAACTGATGTTCCAGATGGAGTTAGCATTGCAATTACAGTCATGTAACCAACGAAACCTGCAAGTGCTGCTGCACCTTGGTTCTTTTTAGACAAGCCGAATGCAACACCGATTGCAAATAGACATGCCATGTTGTTGATGATTGCACCACCAGCGTTCATAAGGAATGTAGCAATTATTCCAATGAAAGATGAGTCGATTTGTTGCAATGCGTAAGCAAAGCCCATGAACAAACCTGCTGCTGGAAGTACGGCAACTGGCACCATTAGCGCCTTACCTAGTTTTTGAACATACTTCATATAAGTCCTCCTCATTTTTTCGACAAAGCCTTGGCTTGCCGATCATAAAGTTTATTTATCAATAACACGTTCCCCAACGTGTTTATTGCACTTTAGTAGTTGGTGCATCGCACCTATTAATTATATGTGTTCGTTTATTCTATAGTTATTATTTCGGCACATTTTAACCGCAATGTACCACTTTATTACAAATTATTATTAACATTTAGTTTATTTATAAAAATAATACCACATATTTTAGTGCTTGTCAATACCTTTGGGTTAATTCTAGCAAATTTTCGGTAGAATTTTCAACTATTTTTTAATTTTATATTGACAATGCACCTTTCTTGTTATATAATGCAAATAGAATATATTTTGGAGGATTTTATATGAAACAAATTTTTGGATATTGCGAAGGTGAAAATGTCGCGATAGAAGGCGTTCCTGATCCCGTTTTCGCTGAAAAAATGCTTGGAGATGGCTTTGCAATTGTTCCGAGTGGCGATTCTGGATTTATCACTGCACCATTTGATGCAAAAATCATTTTGGTTGCGGGAACTAAGCACGCAATAGGCTTCACTGATGCTGACGGCAACGAATTTTTAATTCATATCGGAATTGACACTGTTAAACTTGACGGTGAAGGATTTGAAATTCTTATTGAGGCTGACGCCGACGTTAAAAAAGGCGACACTCTTGCAAAAGTTGATTGGAAATTCTTGAAATCAAAAGGTCTTGACTGCTCTGTTATGCTGATAAACACTGATTATGCACTAACAGATATCAAAAAAATTGATTGCACAATCGCAACTTGCGACGTTTTGATTGGGGAATATTGATTGAGGGGAAGTTTTTTTGGATAGTAAATGGGCGTATTTGAGCGATGATGCTTGGATATGCCCTTTTTTTAAGGTGAAAGGTGAAAGGTGAAAGGTGTGGTAATGCACGCGGCTTCGCCTTGTGCTTTTCAATTATATATGTAACCACTTGTAGGAACGTAACTATTTGAATAGGAACGTTCCTATTTTACTACCCAAATATAATAGGGTGCACGAGCTTGCGAGTGCCTACCATACCTTTCACCTTTCACCTTTCACCTTTCACCTTAAAAAAAAGACTGCACCAAAAGTGCAGTCTTTATTATCAATGATTTTAACCCAATCGGATTAGCCTTGCATTTTTGCGATTTCAGCTTCCACTTCACTTGAAAGGTCGTTTACTTTCTTTTCTAGGCCTTCACCCATTTCGTATCTTACGAATCTTCTTACAGAGATTTTTTCACCGATTGTAGCTGTTGCTTCGTTGATGATATCTTTAACTGTTTTAGAAGGGTCTTTAACGTATTTTTGTTCAAGAAGACAAATTTCTTCGAAGAATTTTGCAATTCTGCCTTCTACCATTTTTTCGATTACGTTAGCTGGCTTTGGTTTTGGTTCGTTCAATGCTTGGTGAGTCAAGATTTCTCTTTCTTTTGCAACTCTTTCAGCGCTGATTTCTTCAGATGAAACATATTCAGGTTTCACTGCAGCGATGTGAAGAGCGACGTTTTTAACCAATTCTTTGAAGCTGTCTGATCTTGCAACGAAGTCTGTTTCACAGTTAACTTCAACCAAGACACCAATTCTGCCACCGAGGTGGATATAGCTTTCAACGATACCTTCAGAAGCGATTTTGCCTGCACGTTTTGATGCTGTTGCCATACCTTTTTCTCTCAAAAGTACAACTGCTTTTTCAACGTCTCCGCCAACTTCTGTTAGTGCTTTTTTACAATCCATCATACCAACGCCTGTTTTAGCGCGTAGGTCCATTACGTCTTTATTTGTAAACATTGTTTTTTCTCCTATTAATCTTTAAAAATTTTTTGGAAATTTTTTATTGCTTAGTTGCTTTCTTACGCTTCAGTTGTAGCTTCCACTTCTGCTGCTGTCATAGCCGCTTCTTGTTCGCCACCTCTGCCTTCGATGATTGCGTCAGCTACCATTCCTGCGATAAGTTTTACCGCTCTGATAGCGTCGTCGTTACCTGGAATTACGTAGTCGATATCGTCTGGATCACAGTTTGTATCTACGATTGCAACGATTGGGATGTTAAGAGTTTTAGCTTCGCCGATTGCAATTGCTTCTTTTTTAGGGTCAACAACGAAAAGAACGTCTGGAAGTTTTTTCATTTCTCTGATACCGCCAAGGTTCGTGTCGAGTTTTTGTCTTTTTGCTTTCAATCCAAGAACTTCTTTTTTAGGCAACAATTCAAATTCGCCAGCTTGTTCCATCTTGTCGATTTCGTTAAGCTTTTCAATTCTTGTTCTGATTGTTTTGAAGTTTGTCATTGTTCCACCCAACCATCTTGAGTTGATATAGAACATGTTTGAACGAAGTGCTTCTTCTTTGATTGCTTCAGACGCTTGTTTCTTTGTTCCAACGAACAAGAAAGTTTTGCCTTCTGCACTTGCTTTTGAAATGAAGTTATAAGCTTCTTCAGCTAGCACTACTGTTTTTTGCAAGTCGATGATATAGATATCATTTCTTGCAGCGTAGATATATCTCTTCATTTTTGGGTTCCAACGTTTTGTTTGGTGACCGAAGTGTACACCAGCTTCTAAAAGCTGTTTCATAGTTAAAATTGGCATAAAAGTTCCTCCTGTTTTTTCCTCCCACAACGGCGTTTATATCGCTCCAACCTTTTGGCAACAGGAGCAAAACCGATATGTGGTGTGTTTTAGCCTTAAATAGTATACATTTATAACAGAAAAAAAGCAAGTGTTTTTTTATGATTTTACCAAAATTGTTGAACTTTTCGCTGTTTTTCGAGGTTTTCTCCTATTATACCGAATTGTTTTTTTATTTACTATATAATATAAAATTTTATTTATGTCTTTTATTAAATTTTTGTTGCATTTTTTCATTTTAGCATATATAATGAAATTAAGGCGAGGGAGATTTCGCTTTTATTATAAAAATTTGGATTTATCTATTTCGATATTAATACATACTGGAGAATTTATGAAATATTTTAGAAATACAATGAAATACGTTTTTAAAAACTTTCCCATGTTGTTGATTTTTGCGCTTATTCCTGCAATTGTTTTCACTCTCACGGGGAATATTTGGAAATTTGTGTCATTTTTTGCAAACACTAGCTCTGTCAACCTTTCTTTTGGCAAGATTTTCGGCCACTTTTCTTTCATGTTTGGTGAGTCTGTTTTGCTTGGGCTTTTGGGGATTTTTGTGGTTGCATTTTTTGCTTCACTCACTTATTCCGCGATTGAAAGACACATGAAAATTGGTAAAGTTTCAATTTCTAGGCCGTTTGCAAGGGTTGATGAAACCATTCTTGCGGTGTTGCCTGTTTTTGCGCTTTGTATTGTTTTGCTTGAAATTGCGGCACTTTTGAACACTGTTATTATCGTTTGCGCGGGGCTTGTTTCCGTTGTTTTTGCAAATGTTGTTTCAGTTGTTTCAACGATTGCAATATATTCACTTTGCATTATTATCACAACGCAAATCATCTTCTGGATACCTTCAATGATTGTTCTTGGATATCCACTCAAGTCTGCCCTCATCTTCTCGATGAATGCAATATCTGGAAAAACCGCTTATGCCTTCAAGCATTTCTCGCTTAGTTTTGTGATTTCTGCTCTCGTTTCAGGCTTCACATACGTTTTCCTTTCAGCTTACATAACAGGACTTAGCACGATTGTGACTTTCGTTGTCTATCTGCTTTTATATATGTTTGTTATCGCTTATTCTATGGTGGCATTTTTTGATGTCTCTGAAGAGTCGAGAAATGACCTTGTGGATAAAAAATCATACATGACATAAAAATCATAACACCAATATTTGTTTATTATAGGTTGTTTAGGGGGATATATGTTTTTAAAAAATACTATCAATGTGTTTGCTTCAAACTTCACATTGACTTATCGTTTGCTTTTATATAAACTGATTATTGGGGTGCTTTGCATCGCCATTGGCTTTGCTACTGTTTTGCCACTTCTTGAGCCAGTTATGCTTGACATGCAAGCCGCTGGGGTTTTGGAAACAGCTTCCCTTATCACTCAAAGTTTTGCCGATTCAACGCTTTTTTCCGACACTGTTTCGGCAGAAGTTTTGCAAACTGTTAACACTGTTCGCGATATTTTGATTTACCACTCTTCAAGCCTTTTTGCAATTTATGTTGCGTTTGCATTTCTTGTGATTTTGTGGTATTTTGGCTCGGCGGCAATTGATATTGCACTTTGCGAAGTTATTCACTTTTTCTGCAAACAAAAAAGCAGGCGCAGTCTTATGGCTTGCTTTATTTCAAGGTTTGTGGAGGTTTGCAAATACACGTTTTTCAAGATGTTTATTATCTTGCCTGTGGAAATTTGCATCATTGCACTTTCCGTCGCGGTTTACGTTTTTAATATCGGTGGATTTTTCTCCACTTCAATTGCAATCTTGCTTTTGTTTGGGCTTTACCCGCTTAAAGATGTTTTCGTGGCTTGCTTCGCGCCTTGCTTTATTTGTAGCGGAAAAGGCGTTTTTGCTAGCTTCAAACACGGCATCACGCTCTCGCTTTCAAAAGGGGTTAAAGTTTATTCAACCAATTTGTTTGTTATGATTTGCGGTGCGATTTTCTGCCTTATGGCTTCACTTGTGTCGCTTGGTGCACTCACGATTTACGCTTTTGCAATCTTTTCGGTATACAAAAAATGCCTCTCTTTCGTGATTTATTACAACCTTGAAGGCATGCGTTTTTACAGCGACAGCGAAACTATCGTCACTCCTTATATCGTTAAAGTTCAAGAGGGCGACTACACTGTTGATTTGCTTTAAAATCTGATTTTGATATTACAAAAGAGCTTTCTTTCGAAAGCTCTTTTTTTTATGTTTTTATGTTTTTCACGCTTATTTACATTTTATATTTGCTTGCTTTTAATCAAACGAAACGATTGCTCCGTTGATTTTGAAACCTAGGCTTGTGAATTTTGCTTCGTATTCCGTCACGATATTTTCTTCCTGCCATTCTGTGTGAAGGTCGCGGGTCACAAAATGCATTTTGGCACCGATTTCTTCATATTGCGTGAGGGAGAAATCGAAAAAGTCTTTATCGTCGGTTTTTTGATAAAGCTTTCCGCCATCTTTCAGCAATGTTTTGTAGCTTTGCAAAAATCCAACATATGTGAGCCTGCTTTTATAATATGCCTTCTTTTGATAGGGAGTTGAAAAGTTCAAAATCACCCTGTCGATACTGCCTTCAGCTATGTATTTTTCGAGATATTCCGCACCCGTGCAAAGAAACTTGAGATTTGGAAGTTCAAGTGGTTTTGCCTGTTCGCACGCGTCGATAAGCACATTTGAGATATATTCAACGGCAAGGATGTTGATTTCTGGGTGCTTTTGGGCGTGGGCGATTGCATATCCGCCTTTGCCACAGCCGATTTCAAGATAAACTGGGTTATCGTTGCCAAAAATTTCCTTGAAATTGATAAGTTCTTTATTTGCTTTAGCGATTCTTGCGTCAGCTTCCGCTTTGTTTATATCTATCCAAAGTCCTTTATATGTTTCAAAACGCTCGTCTAGATGTCTTTTCCTGCGCATTCTCATGAAGCGGTCTCCTTTTGGTTTTAGTTCATAAAAAAACTTCCTCAAAAGTTTGAGGAAGTCAATTTCAATTATTCACCTTTGAATGGTAGAAGTGCCATAACTCTTGCTCTTTTGATTGCTGAAGCAAGTTCTCTTTGGTGTTTTGCACATACGCCACTCATACGTCTTGGTATGATTTTTCCCTTTTCTGTGATGAATTTTTTCAAAGTTGCGATATCTTTATAGTCAATTTCTCCGAATTTCTCAACGCAGAATAGGCAAACTTTTTTACGTGGGATTTTCTTATATGGACGTTTTTGTCCTTGTTCGATAGCCATTGTGAATGCCCTCCTTATTTTATTAGATTTGGTTTCTTTCCTTAGAACGGAAGATCTTCATCTTCCACCGGACGCATATCAGATATGCTTGTCTTTTTTCCTACTTCTTTAGGTTGTGAATTATAGCTTGGTGCTGAATATCCACCGTCTTCTTGTTGATTCTTTGGTGTCAAAAATTCAACGTCGTCGGCTACGATATCAGTGAAGTATCTTGTCACTCCATCTTTTTCTGATTGAGAAACTTGGATTGACCCGCAAACGGCAACTTTGTTACCCTTTTTCAAATACTTCGCACAGTTATCAGCAAGGCCACGCCATGTGATACAGTTCAAAAAATCTGTTTCTCTTTCGCCACTTGCATTTGCAAATCTTCTTGAGACTGCAACTGAAAATCTGCAATATGAGATTCCAGACGTTGTGACTTGCGCTTCAGGATCTCTTGTCAAGTTCCCTACGATAAATACTTTATTCATAGTCACATCCCTCCGTTAGGATTATTCTTGCGCTGGAGCTACTTCTTCAGCAACTGGAGCTTCTTCGACTGCTGGAGCTTCTTCAACTACCGCTGCTGGAGCAACTGGTGCTGGAGCTGGAGCTGGAGCCGCGTCTCTTGTTGGTCTTGGAGCTCTTGGCTTTCTTACTGCCAATGTCTTTTTGTTTTCGATAACGTTTGTGATCATTTCACGAACGTATGCTTCATTAAGACCCATTCTTCTTTTAAGTTCAAGTAGCAATGATGGATCAAGTTCAAATTTGATCAATACATAGAAACCTTCGTTCTTATAGTTGATTGGATAAGCAAATTTCTTCATACCCCACTTTTCAACTTCGATGATAGCACCGTTGTTTTCAGTGATGTAAGCTTCAACTTTTGCAATAGCTTCTTCCCTTTTTTCTTCTGTTACATCTTTATCGATGATAAAAAGAATTTCGTACTTTTTCATTATAGTGTCACCTCCTCATGGACTTTGGTTTTCCCCATTTTTGGGAAAACAAGGATGTATAGCTGTCTGCCATACTCGAATATAATAACAAATGAAACGCAAAAAAGCAAGCAAATTTTGCTCGCTTTTCAATCTTTTTTATTCTTTAGTCTAATTTTTGCACAGTTTTTGCTTTCTGATACTTCTTTTGCGTCGCAAGCCCCCCACGAATGTGGCGAACCTGCAAATTATATTTCAAAACCCTCGCCACTTTTTTATATCGATCATAGTCAATATCGCAAAGTCGCTCGCTCATATCCTTGTGCACGGTTGATTTTGAAACATCAAAAACCTTGGCGGTTTCCCTGACCGTTTTGCCAGTTTCTATTATATAATCCGCAACTTCCAAAATGCGTGCTTTGATATATTCTTTCATTCCCACCCCATATGTGTATGGTAGATTATATGGGGGCTTTGGGGGTTTTAGAACTTGTATTTTATTTTGTCACATCGTGGAGTTTTATCCACTCGTAGACATCCTGATATTTCATTTTACCATCAGCTATTGATAAACCAAGAGTTACTATTTCTTCATTGGTTGCATCTATTTTTATGCCATTAACTTCTAAAAATGTTAGCATAACATAAACGCCTATTCTCTTATTACCGTCTACAAATGCATGATTTGAAACCAATGAATAACCAAGACTTGCACCTTTTTCTTGTTTTGTTTTGTAAAACTCTTCATCGCCAAAAGTCGAAAATGCCTCTGCAAGTGCCGAGTCTAGCAATCCAAAATCACGGACGCCGTCACCACCGCCAGTTTCTTTGACCAATATTTGATGTAGCAATAAAACTTTATCTTTATCAAACTTAATCATTTCGCAAGTTCCTCAAATGCTGGGCGATATTTTTCCAGGATTTGTTTTGCTGCAATTTCTATTTTCACATCATCAGAAAGATAACCCTCTGAATTCAAATCTATTATCATATATCTTGGCTTATTATTTTTCATAACAAGCGCACTTCCGTTTTCCGTTGCAACTTTCACTGCTTTTGAAAAATTTTGATTGACTTCCGTCATTGAAAGTATTTGCTTTGTATCTATCAACATAATAAACTCCTTTTTTATATATTATACACTAATAATAGGATAAAATCAACCTATAATTTAAAAACACTGCATTTTATTGCAGTGTTTCTTATAAAATTTCATAAATAAATATTATTTTCCGTTCTATCTTATTACTACTGTATGAACCGTGGATTTTGAAACGTCAAAAACCTTGGCGGTTTCCCTGACCGTTTTGCCAGTTTCTATTATATAATCCGCAACTTCCAAAATGCGTGCTTTGATATATTCTTTCATCTCCACCCCATATGTGTATGATTATTTATATGGGGGTTTGGGGGGATTTAGAACTTGATATTTGCTTATCTTTTTAATCATTTCATCCAACTTCATGGGCAGATATTATCTTTCGTTCTAGGTTGTTTGCTCTTTTGCATAGGAATGAAAGAGGTGGCATGGTTGTTAAAAGGAATTTTCTGTTATAATTTTATTTAAAACACTTACAGCTTCACTATAACTCACCTCTTCAAAAAGCAATTCTTTCGTTGTGTTGTTGTAGTTGTTTTTATAGTACTCACTTTTTATAATGTTACACAATACTTGCGATATAACTATTCCATCTTGAGCAGATGTGCCGAATGTACTATTTTTTCTTACTTCCCTTGTTTCGTTTACTAGCGACTTGAATTGCTTGCTAAATTCAATGCGTGGATACATTTTATAAAGATCGTATATATGCCTTGAATCCATTCCGCCATTGTCTTCCAAATAGTAGTCACACAGTGCAAACACTTTATCTATAAATGTACGTTCAATCTTTTGCACTGCAATTTCAAACGGGGTTACGCCTAGTTCGTTTGAAATATCTTCCCTTCCTTCTGATTTCAAATAATCGTATATGTAGTTATTTGCAAGCTTAATCTCATGCGGAAAACTTTTGATAGAAAACACCGTATCTATTCCCACGTGTTCTTTAAGTTCCCCCATAGAAAACACTGATGGATAATCAATTATATAATTATTATACATTCTTCTACTTCTTGTGTCCTGCTCGTTTCTGACACTTAACCCAAGTTCTTCACACGATTTTAGTATGACTTTTTTGACGTTACTCCTTTCGCTTTCTGTCAACTTGCTTACTGTTGTTAAATCTATGTCTTCAGAAAATCGATTGATAATATTATAGCATTTTGAAAGTGATGTGCCACCTTTGAACAGCAATTTTGGCACTTTTGTCGCGATACTTGAAAGCAAGATTGAAACAAAATAGTCTTTTTCTACAACTGCTAGTGGTAGCCCAAACTTGGCTGATGTTCTACTCACTAAATCCTCAAATAATTCTTTGTTTTTATATAATAACATTTAAAGCCTCACTTTTAACTAGATTTTTTATTGCTCTTGCTGGGACATTACTGGCGTGTTTGAATAAGTCTTGCATTGTTATGTTTTGCTGTTTCATATAATCTGTTAATCTTTGCAAATTTTCTTTTGACATCAGTGATGCATTTACTATGTTAAAAAGCTCCAAAATCATAAGCTCTCTATAATTATCTTTTGTAATCTCTGTTCTTGATTTTTTTAGTTTAAGTTTTTGCGAACCTACCACAACATTTCTCGTTATTGCCGATTCGTTGTTTGTCATCACTTCAATCACATTCGGCACTTGTGTTGTCAATCCAAAGTTATTTAGCAGTGTTATTCCCGACATAAATCCATACACATTTTCACCATCTGAAAGGTATTTTTTCTGTATCACTTTATATGGATTAAGCATTGACACCCCAAGCATTGTTTTTGCTGGCATATAATATACTCCATATTCAAAATTGACAAGTTCACCACTCGCAATAGCCTTGTTTATCATTTGATACACTCTTGCTCTCTTCAACGGATAAAACAGGTCTTTCAGTTCAAATATGAATATAGGCTCATTTTCTTTATATTTGTTTTTCAATTTCTCAATGAATTCCATATTACGCTCCTTTTCATACTTTTATCCTTATATATCAATAGTATACATTTTTTAATATTATTTGTCAATACATTTCTATATAATTCCTTAGAAGTCCCATATAGTATAAAAAGCAAAGAAACTTTTGTAGCTTCTTTGCTTTCGTTTTTTAAAAAAAACCACTAACTTGCGTTTGTGGCTTTTTTATTTGCAGTTTGATTTAATCTACAATTTGAATTATTTGCACATTTCGTAGATTTTGATGATTTCTTCTTTTGTGATTGGTTTTGGACCTGGAGTTGTGTTTGGTTCTGAGGCTGGGAACATTCTCACGACGTCATCTGCCATTCTTTCGAATTGGTCTGCTGGGATGCCAACGTCTGACAATGTTAGGAATGCGTCTGCTCCTTTGAACCATTTTGTTACTTCAACTGCTAGCATTTTTGCTGCAACAGCATCGTCTTTTTCAGTCACGTCAAAACATCTTCTTGCGAGTTTTGCCCATCTTGCTGGCAAAACATCTGCCATCAATTCAAGATATGGAGGCATAACGATAGTCATTCCTCTGCCGTGTGCCAAGTCATAGATTCCGCTTAGTGGCATTTCGATTGAGTGCATTGGAATGCAACCTGTTCTGCCTAGCGCTTGGATACCTGACCAACCAAAGATTGAGCAAAGTGCGAGTTGACCACGAACTTCCAAATCTTTTGGATTTTCAAGAACTTTAACAAAGTTTTCTTTTAGTGTCAAAATCATGCCTTCTGTTTGTCTGTCGGCAAATTCTGATTCTGCATGGCTTGAAAGATAATGTTCGATAAGATGTGAGAAAATATCAAGACAGCAATCTTTTGTGATTGAAACTGGCACTGATGTTAGCAAAGCTGGATCAAGAAGTGCCACTTTTGGGTATCTATAAGGTGAACGAGAGAAGCTCTTTTCACCTGTTTCGCTGTTTGTGAGAACGCCACCCGCGTTACATTCAGATCCTGAAGCTGAGATTGTTGGAATTGCAATGATTGGGAATGCACCAGTATATTCTCTTGGCACTCTGTCGCCAAGAACAACATAGTCCCAACATTTTCCGCCTGAATATGCAACAGCTGCGATATATTTTGAACCGTCGATAACACTGCCGCCGCCAAGTGCAACAACAAAATCACAACTTTCAGCTTTGAACATTTCAACAGCTTTGTCGATTGTGTGTTCTTTTGGGTTTGGTTCGATACCTGTGAATGTCACAAATTCGATTCCCGCTTCTGTTAGTGATGCTTCAACTGTGTCGATGATTGGGTCAAGAAAACCACCTCTTGCATACGTTGCAATCATAGCTTTCTTGCCGTATGCTTTTGCGATTGTGCCAAGTTCTTTAACTCTGCCTTCACCATAAACAAGTTCTGTTGGAAAATTCCAATTAAAATTAGTCATTATAATACTCCTCAGATTTTATTTTATCCATTAATTATTATACAGCATTTTTTTGCATTTTGCAATGTTTTTTTATATTTTCATTAAAAATTTAAAAATCCGTGTTTTTTGCTAGTTTTTTGCTAGATTTCTTTGGCTTTTGAGCCTATCACGGTGATTTCAACGCTGTCTTGCATGCTCATATCGTATTGCAATCCAAATATTATATTGACTTTGTCGCCAACTGCTTTTTTGAATTGGTCAGACACATATTCAACACCTGAAAGCCCAAGTGAATCGGGGTGGCTTGCGATGTTTATTATTGCATCTGTTATGCCGTGGATTTTGGTTTCTATTATTGCGTTTTCCATTGCACTGTTTAAGGCTTCCGAAAGTTTGTTTTCCCCGCTTCCAGTGCCAATATTCATATAGACTGCGCCTTTGTTTTGAAGGGTTGTTTTCAAATCGTTGAAGTCAAGGTTGATTTCTCCGTTTGGGATAAGGATATTCAAGATTGCACCGATAGATTTTGACAAAACGCCGTCGCAATGCTCGAACGCTTGCATGAGTTTTGTTGATTTTGGGAGGGTGGAAAGCAGTTTGCTGTTTTCTATCACTACCAGCGAATCGACATATTTCGAAAGCTCGGACACTCCCGATTTTGCGGTTTCCATCCTTTTTGCACCCTCGAATGAAAACGGCAATGTGACAATCGCCACCACCAAAATCCCCATTTCCTTTGCGATTTTTGCGACTACTGACACAGCTCCCGTGCCTGTGCCACCCCCCATTCCTGCAGTTATTATCAACATATCGATATTTTCTATCACTTTTTTTATAAGCTCGGTTGATTCCTCGCATGCTAGTTTGCCAATTTCGGGGTTTGTTCCCGCACCTTGACCTTTTGTGAGTTTTTCGCCAATTTGAACTTGGGTGTCGCATTTTTTGTTGACTAGGCTTTTCAAATCGGTGTTCACCGCAACAAATTCGACAAATTGGTTTTTGTTTTTCATGTTTCGATAAAGTGCGTTCACACCCCCACCGCCAATTCCCAAAACTTTGATTTTTGGTATCATTACATTATTGTTATTTTCCATTATTATTCTCCTTTATTTTCGCCATGAACATACACTACTTTTTGTGGGTTGACTGCGTTTTTGATTTTTGATATTGCCTCGCTGTCGGCATGCCCACTAGTGTGCAAATTCACGATTTTTATGCCTAAGTTTTCAATTTCCTTTAGAAAGTTTTTCACGCTTTCGCTTTTTGTTTTATATCCGCCCCACATTGAATATATCAGCACTGCATTTTCCGCCCCTCTCACTTCCGTCAATTTTTTTATCACCCCAAGGCTTGAAGATGACACTAGCATTGAGATTTTTGGCATTTTGGCGGTGGTGTGATAGCTTATGAATTTTTTGTTATAGGCGTTTTTTAGTTCGGCGGTTTGTTCTTTTGTGATTTTGCGGTGAACGCAGAGATAGCAATTTTTGAATTTTGCGGGGTTTGGGATGTTTTTCAGCATGCCAGCGATTTCAGACATTGTTTTTTGCATGATAAAATCGTGCTGTGTTTTTGTGCTTGCTTTATAAAAACTTACTAGCCTGTCGATATTTGTTGAGGCTTGCATTATATACACAGTGCTGTTTTCTGCCATGATTTTTTCAGCTTCTTTTTGAAGTGCGTATTCTGATTTTGTGCTGGTTGATAGCCTTTGACCATTGGTGTTTTCACAAATCAGAATATCTATATTTTTCGGAAGATTACAAAGCAGTTTATCAAATGATTTTCTGCCGTGCGATCTGAAATCACCTGTGTATAAAATGGTTTTATCGGCGGTTTTTATTTCAAACATAAAGCTGTCAAAACATGAATGGTCGCAAAGGTGTGCAGTGATTTTACAATCGCCAACATTGATTTCTTCACCCGCTTTGAATGTTACAATTTTGGGGATGTTTTCCTCGCAAATTGATTTGTTATACGACAGCAATTTGAAGGTATCTTCCCCCATATATATTGAATTTGCACACGCTTTGCTTGTGAGAAGTCCCGCGTGGTCGAGGTGGCTGTGGGATATGAAAATAGCGTCGTATTTTTCTTTCAGCACACGGTTTTCTACACTTTTGGTTTCGGTGGTTTCTTCGAGTGCTTTGCCACATTCAAGCAGAATTCTTGTGCTTTTTGTTGTTATTTCAATAAGGTTTTCACCGATTTTGTTTTCTCCACGCAATATTTTAACGTCCATATTCCTCCTAGTTGAAAAGTTTATCCAAATCCACGCATTTGTCGCATGAATAGTGCTGTTCACGCTCGAGCGTGTAGCTTTCAATTTCAAAATGCTGTGCGATTTTTTCAATTTGCTCGCTTGTGATACATTTATCCGCAAAGATGATGTGTTGATTTTTTGCAATGTCAAACATCACTCTGCCACGGGGAAATGTCACAAAATCTGCATATTTGCAACTTGGGAACTTTGATATTTGCAGTTCGTCCCACACGATATAATGGACAAAATTGCTGTCTATTCGACTTGTTTTTGGGGCTTGCTTGCCATCACATGCTTCACAGGTTTTTGCAAAAATTCCTTCTTCTAGTTGCCAAAAAATTCCTATTTTCATTTTGTTTCTCCTTTCTGGTTTACTTATATATGTTGATGAGTAGCAACGCAGTTGCGAGTGCATATTGCCACTCTTCTTTGATTTTTTCGTATGAAATATTGAGTTTTTCGCACAGTGTTGATATTTTATAATCTAGCGCTGAAAGCTTAACTTCTCTTGCAAGCTCCAAGGTGTCAGTCAGCTTGTTATCAAATGTGTAGCCAAGCGTTTCACCCTCGCGTTTTATAAACTTCATGTCAAAACCTTTCAAGTTGTGACCGCAAATTATCGCGTTACCACAAAATTTATAGAAATCATTGAACATTTCCGACATAAAAAGTCCGTTCATCTCGTCGCTATATTCTTTGTGCGTTTGCGTGGTTGTGCCGTCGTGCTTCCAATTTGTTGAGAAAACCTCCGTTATGGTTGAGCCTTTCATCTTCACTGCCCCAAATTCCGTGATGTAGTCGCAAGTGGGGTCACGCCCCTCGACATCCACTGAAACGCAGACGATTTCTTTACCTTCAAGTGCTGGGTTTTGTTTGGTTGTTTGCGGTTTTGAAAAAAGGTCGCATTTTTCAATTTCAAAAGGCTCTGGGGTGATTAGAATATAATTTTTTGGGGTTTTTGATGTTTGCATATTATCCTCCTTGGTATTTCAATATTGATATATCTATATCTCTATTTGATTTTATAAGCAAGGCGTGAACCTTGCTTATTTAAAATGCTTTTAGCAATGTTATTTCGTTGTTTTTCGTTATCATAAATATGTTGATGTTATATTTTTCAAACAATTGAATAATCCCTTTGTCGCCCTCTTTATATTCTTCATGTTGCGGACTGTCTTCGTGGAACATGATGCCGAGGTGGATATTTTCCATGCTGGCAGTTATATCAAATTCAGACTTCAAAAATTTCAAATATCTGTCTCCCTTTTTTATTGGGATAGAATATGACACGATTTCTGCAATCATTCTGAGAAGTTTTTCCCCTGATTTTTCCGGTTTGTATTCAATAAGAAAACTGTCATTTGAACATTTTCTTTTTAAAACCAAATCAACGTTAGCTGCCTTATGATTATGTGCGGTTGGCAGTTGATAGTCTATTATGCCATATTCTTTGCTGTGCCATTTTTCATTACATGCTTTATCGCAACCAAGCACGGCTTGATAGTATTGACATCTGCAAAGATACGGTTCTGTTATCCTAGCTCTTTTTCCTTTGCTACTCTCTTTTTCACGATTTTCATAATACTGTTTTTCATGACCTTTATAATACTTATAGCAACTTCTAGGCAATAATTCGATTTGATTAAAATCATATTGAAGTACTTTTTTTATTGCGGACTGATAGATATCTGGTGTTTTGCAATTCAAATCGGGACAATTATATAGATACCCACCGCAATCTTCCTTGCGTTTTTCAGCACTTCTGCACTCAAGATTTTCAAAAAAACGACACGATGTTTTTTCAGCCATAACACTTTCCTCTTATTTTTTTCTGAAGTAGCTGGCGTTTTTTATGCCAGTCACACTGTCGCCAACCCATTTGCTTGTGGCGGATTTTGCGCCGTATTGCGAGCAATATTCGCCGTATTGAAAAAGGTAGCCAAAACATGCGCCGATGCCTTGCTTTTCAAATTTTTCCATTTCGCAACAAAACACATCTCTGCGATATTTCACATACGCTTCTGTTGGCGGAATTTGCAAATAATCGTTGCAAAACTTGATGTTTTTTTGCAAATCAACATTATCCAAATCACTTAAAAACACGTCGAAATATGGTGAATTTTCAACAAATCCCCTCGTGCCCTTATATGTTCTTATAAAATCAATTGTATCAAAATCCATACTTCCACCTTCGAGGACACTTCTAAAAAGTCTTAACGCAAATCTCAATTCCCAAAAAAGGCTTGATTTTTCGCAAAATTTCTAGAAAAATTCCACCTTTAATATAAATACCACACTTTTTCACGTTTGTCAATAGGTTTTTCAATATTTATATTCCATATCGCTATTTTTTTTACTAATCTGCGGGTTTTAACTCTTTTTGCATCCAGAGGATGTCGTGCCACTCATTAAATTTGTAGCCCGCGTTTTTAAATCTGCCCACTTCTTGGAAATCGTATTTTTCGTGCATTGATATGCTTGGGGCGTTTGGGATTGTTATGCATGAAAACGCGTTGTAGTATCCTTTATCTTTCAGGCTTGCAAGCAGTTTATCATATAGTTTTGTGCCGATGCCTTTGGTCATTTGGGCGTTATCGACATAAATTGACACATTCACACTGAAACGATAGGCTTGCCTTTGATTGTGCGCAGATGCATAGCAATAGCCAAGAACCTTGCCATCTTGCTCGTAGACAAAAAACGGAAAATCCTTTGCAATCGACATTATTCGCGTTTTGAATTCTTCAAGCGTTGGTACATCGATTTCAAATGTGTAGGACGTGGTTTTTATGTAGTGGGCATAGATATTCAGTATTTCAGCACAATCTTTTTCTTCTAGTGGTCTTATAATTGTTATCATATTATTCAATCCTAATCTTTATCTTGCGATACGTGCATTGCTCTGTTTTTTAGGGGATGATTTGCGTTTAGCAATAAATTTTCAAAGAAATTTTCTAAAAATTCAGTATTTTTATAGATATCCTTTGTGTGGTTATTGAAATTTGCCCTGACTAGCGCATTTCGAAAATACCACGAATGCTCTGCAAACATATTGTTTTCGATATTAAAGCCAAGCGTGCGAAGATATTTTATTGCAAAGACCGCCATCGCCCTTGTGTTGCCTTCGCCAAATGGGTGGACTTGCCAAATTCGCGATACAAAATCTGCGATGTGGGCTGATTTTTCAATTTTTGAAAGATTGCGATAGGAAAAATCACGTTCGCAATTAAAATCATATTCAAGTGTAGCTTTAATGTTTTGCCAACTTGCATAAAACACCGATTCACCATCAAGAACCCATTCGTCCTTGCTTATATCATAGTCGCGGATTTTACCGCCAAAGTCGAATTCTTCAAACAATCTTTTGTGGATTGTTATATATTCCGAGATGTTGAAACTGAAGGTTTTTTCACTTAAAATTTCGGCTATTCTTGATGAAACTTTGTCGGCTTCTTCAGTGCTTTCTTCATCCGCTTTTCTTTCTTTACTTGCTTTATAATAATTGTTTATTCTAGATTTGACTTCTTCAAATGTTATATCGTCTTCAATATTCGCTTTGGCAGTTGCTATCAAATATTCGCTTGTTTTTAAGCCGTCAACTTCTTGAAGTCCAATAGCAGTTTCCCAAATGACACTTTTTTCATGTTTATTTGGTTCGCCAAGTTTTTTATATTCATCAAAATTAGGCATATGCTATCCTCCGAAATTTTCTTTTATTATATCACAATAAGCGTTATTTTGCAATAGGATATATTCGTGGTTTTAAAAATGTTGACCCTCCTTATGGCAATAGGCACTTTGATGTTATATTTTTGTGTTTAATTTGCTTTTCGTATTGACAATTTGAGTTTCTCGTTGTACACTATAATAAATATGTTTTTATATGGAGGAAAAAAATATAATGAGTAATTTCGTATTCTTGAGACCTACTAAGATTGTTTTTGAAAACAATGCCGAAGAGCAAACTGGGGCTCAGCTTGAAAGTTTTGGAGCAACAAAGGTTTTGATTCATTATGGCTCTGAAAGGGTTATCAAAACGGGACTTATGAAAAAAATCACTGATTCAATGGACGCTTGCGGGATTGAATACGCTTTCCTTGGTGGCGTTGTTCCAAATCCTAGACTTTCAAAAGTTCAAGACGGTGTTGATATTTGCAAAAAAGAAGGGATTGATTTTATCCTTGCTGTTGGCGGAGGTTCTGTTATTGACTCTACAAAAGCAATGGCTCTTGGTGCGAAATATGACGGTGACGTTTGGGATATTTTCGAAAAGAAAGCGGTTGCAACTGCGGCACTTCCAATCGGTTGCGTTTTGACAATTCCGGCAGCGGGAAGCGAGATGTCCACTGGCTCTGTTATCACAAAAGATGAAGGCATGCTCAAGCGCGATTATGGCAGTGATTTGATTGCTTCCAAATTTTCTATTCTTGACCCACTTCTCACTCACACTTTGCCAAAAAGCGAAACTGTTAACGGCATAGTTGATATTATCATGCACACCCTTGAAAGATATTTCCACGGCTGTGAAGATTTCGATATCACTGACAGCATTTCCGAAGGGCTTTTGAAATCAGTTATGAGAAATGGTCTTATTTTGATGGAAGACCCTGCAAATGCTGCAGCAAGGGAAAGCATCATGTGGTCGGCTACCCTTTCACACAACAACCTCACTGGTTGCGGAAGTGGTGGGGGCGATTGGTCAACACACAATATTGAACATGAGCTTAGCGGTCTTTTTGACGTTGCTCACGGTGCTGGACTTTCTTCAGTTTGGGGAAGTTGGGCGAGATACGTTCTTGATTCAAACCCACACAGACTTGCAAAATTTGCGGTGAATGTTATGGGTGTTGCTCCGCTTGCAACTGAAAACGAAACTGGTCTTGCGGGAATTGTTGCAATGGAAGAATATTTTGCGGGAATTGGCGCACCAATTTCAATTTCTCAGCTTTTGGGAGGAAAAGAAGTTTCCGACGAAGAAATCGACTTTATGGCAAGAAGTGCAACCCACTTTGAAACTCGCACATTCGGAGCTATGAAAAAACTTGGAAAAGACGATATTGCCAAAATTTATACTATGGCAAAATAAGTTGAATTAGGCTGAATAAAATTAATGTTAAAATCAAAATGTCAAGAGCAACCGAAACTGCTCTTGACATTTTTTATTTTCATTATTGTATTATAACATTAAAAACCCCGAAAAGCATATGTTTACGGGGGTTTTAGCAAAAATTGCTTGTTTTTATTACAATGGCACTTTTAAATTATCACGATTGCGAGGGTGATTGCAACGCTTATCACGAGTGCTAGCCCCAACACATAAACACAACAACCCATTCTTCTTCTTGGGTGATGATGTCTGTTTCCGCCACCGCGACCACCATGTCCGCCATGTCCGCCGTGACCGCCGCCGTGACCGCCGCCGCCATGTCCCATGTTTCTGTTTTGCATGTTTAATCTCCTTTTTGATTTATTAGGATGATTATACCACACAAAAGTGGGAATTTCAATACTTTCAGAAAATTTAGCTGAAATTAGTGGTTGATTTTATATGTTTCTTGCCATCAAAACGCCCATAACTGATGCCATCATGAGCCCGCGTGTCCAACCGCTTGAATCGCCAAGGCAATGAAGGTTTTTCACGTTTGTGTTGAATTTATCATCCATTTTCACTTTGTTAGAATAAAATTTGAGCTCTGGTGAATAAAGCAATGTTTCGTCAGAAGCGAACCCCGGCACAACTTTATCTACTGCGTGGATGAAGTTTATTATGTTTGTCATTGCGCGATACGGCATTGCTGAGGTGATATCCCCTGCAACTGCATCTGGAAGGGTTGGCACGATGTTTGAGCGTGAAAGCTCATCTTGCCACGTGCGCTTGCCGTCGATGATGTCGCCAAAACGTTGCACGAGAAGTTGACCCGCACCAAGCATGTTTGTGAGCTCGCCAACTTTTTTTGCGTATTCAATCGGTTGATTGAAAGGTTCGGTGAAGTTGTGTGAACACAAAATTGCAAGGTTTGTGTTGTTTGATTTCAAATCTTTATATGAATGACCATTCACAACCGCAAGATCGTTATCATAGTTTTCTTGGCTGACAAATCCGCCTGGGTTTTGGCAGAATGTGCGGACTTTGTTTTTGAATGGTTTTGGATAGCCAATGAGTTTTGATTCATACAAAACGTCGTTGACCCTTTCCATGATTTCGTTTCGCACTTCCACTCTCACGCCGATATCAACTGTTCCTGGGGCGTGGGCGATATCGTGCTGTTTACACACGTTTTCAAGCCAATCGGCGCCACGTCTGCCTGTTGCGATGATGATTTTTTCGCCTTGGATAGTGAACTCACCGTCTTTTTTATTTTGAAAAATGCCACCCGTGCAAACTTCGTTTTCGATTGTGATGTTTTTGCATTCGGTTGAAAACAAAATTTCCACGCCGTTTGCAAGAAGGTACTGTTCGATTGCAAAATATATTTCTTGCGCCTTTTCCGTGCCCAAATGGCGAATCGGACAATCGACAAGCTTGAGGCTTGCACCGATTGCTTTTCGGCGGATTTCTTTTAGTTCTTCAGTGACGTTCACACCTTCAATTTTAGTGTCCGCGCCGAATTCAAGATAGATTTTGTCGGTATAATTTATCATCTCTTGGGCAAATTCACTGCCGATAAGGTCGGGCAAATCACCGCCCACTTCATAGCTTAGCGACAGTTTTCCGTCAGAAAATGCACCCGCACCAGAAAATCCCGTTGTGATGTGGCAGTTTGGCTTGCAGTTAACGCATTTTTTAGTTTTACTTTTTGGGCATGCACGATTTTCTATGCTCACGCCTTTTTCAACAATGACAATACTTTTGTCACTGCCACTTTTCACAAGCTCGAGTGCCGTGAAAATCCCCGCTGGACCTGCGCCAATAATGATTACATCCTTTTTCATAACAAATACCTCCAAAAATTGAAAAACGCCCACAGTTTATGCCACGCCCCCGAATGGGTACGCCATAGTAAACTGTAAGCAGTTTGTAGAAACGTCCGCCTATTATGCAGACATATATGAAGTCTTTCCGTGAGTTATTATATACATTTTTGACTTTTTTGTCAAGAATTATCCTTGAAATTTATATTTTTTGTACTTTAGTATAAAAGTTTCGGTGTTTTAGCATAAAAAAAAGACTGGCTAGCCAATCTTTTTTGTTTGTTTTGTTTTTGTTTTGTTTTTTAGTGATATTTTAAAAATCTGGGTTACAGACATCTTGCGATGCTTTGAAATCCGCTTTCAACTTTGCAAGTAGGTCAGCTGAAAGTTGCTCGCATTTGCTGATTTCGATTATTCCACGCATTTGTTCGCGATTTCTTGCGCCGACGATTGTTGTTGTGATTTCGTCAGGTGCCATTGCAAATTGGAGAGCTATGCGTTTGAATTCTTCTGCACTTCCACCCGCATATTTTGATTGAGCGGCTGCGACTGTGTCGAAAATTTCTTCATATTTGTGGTTCCATTTTGCACGGTAGTCTTCAGCTGGGAAGCGGAAATCTCTTTCATTTTTACCTGTCAAAAAGCCACTTTCAAGGCTTGTTCTGCCAACTAGTGCAACGTTATTTGCTTTTGCATATTCAAAGATATCGGCATTTTTTTGACGAAGTAGTGAATATATCAGCTGAATTGCATGCACTTTGCCTGTGTCGATATATTTTTTGCACAAATCAACGGTTGATTGGCTCACGTTTGGACCTTTGATTGATGCGCCAATTGTTAGGATTTTGCCTTTTTTCACTAACCTTTCCATTTCGTCAAGTGCGGCAGCGATTGTTTCGTCATCATCTGGTGGCGAGTGGAAAAAATATAGGTCGATATAATCCCTGCCAAGCTTTTTCAAACTGTCGTCAACGGCAAGTTCGATATCTTTCACCGTTTCCATTTTTCCGCCGTTTGGAGTTTTGCTTGAGATAACAACTTTATCTTTTCCGCCGTGGATTTTCAGATATTTACCAATTCTTTCTTCACTGATTTTATATCCTTGCGCGGTATCAACGAAGTTTCCTCCGTTTGTGAGATATTCATTCAAAGTTGCAAATGCATCTTCTTCTGCCGTCCATGCATTCCCCATCGCCCACGAGCCGTAGCCGAGTTTGCTTATTTTTATGCCATTTCCAAGTTCACGATTAAATTCCATGATTGCCCCCTTTTTTATTATGTTACCACAAACATTCTGAAAGGTCAAGGTTTTATTATTTTAAAGTTCGTCAAATGATAAATTTGCGATATACTTTATTGAAATTTCAAAGTTTTTGCGTTTAGAAATGCCCTTTAGTCATAGAATTGATATGCACCTTCAACTGCGTGAATAAGGTTCACGATAAGGGTGTTATATGGTGTTGGGACGCCGTAGATTTTTGCTTGCTCGACAATTGCACCGTTGATTGCATCAATTTCCATTTTCACGCGGTTTTTGCGATCTTGATACATTGATGAATAGCCAGCGCCCGCATCCTCGCAGACTTTGCGAACCATTTCAAGCGCTTCACGACGGTCGAAATATGTGCCGTCGGCTTCTGCAACTTCGACTGCTTCATAAACTAGGCGTTTTGCAAAGTCCCATGCGTTTTTGTTTTGCAACATATATCCAATTGGCGTTTCGATAAGCGCGGTGAATGTGTTGATTGAAAGGTTCACAAAAAGTTTGCTCCAAATAACGCGTTGCACATCATCTGATACTTCAACTTCAAAGCCTACTTCACGCATGATTTCTGCGATTTCGTCGATTTTGTCGCACTCTTTTGAATTGCTTCCTATTGTTGTGCCGCCAATGCCTTTGTGGTCGGTTGTGGCATTCCCAAGGTTTACGGCATTGTTTTTTGTAGTGCCGATGATGATGTTCTTTTTATCGACATATTTCGCAATTTTTCTGTCGTGACCTGCACCGTTTTGAAGTGTCATCACGATTGTGTTTTCACCAAACAGCGATTTGTTCGCTTCAAGCGCCATTTCAGAATAGTTGGTTTTCACAAATATGATAACAACATCAACTTTGCCTTGATACTCACCCGAAATTTCAGCTTTTATGTTTTTATAGTTTTTAACCTCGCCTTTAACATTGATTGTGATTCCATTTTTTCTTATGGCATCAACTTGTGGCTGATAGGCATCAAGCATAATAACTTCGTGATTTTGACTGAGATATCCGCCATAAAGACAGCCCATTGCTCCTGCGCCGATGATTGCAATTTTCATTTTTTGCCCTCCGTTTTATTAATTTTTTATAACTTTTTCAATAATTGTTCCCAATTGGTTATTATTTTAACATATTTCGATAATTTTTACAAATATTTGAATGTGTTTTTGCATAGCTGTACTGAATTGAGAACATTTTTATTTATGCTTTTTTCTTTTGGTTTTTTATTGTTATTTTATTTTTTTGTGTTATAATATTGAAAACACATTTTGGAGATATTATGAGAAGAAAAGATAGGGAAATGAGTGAAAAGTTTGCCTTTGAAGTTTGCGATAGTTGCGAATTTGCTGTTTTGAGTGTAGTTGACACGGCGGGATTTCCTTATGCTGTTGCAATCAACACTGTGCGAGATGGCAAAACTTTATACTTTCATTCTGCCGTGGCGGGGAAAAAGATTGACTGCTTAAAAAATTGTGGCGACGTTTGTCTTTCTTTTGTTTCCGAGGCTAGGCTTGTGCCTGAAAAATTCACCACTGAATATAAATCCGCTGTTGCTTTTGGGCGTGCGGTTGAGGTTTTAGATAAAGATGAGAAGATTTTTGCACTTCGACTTCTTTGCGAGAGGTTTGCCATTTCGAATATGGCGGGATTTGACAAAGCTATTGAGGAAAGCCTTTCTCACACTGCGATTTGGAAGGTGGAAATTTCTGAAATTAGCGGAAAAAGCAATATTAAAAATTAGGAGAGATATTATGGAACTTAAAAAAGCAATTCTTGAAAGACGTAGCGTCAGAAGATACATTGATAAGAAAATTTCCGACGTGGATATGGCGGAAATTTTGGAGATGGGAACTTGGGCGCCATCTGGCACTAACCGCCAAAATTGGCATTTTGTGGTTTGCAAATCGCAAGAGTCGATTGAGAGGTTGAAAAGCACAATGGAAGTTGGAATGGCGGATTTTGAGAGCTATTTGGAGGGAAATTTTCCCAATCATCCAAAAGTTGTTTCTGCGACAATGAATTTCATCACTACCCTTGGCGGTTGCGATGTTTGCGTGCTCGCGTTTGTGCGAGATGCGGGCGACAATGATGAAATGGTGTCGGTTCAAAGCGTTGCGGCGGCACTTCAAAATATGGCGCTTGTGGCTCACGACAAAGGCATTGGAAGCTGTTGGATTGCGGCACCTTGTTTCAGTGGCGACGCGATAAGAAAGGAATTCGCACCCGATAAAGGAATTTTGGTTTCCGCAATGACTTTTGGTTATTTCGAAAAACAATCTCCCGCCCCACCAAGAAAAGCTGGTAGAATTGAAATTATTTAAATTTATAAATTGTAACACTATTATTATAAAAAACAAGAAGGCGAACCAATACCGTTCGCCTTCCGCAATTTTTAATTTTTAATTTCTAATTTTTAATTTTTAATTTCTAATTTTTAATTTTTAATTTTTAATTGATTTAGTTATTTTCCAAGAATTTAACAAGGTCACAAACTTTTTTGATATTTTGAACTTCGTCGTCTGGCAAAGTCACATCAAATTCCTCTTCCATTGCTACCAACATTTCGAATACGTCGATTGAATCTGCTTGCAAGTCTTGCACGAAATCAGTTTCCATTGTGATTTGAGCTTCTTCAATTTTTAGTTGTGCGGACAACATTTCCCTTACTTTTTCAAATGTGTTCATCTGACACCTCCACTTAATGTTTATAGTATACATTCTCCTTTTATTTTTGTCAAGATATATTAAAAAAAACTTTAAAAAAACCGCTTTCTTTAAGGGTTTTTTACGATATTTTGCCTTTGGGGGTTGATTTTTTTTATTATTGTGATATAATTATAGTTCTCGCAAGGAAAAGGAGAACTCATCATGAATATGTATGAAATCATTGAAAAAAAGAAAAATGGACAGGAACTTACAACAGAAGAGATACAATATTTTGTTTCGGGATACACTGCTGGTGATATTCCCGATTATCAAGCATCGGCACTTCTTATGGCAATTTGGTTTGAAAAAATGAACCGCCGTGAGACTTTTGATTTGACTCGCGCCATGACATATTCTGGCGACGTTATCGATTTATCTTCAATCAAGCAGTTGAAGGTTGACAAACATTCCACTGGTGGGGTTGGCGATTCAACGTCACTTGCACTTGCACCAATTCTTGGCGCACTTGGGCTTAAAGTTGCAAAAATGAGCGGTCGCGGACTTGGTTTTTCAGGTGGCACGCTTGACAAACTTGAAAGTATTCCAGGGGTTGATATTTCCGTTTCTGAAGAGGATTTTATTGAAATTGTTAATCGCGTTGGATGCGCTATCATTGGTCAAACAAGCGAAATTGTGCCCGCCGATAAACTTTTGTATCGTCTTCGCGATGTGACTGCGACGGTTGATTGCATGCCACTTATCGCGTCTTCAATCATGAGCAAAAAGATTGCTTCGGGTTCTGACGTTATTCTTCTTGATGTGAAATATGGCTCGGGCGCTTTCATGAAAACGCCAGACGAGGCTGTCACTCTTGCAAAACTTATGGTTGATATTGGCGAGGATGCGGGCAGAAAAATGGGCGCGCTTATAACTTCGATGGATCAACCACTTTCAAATCACTGTGGCAACACATTGGAGATTTTGGGAATTTTGGAGGTTCTTTCTGGTGGCAAATCTAGGCTTTACAGCGAAATTACTCTCGTTTGTTCAAAGCTTCTTATTTTATCTGGCAAGGCGGAAAATGAAGCTGTGGCAAAAACTTTGATTGACGAGGTTATTGCTAGTGGCAAGGCTTTGGATAAATTTTACGAGATGGTTGCAGCACTTGGCGGAAACGTTGAATATTTGAAAAATCCATCTATGTTTGAAGTTGGAAAAACTGTTGAAATTCTCGCGAAAGCCGATGGTTATATAACTGAAATCAACACGGCTAGCATTGGTATTTCCATTGTTGCACTTGGCGGTGGAAGAGAGAAAAAAGAAGACGAAATCATCAATTCTGTCGGCGTTATCATGAACTGCGAAATTGGGTCATGCGTGAAAAAAGGCGACGTGCTTCTCACGATTTATCACGAGGAAAAAGGTCTTGCAAGGGCGTGCGAACTTTGCGAAAATGCGTTCGTGATTTCCGAAAATAAACCTGCTGATCACAAGATTGCCGTTGCTTATGTTGATAAAGACGGCGTGTTTATGTATTAGAAAATACAAATTTGAATTGTGAAATAAAATTGTGAAATAAAATTGAATTTAGACATAAAATTGAATTTAGACATAAAATTGAATTTAGACATAAAAAAAGCTATATCATGCGATATAGCTTTTTATTTTGTTTGTTTTTTGATTATTTTGCAAATTCAACTGTTCTTAGTTCTCTTATAACGTTGACTTTGATTTGACCTGGATAGTCAAGTTCGCTTTCGATTTTCTTTGCGATGTCTTTTGCCATGAAGATTGTTTCTTGATCTGAAACGGCATCCGGTTTAACGATAACGCGGACTTCCCTTCCTGCAGATATTGCAAATGATTTATCAACACCTTTGAATTCATCCGCGATAGCTTCAAGTTTTTGAAGTCTTTTCACGTAGTTTTCAAGAGTTTCACGTCTTGCACCTGGTCTTGCGCCTGAAATGCCATCCGCTGCTTGAACCAAAATCGCTTCGATTGTTTGTGGTTCAACATCGCCGTGGTGGGCTTCAATTGCGTTGACAACAGCCTTGTTTTCTTTGTATTTCTTGGCAAGGTCGGTACCGATTTGAATGTGAGTTCCCTCAACTTCGTAATCCACCGCTTTACCGATATCATGAAGCAAGCCTGCTCGTTTTGCGAGAGTCACATCAACATCAAGTTCGCTTGCCATGCAACCTGCAAGGTGGGCAACTTCGATAGAGTGTTTGAGGACATTTTGACCGTAACTTGTTCTGTATTTAAGCTTACCAAGTAGTCTCAAAATTTCTGGGTGCAAGCCGAATATTCCAACTTCGAACATTGCTGCTTCGCCCGCTTCTTTGATTTCTTGTTCGATTTCCTTTTTCACTTTTGCAACTGTTTCTTCGATGCGTGATGGGTGAATACGTCCGTCAGAGATTAATCTTTCAACTGAAAGTCTTGCGATTTCTCTTCTGACTGGGTCAAATCCAGACAAGATAACTACTTCTGGTGTGTCGTCGATGATAAGGTCAATTCCCGTTGCGTTTTCAAGTGCACGAATGTTTCTGCCTTCACGACCAATGAGCCTACCCTTCAAGTCATCATTTGGTAGTGGCACGACTGAAACTGTGATTTCAGAAGCATGTTCTGTCGCAACTTTTTGAATTGAAAGAGCCACGATATTTTTGGCTTTTTTCACCGCTTCATCTTTTGCAGTCTTTTCGATTTCCCTTACCATAACGGCTGCATCTTTTTTAGCGTCGCTTTCAATTTCTTGAATGAGTAGCGTTCTTGCTTCTTCTTGAGTGAGTCGAGAAATTGTTTCAAGTTCTTCAAGCATTTTTTCATGCGCGTGGTTAACTTTTTCTTGTAGTCTTCCAACTTCCGCTTGTTTTGATGCAAGAACTTTTCTTTCTTGTTCCACATTGTTTAGCTTTTGATCCAAGTTATCTTCTTTTTTAGATAGCTGGTCTTCTTTTTGCAAATTTCTTTGTTCTAGTTTTTGAATTTCGCCATTCTTCTTTCTGAATTCTTTGTCAAGTTCGTTCTTTTGTTTCAAACTTTCCTCTTTAGCTTCCAAAATAGCTTCTTTCTTTAATGATTTTGCGTCTAGTGATGCGTCGTCAAGAATTTTTTGCGCTTGCAATTTTGCTTCGCCAATTTTTCTTGTCGCTAGGATTTTATACGCTCCATATCCAAGTACAACCCCGATCGCTAGTACAACGACTGCGATAATCATTACTGCTGGCAAGCCAACAGATCCCGCTAGAACAGTTTGTGTGTTAATCATTTTCTGTTCCTCCAAATTTATTAAGTTTTCAATTTACGATTTAGGTTAAAACAAAAACCATGACGTTATATTATATTGATTTGTATCATATATTATATCAGTGCATTTGAATGCATTTTAACTCGTATATATATTTTAAACAAAAAACAGCAAAATGTCAAGTCTTTTTAAAATTCCTTGGCTTTTTTGCTGTTTTTTTTCATATTTATGCAATTTTTTATTATAAATAAAGAAATTTAGTGTCCTTTACTTATGTTTACTCTTTTTGTTTAGTCATTTGGGAAAAGTTCTTTTCTTACTTTCACTTCGATTTCCTCGCGTAGTTGTGGATTTGCAACTAGGAATTGGCGAGCGTTTTCGCGTCCTTGACCAACCTTGTCGCCGTTATAAGAATACCAAGCACCGCTTTTTTCCATAATTCCCATACTGCTTGCCATGTCAAGAATTGATGATTCATTTGAAATTCCTTGACCAAAGATGATGTCAAATTCCGCAATTTTGAATGGTGGGGCAACTTTGTTTTTAACGATTTTTGCTTTAGTTTTGTTTCCGCAAACTTCAGTGCCATCTTTGATTGCTTCACCTTTTCTTATGTCCATTCTGACAGAGGCGTAAAATTTGAGTGCTTTACCGCCCGTTGTCACTTCTGGACTTCCGAACATCACGCCAACTTTTTCGCGAAGTTGGTTGATAAAAATAACTGTTGTTTTTGTTTTTGAAACGCCACCTGTGAGTTTTCTTAACGCTTGGCTCATAAGTCTTGCTTGAAGACCAACGTGAGTGTCACCCATGTCGCCATCAATTTCCGCTTGTGGAGTTAGCGCTGCAACTGAATCGACAACAACGAGGTCAATGGCACCACTTCGAACGAGTGCGTCGCAGATTTCAAGTCCTTGTTCCCCTGTGTCTGGTTGCGAAACATAAAGTTCGTCGATATCCACGCCTAGTCTTTTTGCATAGCTTGGGTCAAGTGCATGTTCGGCATCGATAAAGGCACAAGTGCCACCCGCTTTTTGCGTTTCGGCAATCATGTGGAGCGTTACTGTTGTTTTACCCGAAGATTCAGGGCCGTAGATTTCGATTATTCTGCCTTTTGGGATACCGCCAATTCCGAGTGCATAGTCGATTGCGATACTGCCAGTTTTCAAGACTTCGATATCTGTTTGAACATCGTCGCCAAGTTTCATGATTGCACCTTTGCCAAATTGTTTTTCGATATCAGTTAGTGCTTTTGCAAGATCTTTTTCTCTGCCCGTTTGTGTTGTTTTCTTTTCCATTTTTATCCCTCTTTTTATATGTTTGATAGCTCTTTGATGGCTCTTAAAGTTGTCTTACATTGAGCCCGTGAATGCTTCTTTGTTTTTCACAAGGTATGAAATACCAGAAATAACGCAGATGATTGTTGACGCGATATAAACAAATGTGCCGATATATCCAAGATATAGCGCGATAGAATAAGACAATGTGAGTGAACTTGCTGCTACGCTTGCGTTGTAGTACATAAATACATATGTCACATAGAATGCATAGCTTGAAAGAAGTGCCACAATTGCGATTATTTGCGTTACTGTTTTGAGTTTTCCAAGTTTATCTGCGGCAATCACTGTGCCATTGTTTGCGGCAACAAGGCGAAGACCACTGATTGCAAATTCTCTTGCAATCACGATGATAAGAGATAGTCCCGCAACATATGGGATTAGCACGATATCAGAAATTGTTATTAACACAAGTGCTGTCACAACGAGAAGTTTATCCGCAATCGGGTCGATAAATTTGCCGAAATCTGTCACCAAGTTGTGCTTTCTTGCAATGTGACCATCGAGAAAATCTGTGAATGATGCGATAATAAACACTACCACTGCCGCGTGGAGCGCGAATGGTGTTTGTATATAAAACAAAATAACCATGATTGGGACTAGCGCTATTCTCAAAAGAGATAGCTTGTTTGGCAAGTTCATTTTTTTGTGAGCATTTGATTTTGCATGATGTTTTTCCGCAAGTTCAATCTTTTCAGAAAGTTCAATTTCTGCATTAACTTCAGTTGTTTCTGTTTCCGCTGCCGCTGCCACTTCTACCGCTACTTCTGCTTCTGTTTGAGTTTGGGCTGCTGTTTCGGCTTCAGAAATTTCTTCTGTCACTTTTTTAGTTTCTTCCATAATTTCCCCTTGTTTTTTTATTATTTATTCTACCACTTCACCAAATAGGTCGTTATCTTTTGATGATGTGATTTTAACTTTATAAATTCCGCCTGTTTGCACTGTTTCGTCGCTTGTGAAGAAAATTTGACTGTCGATATCAGGCGATTGAAGATAGCCTCTGCCAACAAACATTTCCTTGTCATAATCAATGCCGTCGCTGATAACATCTAGCGTTTTGCCGACAAATCCGCTTGCAAGAAGTGATGATTTTTCTTCAAGATAGTCAAGGATGATATTGTATCTTTCTTCTTTCAATTCTTCTGGCAAATGATTTTTGAGTTTTGCTGACGGTGTGTCTTCTTCAAGTGAATATTTGAAAACTCCGCAGTTCAAAATGTCGATAGTTTCAAGGAATTTTTGCAAATCTTCAAAATCTTCCTCCGTTTCTCCTGGAAAACCAACCATGAATGTTGTTCTTAGTGCGAGTGTTGGGATTTCCTTTTTAAGTTTAGAAAACAGCGTGATATACTGCTCGAATGTGCCTTTTCGTCCCATTCTTTTGAGCACGTTTGTCGATGCGTGTTGAAGCGGGATATCGAGATATTTCACCACTTTATCATTTGTTTTGATTTCCTCAATCAGTTCGTCTGTTAGGCGTTCAGGATAGCAATAAAGAAGTCTTATCCATTTGATGCCTTCGATTTTTGAAAGCTCTTTTATAAGGGATACGATTTTGTATTCTCCATATAAATCCACGCCGTAGCTTGTGACGTCTTGTGCAACCAAGATGAGTTCTTGCAAATCGTTATCCGCGAGATTTTTCGCTTCTGCCACCAATTTTTCCATTGGCTCAGAAATGTATTTTCCACGTATGCTTGGGATTGTGCAATATGTGCATTTGTTGTCGCAACCTTCAGCGATTTTCAAGTAGCCATAATGAAATGGCGTTGTTAAAATTCTATCTTTTGGTGTGATTTCTTGGATTTTTTCGATTTTTTCGGCTGTTTCTGTTTTGATTTCCCTTCCAACGGCGTTTATTCTTTCGCCATCTGCAAAGAGCTCGTCCACAACGTCGCCTATTGAGTCATAGTCCTTACAACCGAGGAAACCGTCCACTTCCACAAATTCGTCAAAGATATCTTTCACGTATTTTTGCGGCAGACAGCCCGTTGCAATAAGTTTTTTGCAGTTGCCTTCATTTTTATATTTGGCAAGCTCGAAAAGGGTTTCAATCGATTCTTCACGAGCAGATCCGATGAAGGCACACGTGTTGACAATCAGCACGTCTGCTTCAGATTCAATATTTGTGAGCTCGTGCCCACATTTTGCAAGGTTAGATATCATTATTTCGCTATCTACTCTGTTTTTATCGCAACCAAGCGATACTATTCCTATTTTCATGTATTATTTATTTCTCCAATTTAGTCGGGTTAGAACGGCTCGCCAAACTCTTGCTCAAAGCCGTTTGGATCAAGCAAGATTTCTCTTGTTTTTCCAGTCATGCTGTCGGCAACATATCCCCTTTGAACCATTGCATCGAAGATTTTGCCCGCTCTTGGGAAGCCAAGACCAAATCTGCGTTGAATTGCTGTTATGGTGATATTATTTGTTTGAATAGCGTGACGAACTGCGTCTTTGAAGTATTCATCAACTTCATAATCGTCGCCACCACCGTTTTGAAAATCTGTTGTTTTTTTGTTTGCGTTGAAAATTGCATTGTAGCAAATATCATCAGGGTCGCAAGTGTTGTGCTCTGTCACAAAGTCGATAACTTTATCAACTTCTGGCGTTGAAACAAAGCAACCTTGAACGCGGACTTTTGCCGGCCAGCTCGCAGGGCGATAGAACATATCTCCTCTGCCAAGAAGTCTTTCAGCACCGCCTTCGTCGATAACTGTTTTGCTGTCGATACCATTTGAAAGTTTGAATGCAATTCTTGACGGCAAGTTTGTTTTGATAACGCCTGTGATAACGTCGACTGACGGTCTTTGCGTTGCGAGCACCAAGTGGATGCCAGCGGCACGCGCTTTTTGAGTTAGGCGTTGGATTTTGCCTTCGATTTCTTTTTTGTTGATACTCATAAGGTCGGCAACTTCGTCGACAACGATAACTATTCTTGCGAGTTTTTTGCCACCGCGAGTTGCGATGTGGGCGTTATATGAGTCCATGTCTTTTTGTTTCACGCTTTCGAACATTGTGTAGCGTTTTTCCATTTCGTCGATTGCCCAACCAAGTGCCAAAATCGCCTTGTCGTTATCTGAGATGATTTCGTTTATGAGAAGGTGTGGCACTTCTTTATATGAAATGAATTCCACTTTTTTAGGGTCGATAAGAAGCATGCGAAGGTCGGACGGGTCAGAATGATATATCAAACTCATGATAAGGGTGTTCAAACAAACTGATTTACCCATACCTGTTGCACCCGCAATCAAAAGGTGTGGCATATCCTTGATGTCGCAAAGGATGTTTTTGCCGGTTACGTCTTTTCCAAGCGCGAACACTGTTTTTGATTTTGCAAGGGTGAATTCCGTGCTTTTTATCACTTCTTTTAGCGATACAACTTGCTTGATTTTGTTTGGAACTTCGATACCAACTCTGTTTTTGCCAGGGATTGGCGCTTCGATTATTACTTCGCTTGGAGATTCAAGACACATTGAAATATCTTTTGAATAGCCTTCCACGCGTTTTACTTGTATGCCTTGTGGCATTTCAAGTTCGTATTTTGTGACTGTTGGTCCAACGACCATATCCATTACTTTTGCAGGGATATTGAAGTTTTCAAGCACTTGTTCAAGAAGCACTGCATTTCGTTTCACGTCTTCCATATCAACTTCACCCATTTGTTCGAAATCTTCCAAAAGGTCGATTGGTGGGTAGATATACGGATGATTGAATGTCACTTTTTCTTCAGAATATATTGGAAGTTGCTCGCCTCTCGTGCCGTCAACATTTGAAATTGGCATTGGATTTGCGATGTTTTGACGCTTATAAATCTCGTCAGGTTTTGGCATTTCTTGTTCAATTTTTGAAAAGCCGATTGGCGATTTATAGCTGTTTTCATTTTCCACTGGTGTTGTTTTTAAGGGAGCTTCCTCGTTTTCTTCGTCGCCGATATCTGAAATCATGCCAAATGAAGAGCTTGGTGTTTGTGATTTTTTGATTTGCTCTTCTTGCAATCTTTCGATTTGGGCATCGCTTTCTTTATCGATGAATTCATCGGTTTTCACATCATAGATGAAATCTTTTCTGTTAAGGTCGGAAAAATTGGTTTGTGAAGGTGTCTTGCTTTCTTCATTTTGCGATTCAAGCTGACTTAGCGATGTGATTATTCTTGGGTTTTGAACTCTTTTATAATCCACGCTGTTTGTGTTTGGATAGATTTGTCGCAAGTTTTCAATGTCTTTTTCGTCGGCTGGCGACAACATTTCTGATTTGAGCCTATCCATTTTTTCACGGTGCAAGCGTGCTTCTTCCAACGCTTGGTCTTCTTCGGAAAGTATTGCTGGAACTGTTTCTTCTTCAATTTCGCCGACTGTTTCTTCGCTTACTTTTGGTTTTTCCGCTTCGAGATCTGCCATTGTCCAAATTTTTGGAGGATTCACTGGCATTTCTTTTGAATACATCTTTTTGTTGATTTCTTCATCGTCGTTGAATGGTTTTGAGATTTCTTCTTTGCGCTGTTCAGGAGCGATTGTGTTATCGATGATACCAAACTCGCTTGATTGGGTGATTTGATAATCTTTCGTGAAGAAATTCGTGTTGCTAGCAGCATTTGCATTGTTTGAAGTTTGAACTGGTTTTGTGTTTTGATTTCCAAAAAGTTCGGCAAATTTACTGCTTTGCGTTGTTGGGATTGCAGCTTCAAATCTTTGTGGTTCCAATTCAACATCGTTCATTTCGCCAAGGTTGCGAACGCGATTGTGATCGGCAACTGTGTGATCAGATGTGTGACTGCCATTGAACAAGATGTCTTGCGCTGTGGTAGGTTTTTTCTTTCTTTTTGCAGGCGTGGCTGCATCTTCGATATTAACAACGTGAAGTTTTGAAGGCTTTTCCTCTTTCACGATTCTCGCGTTGTAGTCACGCTTAGGCATTTCGTCGGGATATTCCCTGCCAACCGTTGGATTGATAACTTCCATTCCAAGGGCGTTAACTCGTTTTTGTGGAGCCTCTTGCTCTTCAAAAAATTCTGGTTCTCTCGCATTTGAATATTCGATATATTCTTCGCTTTCTTCTTCAGATTGCACGTCTTTTTCTTTTACTTTCTTAGTTTTTACTTTCTTAGCTTTTTTGATTTTTGGTGCTTTTGCTTTTTTAGGCATCATTTTTCTCACCAATATCCAAACGCCAAACGTTGCGAGTGCGATTATCAACATGCTGAAAATATTCGCACCAACAATGCCAACATTTTTCAAAATATAATACAAAATTGCAGAAGCAACTGCTCCGCCCGCTGTTGCGTTATAAAGTCCATCAGCTTGCAAAAAATAGCTTTCGTCGATATAGTCGGCGTATGTCATTGTTCCTGCGAAAACATCACTTGCTGATGAAGTCAAAATGTGGAAAATGAGCGTTGCCCCAAGCACATAAAGCACAACACACCCAAGAACTATCACTGAATTAACTGATTTTTTTGAGAACAGTTGGAATATTGAATAGCACGCGATGATTGGCATCACTGCATACGAAACAAAGCCGAGCGAGCCCAGCACAAAATTGGCGTAGACTTCACCGAGTTCGCCAAGCAATGTTGATCTTGTTATTAAACACAATAGTGTGAACAGAGAAAATACCAACGCGACCATTAAAACGGCATCGAAGGCACTTGATCTGTTTTGTTTTTGTTCATTCCCGTTCATATACTTATCTCCATTTTAATATTTTTATTATACTATAATTATCGCGATTGTGCAAGTGGTTTTTGCATATTTATAACTTTATTACGGCATTTTCACGATATATTTTACCGCGAAAAAACTCCCCGCCGACAGCACTGTTTATATTGCTTTAGCGTGGGAGTTGTTACGCGATATTTTAAAGGTTATTTTTGTGTTTTTTTATACAAAATTAGTGAATATTTATGCTTTATGATGCTGAAATATTATTTATTTTCAGAAAGTTCATATCCTTTTTTCGCACTTTGTCCGTTTTGACGGGCGAAGTTTTCGCGGTTTTTGCGGATATAGATTTTGTAGATTTCTTCGCTTGTCATACCCATTTTGATGCAAGTTGAAACAAAGAAATGCAGGATATCGATAAGTTCTTCTTTGATGTTATCATCATTGATTTCCTTTTTGTTTTTCCACCATTTGAAATTAACTTCATCAAGAAGTTCGGCAAGTTCAGAAAGCATGGCAAGGATTTCCTTTTGCACCCATTCCTCTTTTGTGATGTGGTGAAGGTTTCTGTCGTCCACAAGTTTTGTGTCGAATGCTTTTTGAAGGTTATAGATAACGTCGAGTTTGTCGCTGTTTTCATCGGCGATAATTTTTTCAATATCAATCATTTTGGTTTCTCCTTTGTTGAATATTTATGCAAATTTGCTTTTTAGCGAATTTGCTTTTTTATTAGTTGAGTTTTGATTTCACGAGTTTTTCAATGTCGATAGCTTCTTTTGAAACAACGGATGCCGAGATTTTTTCAAAGTCGAACATTTGGTTTTGGATTATATCAACAACGCCATCAAGGGTGATTTTTGAAATGCGGTCGACACGCTCTTGCATGTTGAACACTTCACCGCTCATTGCCATATATTTGCCAGCTAGCATCATTTGATTTTGACAGCTTTCTTGAGACAAAATCATGTTGCCTTTCATTTGCTCTTTCGCGCGGTTGAATTCTTCTTTCGTGATTGCGTTTTTCTTGAGCTCAACGAGAACTTTGAACACATTTTCAAGACACAAATCGATATTTTTTGGATTAATGCCTGTGTAGATAAGGTGCGTTCCGCTGTTTTGGTTTAGTGAATTATATGAATATATTGTGTAGCAAAGCCCCAATTCTTCGCGAATTTTTTGGAAAAGACGAGATGTCATTCCACCGCCAAGGATGTTGTTTATCATTGAAAATTCATAGCTTTTTTCGTGGTTGAAGCGAATTGACGGCATTGCAAGAGTCAAATGGCACTGCTCGATATCTTTTGTGTTTGAAACAAAGCCTTGCGAAAATGTTGGCGCTTGATAGCTTTGGCTGACACGTTCCGCATTTTTGAAATTCGTTTCAAAACTTTCACGGGCGAATTTTTCAACTTCGTCAAAATCGATGTTTCCAACAACTGAAAGAACGATATTATTTGGCGAATAATGCTTTGCCATATATGCTTTTATTGCGTTTTTATCAAAAGATTGCACGTTTTCGCTTGTTCCAAGGATAGTTTGTCCCACCCCTGCATTTCCATAGACTGTTTCAAACAATCTGTCAAAACACACGTCTTCTGGGTTGTCGTTTGACATTGAAATTTCTTCCAAAACCACGCCTTGCTCTTTTTCAAGTTCTGCGCTTTCAAAAAGCGAGTTGAACAGCATATCGGAAAGAAGTTCGCACGACATTTTCACGTGTTCTTTTGTTGTCCATGTGTAGTAGCACGTTGTTTCGCGCGATGTGAATGCGTTCAGTTGACCGCCAACGCTATCCACTTTGTCGGAAATTTCAAAGGCTGACATGTTTGTTGTGCCCTTGAACATCATGTGCTCGATAAAGTGGGAAATGCCGTTTTCGCTTTTGCTTTCAAACGCACTGCCCGTGCCAACCCACATGCCTGTTGCAACGGACAAAAATCCGTCGAGTCTATTCATAACTAGCTTAAGTCCGCTTGGGAATTCTTTTACTTTTATCATTTTATCTCCATTTTTTTTACTGAATATATTTTAGCATATTTGAGGGGAATTTGCAAGGGGATTTTTATAAGTGAATAGATAATAGTGAATAGTGAATAGTGAATAGTGAATAGTGAATAGTGGAGGTAGGCACTCGCTTTGCTCGTGCACACTATATTTAAAACTTTTTACCATATTAGTTTCTTACCATTTGAAGTGATTGACTCTAGTTATAAATATAAAATAATGGAAAGCACGAGCAAAGCGAGTGCATTACCATCACTATTCACTATTCTCTATTCACTATTCACTATTATCTATTCCCTATCCTCTATTCACTTACTTGTGCGATATTTTCCGACACGCTCACTAGATTAAAGCCGTTGGCTTTTGTTGTTTTTATTATATCATCAAGCGCTTCTAGGGTTGCTTTTGTGGGGTGCATGAGTATCAAATCGCCGTTTTGTTGGTTGGTGGTTGCCCTTTTATATATGAGGCTTGCATCTTGGTCGCGCCAGTCGATTGTGTCTTTTGACCACATGATTGTTTGGTAGCCTAGCGCTTCGGCGGCTTTCAGCGTTTCGGAGTCGTAGGCTCCTGAAGGTGGCGCAAAAAGGGTTGTTTTTATTCCCGTCAAGGCAAAAATCATGCTTTCGGCGTTGGAGATTTCCTTTGAGTTGCCTTCTTCAGACAAATCGTCGCCATCTTTGTGCCAATAGCCGTGGTTTGCGATTTCATGCCCAGCATCGGCAATCATGTTGAGGGTTGCAACGTTTTTATCTGCCCAAGAACCGCCGATAAAGAAAGTCGCTTGCACGTTGTTTTCTTCGAGAACTTCCAAAATTTCGGGGATATATTCCTCCCCCCAATAGACGTTTATCATAAGGGAGATGTTATTATTTTCTTCGTTCCCGCGATATATTGCGGAAGTGAGCCCCGAAAAGGCGGATTCGATTTCTCTTGAAAAGGATATGGAAAAAACCGCGACAAGCATGCAAACTATCATGATGTTGCAAAATATATTGATGAATATTCTGTTTTTGCGTGTTCGCTCTTGATTTTTTCTTTGAAATTGCACTTTCATATGTTTTTCACCCTTTTTATGTTCTTTATACATTATATTTTGCGGGCGTGCTTATATGTGGGCAAAAATAAAAAACTTCGCAAAAATGCGAAGTTTTTTATTTTATAGTTTTTACTTTATAGTTTTCTTTTCAGAAATGCCATTAAAGATTAGTTCATTTTTTCAAGAAGACGAAGGTCGATTCCTCTGTCGCCGATTTTGATGATTTCAACTTTAACAAGGTCGCCGATGTTAACGATGTCTTCAACGTTTTCAACTCTTTCTTTTGCAAGTTTAGAGATGTGAATCATGCCGTCTTTTCCTGGTGCGATTTCAACAAACGCGCCAACTTTGATTGTTCTTACAACTTTGCCTAGCAAGATATCGCCAACTTCTGGAATTCTCGCGATAGACATAACGATTGCTTTTGCTTTTTCAGCGCCGTCGCCGTTTGCTGATGCGATGAACACTTTACCTTCGTCGTTGATGTCGATTTTAACGCCAGTTTCTTCGATGATTTTGTTGATAACTTTACCGCCAGCGCCGATAACTTCTCTGATTTTGTCAGGGTGAATTTGGAAGCTGATGATTTTTGGTGCATGAGTTGAAAGGTCAGTTCTTGGAGCTGGAAGAGCCGCAAGCATGTGGTCAAGAATGATTTTTCTGCCCGCTTGTGCTTGTTTGATTGCTGTTCTGATGATGTCAAAAGAAATACCTTTGCATTTCATATCCATTTGGATTGCTGTGATACCTTTATCTGATCCCGCAACTTTGAAGTCCATGTCGCCAAGGAAGTCTTCAAGGCCTTGGATATCAGTTAGGATTACAACTTTGTCTGAATCGTCCGCTTTAATAAGACCCATTGCAACGCCTGCAACTGGACGTTTGATTGGAACACCTGCATCCATAAGAGCAAGAGTTGAACCACAAACGCTGGCTTGTGATGTTGAACCGTTTGATGACATGATTTCAGAAACAGTTCTGATTGCGTATGGGAATTCTTCTTCAGTTGGAAGAACTGGGAAAAGTGCACGTTCTGCAAGAGCACCGTGGCCGATTTCTCTTCTGCCTGGAGTTCTTGGAGGTCTTGCTTCACCAGTTGAATAAGCTGGGAAGTTATAGTGGTGCATGTATCTCACTCTGTTTTCATCGTCAAGACCTTCAAGTTTTTGACAATCTGAAAGAGTTGAAAGTGTGCAAGTTGTGAGCGCTTGAGTTTCGCCACGCGTGAATACGCCAGTGCCGTGTACTCTTGGAAGAACGCCAACTTCACACCAGATTTTTCTGATATCAGTGAGTCCTCTGCCGTCAGGTCTTACGCCGTCGTTAAGAATTTTGTTTCTAACTTTTTCTTTTGTGAGTGCGTAAAGAGTGTCGCCGATTTCTCTTTTCTTGCCTTCGAATTCTTCAGCGAAGTGTTCGAAAACGTCTTTATAAAGTGCATCTTCTCTTGCTTGACGTTCAGAACGAACGAAAGCTTCCAAAACATAGTCAAGTTTTTCGCTTGCGTATGCGCGAACTGCTGTTTTGATTTCGTCAGGAACCACATAAAAAGCAATGTCTTTTTTAGGTTTGCCGATTTCTGCTTGGATTTCGCTGATGAAGTTACAAATTTTGATGATTTCGCCGTGACCGAATTCGATCGCGCCAACCATTTCTTCGTCAGTGATTTCGCATGCGCCCGCTTCAACCATCATGATTGCATCTTTTGTGCCTGCAAGTGCAAGGTTCAAAGAGCTTACTTCTTTTTGTGCTGGAGTTGGGTTGATCACATATTCGCCATCAACGATACCAACGATAACTGAACCAGTTGGGCCAGCCCATGGAATATCAGAGATTGAAAGTGCAACTGATGAACCGATCATTGCATAAACTTCTGGTGGAACTTCTTTATCCACTGAAAGTACTGTTGTTGTCACGACAACGTCGTTATAAAAGCCTTTTGGGAAAAGTGGGCGAATTGGTCTGTCGATAAGACGTGATGTCAAAATCGCTTTATCAGAAGGTCTTGCCTCTCTTTTCTTAAATCCACCTGGAATTTTACCAACTGAATACATTTTTTCTTCGAAGTCTACACTTAGTGGGAAAAAGTCCATTCCTTCTCTTGGTTTTTCACTCATTGCTACGTTGATCATAACAACTGTATCACCACATCTCACCCAGCAAGCGCCGTTTGATTGTCCACAATATTTTCCTGTTTCGATAACTACTTCTCTTCCGCCAATCACGGTTTTGAATTCTTTGAAAGTATCTGTCATATTGTTCTCCTTTATCTTTACTTATTTATCCATTATTTATTTTATCAAAAATAATTTTTTTTTCATAGCAAAAAAGTGCCCTTTTGCGATATTTTTTTGTTATTTGCAAGTTTTTTGTTGAGTTTTGGGTTTGGACACAAAAAGAACGCAAGGAAACCACCGTTGCCTTGCGTTATTTTTTAGTATAGAATTTTTTTCCCCGCGATTTGGGATTTTTTAGTTTTCTTTTTTATTAGCTTTGTTTCTTCTTTTTGTAGATAACAAATCCGACAATTCCGCCAAGAACTAGCACGCCAAGAATAATCCAAACCGCATAGCCACCGTTTGTTGTTGGGTCTGTATCCACAGTTGGAGCAACAGTTGCTGTTGGCGTTTCTGTCGCCGTTGGAGTTTCAGTTGCCGTTGGAGTTTCTGCCACAGTTTCATAGCTGAATGTGCCCGTTGTTGTTCTTCTGTAATAATCCGTAGCCACGATTTCATATTCGCCGTCGCCAAGGTCAGAAAGGTCGATTTCCACCGTGTTTCCAGAGAATGAATATTCCACGCCATCAACAGTGATTGAAGACAAATTAGCATCATAAACAGTCACCACATCGCCATCTTGAACCATCGTCGGAGCCGAGCTATCAATATTTAGTGAAGCAGACGAGCTTGAAGATGATGATGATGTTGCTACTGTTGTAGACTCTTCAATTTCATTAGTAGCAATCGCATAGACTGAATAGTATTGCGCGTACAATGTTATTGTGTTATCTCCGCTGTTCACAACGAAAGTTCCATCTGCATTTGTGTTTGATTCAACGAATTGTTGAACTTCACCATCATGGTATCTATAGATAACAACATAGCTGTTTTCTGGCACTTCATATGGGATTGTGATTGCGATTGGAGCAAGCGTATCTGTCACTGAAATACCGCTTGCGCTGTTGATATAGAAATCAAAGAATTCAAACCCTTCTTCCAAGCCTGACTCTTCAATGATTGCAGAAACCGCTGTTTCTTGCGTTTGAATATCAGTTGTTGCGATAGAGAAAGTCACTGTTTCGCCGAGCGTCATTGCCAAATCATTCAAATCATCTTGACTTACACTTGCATCTTGCACTTCAGTTTCAAGGATTATTTCTTCAACATCTATCACAGTAAGAGTTCCTTTTGTGTATGTAACGTCATAGTTGTCGGTTGCTGTGAAAGTTGCAATGATGTCATATGTGCCACTTGTTGCTCCATCAGCTTGGCAAGACAATGCGACATCCAATGTTTCTTTACTAACAAGACCTGTGATTGAATATGTGTAGGCTGGAAGTTCGTCACCTTTAAGCATTGTGTAGCTGTCGACAGCGATTTCAAGTGGAGCTTGATTGATAACGATACCGTCAATCACTGTTGTTGAATATGTCGCGTATGTATCATCTCCAGTCCTTGTTATTAGAACAGAATAACTGCCTGCAGCCATTGGCGCATCTGAAGTGTAATCGCCTCCTGATGAATAAGTGATTATGTAGTCTTCAGAGCCATCAAAAGTGAATGCTCGAGATGTGATGCCATCGTATGTGTATGCATCTGGTACACTAAATGTTGGAGTATAAGCTGTTTTCGTTCCCCAAACTGCATATAAAGTCACCTTGCCATCGACACCTGCCGACAAGTTTTTAACAGTTGCACCATTGCCATATTCAATAGTTGTATCACCACTATTTGTTGACCAACCTAGGAAATTGTTTTCAGATTTTGTGAATGTATTAGCAGTCAAACCAGCTGCAACATCATATGTGAAATCTTGAGTTGTATCACTTTCAGCACCGCCATTTGCGTTGAATGTGACTGTGTATCTGTTGGCTGTCCAAACTGCGTAGAGTGTTGCTGTGCCATTTGCTTGTGATGATAGGTTCAAATCGCTTACAGCTACATCTGCTGTATAATCCACACTGCCGTCATCTTCAACTGACCAACCAGCAAACACATAACCTGTTTTTGTTGGGCTTGGAAGAGTTACGCCGTCCACATCATATGTGTATTCCGTCGTATAATATTCTGGCATTGTTCCGCCATTTTCTTCAAATGTGATCGTGTATGTGTTGGCTGTCCACTTTGCGTAGAATGTTATTGCTAATGGAGTTTCGCCATCAATGTCGTCAGAGTCGAATGTTTTATATGTATCTCCTTCGTAAGCACTGTCAGTATACCAGCCGCTGAATGTGTAGCCTGTTTTTGTTAGCACTGGCAAAGTCACTTTATTTGTGCCATATGTATACGCCTCAACAACATCGCCGTCAGCCACTGTTATTTCCCACGCATTGTTATCTATGTTATATGCAAACGTATATTCATTTGCTTCCCATTTTGCATATAGTGTTGTGTTACCAACATCGTCCATATCTGCAGTTTCGTCAACAAGTGAATCTTCATCGAACGTTGAAGTTGAGTACCAACCACCGAATGTGTAGCCTGTTCGTGCAAGAGTTGGCAATACGCCCGCAACACCTTCTGTGTAGGTTGCATCGCTTATTTCTTCATCATAATTAGTGATAAATTCCACGTCGTATGTCCAACTTGCGTAGTAACTCCTGGCCGAAGTTGCTGTTGTCACTACATCACCTGTGAAATCTGCATTGCTGTACCAATTATCAAATGCGTATCCTTCTTTGGTTGGAGAGGAAAGTGTAGGGTTGTCCCTATCCTCATAAAACACTGATTCTGTTGTAAAAATTCCGCCATTTGTGTTTGCTAGTATTAAAGCTGTAGAATACAATACCGTACCATCCCTAGCTGCAAATATATCAAATAGGTCATCACTTTCTATATAGACAATACAATTATTATTTACCCACTGAAATGCTTTATCCTCTACAGTTGATACTGATTCAGGCAAAAATACATTGGCAATAGCACTATATTGACTAAACACACCTGAAGCAATTTCTTCTACGCTATTTGGGAAAATTACGCTTAAAATTCCTGCACCACTAAACATGCCTGAACTAATACTTACAATATTTGATGGCAAAGTCACTTTTGATAAGCTAGTGCACCCCGAAAACAAGCTTGAGCCAGTTGTTGTATCTGGATTTAAAAATTCAACTGTCTCCAAACTAGTACAATCTTTAAATACATAGTTACCTAAACTTTCCACATTCTCAGTTAATGTAACTTTTGTAATTGAAGTACCACTATATACCGAATCTCCTACTGTTTTTGCAGAAATAACTATTTCGCCGCTAAATCCAGTGTATACAAATGCACCAACCATTATACTATCCATATTTTCTGGCATTGTTATTTCTGTCAAATTCGAACAATTCGAAAAACAAGAATTTCCTATGCTCTTCACTGTGTCTGGAAGTACAATAGCAGAAATAGCCGTATTGTAAAACACTTCCTTATTGGCTAAATCTCCCAATTCTTCAATTTTTGAGCCCTCTTCAAAAGTCACAACGCTAAGGCTTGTATCGCCATAAAATGCTTTACTACCTAATGTCATCACGCTGCTTGGTATTTCAACTGAAAGCAAGCTTGTACATCCTCGAAAGGATGCTCCCCCAAATGACACTAAAGAAGAATTTCCTTCAAATATAAGATACTCTATATTTGTCATATTATAAAATGCACTTGATCCAACACTCAGAATCTCGTTACCTATATAAACAGTGTCGAAGTCCGATTCAAAAGTCTCACTCTTCCACGGAGAATTTGATCCAGGAGTATCACCATGACCACTTATTTTCAATACGCTGTTTTCAACCACCCAATACACAATACCTGTGCATTCGATTACCACATCCGCAGTACTAGAAAAAGAATATACTGCAGTTTGACCGCTTCTTGATTCAAATACTGGATATATTCCATTAAATGCTGGGTAAACATTTTCACCAATACCTTCAGCATATGTAATTTCTATATATGTCGTTGCTCCACTTTCCACAGAAAGTGTGCTAGAATATTCACTATTATCTGCCGATAGTTGCATACTAGTTATTTCAGTAAAATCGCTACCAACACCAAATGAGTTGCTATCAATCGAGATACTTACCTCCGTTTCCGCAAATACTGTTTGTAGATTTGTTGGTATTGAAATGCCAGAAAATAGGGATAATAGTAGTGCTGCTACCACTATTATGCTTATCGCTTTGTTTGTTATTAGACTTTTTTTCATAATCTCTCCTTAACATATAAATTTATGTTATTATTGACAAATGCACAATGCGTACAGTGCATATTAATCACATTATACTAGGTCAAAAGACCTATGTCAAGACTTTTGACCTAAAAAATTGTATAATTTTATTATGAATTACATTGAATTATTAGAACAAATTATGATAGAGAAGAAATTGAGCCAACAAAAAATCGCTGAAATATTGGAAGTTAACCAAACGACTGTGAGCCAATGGTTGCTTGGGAGAAAAAAGCCTGGGTATGATAATATTCGTAGCATTTGTAAGAATTTTGAAGTATCTCCAAATGAATTTTTTGAATGGGAATGACGAGTTCTCTTGTTATTATAAAAAAAAGGCTGTATCGTTTTGATACAGTCTTTTTTGGCTATTTTTGTTGTTTTATATGGTTTTATCTTATTTGTTTGATTTTTGCCATTATTTCGGAAATTATATCTACTCTTGAAAATGGGGTGATGAGGTAGAAGCCGTCGATGTGGGGGAGCATTTTTTGTGCTATTTCGCAGGAGATTTCTACGGCGATTTTGCTTGATTCTTCGCGGGATTTATCTTTATATTTTTCCATGACGTCATTTGTGATTGTGATGCCTGGGACTTCGCTTGTGATAAAGCATGCGTTGTTGTAGCTTACGATTGGCATGATTCCGCCGACGATTGGAACGGAGAGTTCACGTTTGGCGATTTTGAGGTTTTCAATAGCAGCATCGGAAAATGCTGGTTGGGTGAAAAATCCGATTGCGCCGTTTGCGACTTTTTCTTTTGCCCTTGCGATGTGCGAGCGGAATGATTTTGCGTTGATATTCAGTGCACCATAAAGATAGAATGGGCTGTCGAAAAGGGTTTTATTCAGCATTGAAACTTGCGAAAGCATCATGCGCGAGTTGAATTCATAGACCATTTTCACTTCGCTTCTTTCGGCACTAGCAACGGGGTCGCCCGTCACGATCAGTACGTTGTTGATTTCTTCAGCCGAAAGTCCCAAAAGAAGGGCTTTTGATGCGTTGATGTTGCGGTCGCGACATGTGAGGTGGGGCATGACTTCGGCATTCAAGGCGTTTTTCAGCTTGCATGCGAGAAGTGAGCTATCCATTCGCGCTCTTGCGACTGGGCAATCGGCGATTGTGAGCATATCTGCCCCACTTGCGAGCAGGAATTTCGCGTTTTGCATGAAGTTTGATGTTCTTGCGTTTTTTGGGGGGTCGAGTTCGACAGCGATTGGTTTTTCGCCCGAGATGAGCTTTTTATAAAACTCGCTTTCTTTGATTTGTACGGGCGTTTTTGGGTTTGAGCTTTCGTTGTTTTTTGTTTTTCCGAATGATTTTCCTGTTAGTCTTGATGAAATTTCATATATGAATTCTGGGGTTGTGCCACAGCAGCCGCCTATTATTTGGGCGCCGTTTTCAACTGTTTTTATGATTTGTTTTGCGAAATAGTATGGCGATTTTTCGTAGCTTACTCTGCTTCCGATAACCGTTGGATATCCCGCGTTTGGCATTGCGAGGATTGGTTTTTCGACGTTTTTGATGTTTTTGATATGGGCGTTCATGTGGTGCGGTCCGCAGATACAGTTGAAGCCCACGCAGTCGATTTCGGCATTTGCTAGCGCAAGCATATCTTGACCATAGCCACCCAAGACGGAAAATCCGTCGGGATCGATTGCAAGAGATGCGATAACAAATGCGTTTTTGTTTTTTTCTTTTATGTAGCTGGCTAGGGTGTTGATTGTTTCGATTTCAGGAAACGTTTCAAAAAGGAAGTTTTCACCGCCGAGTTCAAGAAATGTGTCGATAATTTTTTTGTAGGTTGGAATGACATCTTCGCTTGAAACTTTTTTTATTGGACCGATATCACAAAGCACGAATGCATCAAAATCACTTGCGATTTCGCTGGCGATTTTATAGCCCGCTTTGATGATTTGCGTGAATGTGAAAACTGCGTTTTGTCCGCTTTCAAATGGGGCAAACGTGTTTGTTTTTATCGCTTTTGCGCCCGCGAGAAGATAGCGTTTGTGGATTTCTTTCACGCTGTTTGGGGCTGTTAGGTTGGCATATTCGCACTTATAAAGCGAATCTTCCGACACTTGGGAAAAATATGTGCCCATTGCGCCGTCAAGCAATAAGATATTGTTTTTCAGATATTCTTTTATACTCACGATAGCACCTCTTTTGCGATATCCACTGATTGTTTTGCATCTTTTGCATAATAGTCTGCATTGATTTTTTTGGCGTGTTCTGCCGTTAGGACTGCTCCGCCCACCATGATTTTGCAATCGTGGTTTGAATTTTTCAAAAGCGTGATTGCTTCTTTCATGCTTTCAACGGTTGTTGTCATGAGCGCCGAAAGTCCGACGAGTTTGACGTTTTCTTTTATTGCTGTTTCAACGATTGTTTCGGCTGGCACGTCACGACCTAGGTCGATGACTTGATAGCCATAGTTTTCAAGGATGACTTTCACGATGTTTTTGCCGATATCGTGGATGTCGCCTTTCACTGTGGCAAGGATGATTTTGCCTTTTGAGATACTTTCTTGCGATGTTTTTGCGATTTCCGCTTTCAAAACTTCGAACGCACTGCAAGAGGCGTTTGCTGATTTTATTAGTTGTGGGAGAAAATACTCGCCATTTTCATATTTTTTGCCGACAATGTCAAGGGTTGGGATTAAAATTTCGGATATTATTTCCGTTGGTTTTTTTGTTTTTAGTTCTAGCTTTGTTTGCTCGCTCGCTTCAAATTCTAGACCTTTTTTCACTGCTTCAGAAAGTGTGATTTGCGTTTTTTGCGTTTTTTGGGTTTTTGAAGTTGCGATTTTTGAATTTTCACCGCCAAAACATGCGATGAAATTTTCGCAGTTTTCGTCGAAAGCCGAAAGTGCGGAAAACGCTTTCACTGCATCTGTCATATCAGCTGAATTTGGATTGATTATTGGAAGCGTTAGCCCCGCGCCCATTGCGAGCGTTAGGAATGTGCGGTTGACGAGGTTTCTGTTTGGAAGTCCAAACGAGATGTTTGAAACGCCTAGCGTCATGTTTAGGTTTAGTTCTTCTTTTATGATACGCATTGCTTTCAACGTTTCTTTGCAGTCTTGTTGTTGCGCGGAAATGGTGAGGGCGAGACAGTCGATTATTATGTCTTCTTTGGCAATGCCGAATTTTTGTGCGGTTTTTAATATTTTTTTTGCGATTTCAACGCGTTTTTCGGCGGTTTTTGGTATGCCGTCTTCATCGATTGTGAGACAGACGATACACGCGCCGTATTTTTTAGCAAGCGGGAAGATTTGGTTCATTTTTTCAGTCTCGCCGTTTGTTGAGTTCAAGATTGGTTTGCCGTTATAGTATCTTAGCCCCGCTTCAATCGCATCGAGTTTTGAAGAGTCGATTTGAAGTGGCACATTTGTCACGCTTTGTATGGCTTTGACGACATTTTTGATTGTCGCGGCTTCGTTTGTTTCGGGCACGCCAACATTGACGTCGAGAATATCCGCGCCAACTTCTGTTTGCGAGAGTGCTTGCGACAAAATATATGGCATGTCGCCGTTTTTTATCGCTTCTTGGAAGCGTTTCTTGCCCGTTGGATTCACCCTTTCGCCGATGATTTTCACGCTGTCGACTGTCACAACTTTTGACCCCGAGCACACTTTTGTTTGAGGGGTGAACGATCTTTCGCCTTTTGTTTTGCCGTGCAAGTTTTTCACGGTTTCGACGATATATTCAGGGGTTGTGCCACAACAGCCACCAAAGAATGTCACGCCAATTTTTGCATATTCGCTCATGGCTGTGCCAAAATCGCTAGCTGAAAGGTTATATTCCCCCGTTTCCGGGTTTGGAAGTCCCGCGTTTGGTTTTATGATGAGGGGCAAGTTTGTGAAGGTTGCGAGGTTTTTTGCAAGTGGCAAGATTTCAACAGGTCCGAGTGAGCAATTTATTCCCATTGCATCAACGCCCAATCCTTGCAGAGTAACAGCCATGTTTTCAATTCCAACGCCGGTGAAAGTTCTGCCGTTTTCTTCAAATGTCATTGTCACAAAAACTGGCAAGTTTGTGTTTTCTTTTGCTGAAAGCACGCCCGCTTTCACTTCATAAAGATCCGTCATGGTTTCGAAAATAACGAGATCCGCCCCCGCATTTTCGCCAGCTGTTAGAACTTCTTTATAAATTTCATACGCCTCGTCAAATTTGAGAGTGCCAGAGGGTTCCAAAAGTTCACCGATTGGACCCACGTCGAGTGCGACAAGGGCGTTATATTTTTTTGCGACTTCTTTTGCGTTTTTCACGCCCGCAGTGACAACATCGGTGACTGAATAGCCCGTGCCGTCAAGCTTGTGACTGTTTGCACAAAATGTGTTTGCATATATGATATTTGAGCCAGCAATAAGGTATTTTTCGTGGATTTCTTTTAACAATGGAGCGTTTGTGATGTTCAAAATTTCAGGGCGCTCGCCAAGTTTCAAGCCGTTTTGTTGGAGCATTGTGCCCATTGCTCCGTCAAGGATTACAAAATCGTTTTTTGATAGAAGATTATTCACAGTGTTTGCCTCCTTTTTTGAATTCGCAGTTGTTTTTGAAATCGCAGAATTCACAGCCTTTGATTTTCATTTTTTGCGGTTTATTTGCTATGCCGATAATGGCTGTTATTGTCTTTTTTGGTATCATCATGCCTGATGTTGTCACCGCAACGCCAACTTTGCGTTGGGAGTCGAGAACTTCGCAAAATGTTTTTTGAATGGTGATTGGCAAGTCGCCATAGCCTGGGGAAAATCTGTCGGTGAAAAATTCGCCCTCTTTCAAGATTTCGCTTTTCAATTTTGCTTCAAAGTTATCCGCCAAACTTTCAACAAGACTGCTTGCACAAAAGTCGGTGATAAGTGCTTCTGCCATGTTGGTTATTTGAAGTTTTGATATCAAGTGGTCTGCCCCGTTTCCGATTGTTGCTATCATCAAAATGCATTTATCCGAGTCGCAAAGAAGGTTTTTGATGGATTTTCCAGAAAGTTTCAAAATTGTTCCCAAAACAGAAATTTCTTCACCTTTTTCGATGTCGCAAATGACGTGGTGGGTGCGAAGGTTCACCAAAGTTTCAAGATTGCTTTCGCATTTTTTTATATCTTCGAGGGTTTCAGCCGAAAGATTTCCATTTTTATAGCCAAGATATCTCGCAACTTCGTTTATATTCACTTGTGCTTTCAATTGGTCTTTTATTTGGTCTTTCATTTGATTTCCCTCCTTTTTGCATATTTATAAGTTTAGCATAGTTTTTAAAAAAATTCAACAATGTTGCACAAAAAGCATAAAATAAAAAATGACTGCTCGCGGAAAATAAAAAAACGACTGCACAAGATTGTGCAATCGTTTGATTTTTTATTATTACTTTCTGAGACCAAGTTTGGCGATAGTATCTCTGTATTTTTCGATATCGTTATCTTTAAGGTATTTAAGAAGGTTTCTTCTTTTACCAACCATTTTCAAAAGTCCACGTCTTGAGTGGTGGTCTTTTTTGTGGATTTTAAGGTGTTCAGTTAGTTCTCTGATTCTGAATGTTAGAAGTGCAACTTGAACTTCTGGTGAACCAGTGTCTGTAGGCGTTCTGCCATACGTTTCGATGATTTCTTGTTTAGTCATGTTAGTTTCTCCTGTTTTTTTATTTGCCAATATCTTAGGTGAATGTTGGAGTTTCAAACATCTGAGAAATTGGTACCTTGGATATATTACCACATTTCGGTTGTTTTGTCTAGCAAAATGCGTGGTTTTTTGTGTTTTTTTGCGGGAAATTAGCTTTCAAGGAACAGTTTGTGCCTTTTTTCTGCAATCCCCGCCGATTTTTCAAGATATGTTTTCACATCTTTTGGGAGGGGTATTCTTTCAAGCCTATCTTCTGGCTTTGCATATGTTTTGGAAACACTGCCAGCCCCGCATGAAATTATCGGCATGTTTTCTTCCATGATGTCGATATTATATATGCTTTCAAAGCCTTTTTTAGCAAATCCGCAGTTTTCAAGGTTGTCTAGCGTGTATTTTTGGCGGTAGAGATAATATGGATTATACCCCGCTTCCGCAAGCTTTTTATAGCCATATTCCACCATTTTTGTGACGTCATTTCCGTGTTTTAGCACGTCTTTTTCGTGGTATTTACTGCCCGATTTGAGACACAGCGTGTGGATTGTGATGTTTTGCGGATCAAGAGCGGTGATTTTTTCAAGGGTGTTTTCAAAGTCGGCAAAATTTTCCCCTTCAAGTCCGCAGATAAGGTCGGAATTGATAAGAAAATCGTGCTTTTTGGCAATCTCGAATATTCTCACAAAGTCGGCATATGTATGGCTTCTGCCAATTCTTTTAAGCGTTTCGTCGCTCGCGGTTTGAGGGTTCACGCTTATGCGGTTTGCAAACTTTCTTGCAAGGGCGATTTTTTCTTCGGATAGCGTATCAGCCCTGCCACCTTCAAAGGTATACTCGCCTTTAAATTCGCCGATTGCTTCAAACATTTTTGCCATTTGCTTTTCGGAAATTGAGCTTGGCGTGCCACCGCCGATATAGACACTTCGAAGGTTATAACCGCCGTCCTTGATTGTTTTTCTTGCCCATTTGATATCCTCGCAAAGTGCGTCGATATATCCATCCACAACAAGCGGTGAAACGCGGTTGATGTTTTCTGAAATGAACGAGCAATAATAGCAACGTGAAGCGCAGAATGGTATTCCCACATAAAGATTGATATCGTTATCGTTTTTTGAATACAGCGGTTTTTGGATGTCGAATATTTGTTTCACGAGCTGGATTTTGTGATCGTGCACAAAATATTGATTTTTGAAAACATCCGCTGCGTCAAGTCCCTTATCGATATAGTTTTTATAAAGTTTGACAGGGCGAATCCCCGTGAGTGCACCCCACACGACTTCTTTATTTGATTTACTTGAAAGCACAGAAAATAACGCTGTTTTAGATGAGCGTTTGAAGTTTCGCATGTCTTCAAGGCGGTCTGTTTTGGTAAAATCGTATTCGAAATTGTGGATTTCCCCCGCAAAGTTTATTTCGTTATAAAGCTTTGTTTCGCTTTCCTTAAAGGTGTGGGTGATTTCCGTTTCTTCAAATTCACTGCCAAAAATTCTGATGATATCTTGGAGCTCTTTATTAAGTTTTTCGTGGTTAGTTTTGAAATTCATATTCTATCTGTTTGCTGGGAAATATGGATTGAAGTTTCTTTCTTGCTCCATTGTTGAAGCATCCCCGTGTCCTGGGAAAATTCTGCAATCGATATCCGCCACTTTTTCAACTGATTTGAGCAGTGTGTGATAGTTTCCGCCATAAAGGTCACATCTGCCGATTGTGCCTTTGAAAATTGAATCGCCCGTGAACATGCTGTTTTTCACCAAAAAGCACATTCCGCCTTTTGTGTGACCTGGGCTTGCGATTGTTTTCACAACCATGTTTCCAACTTTCAGCGTGAAACTTTCGTCGATACTTTTGAATTTTTCAACTGGCTGAGTGCCTGATTTTGGGCTCATGAGAAGTTCGCCATCCTCTTTTCCAACGTAAACTGGAATGTCGAATTCTGCCACGATTTGGTTCACGCAACCGATGTGGTCGTGATGACCGTGCGTGAGTAGCACCGCTTTTGGCGTGAGGTTGTTTTGTTTTATAAAATTGATTGTTTCGCCCCCGCCCGCACCTGGGTCGACGATGAAACACTCGTTTGTTTCGTCAAACGCGACATAGATATTATTTTCAAGCATTCCTGCGATTATTGTTTTTATTTTCATATTGCACCTTTATTGATTATTGCTTCTGAACACTTTGATGACCTTTTCCATCATGTTTAGTCTTGTGAAAAGTTTTGCAAGGTCGTCGATGTTTTTCAGAGTTATTGTGAAGTTCATGATTGCGTTTTTGTTTTTGTCAATTCTGGCGTTCACCGAGTTGATTGGGATTTGCATGTTTGATATTGCGCTCACAATTTCCGCAAGGATATTGTTTGAATCCACTGCCACAACTTGGATTGCGACTGAGAAACTTTGCGAAAGCGTTGAAACCCAACTTGCTTCGATAAGGCGGTCTTCTTCAAGTCCTTTCAGATTTGGGCAGTCGCATCTGTGGACGATTACGCCACGACCGCGCGAGATAAAGCCAACGATTGCATCCCCCGGAACTGGCGAGCAACAGCCTGAAATTCTGACTTGCATGCCGGCGTTTCCCGCAATGAGGACATTGTTTTTTGAATTTGACGGTTTTGAGGCGACATTCAAGAATTCTTTTGGTTTTTCCTTTTCTATTTCCGCAAGAAGGCTGTCCACAAGTTTCACGATAATTTGATTGACAGTCACCGCGCCATATCCAACAGAGGCATACATTTCATCAATTGATGTGAATGCGAGTTTGGAAAACAGAACGGCAAGGTGTTTTTCACCTGTTAGTTGAGAAAGCGAAAATCCACGGCGTTTTGCTTCGATTTCTAGCATTGATTTACCGCGTTTGATGTTTTCTTCCTTCATTTCTTTTTTGAAGAATTGACGGATTTTGCCCTTTGCACCGTTTGTTTTGGCGATTTTTAACCAGTCCCAAGACGGGCCTTTTGAACCGTTGTTTGTGATGATTTCGACCACGTCGCCAACTTGAAGCTGGTATGACAAAGGCACGATTTTGCCGTTTACTATTGCGCCCGTGCATTTGTTGCCAACTGCCGAGTGGATGTGATAGGCAAAGTCGATTGGGGTTGAGCCTTCCGCAAGGGATTTGACGTCGCCTTTTGGGGTGAACACCAAAACTTCGCCTGTGTAAAGGTCGCCTTTGAATGATGTGAGAAAGTCCACACTGTCCTTCAAATCGCCTTCCCATTCCATGATTTCACGAAGGAAAGAAAGCCTTTCGTCAAAGGTTGTTGTTGCGTCGCGTTTTTCTTTATATTTCCAGTGCGCGGCGATACCGTATTCTGCGGTTTTGTGCATTTCATACGTTCTGATTTGAATTTCGAAAGGCTGACCGTAGTTTGTCACAACCGTTGTGTGGAGCGATTGATAAAGGTTTGGCTTTGGAGTTGCAATATAATCTTTGATACGCCCTGGGATTGGTTTCCATTTTTTGTGGATTTTTCCAAGAACTTCATAGCAGTTGTCGATATCTTTCACGATTATGCGAACCGCTATCATGTCATATATTTGCTCGAAAGCGAGATGTTTATCACGCATTTTTTTATATATTGAATAAAGGTGTTTTGGACGTCCGAAAACTTCTGCTTCGATTTCTGAAGACTTCAAATCTTCGGAAATTTCCTCAACAACTAGCCCAACGAGGCGTTTTCTTTCATAAAGACGCGTGTTGATAAGCTCAACGAGCGTGTAATATTTTTCAGTGTCGAGATAGCGAAGGCAAAGGTCTTCAAGTTCGCATTTGATTTGCGAGATACCAAGTTTGCCAGCAAGAGGGGTGTAGATATCGAGGGTTTCTTGCGCCATTTTCACTTGACGTGCTTTTGGAAGGAAAGAAAGCGTTCTCATGTTGTGGAGTCTATCGGCGAGTTTTATCATCAAAACACGAATGTCTTTCGCCATTGCAAAGAACATCTTTCTGAAGTTTTCCGCTTGCTCCTCTTCTTGCGATTTGAAGTCGATTTTTTCAAGCTTAGTCACGCCAATAACGAGGTCACAAACTTCTTTTCCGAACTTTTGTTCGATATCTTGGCTTGTGTACTGAGTGTCCTCAACGACGTCATGAATAAGGGCGGCGATGATTGTTTCAGGATCAAGCCCGATATCCATAAGAATGATTGCAACTTGGATTGGGTGAATGATATAATCCTCGCCCGAACTGCGTTTTTGCCCTTCGTGGGCAGAAAAAGCGAACTCCACTGCGCCAACTAGCATTTCGACAACTTCTGGGGCAGAGAAAGCTTCTTTTATGCGTTCCACTATTTCTATATAGTTTTTATCTTGCTGTAAGTTATCCATATTTTCTCCCCTGTTCTTTATTCTTTTCTTGATTTTCTTAATATATTTTCTTGATTTTCTTGATTTTCTTTATATGTTTTCTTGATTTTCTTTATAGATTTTTGAATTTTCGAGTGGTGATTTCACGTTTGTGAAAACTAGCGTTTGTTTTTTGATGTCCAAAATTCCAAGTTCGCGAAGTACGTCTATTGTGAAAAATAGCGTTTGTTTTGAAATTTCGCCTGCGAGTTTTGCTTTTAGTTCAAAATAGATGTCGATTTGACGGACGTATTTTTCACCTTCTAGCATTTTTAGCATTTTATAGTATTTCGAAAACTCTTCACGCGAGATTTTTTTTGCTTCTTCATTTGTGACCAACGGCATTTCAATCGTTTTTATGCGATTTTTGATGTTTTTGCCACATTCTTTTGGGATTATACCACAGAGCGAATAGATGTTTTCATAAAGCTCGAATCCACTTGCATTTTGCGGATTGACAAGAATTGTATTTTTGCCGACAAGCTCCTTGAAATAGCTTTTTTCTGTTGCAAATTTTGAGAGGTGCTCCCATTGTTGCAAACTTTCAAGCGTCACTTTTGATGGAACTAACACAAGCGTTGAAAATGGTGATTTTTCGGCATTTTGGCTGACATTTTCAAGCGAGGCACTTTCAAAATCGCCTTTGTCGAAAAGATAGATATCTTCGCTGTGGAAAATTTCGTCTTTTGAAAGGACGTGCCTTAAAATTGAGGACGGTTTTTCATTCCCCATGTACCTATCCATTTGCAAGTTCACAAGCAAGTTGTTTTCCATTGCTTGGTTGAGTTTTTCCATATATTTGGCACTTCTGAAGCCCAAGATTTTTAAGCCGTCTGCCGTGCCAACGATGTGTTCACCCGTTTTGCCAAGCTCTCGGAAATTGATTCTGCCACCTTTTAATAAAAAGATTGGTGATGGATTAAATTCACCAAATGGCTCCATCGCTTCAACGGAATAGATGAAGTCTTTTGATACTTCTGTCGGCGTGATTTCCTCGTCAAAAAGTTTTGTTTCTTCAAACTCGCTGTTTGGAATTTCGCTTGAAACTTTTTCCATTTCGTTTATAAATGCTTGCAGATTTTCCTTTTCTAGCGACAATCCACATGCCATTTTGTGACCGCCAAACGCTGAAAAAAGATGCTCGCATTTTGAAAGAATTCCGTGCAAATCAATGTTATAAACACTTCTTGCAGAACCTTTTATGTGCCCGTCCACCTCGGTTAAAATAACAACTGGACGGTCAAATTCTTCGGTGATTTTTGAGGCAACAATGCCCATGATACCAACGAAAAATTCTTGGCTGAAAAGCACCAAAACTTTTTGCGATGCGTTTTTGATTGCGATATCGCGTGCGATTTTGAAGTTTTCGGTCGTAATTTCTTGGCGCTGTTCGTTAAGGCTTGCAAGCTTTTCGCAAAGGTCTTTTATTTTTGAATACTCGTGCTCTTTTTTGGAAACGAGGTCTTTCACGAGGTGGGCATGTCCCATTCTTCCGCCGGCATTCAGCCTTGGAACGATTGAATATGCGATAGATTGCGAGTCAAACTTTGTTATTTTCGCTGAATTTTTGAGTTCGTCGATAAGATATTCGGGATTTGAATTCATTTTTGCAAGTCCCGCTTTCACGATAAGACGATTTTCTTTTGTGAGTGGCACGCTGTCGCCAACTGTTGCAACGGTGGCAAGTTCGATATATTTTTTATAGTCCTCGCCCATGCCTTGCATGAGTTTGAAAACCACTCCCGCACCGCAAAATTCTGTAACGTCATTTTGCAATTTTGGGTTTATCACAACGGTGTTTGGGATTGTTTCTTTTGGAATGTGGTGATCTGTTATCAGCACTTTTATTCCCATAGCTTTTATTTTTTCAGTTTCCGAAACTGCTGTTATTCCAAGGTCACACGTTATCAAAAGATCTGGTTTGAACGCTTCAAGGTGGGGTTTTATGTTGTCAAAATTGAGCCCATACCCCTCGTTTCTTTCGGGAATATAAGGAAAAACTTCGCATTTTTTATCCGCAAAATATCGCATGAAGATACCAAGTCCTGAAAGTCCGTCGCAATCATAGTCGCAGACGATAAAAATTCTTTTATTGTTTTCAACGGCTTCAGAAAGCATTGCAACGCCTTCTTTCATGCCGATAAGGTCAAATGGTGAAGAAAAATCATTTTCTGAAGCAAAAAGGTAGTCACGGAGTTTTTCTTTGGTGTCAATCCCCCTTGCAACAATAAGATTCATCACTTTTGGAGCAACGTTATATTCACGTGCAAATTCGCATGCAAGCTGCTGCTGGTCGCTATTTAGTTGTATACGTTTTTGAAGTTGCATAATTCACCATTTTATTTTTATGTTATATATTTCATTATAACAAAAAAGCCTTCAAAATTGAAGGCTTTTTACAGTGTTTTATAAAATTATATATAATTTCGTATTATTTTTTGCCTGCAAGTTTGTCTCTTTTGATTTTTGCATCTTGGAACACACCCCAAAGTGTTGGTGCGATGAAGATTGAAGAATAAGTACCGGCAAGAAGACCAATGATGATTGGAATTGCGAATTCTTTCATTGCTGAAACGCCGATGATTGCAAGGATTGTGATTGTCACAAGTGTTGTGATTGTTGTGTTGATACTTCTTGTCATAGTGTCTTTGATAGAAGTGTTCACAAGTTCTGACGGAGTTGCATCACGCATTGTGTATTTCGCTTTGTTTTCGCGAAGTCTGTCAAAGAGGACAATCGTGTTGTTGATTGAATAACCAACGATTGTGATTAGCGCTGCGACAAATGAAGAGTTGATTTGGATTTGGAAAATTGCAACAAATGCAATCATGATCAAGATGTCATGTGCAAGTGCTGAAACTGCTGAAAGTCCAGACCACAATTCAAAACGAATTGCAACATAAACAAGGATTAGCGCTGCTGCTGCGAGAACTGAAATGATAGCATTCCAAATGAGTTCTGAACTTGCAGATGCACCAACTGTTGACATTGCGATTTCAGTTTTTGATTCGATTGATGTCGCTGTTGCTGTTGTGTCTGATGCTAGTGCTGATTTAACAACTGTGTAAAGAGTTGCTTCAATTTCGTCGTTAGCGGCAAACATTTCTTCATCAGTCATTGAAATGCCGTTTATAACATTTTGATATCTCACTTGAACACCGATGTTGCCATCTTGTTCGATAGTTTGTGAAACTTCAACTGAAATTCCTTCTGATTCAAGAGTTGAAACAACAAGGTCGAGATATGAATCCACGTTTTCGTTTGTGAGGAGGTTATCTGCTGTCACAGTGACAACTGAACCACCAGAGAAGTCGATACCGATATTGAAACCAAAGATGATTGCAACAAGCATACCAACGATAATCAAAGAGGCAGATATTGTGTACCAAAGTTTCTTTTTAGTTGTGATTTGGCAATCCCAATTTTTAATCAATTTATTCATGATTATTCATTCCCCCTTGTTAGTTTATAGAATTTATTGTTTGTGTTGTTGATTGCAACAAACAAGTTTGCAAGAATTCTTGTGATTACAAGGCTTGTGAACAATGAGATGATGATACCAGTTAGAAGCGTTACTGCAAACGCTTTGATTGTTGATGTTCCCAAAACAATAAGCACCACTGATGCGATGATTGTTGTGATGTTGGCATCAAGAATTGCTCTTGTTGATCTTTTGAAACCGTTTGTCACAGAATCTGGAATGTTTTTGCCCATTGAATATTCATCTTTGATTCTTTCAAAGATGATAACGTTGGCATCGACCGCCATACCTATTGACAAAATCATACCCGCAATACCCGCAAGTGAAAGTTGTGTTAGTTGCATTGAACCCAAAACAAACACCAAGATGATTGTGTAGATGAAAAGCGAGATATTTGTCACGATACCAAATCCGCCATAAACTGCGAAGATGAAAAGGAAGATTAGCAATAGTCCCAAAGCACCTGCGATGATACTTGATTGGATTGCGTCTTGTCCTAGTGTTGCTGAAACTGTCGCTTGTTCAACTGTTGTCAAATCAACTGTGAGTGCACCGCCTTGGATTTGGATTGCAAGTGCATTTGCTTCGTCATATGTGAAACCGCCTGTGATTTGCGCTGTTCCACCAGTGATTGCTGATTGAACTGTTGGAGAAGAGATAAGCTCGTCGTCAAGATAGATATAGATGACGTCGCCAATCCAATTCGCTGTTGCTTCAGCAAATTTTGTGCTTCCCGCTGTTGTGAATTCAAGTGAAACTAGGTATTCTTGAGATGAAGAATCATATCCTGCATAAGCTGATTTGATGTCCCCTGCTTGTCCTGACACAACAACTGTGCCGTCTGGATCAATGAATTCAAGAACCGCTGGTGTTCCGATGATGTCAAAAACGTCTTGTGACGCAACTTCACCTGTGCCTACGTCCGCTACTTCAACACGGATTTTGTTTCCTGATGAAGTTGAAACGCTTGCTTCAGTGTAGCCTGCGGCATAAAGTCTTTCTTCCAAGATTTGCATTGTGCTTTGGATGTGATAGTCAAGGTCACTTGCCTCATACATCGGCTCGCCGTCAATTTCTGGAATTGTCGCTTCAAATACAACATAGACACCGCCCGAAAGTTCGATACCTAGTGGAATGTTTGAAAATGGTGCATTGTAGTTGTACGTGCCAAAGCTGAAACTTGTGAATGTTAGAACACACATAAGAACCGCGATAAGTACGATCACTAGCAATATAGTTATGGCTTTTTTCTTGCTCATATTGAGTTTTGCCTCCCTTTTGTCCTTTTGTTTTTTAATATATAGTGGTTTATCATTATTTTTTTTGCATTTCAAAGCAAAATAATACATGTTCCACATTTATAGCTACTTATAATTATATAATGAAATCAATTTTAGTGTCAATCGTTTTTCATGCAATATTGATTTTTTTCAATTTATATTTGCAATGAATTTTAACGTGATTCTTATTCTTGATTTCCGCCCTTTTCTTCGTTATAGCAATGCATGCTGATTTCAAGGCGTTTTTTGAACATATCGCACGCCATTTTATAAGGTACGTCGATATTGCCATTGAAATTCAGATTGTTTGCCGCACATCCGCCACCGCAGTGGTATTTTGCCCAACATGTTTTGCATTCTTCTTTCACGATTAGCGTTGAATTTATAAAAATTTGTCTTATATCTTCGTTTAGTTTTTTATCAAACACGTTGCCAATTTGGAATTCTGGTTTATCTGCAAATTGGTGGCATGGATAGATTTCGCCTTTTGGAGTGACTGCGAGATATTCTGCACCCGCACCGCACCCGCGAATTCTTTTGCCCATGCATGGCCCGTGGTTTAGGTCGATCATGAAGTGAAAGAAATTAAACCAAGTGTCGTTTTCCTTTCTTTTCAAAACATACATATCTGAAAGTTTGTCATATTCCGCGCAAATTTCAGCAAGGTCGGAATGCTTGAGTGAAAGTGGGTCTTCATCTGGCAGAACCACTGGTTCAACTGATAGTTGCTTGAAACCTTGTTCGGTCAAAAACTTCACGTCGCTTGCAAAGTCGAGGTTGTTTTTTGTGAATGTGCCACGAACATAATAGTCCTTTTCGCCCCTCACTGCAACAAACGCTTTTGCGTTTTTCATTGCTACATCAAAACTGCCCTTGCCGTTTGGTGTTTTTCTCATGAAATCGTGAACTTCCGCCCTTCCGTCGATTGAAAGAACAACGTTATCCATTTCTTCGTTCAAAAACTTGATTTTTTCTTCTGAAAGTAGCATGCAGTTTGTTGTCATTGTGAATTTGAAAACTTTGCCCGCTTTTTTTGCTTCGGCTTTTCCATATTCAACGGCGTTTTTCACAACCCCGAAGTTCATCAGTGGCTCACCACCGAAAAAGTCGATTTCTAGATTCTTGATTTTTCCGCTTCTTTCAATGATAAAGTCGATTGCGTTTCTTGCAACTTCATCTGTCATATAACAGATTTCTTGGCGATATGTGCCGTCAGCTGCAAAGCAATATGAACATCTCAAGTTGCAATCGTGGCAGATGTGAAGGCAAAGCGCTTTCACTTCTGTTCGAGTTTGGTTTTCAAGAATTTGTTGAGGTGCTTCGATAAGCCCCTCGTTTTTTAGGTTTTCAAGATCAGCTTTTGCCTCGGCGATATCGGCTTGGTTCTCGCCGTCAAGTGAAATGTTGTTTGAAATTTTGTAGATAAGCTCGTCCACCTCGAAAAAGCTTCCGCTTTCGGTGTCATAAAGATAGAACTTATCGTTTTGCTTATAGCAATGTGTCATTTTATTGCTCCGTTTTTGGGCTCTTAGCCCCCCTCAAAATAAAATTGTGGGACTTTTTCCCACAACATAAAAACAGGACAGCAAATCTGCCGTCCGGAATTTGTTTAGTTCAATTCTTTTCTTGTGTTTTCTTTCACGTTTACTGGATTTCTTTCGCAAACTTGATTTCCCACAGTACAGCTTGTTTTGCAAGCTGATTGACAGCTTGATCTGCATTCGCCGCAGTTGTGTGATTTCTTTTCAAGTGGACGAGAAACGATTGTTTTAATTCTGCTCATAACAATTCCTCCGAATTTTTTATCCCTTGTATTATAACTCATATTTATCAAAATATCAAGTGATTTTCACGATTTTCTATCTTTTTTTAAATTTACCGCAAAAACCCCTGCTATCATTCCAACAACGCCACCACACGCAAGGTCGATGGCTGTGTATTTAGTGAAAACAACGCTTCCACCGATGCCTGAAAACATCAAAAACAGTAGCAAAATGCAAAGCACGCCCGAAACAAGCCCTTTCACAAGCCCCGCTTTTTTATTTGATACACCAATAAAAACACCAAGCAACACGCCGAGAAATTTTATCGCTTGATTAACAGGGGAAATCACCCCCGACGGAATATCAAAAAAGTTTAGCACAAGGGAAAAAATCACTATGCCAAGTATTGTGAAAATCATTCCAAGCACTGTTGAAATTGATATGTCAAGAATATAAGTTTTGTTAGTTTTATCTTTCATTTCACCCTCCAATTTGATATATGTTATTATAGAAAGTGAAAATTTAGAACTTTTTTTGCTTTTTTTACTTATTTGCACGCAAGTGCGTATTTGAGTAGACCAATGATTGATTTGCCATCTTTTATCTCGCCACTCATCACCATTTCAAGTGCTTTTTCAAGCGGATATTTTTCAATGTTTAAAAATTCGTCTTCATCGGGGTGGGTTTCGGAAAAAGTGAGTCCTTTTGCAAGATAGATTGCAATCACTTCGTTTGTGTAGCCAGGTGACGGATACATTATTGCAAGCGGTTCAAATATTTCCGCTTCTGCCCCGATCTCTTCCGAAAGTTCGCGAATTCCACATTCGCGCGGGTCTTCGCCACGTTCTTTTTTGCCTGCGGGAAGCTCCAAAATCTCCTCGCGATAGGCGTATCTGTATTGGCGGACAAAATAGACGTTGCCTTCGTCATCAATAGGCAAGATTGTCACACCGCCCGAATGAGCGACGTATTCTCTTATTGCGTCTTCGCCGTTTGGCAAAGTTATATCATCGCGGAAAAGTTTCAAGATTTTCCCGTCAAAAAGCAAGTTTTCTTTTTTTGTTGTTTCAGTTAAAGTCATGATGCCACCTTCTTTTACTTATTTATTACTTTATTTGTTTATTTATTTCTTTATTTGTTTATTTATTTCTTTATTTATTACATAATACCACCATATAAAATAAAGTGCAATACAATTTTAAATTTTTCTCATTTTATTTTGACTTTTGGAAAAAATTTATATATAATCATTCCAAGTTAACTTTGGAGGTTACTATGAAAAATATATCAGCTAAAATTAAGATTCTTGCAAAGCGTTGGTTTATTGACGGCTTTTCAGGAATGGCACTCGGGCTTTTTTGCACACTACTTATCGGACTTATTATAAAGCAAGTGGGCACGCTTATTGGTGGCGTGATTGGCTCAACTTTATATGACCTTGGGGTTGTCGCCTCAGCACTTATGGGTGCTGGTATTGGTGCGGGGGTTGCGAGAAGTTTAAAAGCGGACAGACTGCTTTTGTTTTCTGCTATCGTTGCCGGCATGATGGGGGCGCAAGCGAACGCGTTTCTTTCGGGCACGCTTATTTCGGGATCGGCGGTGACAATCACTTCTGGCGAACCTGTTGGGGCGTTTGTTGCTTCTGTTATTGCAATCGAGATTGGATTTTTGGTTGCGGGCAAGACAAAGGTTGACATCATCGTTGTGCCGTTTGTGACTTTGGTTACTGCACTTATTGTGACTTGGACGATTTGTCCTGGCATTATTGCGGGAATGAACTGGCTTGGCGAGGCAATTCAACTTGCGACAACACTTCAACCACTTCTTATGGGGGTTGTTCTTGCGGTTGTTATTGGTTGTTTGTTGACGCTTCCAATTTCTTCGGCTGCTATTTGCATTTCTCTTAAACTTGGCGGAATTGCGGGCGGTGCGGCTGTTGTTGGTTGCGCTTGTCAAATGATTGGATTCGCTGTTATGAGTTACCGCGAAAACAAGTTTGGCGGGCTTATTGCACAAGGGCTTGGCACTTCTATGCTTCAAATTTCAAACATTTTCAAAAAACCTGTGATCGCACTTCCACCGATTATTGCTAGCGCGATTTGTGGCCCACTTGCGACGATGCTTTTCTCGCTTTCTTGCGATTATGCGGGGGCTGGCATGGGTACTTGCGGTCTTGTTGGTGTGTTTTCCGTTGTGACTGGCAGTGCCGGCACGATTTCCGCAACAAGCATGTGGATTGGTATTGCACTTTTGATGTTTATTTTGCCGGCGGTTATTTGCCTTCTTATCTCTGAAATTTTTAGAAAGAAAGGAATTATTGAGTTTGGTGATTTGGCGCTTGACCTTAAATAAATTTTATTTGAATGATAAAACTTTAATAATAAAACCACACGAAATTTCGTGTGGTTTTATTTTTAACTTTTTTTGTTTTCTGCTTGTTTTTGTTTGTTTTTTTATTTTATTATTTTTCTTTTATAGTGCTTTTTTTCTTCTGAAAAGTTGTAGGAATTTTGCAAGAAATCTTGGCATTCTGATACAAATTATTTTCATTTCACCCCTCCCAAACGGATACTAAAAGCACTCCTTCTTGAAATGTCACTTCTTGGATTTTGCCAACGGCGATGTTTGAAACGCCACGCGCGGAATTTGTTTGAAGCGTTAGGCTTTCAAGTGGATATTTTAGCCCTTTTGATGAGATTATATGCACCTGCCCTGAAATTGGTGCAATAGAAATTGTTGAGCCGATTTTTTCATTAAGCGAGAATGTGCCGGATTTCAGCATAACTTTTTCTTGCATGCCAAAAAAGGTGATGTTAGCCTCCCCCGCATATTTTGACGCCATTTGCAAATTAGAGATTGTGTGAGACAACCTTTTGCCAAGACCGAAATAAATAAAAATTTCGTCACAGCCGTTTTCAACGAGGTATTCAAGCCCCGCTTCGCCGTCGGTGAAATCTTTTTCGCTTGGGTATTTGAAAATTTTCACGCCGTCGGGTGTTTTGACAAGGCTGTCCATATCCCCAACGAGAACATTTGGCGTGATTCCCGCATCTATTGCGTTTTTATATCCGCCGTCGCACGCGACAACCAAATCAAACTTTTGCGTTATTTCGCTTTTGTCAAATTCGCCATTTAAAAAAAGTCCGCCAATTTTTTTGGGTTTTTTGTTTTGAATTTTGTTTTGAATTTTGTTTTGAATTTTGTTTTGAATTTCGTTTTCCATATTTATTTTTTCAAGCTTTGAATAGCTGCCGCTTTATCTTCGCTTCCGAACACATAATTGCCCGCTACGAGAACGTCGGCGCCCGCAATTCTTGCAAGTTTTGCCGTTTCTTTGTTTATTCCGCCGTCGATTTCGATGAGGTAGTTATATTTGTTTTCAGTTCTGATTTTGAAAAGCTGTGTCACTTTTTCAAGTGAGCTTTCAATGAAAGATTGTCCACCAAACCCTGGATAAACGCTCATCACAAGCACCATGTCGCAAAGGTGCAAAACATCCTTTATTGCATCAACTGGTGTGTCTGGCGAGATAACAATTCCGCATTTCACGCCAAGCGATTTGATTTCAGCAAGAGCGATTTCGGCATTTGGTTCTGCTTCGATATGAAATGTGATATAATCCGCGCCCGCTTTAACAAATTCCGCAAAATATTTTCTTGGATTCACAATCATAAGGTGAACGTCGAAAGGAATGTGGGTGTAGCTTTTGATATCCGCAACCATTTTCATGCCAAAAGAAATGTTTGGGACAAAAGTGCCGTCCATGATGTCGATGTGAAGCATATCCGCCCCCGCAAGTGTTATTCCCATGATGTCCTTTCCAACGCGTGAAAAGTCTGCTGAAAGCATTGATGGTGCGATTTTAGCCATATTTGTTTTCTCTCCTTTTTTTCATTTCTTCGTATATTTTAAGGTATCTTTCGTATCTGTTTTTTGAAATTTCACCCTCTTCAAGTTTTTGTTTCACCATGCATTTTGGTTCTTTGATGTGCATACAACTGCCGTAGTAGCATTCGTTTTGATACTTGAAAAAGTCGGGATAATAATGCATGAGCTCCGCTTCGTCGATATCGATATCTAAAAAAGAAAAGCCTGGGGTGTCGATGACGTAGCCACCTTGAATGGTGTCCCAAATCTCGCTGTGGCGGGTTGTGTGCTTGCCACGCTTGTTTTTGGAAAGTTCGCCAACTTCCATTTCACGCTTGTGACCGCCAACCTTGATGATGTTCAGAAGCGACGTTTTGCCAACCGCTGATTGACCAACAAGGCATGTTATTCCTGAGGCGAGAACGCCGTTGAGAACCTTGGTTGTTTCTTTTTCAAAGGTTGTGATTTCAAAGATTTCTTCAACCGCGTTTTTATAATCTTCTTTCACGGATTTTCTGAAATCTTCAATGCCAAGGTCGATTTTGTTTATCACGATATATGGTTTTATGCCGTAGTTTCGTGCGTGAATCAGCATTTTATCAATCAACATGAAATCGGGTTGCGGCAGTGTTGAAATGATGATAACTAGGTTATCGATATTTGCAATCGGCGGTCTTATAAGAAAGTTTTTGCGGGTGTGGACTTTTTCGATTGTCAGTGTTTCACTGTCGAAATCCACATGATCGCCTATCATGAAATTGCCACCTTTTTGTTTTGTTTTCTTGCGGGATGTGCATTTGAAAATTTTGCCGTTTGATGCGACGTCATACGCTCCGCCAACTCCCTTAACGAGTGTTCCTTCACGCATTGTCATTTTCGTATCTCCTTTTCAGCTGTCCGCAAGCGCCCTCGATATCACTGCCCATTTCACGGCGAAGTGATGCGGAAAGTCCCGCTTCTTCAAGCTTTGCAACAAAGGCGTAGCACTGCTTTCTTGTGAGGGTGTTTTGCATTTTGCCGTCCACTGGATTGAGCATTATGCAGTTGATGTGAACTGGGAAACCTTTGATGATTTTTTTCAGCTCGGCAATATGCTCTTCTGTGTCGTTTTCACCTTTTATTAGGGTGTATTCAAAGATTACTCTTCTGCCCGTTTTTTTGAAATAGTTGCGAGCCTCTGTTATCACTTCGTCAACTTTATATTTTCTTGCGATTGGCATGATTTTTTCACGCTGTTCTTGCATCGGATTGTGAAGTGAGATTGTGAGGGTCACGCCAAGGTTGAGATTTGCTAGTTTTTTCATTTCTGGCACTAGTCCGCATGTTGAAAGGGAGATGTTTCGTCTTGAAATATTCAATGTTTCTTCACTTGACACCAAATTCAAAAATTCAACAACGTTGTCGAAGTTGTCAAGCGGCTCGCCACTGCCCATAAGGACGATGTTTGTTATTTTTCTGTCTTTAAAATCGCCACCGAGTTCGCGATTGATAACGGCAACTTGCATATACATTTCTGTTGCTGTCAAGTTTCTTTTCAGCCCGTCCATGCCTGATGCGCAAAAAACGCAACCCATACGGCAACCCACTTGCGTTGAAATGCAGATTGTTGAGCCATATTCATAGTTCATCACCACACATTCAATGAGTGAATCGAATGTTTTGAGCAGATATTTTTTCGTGCCGTCCTTTGAAGTGAAAACTTTTTCCACTTTGATTGGGAAATCAAATTCTGAGGCGAGTTTTTCTCGCGCATCTTTTGAAAGTGATGTCATATCAGCAAATTCATAGCCAAAATACAGCCATTTTTTCACGATGGCACGTTTATATTTTTCTTTCACGATGTGTGAAATTTCAAGGTTATTTAGGTCGATTTGCATTATTTGATCCTTTTCATTTTTGCGATAAAGAAGCCGTCAAAGCTATCGCTTGGGAAAATTTGCGTTCCGAAGCCTGTGTCTTCAAATTCTTCAAGTAGGCTTGTGTCGATTGTTTCAAGTTGGTAGTTTTCGTTTGCAGATAGGAATTTTTTCACAACTTCGGCGTTTTCTTCACGCGTTATTGTGCATGTGCAGTACATGAGAATTCCGTTTTCCGCGACGTATTTAGCAGAATTTTCCAAGATTTCCAATTGGATTTTTGAAAGCTCGATTATGTTTTCTTCAGATTTTTGAAGCTTGATTTCCGGTTTATTTGCAACAACGCCGAGTGCTGAGCAAGGGGCATCCACAAGAACTTTTGTAAATTTTTCACTGAAATTTTCATCAAAAATTGTGCCGTCTTTCAAAATCGCTTTTGCGTTTTCCGTCCCCATTCTTGCAAAATAGCTTTCAAGAAGTCTCACCCTGTGTGGGTGGATGTCGCACGCTGTCACGCTTCCATTTTTTGCAAGCTCTGCCATATAAGCCGACTTTCCGCCAGGGGAAGCGCAAGTGTCCAAAATTATATCATTTTCCAAAACGCCAAGGCTTTCGACAGCCAGCATTGAGCTTCGCGATTGCTTGACATACATGTGTTTTGGAATGTTGCTTTTGTTCAGCAAGCGATATTTTGAAAACAGCCCGCCCGCTTTTTCGATATATGGGATTTCACGCGTTTCGAGGGCTTTTTTGAACTGAGTGAAATTTTTGTTTCTAACCCTTATTGAAACGAGGTCTTTATCTTTGAATTGAATGATTTTTCGCGTTCTTTCTTCGCCAAAATCCGCTATCATTTTTGTGATAAACCACATTGGATATGAATATTTGACTGAAAGGCTTTCCGCCGTCTCGGTTGGATAGGTATATTCGAAATCTATCGCTTTTTTCAGTGTGCCGTTCACAAATCCTGTGAGGGAATTTTTTGTGATTTGCTTTGCGATTTGTGCGGTTTCTTTCACCACGGCATAGTTTTTGAGCTCCATATCATCCAGCATATAAATCCCCACTTTGAGTAGGTTATAAACTGAATTTTTTGGTTTTTTCGCACATAGTTGCGAGATTTTATATTCTAGCAGAATATTATTTTCAAGCACGCCATAAACGATTTTTGTTACTAGCTTTTTATCTTTTTCTTCGGTGAGGGCTAGCACTTTATTGAGATAAATTGTCGAATAGGCACCTTTCCTGAGCACTTCATCGACAATTTTATACGATTTATATATATAATTCATAGAATTTTTCCCGTTTCAAGACTTTTTCCGTTCAAAAAGTCCTTATCTGACAGCGCTTTCGAGTTTGGAAATTGCAAATTTTTGATTGCAATCGCGCCGTCCGCTGTCTTTATTATTATTCCGTTTTTTCTATCGGCGGTGAGAATTTCTCCCGCTGTACCTTCAAATTCGCCTTGGGCGATTGCAGCTGCGTGCACTTTGATTTTGTCGCCGTTATATTCAAAAAATGCTGATGGTGATGGGTTCATGCCACGGATGTGGTTGAAAACTTCACGCGTTGTTTTTGAAAAGTCGATTTTGCCGTCTTCTTTTTCTATCATTCTTGCGTGGGTTGCATTTTCGTGGTCTTGCACGGTGAAAATTGCTTTTCCGCTTTCGATAAGGTATAGCCCTTCCAAGATGATTTCACCGCCTAGTTTTGAAAGCTTTTCAAACATAGTGCCAGATGTGTCGTCATCTGTTATTTCAATTTCTTTTGTGAGTAGCATATCGCCTGTGTCGATTCCACGCTCTGTTTTCATAAGGGTGATACCCGTTTTTGCATCGCCGTTGAGAACCGACCACTGGATTGGCGCTGCTCCGCGATATTTTGGGAGAAGTGAACCGTGGATGTTGATTATGCCATGGGTTGGGATGTCGATTAGCTTTTGCGACAAAATTTGACCGTAGGCGCACGTCACCATGATGTCAGGCGCGAGGGCTTTCAATTCTTCCACCCCTTCAACTCTTATTTTATTGTATTGCAACACTTTCAAACCTTTTCCCACCGCAAATTCTTTCACGGGCGTTGCAATTATTTTCTTGCCACGATTTTTCGCCGTGTCGGGTTGAGTGACTACCGCGAGGATTTCATGGTGAGAAGATGCAATCGCTTCAAGTGCGGGAATTGCAAATGTTGGTGTTCCCAAAAAAATTATTTTCATTAGTAGAGATCCCCTTCCACTTTATCGATGAAAAGTCCGCCAGAAAGATGGTCAAATTCGTGGCATGCACATCTTGCATAAAGACCTTCCATAGTTTTTGTGAAAGTTTCGCCTTTGATATTTTGCGCTGTCACTGAAACGCGCATTGGGCGAGTCACGTCGCCAAACTTGCCAGGACAAGACAAACAGCCCTCTTGACCAGTTTGAGTTTCCTCGGAAAAATCGTGAAGCGTTGGGTTGATGAATTCTTGCATTCCGTCTTCGTCGAAATCAATCACGAAAATTTGACGTAAAATGCCCACTTGAACAGCGGCAATACCCACTCCGTTTGATTTATACATTGTGTCTTTCATGTCCCCAACCAAAATGGCGAGTTTTTCATCAAACTTTTCGACAGGTCTTGAAGTTTTTCTTATTGTTTCGTCGTTTTCTTTTATTATTGCTCTTATTGCCATGGTTTTTCCCCTTTTATATCATACTGTTTGGATTTATTTCGACATATGAAGTTACGCCGTTTTCTTTGTTTTTTGAGACTATGTTATATATTTCGTTTATGATGGGCGAATTTGGTTTCACCCTTGCGATGATTTGGAAACGATAGTTGCCTTGCAGTTGAAAAATCGGCGATTGCATGCCGTTCATATAGAAAAATTCCTTTTCATTTGCATTTTTCAGCGTTCTTATTTCCTTGAAAAGCACCCTTCCAAGCTCCCTTGCTTTTTGGTGGTTTTTTGAATAGCACATCACCCTTATAATCTCGCAAAATGGTGGGAATTGCGAAACTTCACGAAGGTTGATTTCGCTTTCATAAAGACCTTTATAATCGCCGTCGATTGCGAGGTGCAATATGTGGTGTCGCGGTGAGTTTGTTTGCAAGACAACCTTGCCAACTTTTTCGCCACGTCCTGCCCTTCCTGCAACCTGCGTCAGAAGTGAAAACGTGCGTTCGTTTGCACGAAAATCTGAAAAATAAAGACTCATGTCGGCATCGAGAATTCCAACGAGTGTCACGTTTTCAAAATCGTGACCTTTTGCAATCATTTGCGTGCCGATAAGGACATCAGCTTTCCCATCGCGGAAATCTGACAAGATGTTTTTGTGCGATTCTTTGGTTGTTGTTGTGTCGTTATCCATTCGAAGCACTCTTATTTCTGGGAAGAGGTCTTTCAAAATCATGCCGACTTTTTCCGTGCCGATTTTGCCCGTTTTGAAATGCTCGCCACCGCAGTGGGGGCATTTTTTTGGCAAGTTATAATGGTCGCCACAATAGTGGCATTTGAGGTTGTTTTCCCCTTTGTGATAGGTGAGCGAAACGTCGCAGTTGTCGCATTTGCACACAAAGCCACATTCGAGGCACTGATATATTGATGAGTATCCACGTCTGTTCAAAAACAGCATGATTTGGTTTTTTTGTTTCAATGTGTCGGCGATTTCTTCAATAAGTTTTTCCGAAAAAATCTCCGCATTGCCGTTTTGGATTTCGCGACGCATGTCCACAATTTCAACTTGCGGAAGGGGGCGTTTGTTTATGCGGTTTGGCATCACGCAAAGTTGATACTCGCCATCAACTGCTTTTTTGTAGCTTTCAATCGCGGGCGTTGCACTGCCATAAACTAGCTTTGCATTGTGGGATTTTGCAAGAAACTCGGCGACGTCCTTTGTTTCGTATCTTGGGGACGTTTCGCTTTTATATGAGCTTTCGTGCTCTTCATCAACAATGATTATGCCGATATTTTCAAGAGGCGCAAAGATTGCACTTCTTGCACCAACGGCGACTGTTGCACTTTTGTTTTTCAATCTCCACCACTCGTCAAACCTTTCTCCTGCGGAAAGTCCACTGTGAAGTAGTGCCACTTTTTCGCCGAAGTTTACTCTGAAAAGATTCAGCATTTGTGGGGTTAGCGAAATTTCAGGAACAAGAAAAATTGCAGTTTTGCCTTCCTTTAGCACCTTATCGATAGCTTTGATATAAACTTCCGTTTTGCCACTGCCCGTCACGCCGTGAAGGAGTGTCGCTTTTTTGCTAGTTGCAAATATTGTGTTATACGCATTTTGCTGATCGGCGGTTAGCGTTCTTTGAGTTTTTTCTTTCGTGTCCTCTTTATATGGTGTTCGGAAAACTTGATAGCCTTGAATTTTTATTATTTGCAATTCTTCAAGTTTTGCTAGCGTTTGATAGCTATATTTTTTTGCAAGAGTTGTGAAGTCGGCTTCATTTATTTGCAATTCTTCCACAATTTTGAATGCGTTTTTATTGCGTTTTGAAAGGGTTTGAAGTTTTTCTTCAAAATCATTTTCAAGGGTCACCGTTTTTTTTGTTACTTCTTTTGTTTTGAAGTTTCGAACTGATGGTGGCATAAGAAGGCGAAGCGCTTCTTGCGTTATTATATGGTATTTTTTTATTAGAAAATCGCAAAGCTCGAACTGTTTTTCGCCTACTAGCTTGGTATCTTTTTTTTCGAGGATACTTTTCAGCTTTTCATATTCAGATTTTTCGGCGATATCAAGCACGAAACCTTCTTTCACAAAATTTGAAAAGGGTACTTTGACCATGTCTCCGCGGGAAATTTCCATTCCGTCGGGGATTTTATAATCAAAGCACCTGTCTAGGTTTTGCGTTGCGATATCAACTGCAACTTTTGCGATCATTTATTTATCCGCCTTTTCAAGCAAGTTTTTTACGTTTTCTGTTATTTTATCAGCTAGTGCTGTTTTTGTCATTTTAGGAAGTGGGATTTCTGTGCCGTCAGCAAAAATCAATGTTGCGATGTTTGTGTCCACCGAAAAACCTGCACCTTCTTGTGTCACGTCGTTAGCCACAACGAAATCTGCGTTCTTGCGAGCGAGTTTGCCTTTTGCGTTTTGGATAAGGTTTTCAGTTTCGGCAGAAAAGATAACAAGGACTTTCTCCCCTTTCATTTTGCCAACTTCTGATGCGATATCCACGTTTGGAACTAGCTCTAGCGTGAGGGCTTTTTCCTTGATTTTGTTTGCAAACTGCTGTTTGAGTTTAAAGTCGCATGGGGCTGCCGCTTTCACGATTGCATCGGCTTTTGGCAGTTCTGCCATGACAGCTTCAAACATTTCGTCGGTTGTGCCCACTTTTATATTTTTTGTGAAGTTTGGGATTTGAACTGAGGTGTTTCCGTGAATGAAAACTACTTCCGCTCCCCTTTCTTTGAATGATTTGGCGATTTCAACGCCCATTTTGCCCGATGATGAATTTGTGATTTTCCTGACAGCGTCGATTGGCTCTGCTGTGCCACCCGCTGTGACAATCACGCGTTTTCCCGCCATATCTTTGGTTTTATTGAGCTCGGAAATGACTATGTCGCAAATTGTTTGCGGGTCTTCCATTTTGCCTTTGCCAACGTCGCCACACGCGAGGTTGCCTGAAACTGGCTCGATGATTTGACATCCGCGGTTTTTGATTGTTTCAAGGTTTGTTTGGAACGCCACCGAATCATACATATTGGTGTTCATTGCGGGAACGATGATTTTTTTTGCTTTGCACGCGAGATATGTTGTTGAAAGCATATCATCAGCTATTCCTAGCGCGAATTTTGCGATTGTGTTTGCTGTTGCGGGCGCGACAAGCATGATATCTGCCCAATTTGCAAGCGAGATGTGCTGAACGTCGAATGAGGCGATGTTTTCAAAAGTTTCAGTTGCAACTTTGCTTTTTGAAAGCACTTCAAATGTTTTTGGTGTCACGAGTTTGCAAGCGGAAGCAGTCATGATGACTTTCACTTCGATATCCGCTTTTGAAAGTGTTGAAACTATCTCGCACGCTTTATATGCCGCGATACAGCCCGATACTCCAAGTAGCACACGTTTTTTTCTTTCCATTTTAGCACCTCCATTTTGGACTGCACAAAACTTGGTTTTGTGCATACCTTCACTATTCACTATTCACTATTCTCTATTCACTAAAAATAAAATCTTCGATTTTATTTTCCTTAGTCTTCGATGACTGGTTTCAAAAGGTCGTCGATAACTTCCATTGCTGCTGCTGTCACAGGTTTTTCATATGGGAAGTTTTGAATGCCGTTGCCATAGATTTCTTGGTCAGCGATTTGTCTTGCTCTTTTTGAAACGAGTGAGCAAAGAAGGTAGTTACTGCCAGTGATTTCTACTAGTTGGTCGATTGAAGGTTTGTTGATCATGATATTCTCCTTATTGGCATGCATTTTGCATATCCATTTGTTTTTATATTAGTTTTGATTTATATTTGTTTACTTTTATTATATTACGAGTTCAAAATTTCTTTCATGCCCTCGTGATTATTTGTTGATTTCATTTTTTCAGTTTGGATGATTTTTTCAACGTCGCAAACGGCTTTTTCGAGGTCGCCATTAACAACGAGATAGTCATAACTTTCATAAAGCGCAAGTTCCTTTTTGCAAAGGTTGAAACGATTTTTAATTTCCTCCGCTGATTCAGTGCCACGCTTTTCAAGGCGGTGCTTGAGATCGGAAATTTTTGGCGGTGCAACCATGATAAGAACTGCCTCGGGCATTTTCTTTTTCACTTCAAGAGCGCCTTGCACATCGATTTCCAGAAGCACATCACCCTTTTCGAGGTTTTCAGCAACTACGCTTTTAAGCGTGCCGTATTTTTTGCCAAAGTTGTTGAAGTGTTCCAAAAATTCGCCGTTTTCAACTTTTTGGTCGAATTCTTCATTTGAAATGAAATAATATGAAACGCCGTGCACTTCACCTTCGCGCTTGTTTCTTGTTGTTGCAGAAACCGATTCGATAAGGTTTATTCTCGTTTTTAAAATTTCTTTGATTGTGCCTTTGCCAACGCCTGACGGGCCTGAAAGCACCATTAAAATTCCCTTGTTCATTTGTTCTCCAGTGATTATTATTTTGTCAAAAATGAACCGATAAGTTCTGCATTTGCTTCGGCTTTTCTGTCTAGCGTTGAAATTGAATCGCTGATATCTTTGATTCTTTTTTCGTTTGCTTCATATTTATCGTCAAGTTCTTTCATTTTTTCTTTTGTAGTTTTTTCGCTTTTCTCGCTTTCAGCTTTTTCCGCTTTCAACTTTTCGCGAGTTTCTTTACATTCAGCAAGCTCGGTTTTCATTTTTGTAAGCTCTCTTTTGATAGCGACTTGATTGCTTTTGATATCGTCTAGGTTGTCTTTTTTATCGGCAACATAATCGACTTTTTCAACCACTTCATTCTTTTTTGCCATGAACGCATCTTTCTTTTTTCCAAATTCTTCAAGTTTTTTACCAAATTTTTCGAACATAATATATCCTCCTAGATTGTTGGCTGAACCGCTTTTTCAGTTCATACCTATACAGCATGAATTATACCACACTTTGGGGGTGTTTTGCAAGATATTTTTGCAAATTTGGTATAATTTTTAGCTGATTGGCGTTAAATACTGGCAAATAAAAAAATTGCCACCCACTTGGATGGCAATTTGATTTTTTTGTTTGATTTTTTGGTCGCGGGTTAAGGATTAGCCTTTAACTCTTTCCATGTATTCTGATGTTCTTGTGTCGATACGAATAAGTTCGCCTTCGTTAATGAACATTGGAACTTGGATAATAGCGCCAGTTTCGATTGTTGCGTTTTTCATAACGTTTGTTGCAGTGTTACCAGCAACGCCTGGATCTGCTTCTGTAACTCTCATAACAACGAAGTTTTCTGGTTCAACGCTGAATGCATCGCCTTTGTAGAATCTGATTGTTACAAGGTCGTTTTCTTTGATGAATTTTAGCGCATCTTCAACAGCTGATTCGTTTAGTGCTGTTTGTTCGAAAGTTTCATTGTCCATGAAGTAGTAGAACTCACCATCTGTGTAAAGATATGCAAGTTTTTTTGTTTCGATTGTTGCTCTTGTATATTTTTCAGTTGGGTTGAAAGTTTTTTCAAGGTTGCTTCCTGAAATTACGTTTCTGATTTTTGTTCTTACAAACGCTGCACCTTTGCCTGGTTTAACATGTTGAAATTCTACAATTGTCCAAACGCCTCCGTCCATTTCAAATGTGTGACCTTTTCTGAATTCGCCAGCTTGTATCATTTTATTTCCTCCTGATTATATCTTTTCTTTTTTACTTACTTTTGTAAATTTTCATTTTTACTTAATTTGTAAATTTTCATTATCTTTAATATTATATCGCATATTTACAAATATTTCAAGTGTTTTTTCACATTATTATCATTAATTCTTTTGAAAGTGGGTTCAAATTGCATGGTTTTCCGTTTTTTATCACGATTGTGTCCTCAATTCGGAGTCCGAATTTGTTTTCGATATAAATTCCCGGCTCGATTGTCACCACGTTCCCATCTTGCAAGACCTCGGTTGAGCGCGGATTTAGCGTTGGGGATTCGTGGATTTCCACGCCAACTCCGTGACCTAGTCCGTGGGTGAAATATTTATCAATTCCAAAAGTTTCGAATATTTCAACAGCCTTGTTGTGTATATCCGCTGTTTTCACGCCTGCAACTGCCATTTCAAGACATGCTTCTTGGGCGAGTTTTACCATGTTGTAGACTTCTTTCATGATTTTTGGAACATTGCCAACCGCAAAGGTTCTTGTTATGTCGGCATTATATCCGTCGATGCACGCTCCGAAATCGCATGTCACAAAGTCGCCTTCCTCGATTTTTCTGTCACTTGGGGTTGCGTGGGGTTTTGCACCGTTTTCACCGCTTGCGATAATCGTTTCAAAGGCGAGAGTGTCTGCCCCGTGCAAAAATAATTTATGGTTGAGATTTGCACATAATTCACGTTCGGTTTGCCCACATTTCACTGTTGTTAAAAACTCCAAATATGCGAGTGAAGAAACGTTCATGGCATGGGCGATTTTTTCGATTTCTTCGGGGGTTTTCACCGCCCTTATTTCGTGGATTTCGCTTGAAATATTTTCAAATTCAAAGTTGCCAATTTCAGATAAGCTAGCTTTGATTTTTTCAAATTCTGCGACGGTGAGTTCTTCTTCAAAGCCGATTTTAAGTGGCGTTTTTGAAGTGAAAATTTCGCTGTGTTTTGCGAGAACTGCCGTGAGATTTTGCGAGATTTCAAGGGTGAAATCCGTTTTTTCAAAGTGGTCTTTTGCGGATTTTTCATACCTTGCGTCAGTCATGTATATCTTTGATGTTTTTGTCACCAATAAAAAGCCAAAACTGCTGTGAAATTGCGTGAAATATTTGCGATGATGTTCTTTTGCAAAGATATAGACATCGACGTTTTTGAAGCTGAGTTTTTGAATATTTGTCATAATTTCACCACCATTTTAAACTTTTAGAAGAGCATTTGAAAGCACCTTTTAGATTTGGTTATAGATTTCTAGCATAGAAACGGCATCTTTTGTTTGAGTTCCCGCAGATTCGCAGATACAATATGGCGTGAAGCCTTTATCTTTGAGTGCTTTTGCAAGCGGCGGAAATTCAGGACCATAAACGGCATCTTCAAACGTGAGATGACGAACTTCGCCACCTTTTGAAAATTCAATTTTTGAAAAGTGAATATGGAAATTTTTTGCTTTTTCACCAAGTGTTTCTGTCATTTCGTCGAGAATTTTTTCAAAATCTTCTTGCGTTTTCAACGAGCCGTGCTCGCGGGCGTTGATGTGCCCAAAATCGATACAAGGAATGAAGAAATCTGCAATTGTGCAAAGCTCGCAAACTTCTGAAACCGTGCCGATTTGACGGATTTTACCCATAGTTTCAGGGCAAATTATCATATCGTCATAGCCGTGCTCGATAATGAGCTGTTTCACGATTTCCATTCTTTTTTTCACAAGTTCAAACGCTTCGTCACGCTTCATTTTGCCTTCTGTTCCTGGGTGGAAAATCACGCGTTTTGCGCCCATTTCACGTGCTTTTGCAAGTGAAGTTAGGATATAGCCATATGATTTTTCCGCCATTTCGTCGTCGGGATTTGCAAGGTTTATGAAATACGGTGCGTGGATTGTTAGTTCAACGCCCGCAGTTTCAAAGGCATTTTTCATAATTTCCGCTTTCGCACTTGAAAGTCGAACGCCTTTTCCAAAGGAATATTCAAATATTTTCAATCCTTTTTCTGCTACCCATTGGGCTGCTTGCTCTGTTGCTTTGAATCCACTGTCGTAGAATTCTTCCGAGTTTCCGCTTGGTCCAAATTTTATCATTTGATCTCCTTTATATCTTTTTCAAGTTGTTTTTTGAGATTTTCAATCCCGTCAAATTTCACAACATCTCGCAAAAATCTTTCAAAAAAGACTGTTATTTGCTTGCCATATAACGGCTTTGAAATGCCAATACAATGGGTTTCAATTTTATATTCTTCTCCGCCAAAAGTTGGAATTTTGCCAACGTTTATCATTGATTTATAAATTTTGCCGTCAATTTTTGTGTGCCCGATATAAACACCCTCTTTTAAAAGGATTTTTTCTGTGCTCGGCTTGATATTTGCTGTTGGAAAGCCCAGTTTTGTGCCATTTTGAAAGCCTTTTTCGCAATAGCCCGACACAAAATATTCACTTCCGAGAAGTTCATTCAGTTTTTCAATTTCGCCTTTTTCAATCAGCATTTTTGCAGTGCTTGCGGATGCTTTGTGGCGCTCGAAATCAACTTTTCCGCAAACTGTGAGTTTATCCCCAAAGTGATTTTCTAGCGTTTTTGTGTTTCCGCTTGCCATTTTTCCAAATTTATAATCAAAACCGCAAACTATGTTTGAGATTTGGTATTTTTCTTTTAAAATTGCGATAAAATTATCGCTTGAAATGTCTTTTATTTTGTTAAAATCTGCCACTATCACGTTTTTTATGCCTAGGCTTTTGAAAATTTCCAATCGTTCGCTGAATGTATAAACCATCCCCGCGATTTTAGAATTTATAGAAATTTCGCCTTCGAAAGTGAACACTGAAAGCTCACCATCAAGGGTTTTTGCTATACCAAAAATCTCGCGGTGTCCCACATGGACGCTGTCGAAATTTCCAAGGCAAAGGCAGATTTCATTTTCAATTTTTTCGCCAAATTTATATATTTTCATCATGCCCCGTTTCCCTTTTTATCCAAAGATAGAGTTTTTGAACACTGCTTTCACTTGAAAGAAGTCCTTTGAATTCGTCGGTATAGATAGTGTGAAGTCCGTCTTCGATTTCTTGATACAAGTGCAGACCATTTATCATTTTTTTATATTCTTCGTTTGTTATTTGCACGCTAGGCAAAAATTTCAGTGTTTCGCCCGCTTCCATCATAAGATTTTTATCACGTTCGAGCTCGTCAAAAGTTACTGCGTTTTCAATGGAAAAATTGCCACTTGAAAGGCGAATTAGCCCCGCCATATAGCCATAAACACCCATTTCATACGCCATGTCGCGAACGATTGAGCGGACGTAGGTGCCAGATGAAACTTGCATATCAACGGTGAAAACGCCGTTGTTTTCTTCGATGACTTCGATGTTATAAACCTCGATTTCCACAGGTTTGAGTGTCACGCTGTCGCCACCGCGGGCGATAGAATATGCCCTTCTGCCATCAACTAGTTTAGCTGAATATTGCGGTGGAATTTGCGATATTTTACCGACAAATTTCGACGCTGCTTCTTTCACTTCGGAAAGCGAAACCACCCTTTTTGAGCGGTTCAGAATTTCGCCATAGCTATCGAGGGTGTCTGTTTCCATATCGAATTTGAAAAATGCACGATACTTTTTTTGTTTTGTTAAAAACACATCGAAAAGTTTTGTGCATCTGCCAACGGCGATTGGAAGAACGCCTGAAGCGAGGGGGTCAAGGGTGCCAAGGTGACCTATTTTTTTTGTGCCAAGAACGCCACGCATTCTTGCAACGGCATCTGATGATGTCATGCCCGTTGGTTTTAAAAGATTTATTATTCCGTCCATACTACCCTTTTTTGCTTTTACAATATTCTAGGTCACTTCTAAAAAGTCTTAACTCAAATCTTAATTCCCAAAAAAGGCTTGATTTTTCACAAAATTTCTAGAAAAACGTCCAGTTTTACGTCGAAATTCTGCAAAAAATACGCACTTTTTTTGAAATCAATCTTTGGTCAATACTTTTTAGAAGTGCCCTTTAGGAGTGCCCTTTATATATAAAGTGATGCTCGGTACAAAACTTTATCCATGATATCTTCTATGCTTCCTTGCATGCTTAGCCCCGCCGCTTGCGTGTGACCACCGCCACCATAAAAACTTGCGATTTCCGCTGCGCTGATGCCAAGGATCGAACGGATTGAAATTTTGTATCTGTTTTTTGCAACTTGCAAGAAGTTGATTGCAATTTTTACGCCTGAAATGCTCATCGAATGGTCAATCAGACCTTCGTTTGAGTTGGAATCAAGACCGTATTTTTCAAGCATTTCTGCTTTTATCACAAGCGTTGCAATTTGACCGTCGTTGTGAAGCTTGATTTTTGAGAACGCTTCGCCAAGAAACAATAATTTTTCGTGCGATTGTTGCTTGAAAATTGCTTTTGTGATAAGGTGGGGATTTGCACCAAGTTCAGCGAGGTGTCCCGCCATTTTGAGCACGCTTGCTGTTGTGTTTGAATGTCCAAATCCGCCGGTATCTGTCATTGTGCCAGCATATAGAAGTTCCGCCATTTCTTTTGTGATTTCGATGTTGTTTTGCACAAACATTTCATACATCACAACGCAATTTGCGGCAGCTTCGGCATAGATATAGTTTTCGTCGCTATAATTTTCGCTTGTGCCGTGGTGATCGATTGTGATTGTGTGAGCGCCTTTCAATATGATTGGAAGTGTCCCAACCCTTTTGATGTCGCCACAGTCGCAAAAAACTATCAAATCATAGTTGTTTTTTGGCTTATCTGTCACCTTTTCAACGCCCGAAAGACAAAAATATTTTTCCGGCATTGGCATATCACAAAGAACGTCCGCTTCAACGCCAAAGTTGTTTTTCAGTGCGTGGTAAAGCGCAAGTCCGCTTCCGATTGTGTCACCATCAGGGCGAGTGTGAAGCAAGATTGCAATGTTTTTGTAGCCTTTGAATATGTTAAAATTTATTTCAATTTTCCTCATTTTCTTCTTCCCCCGCTGGGCTTATTTCAAGTGTTGACAATATTTTGCTGATTTTTGCAGAATATTCAGTTGATTGATCCATAACTATTGTTAGCGACGGAACTGTTCTCACTTTCATTTGATGGGCAAGGCACGTTCTCAAAAATCCGCGAGAACGAACGATTGCATCGAATGTTTTTTGCTTTTTATCTGGGTCAAGCGAAAAAATGCTGACTACCACTTTTGCGTATTTCAAATCTTGCGTTACTTCAACTGAAAGTACGCTCGTCATTTCTGTGTTTTCTGGGTCTTTGATGTCCCTTATTGATTGCGAAAGAATTTTTGAAATTTCTGCTGCCAAAACGGCTTTTCTATCTTTTGCCATAATTCTCCTTATATAAAGACAGCCGAAAGCAATTTTGCCTTCGGCTGACTGCCTTTAGGACGCCTTTTTCAGGCTCCCTTTTATTTTATTTGATTGCTCTTTATTAGATTTATCTTTATTAGATTTATCTTTATTAAATCGATCTTTTGATTTCTTCAACAACAAATGCTTCGATTGTGTCGCCTTCTTTGATATCGTGATAATCTTTAAGAGAAATACCACATTCATAGCCGTGATTAACTTCTTTCACGTCGTCTTTCATACGTTTTAGAGAGTCGATTTCACCTTCATGAATAACAATGCCTTCGCGAAGAAGTCTGACTTTTGCATTTCTTTGGATTTTACCATCGATAACATAACCGCCGGCAACCGTGCCAACACCTGTGATTTTGAAGATGTTTCTGACTTCGATTGTACCGATTGCTGTTTCCTTGAATTCAGGAGCAAGCATACCAGACATTGAAAGTTTGATTTCTTCAATCGCGTCATAGATGATACGATATGTTCTGATTTCAATTCCGTCACGTTCTGCTGATTGTTTTGTTTTTGTGTCTGGACGAACGTTGAAGCCGATGATGATACCGCCTGATGTTGATGCGAGCATAACGTCAGATTCGTTGATTGCACCTGCTGCACTGTGGAGAACTCTCACGCGGACTTCATCAGTTGAAAGTTTTTCAAGTGCTTGTTTAACCGCTTCTGCTGAGCCTTGAACGTCTGCTTTGATGATAAGGTTCAATGTTTGAACTTCGCCATCTGTAACGTTTTTGAATGCATCTTCAAGAGTGACTTTTTGGTCAATTTTGATCATTGATGCTTTGTATTGAGCAATTCTTTCGTTGATAACTTGTTTTGAAAGTTTGCCTTCTGGAACTGCCATGATTGTGTCGCCCGCTTCTGGAACTTCCTTGAAGCCTAGCACGCTGACAGCCATTGATGGACCTGCAGTTTTGAGTTGTTTGCCTTTTTCGTCAAGCATTGCACGAATTCTGCCCGTTGCGAAACCAGAAATAACAGTGTCGCCAACGTTGAGCGTTCCGCTTTTAACAAGGATTGTGGCAACTGGGCCTTTACCTTTGTCAAGTTTTGCTTCGATAATAGAACCGCTTGCAGCTTTATTTGGATTTGCTTTGAGTTCGAGAACTTCTGCTTGAACCAAGATTGTTTCAAGAAGTTCGTCGATACCTTCACCAGTTTTTGCTGAAACTGGAACTGCAGCAACGTCGCCACCCCATGATTCAACCAAGATGTTGTGTTCTGTGAGTTGTTGCATGATTCTGTTTGTATCTGCACCTGGACGGTCGATTTTGTTCATTGCAACAATCATTGTTACGCCCGCTGCTTTGATGTGGTTGATTGCTTCGATTGTTTGTGGCATCAAGCCATCATCTGCGGCAACAACCAAGATTGCGATATCAGTGATATCCGCACCACGTTTTCTCATTGCTGTGAACGCTTCGTGCCCTGGTGTGTCGACAAATGTGATTTTTCCGCTTGGAAGGTCAACTGAATATGCACCGATGTGTTGAGTGATACCACCCGCTTCGCCAAGTGTTACTTTTGCATCGCGGATATAGTCAAGAAGTGATGTTTTACCGTGGTCAACGTGACCCATGATTGTTACAACCGGTGGTCTTGGTGCCATATCTTCTGCTCTATCTTCCGTTTCTTCGAATGATTGAGTCAACATTTCTTCCGCTGTCACTTCTGGTTTATATTCTAGCGTTACGCCATAGTCGATTGCGATGAATTCTGCTGTGTCAAAGTCGATTGATTCGTTAACGGTTTTCATGATGCCATCAGCGAACAATTTTTTAGTGATTTGAACGGCTGGAATACCGATTTTTTCTGACAAAACTTTGATTTGGATTGTGTCGGTTGTCACGATTGCGTGTTCAATTTTGATGAATTGATCACGTGCTTGATTTCCGCCTTTTTTCTTTGTTTTAACCTTTTTGCTACCCATTCTTTCGTCTGAGCCAATTCCGTCTTCAACAATGAAGCCTTTTCTGATAAGCGTACGTTTTGTCATTGCTTTCTTTTCGGCTTGGTTTGAATCTTTTTTCTTTGCAAAGTTCTTGCTTGTGTCTTGTTTTGCGAAAATTGCAGGAGCAGCTGGTTTCTTTTCTACTTTTTTAGCAAATACTTTTTTATCATCGTCGTCTTTGCCACCGAAACCGCCTTGCGCGCCTTGTGGTCTGCGGTTGTTGTTATAGCCACCGCCACCGTTGTTGTTATATCCGCCTTGTGGTCTGCCACCGCCGTTGTTATTATTGCGATTGAAACCACCACCGTTATTATTGTTATTGTTATTGTAGCCACCTTGACGGTTGTTGTTATAGCCACCGCCACCGTTTCTGTTTCCGCCTTGACCTGAGCCCGCTTCAAACCTTCTTGGTTTTTGTGGGTTGTTTGCAGCATTTTCTGCCATTCTTTGACGAATTCTTTCTTGAATTTCTAGTGCTCTTTTCGCAGCAGCTTCTTCAGATGTACTTTGGAACAAAACTGGCGCAGCTTTTGGTGCTGGTGCTGGTGCTGGAGCTGGTTTTTCAGCTTTTGGAGCAGGAGCTTTTTCAGTTTTAGCTTCTGGCTTAACTTCTTGTTTAACTTCCGCTTTAGCTTCAGGCTTAACCTCTTGTTTAACTTCAGCTTTAGCTTCCGCTTTCACTTCAGCTTTTGGAGCTGGAGCTGGGGCTGGTTTTTCAATTTTAACTTCAACTTTTGGTTCTGGTTTATCTTCCACCACAACTTCAACTTTTGGAGCCTGAGTTTTTGGCGCTTCAGCTGTCACGGCTTCAACTTTTGGAGTTTCGATTGATTTTTCAACAGCCACTTTTGGCGCTTCAATAATTTCTTCCTTGTGGAAAGTTTTTTGAACGTTTTTCACGTTTTGAAGAACACCGTCAACGCTTTTTTTGAGCTCGGATACACTTTTAGAAAGATTTTTCACCTTTCCAGATGACACAAGTTCATTTATCGCCTTTAGATTTTCTATTGATGATTTTTTGTTGTTTTGATTCTCTGCCATTTATTTCTCCTCGCCTGTGTTAATTATTTCGTATTTGTCTTTATCAATTCCCGCCATGATTCCCTTCACCATTTGTTTATCTGTGAGTCCGCAGATTTTGCAACCTGTTTTGTTCACCAAATGTTCAAGCGGTTCGCCCTTTGTTATTATCAATGGGCAAGCGTGTTTTCTCGCGTAGTTTTCCGCGTCCTTTCTTGCGTTTTTGCCACCCGTTTCACAAAGGATAACAAGTGCAATATTTCTCGCTTTTGAAAGGAGCGTGGTTCCGTATATAATCTTCTTTGCCCGTGTGGCAAAGCCTACGTATGATTCGATTTTACCCAAGGAATTCCTCCTCTAGCGTGTTATATATTTCAATAGGCACTGGGCATTGATACGCTTTTGCAAGTGCATTTTTCTTTTTTGCTTTCAAAAAACATTCGTGATTGTCGCAAATATATGCGCCCCTGCCATTTTTCTTTGACGTTCTGTCCAAAAAAATCTCCCCTTCTTTGTTTTTCACAATGCGAACAAGGTCATTTTTGTTTTTTTCTTCCCTGCACCCAATGCATGTTCTTTGAGGTATTTTCTTTTCTGCCATTTAGTGTCCTCGTTTTTTACTTTTTATTATTCTTGAATTTCTTCTTTGATTTCTGCGACTTCTTGAATTTCTTCAACAGCTTCTTCGACAGCATCTTCTTCGATAACTTCTTCGCTTGCTTCTGCTGCAGCTTCTGCCGCTGCAAGTTCTTCAGCTTGCATTTCTGCTTCGATTTCAGCTTTCAATTCTTCGATATCAATTCCTTCGATATCATCAAGACCGTCAAGGATATCCATTTCAGTTTCTTGTGATGGTTCGAATTTTGATGCTGCTTTAACGTCGATTTTCCAGCCAGTGAGTTTTGCTGCAAGTCTTGCGTTTTGACCTTCCTTACCAATTGCAAGTGAAAGTTTATCATCGGCAACAGCAACTTTTGCAATTTTCGCTTCTTCGTCGCCTTCAACGAAAGTTACTTCCGCTGGTGAAAGGCTTCTTGCGATGTATTCAAGTGGGTCTTCACTGTAGTTGATGATGTCGATTTTTTCGCCTGAAAGTTCTGAAACGATTGCGTTCACGCGGACACCTTTTGTTCCCACGCAAGCACCGACAGCGTCGATTGAATCATCTTTTGAACAGATTGCGATTTTTGTTCTTTGACCGGCTTCTCTTGCAATAGACATGATTTCCACGATACCTTGTTTGATTTCAGGAACTTCATATTCGAAAAGTTTTCTCACGAAGTTTGGATGAGTTCTTGAAAGCATGATTTGTGGTCCTTGATTGCCCGCTTTAACTTTTTTAACGTAAACTTTGATTTTATCGTTGACATTGTATCTTTCGCCACGGATTTGATCAGAAAGAAGGATGATACCTTCTGTTTGACCTTTTCCAAGGTCGCAATAGCAAGTGCCTTGTTCTTTTCTTCTTATAATAACAGTCATGATGTCGTTTTCTTTTTCGGCAAATTCAGCGACGATTGTGTCACGTTCGATTGCACCAAGACGTTGCATGATAACTTGTTTTGCTGTTTGAGCGGCAATTCTTCCGAAGTTTTTTGGAGTGATTTCTGTTGTTAGATAGTCACCAAGTTTGATTGATTTTTTGATTTCAATCGCTTCTTCAAGAGAAATTTCGTTTTCACCATCCACAACTTCTTCAACAACCAATTTAGTTGCGTAAACCCTGATTGATGCTTTTTCTTCGTTGAGGTGAACTTTGATATCAGCACTGCTGCCAAAGTCCTTTTTATATGCAAAGACAAGCGCTTGTTCAAGCGTTTCAATGAAAATTGCTTTTGATATACCTTTTTGTTTTTCTAGTGCGTCGAGCGCCAAAAAGAAATCGATATTGTTCACGGTTATTTCCTCCTAAAATTTGATTGCTTGTGAAATTTTGCTTGTTTTTTTCACTTCAATCACTTTATCTGTGCCGTTAATTTCAACGGTGATGTCCGATTTGTTATATTCTTTCAAAATGCCGGTGTGCATTTTTTTGCCTTCAAATGGAGCGTAGAATTTGATTTCAATTTCTTTGCCAATGTTTCTTTCAAAGTCCCTATCCGATTTGAATGCACGATCAAGTCCTGGTGAAGAAAGGTTCAAATGATATTTATCTTCAAGCTCTGAAATGTCGTCGATAAGAGGCTCGATTGCTTCTTGAACTTCCGACAAAACTTCATAGTCCACTCCGCTTTCCTTATAGATATATATCCAAAGTGTTGGGGGCTCGCCTTTTCTCGCTTTTTCATAGTTCACTTCAACAACTTCACAGCCAAGGCTTTCCACTTTAGCTGAAATTTTCTCTTCAATTATGCTTGTTAGATTCATTCATTGCTCCTTATTACAAAATCAAGAGCGGGCTTACTTGCCCGCTCTTGTCTACATAGATATATTATCATTATTATTTTCAAAAAGCAAGCGAAATATGCAAAAAATGTAAGTTTTTTCGCGTTTTATATCTTTATTTTGGATATTTGTCTATTTTTTTGTTTTTGCACTTATTTTATGAACTAATTGAGTATGTTTTTAGTGCGTTTTGAGTGAAATATGCTTGTTTTCAAAAATATTTTTGAAAACATATTGACAAACGGCTTTTATGGTTATACAATACTTGAAAGCGAGATTTTTCAATTATTTAATCGCTTTAAGGGGAAAAATGAAAAAAACAAAATCGGCGGAAACAAAGCGGTTGCTTCTTTCAACTGTTAAGGACTTGCTTTCCCGCACATCAGATATAAAAGTTAAGGATATCACCGAAACTGCGTTTGTGAATATTGCGGCGGTGAATTATCATTTTGACGATAAAGAAAAACTTGTTGAACTTGCCATGCAGGAAATTTTCGTTGACTTCAAATATGCCTTGAACAATTTTGAAGCTGGCAATTTTGAAAGCTGTGACGTTGCCATTTCTGGGTTTATCGACATGATTTTGAATTTTGTTAAAAACCACATTGGCTTTTTTCAGCGCATTGCACAAACTGGCAAGCACGGCATTGAATACTTCCATGAAGAAGAGTTCACTTCCATTGCTACGCGTCAGATTTTGTCGCTTGGACTTGACAAAAGTGGGGAGGAAATCACAGCGATTTTCGCGAGCGTTCTTGCACAAATCGTGTTCGCGGTTTTATATTTCCCAACTGAACTTGAAAGTCGCGAGAACACGGAATTCTTGAATACATATTTCAAGCAAATAAAAAATTCTTTCAAATAGAAAATTTAGCGATTTGGGATTTTGAATTTGGGATTTGGGATTTGGGATTTGAGATTTGGGATTTGGGATTTGAGATTTAGAAACTAGGATTTATCAATATATCAATATATTAATGCATACAAAGGAAAATATTTTATGGAAACTATCATCATTGGGGTTGCTGGAGGCAGTGGCTCGGGAAAAACTACCGTTTCAAACAGACTTATGGAGGCGTTTTCAGATGACGCTATCATGATTTGCCATGATTATTATTACAAAAATAACACTCACCTCACATATGAGGAGCGTACAAAGCAAAATTATGACCACCCGCACGCACTTGATACCGACATGCTTGCTGAGCATTTGAGAATGTTGAAGGCGGGAAAAAGCGTCAAGTGCCCGCAATATTCTTTTGATAGGCACATTCGAACTGATGATGTTTTGAAGCTTGAGCCTCGCAAAATCGTTATTGTTGACGGCATATTGATTTTTGAAAACAAAGAGGTGCGCGACCTTTGCGACATTAAAATTTTCGTCGACACCGATGCCGATGTGCGATTTGTTAGAAGACTTAAACGCGATGTGAAAAAACGCGGAAGAAGCATGGAATCTGTTATCGAGCAATACCTCACAACAGTGAAAATCATGCACGATTTGTTCGTTGAACCATCAAAAAAATTCGCCGACATCATCATTCCAGAAGGTGGCAAAAACATGGTCGCCGTTGGCATGATGATTGATGGGGTTAGAAGAAAGTTGGAGGAAATGAAATAAAAGCGGAGCTTTATTTATAAGTGAAAGGTGAAAGGTGAAAGGTGAAAGGTGAAAGGTGAAAGGTGTGGTAGGCACTCGGCTTTGCCTCGTGCACCCTATTATATTTGGACAGTAAAATAGGAACGTATCTGAATAGTTACGTTCCTATTATTGTTTACAAATATATTGAAAAGCACGAGGATACCGAGTGCATTACCACACTTTTCACTTTTCACTTTTCACTTTTCACTTTTTTAATCTCCGATTTAAAAAAAATAAACCCGCAGATGCCGTATGCCAGAATATGGAAACCCTGCTTCGCAAGGTGGGTTGCTGTTTTTGAAGCTCAATGCTCTTCTTGTGGGCGAATCGACCCGAAGCGTGCTATCCTTTCAAATAACTTATCGCATCCCATTTTTATATTGTGGATTTTTATTTTGACAACTCGAACAACGCAGGCTTTTCTTTTGCTTGTTTGAATTTTTTTGATTGTTTGAATTTATTATTTCAAAAGGTCTTACTTATTTATATGCAATTTCCCAAAATATATTACAAGAATTTTGCAAGAATTTCGTCGATTGCAGTGATAACTTTTGACACTCTTGGAACTTTTTTGATTGAGTTTTTGAGACCGTACCAAGAAATTTTGGCGTTTGGAATATCAAGGGCTGTTAGCGTGTTTGAAAACGCATCAAGAAGCACGTTGATTTCTTCTTTTTCGGTGCCTGTGAGTTTTTTTGTTGAGATGATGATATTATCGAGGATTTTCAGTTCGTTCAAAACACTTTCTACCGTTGCCATGGAGATATAGTCGCCATCGTTTGCACCTTCGATATTGTCGATTTCCTCTTGAACAAAGCTTACGCCTGTGAGAAGAAATTCAACGTCCTTTTCAAACGGGTCGATAACGGTTTTGATGAAGTTTTTATATGTTTGGTGAGTTTCCTCGCTTGTGAAAAACTCGTTTGTGAATTCAAGGAAATCTAGCATTTCGATATCGATATAATAAAGGATTGAAAACACTAGTGCGATGCGATAGCCAAGATCGGCTGGCAAAACAAATTTTGTTTCGGTGCCATTTTCCGTTGTTAGCGACACGCTTGCTTTCATATATTCATATTCGAAATTGAACCCTTCCATGCAATCGCCAAAAAGCGCCATGAAAAGATCTGATGATGCGATGAATTTCAAAAGTTTTTTGAACTTTGCTTCAGCGACAATGAATTTTGACATTCTGATTTCCGCAATTATTCCTTTGAATTTTTTCAATTCTTGATAGTCAAGTTTATCCATTTGCACCACCCCTTATTTCCCTTCGAGTTTTTCTTATTATATCATAAATTTGCAAAATCTGCAAACCTTTTTCGCATTGCGGTTTGTTAAAATTTAGATTTTCATCAAATATTGAACAGCACTTGTTCCCGCAATCGCACCATCGGCAGCGGCGGTCACAACTTGGCGAAGTGGAGTTTTTCTCGCGTCACCACACGCAAATACCCCCGCTGTTGAAGTTTCCATTTTTTCGTTTGTGATGATATATCCAAATTCATCTTTTTGAACGCTTAGATTCGCTGTTGTTGGCACGTTGCCAATGGCAACAAAAATGCCATTTGTTTTAATTTCGCGTGGCGTTTCGCCTTTCGTGCTTTCAACAATCACGCTTTCAACCGCGTTTTCACCGATGATTTCAGTTACAACACCGCTTTTCACGAACTCGATTTTTTTATTTTCCGCCATTCTTTTTGCAAGAACTGCACTCGCACGCAATTCATCTCTGCGGTGAATAAGATAGACTTTATCTGCAATTCCCGCGAGATATATCGCGTCCTCGACAGCCGTGTTGCCCCCGCCGACAACGCATGCGATTTTGTTTTTATAAAATCCACCGTCGCACGTCGCGCAATACGATACGCCCCTGCCCGTGAATTTTTCTTCATTGCTAAGTCCAAGTTTTCTTGGTTTTGCTCCCGTTGCAAGGATAACAGCTTTCGCTTTTATTTCGGTGCCGTCAACGGTGATGGATTTTTCCTCACCTTCAAGGTTCATTTGGGAAATTTCGCCGTATTTGATTTCTACGCCAAAGTTCGTGGCTTGATCCGCCATTTTCATCATCAGCTCCACACCGCCGATATTTTCAAAGCCTGGATAGTTTTCGATTTCATAAGTTTGCGACGCTTGACCGCCGATAAAATCTTTTTCGATTATCATTGTTTTATATCCACCGCGAACGGCATAAATCCCCGCTGAAAGCCCCGCTGGCCCTCCGCCGATTATCAAAATATCTTGCATTTTTATCTCACCTTTATTACATTTTTTTATATTATATAACTATTTGGAATTTTAGTCAAATTATACATGCAATTATTTTCTGATAACTATTTATTTTTACGATTTCTTATGTTATAATAAAAGGAAAATGGAGAAAAACGATGAAAATATCTAACGTAAAATTTTTGGATGAAAACTTTGATTGGAAATATGGAAGCGTGGAGTTTGACTCGCATATAACCAAAGTTGAAGTGGATGGCGAAAAAAGCGACAATGCTTACACTCTTGTCCCTGGATTTATCGACATTCACACGCATGGTTGTGCGGGGTTTGACACTTGCGATAACACCCTTGAAGGATATGAAAAAATGAGCGAAAGTTACGCTAAAAACGGCGTTACTTCTTGGCTTTTCACAACAATGACAACACCAAAACACGAGATTTTGGAGACACTTGCTTGTATCAAGCAATATATTAAAAGCGGAAAAGGCATGGCTTACCCTCAAGGGGTCTACCTTGAAGGTCCTTTCATATCAGAAGAAAAGAAGGGCGCGCAATCGGCGGTGAACATTCTTTTGCCATCAGCTGAGCTTTTCAACGAGTTCAACAAGGCATCGGGTGGCAAAATCAAGGTGGCGGCGTGTGCGCCCGAAAAAGACGGTGCGATTGAATTTGCACTTGAAGCATCAAAGATTGGCAGAGCTTCTGTTGCTCACACCAATGCAAAATATGAAGAAACAATCAAAGGCTTTGAAAATGGGTTCACTGGTGCAACTCACCTTTACAACGCTATGCCAGCTTATTCGCACAGAGATCCTGGCGTTATTGGTGCGGTGCTTGACACTGACGTTTATGCTGAAATCATTTGTGACGGCATTCACGTTCACCCTTGCGTTGTGAGAAACACTTTCAAAGTTAAAGGGGAAGACAGAATGATTCTTATTTCCGATTCAACTCAAGCTGCTGGCATGCCTGACGGTGAATACGTGCTTGGCGGTCAACCTGTTTTTTTGAAAGACGGCGTTGTGAAACTTGCAAGCGGAACCATTGCGGGATCGGCAACAAAAGTTATTTCTTGCGTGAAAAATTGCATTTCTTGGGGCATTGAGGACAGAGTCGCTTTCAAATCTGCGAGCATCAACCCTGCAACTTATATTGGTGTTAGCGGTGAAACTGGCAGTATTGAAGTTGGCAAGTTTGCCGATTTGGTGCTTTTGGATAAAGATTTGAACATTGTTAAAACATTCGTGAAAGGCACTGAATATTGATTTCGAAGTTTAGGCTAGACGAAGATTTGAAGCATTGAAAAGTTTAAAGTTAGAAATTGGGGAATTTTTAGCTTTTAGGGAGTGAATTATGAAAATTAAAACACTTGTGGAAAATGAGAAGAGTTGCGAGCTTGCAAACGTGCATGGGCTTTGCATTTATATTGAGACTGAAAATAAAAAGATACTTTTTGATTTTGGACCTGACGATACATTTTTGAAAAACGCACATCTTGCGGGGATTGATATTTCCGCTGTTGATGTTGCGGTGCTCTCGCATGGGCATTACGACCACGGCGGTGGGCTTGAATATTTTTTGCAAGTGAATAAAACTGCTAAGATTTACGCTCAAGAGACTGCTTTTGATGATATTTCGTCATCTGGCGGTGGGAAAATGCATTATATCGGGGTTGATGCTCGGCTGAAAAATCATCCGCAGATGGTTTTGGTTTCGGGGGATTTCAAGATTTCTGACGATTTGGAACTTTTTCGCGTGGAGGATACTTCAAAATGCAAGTCGCCCGCAAACGACACGCTGTTCGCTTATGGAAAATCTGATTTGTTTTACCACGAACAGCAATTTATCGTGAGAGAAAATGGCAAGACTGCCCTTTTTGTTGGGTGCGGTCATTGCGGGATTGTGAATATTTTGGAAACGACAAAAAATAAGGGATTCACGCCCGATATCTGCGTTGGCGGTTATCATCTTTACAGCGAATCAGCAAAGAAAACTGTTTCTGACGCACTTCTTAACGAAATTGCAATCAACCTTCAAAAATATTACCGCCTCAAGTTTTACACTTGCCATTGCACAGGTGAAAAAGCCTTCAAGTTTTTCGAAGAACACGTCCCTGGCATGCATTATTTGAAATGTGGGGAGAAGGTTTGTTTGTAGGTAAGTTTTTGTGTGGAGAGAGTTTTGGTGCGTAGGTAAGTTTTAAAAGTGAAAGGTGAAAAGTGAAAGGTGAAAGGTGTGGTATGGCACTCGGCTTCGCCTCGTGCACTCTATTATATTTGGACATTAAAATAGGAACGTATCGAATAGTTACGTTCCTATTATTGTTTACCATTATATCGAAAAGCACGAGCGGTACGCGAGTGCATTACCACACTTTTCACTTTTCACTTTTCACTTTTCTCTATTCTCTATTCACTTAAAAGCGTAGCTTTTACACCCCATTATTAACCGCACTCACTACTGCGTTCACGCCGGCTGTGATGATGTCGGGGTGGGAGCCTGCGCCCCATGTGATTTTGCCGTCTTTCCACCTAGCGCCGACATATGATAGGGCGTCACTGGTACTTTCTGTTGACATGGCGTGTTCTTGATAGGTGAACATTGCAAAATCGAGGTCGGTCACTTTTTTGATTGCGTTGATAAGCGCATCAAGATGTCCTGCACCGTGGGCTTTTGAAAGAAGTTCTTCACCTTTATAGTTGATTGTGACCATGACTTTTATGCCATTTTCCTCTCTCACGTAATGGATATCCAACACTGAAAGCGGACTTTCGATATTGACAAATTTTTTCACGAAGATGTTTTTGATTTCTGAAGCGAGAATTTCACGATTGATTTCCCCTGCGAATTCTTTCACGGCTTTGCCAAGTTCGACACCCATTTGTGGTGGGATGATATATCCGTATCTTTGGTTTAGGATATAGCCAATTCCGCCCTTGCCACTTTGGCTGTTTATTCTTATAACGTCGGTTTCATATTCTCTGCCGATATCAGACGGGTCGATTGGGATATATGGCACTTGCCATTTTTCGATATTGTTATCTTTTCGGAATTTCATGCTTTTTGCGATTGCATCTTGGTGAGAGCCCGAAAAAGCGGAAAACACGAGCGCACCCGCATATGGTTGACGATCGCCAACGTGCATGTGGGTCACTTTTTCATACATTGCGACAACTTCAGCGATGTTTGAGAAGTTGAGTTTTGGATCAACTCCGTGACTGAAAAGGTTCAGTGCCAACGTCACAAGATCGACGTTGCCCGCCCTTTCACCATTGCCAAAAAGCGTGCCTTCAACCCTTTCTGCACCCGCAAGAAGTCCGAGCTCCGCATCGGAAACGCCTGTTCCGCGGTCGTTGTGGGGGTGAACGCATAAAATTATGTTATCGCGATATTTGATATTGTCGCCGATATATTCGATTTGGTTTGCATATATATGACTTAGGCTCACCGCAACGGTTGAGGGTAAGTTTATTATCGGTTTATTTGTTTCAGTTGGTTGGAGTTCGTCCAAGACTGCGTTGCAAATTTCTAGGGCGTAGTCCGTTTCGGTGCCGGTGAAAGATTCGGGGGTGTATTCAAATCTGAAATTGCCCGCTTCTTTTTTTGCTAGTTTTTTTATGAGAATTGCGGCATCAACTGCAATTTGCTTGACTTCATCTTTTGATTTGCAAAAAACTTGGTCGCGTTGAACTGTGCTTGTGCTGTTATAGAAATGCACGATAGCATTTTTTGCACCGTGAAGAGCCTCAAAAGTTCTTTCTATCAGTGGCGCTCTGCAAGGAGTTAGCACTTGAATTGTTACATCGTCTGGCACTAGATTTTTTTCAATCAACATGCGAACAAAGTTGAATTCTGGTTCGCAAGCAGATGGAAAACCAACTTCGATTTCCTTGAAGCCAAGTTTGCAAAGGAAGTTGAAAAATTCAAGTTTTTCTTCGATTGTCATTGGAATTGCTAGGCTTTGATTGCCATCGCGCAAATCGACACTGCACCAAATTGGGGCTTTATCCACATATTCCTTTTTTGCCCAACGCATTTCGCACTTTGGCGAGGTGTATGATGGGTTATATTTTTTTGAATTTTCCATATTTTCTCCCGATTTATCCTATATTAAAAAACCTAGCTTATTATCAGCTAGGCTTTTATTATATACTTTAAAATATTTGTTTGTCAAGTGCTTTTTGGGATGTTCGCTTAAAGCACTTTTATTATCATTTTTTGACTGGCTTGATTTTTGCAAGGATGATATTGATGATTTTTATGCAATATCCAACGCCAAGTGCACAAATAACAGTTCCCACACCAACAGCACCAACACTGAAAATTCCGCCAAGACAAATCCACGAAAGAATTGCGGCAAGTGTTACTGACGAGATATCGAATATGTTTTTTCCTAGGTGGAAATTAAATCCGAATTTTTGAGAAAGTGCCATTGCGATACCTTCTGACGGCATATTCACAAGTTTTGCGCCGACATACATTCTTACACCGATTGCAATCAAGATAACTGCAATGACAATATAAACAAGTTTCACAACATAAAGCTGTGGCACAACAAGCCACGCGAGCGCCCAATCGGAAGCTTCAACAAAAAATCCGAACGCAAGCGCTGGGATAACTTGAAAAAGCATCACTGGTTTGAAATTCTTGCCAAGAATTATCCATTGAATTCCAACATAACAGAAATAAAACACTGACGAACAGATTGAAAATTTTATTCCCGACACCAAACTGAACACATAAGGAAATGAACTCACTGGTGAAATGCCAAGTTCAGATTTTATTGATACCGAAATACCAAACGCCACAACGAGTAGCCCAAATCCATATTGAATTACCCTTAGTATGAAATTTTTTACATCAAATTCCTTTGATTTTTGCTCCGCCATTTTTTGTCCCCTTTTATCATATTTTGCTTTGCATTTTGCTTCGCACTTACACGCTATGTAGTACGATAACTATATAGTACCATAATATTTACAAAATAGCAAGCGATTTTTATTATTAATTTGAAAATAAATCCGACCGCTGTCTATTTTTTTTGATTTATAAATATATAAATGTTGATTTTTGCCTTAAATAATGATATAATTAAAAAATTAATAAGAAATATATTTATAATTACATATAGGAGGCAATATAATGGCATACTACTTCGATAAACCTTCACGTACATTTGGTGAATATCTACTTGTTCCTGGCTACTCTTCTGCTGAATGTATTCCAAGCGTGGTTTCACTTCAAACTCCACTTGTGAAATTTAAAAAAGGCGAGAAAAGTGCAATCACAATGAACATCCCAATGGTGAGCGCTATCATGCAATCAGTTTCTGGCGATAAACTTGCAATCGCACTTGCAAAAGAAGGTGGCGTGAGCTTTATTTATGGTTCACAAAGCATTGAAAACGAAGCGGCAATGGTTGCTCGCGTTAAAAACTACAAAAAGGGGTTCATCACTTCAACAAGCAACATCACTGTTGATGCTACGCTAGCTGATGTTTTGACACTTAAACAGCAAACTGGTCACTCAACTGTGGCGGTGACTTCAGATGGCAGTCCGCACGGAAAACTTTTGGGTATTGTTTCTTCAAGAGACTACCGCGTGAGCAGAATGGATCCAACAATAAAAGTTAGCGAATTCATGACTCCACTTGAAAAACTTATCACTGCACCTGCAGATACTTCACTTAAAATTGCAAACGACATCATTTGGGATCACAAACTTAACAGTTTGCCACTTGTTGATAAAAATGGCAACCTCACTTATATGGTTTTCAGAAAAGACTACGATTCTCACAAGGAAAACGTGCTTGAACTTTTGGATGATAACAAATCATATGTTGTTGGTGCGGGTATCAACACTCGCGATTATGCCGAAAGAATTCCTGCACTTCTTGAAGCGGGCGCAGACGTTTTGTGTATTGACTCTTCTGAAGGTTTTTCAGAGTGGCAATCAAAAACTATCGCTTGGGTGAAAGAAACTTATGGCGACAGCGTGAAAATCGGCGCTGGCAACGTGGTTGACAGAGAAGGTTTCAGATTTTTGGCTGAGGCGGGCGCGGACTTTATCAAAATCGGTATTGGCGGTGGTTCAATTTGTATCACTCGCGAAACTAAAGGTATTGGTAGAGGTCAAGCAACTGCTGTTATTGAAGTTGCGGCGGCTCGTGATGAATATTTCAAAGAAACTGGCGTTTATATTCCAATTTGTTCTGACGGCGGAATCGTGCATGACTACCACATGACTCTTGCGCTTGCAATGGGTGCTGATTTTGTTATGCTTGGCAGATATTTCTCAAGATTTGATGAAAGTCCAACAAACAAACTTAAAATCAACGGCAATTTCGTGAAAGAATACTGGGGCGAAGGCTCTAACCGTGCGAGAAACTGGCAACGTTATGACCTTGGCGGAAACGGCAAGCTAAGCTTTGAAGAAGGCGTTGATTCATACGTTCCATACGCAGGTCAACTTAAAGACGGCGTTGGCACTACTCTAGCGAAAGTTAGAAGCACAATGTGCAACTGCGGTGCGCTTTCAATTCCAGAACTTCAAGAAAAAGCAAAACTTACTGTTGTTTCTTCAACTTCTATTGTAGAAGGCGGAAGCCACGACGTTATCTTGAAAGATTCAGGCGTTGCTTTTAAATAGGATATGTAGAATAGAATAGAATGAGATGGGCTCTTTCGGAATGGTTTTTGTTTCGGGAGAGCCTTTTTTTAGGTGAAAGGTGAAAGGTGAAAGGTGAAAGGTGTGGTAGGCACTCGCTACGCTCGTGCACCCTATTATATTTGGGCAGTAAAAAAGGAATGCACCTATTTGAATAGTTACGTTCCTACAAGTAGTTACAAATATAATTAAAAAGCACAAGGGCAAAGCCCGCGTGCATTACCACACCTTTCACCTTTCACCTTTCACCTTTCACCTTTCACCTCTAAAAAAGCGTCCCACATCCCCCACCTCTCCCCACACCGCACTTGCGGGCACCACCGCTTGCTGCTCCCAAATATTAGTGTTCGAAATTTCGTCATATCTATTGATTTTTTACGAAAAATCGGTTATAATGGTTTTATAAAACTTTTGGGGGTAGGCATGCGAGACATTTTGCATTGTGATTTGAATAATTTTTATGCGTCGGTTGAGTGCATGCTGAGTCCCGAGCTTGGGGATAAATTTGTGGCGGTTTGCGGAAATCCTGATGCTAGGCACGGGATTGTGCTTGCCAAAAATGAAAAGGCGAAAAAGTGCGGTGTTGCGACGGGGGATGTGATGTGGGAGGCTGTGAAAAAGTGCCCTGAGCTTATTTGCGTTGGCACGCATTTTGATGAATATGGCAAATATTCGCAAATTGTGCGAGATATTTATTATCAATACACCGATTTGGTTGAGCCTTACGGGCTTGACGAATGTTGGCTTGATGTGACGGGGTCGAAAAAGTTGCACGGCTCTCCCCGCGAGATTGCTGATAAAATTCGGGCGGAGGTGAAGGAAAAAACCAAGCTGACGATTTCTGTTGGGGTTTCGTTCACCAAAACGCTTGCTAAACTTGGGAGCGATTTGAAAAAGCCGAATGCAACGACTGTTATTTCAGAAAAAAATTTCAAGCATGTGGTTTGGAACTTGCCCGCGGGGGATTTTTTCATGTGCGGACGAAAGACGGCAGAAAAACTTGGGCGAATGAATATTTTCACCATTGGCGACATTGCAAACGCGCCCGAGCATATTTTGAAGAAAATTTTGGGAGTGAATGGGATCAAGCTTAAAAACGAGGCGAACGGGATTTCTTCCGACGAGGTTGGAAGTGCCAACAGCTTGCCACCGCCAAAATCCGTTGGGCATGGGGTGACAACTAATCGCGATTTGGTGACGAATGACGAGGCGATTGCACTTATTTTCGCACTTTCTTCACACGTTGCTTCAAGGCTTAGAAGATACGATCTTTGCGGAAAGAAAATTTCCGTTTCGGTTAAAAATAATCGGCTTGAAACAGTTTCAAAGCAAGCGAACATGCCGTTTTATTCCGCAAACGAAAATGAAATTGCATCGGAGTGCGTTAAACTTTATCACGAATTTTATGATGTGGAAAGCATGCTTCCCATTCGGGCAATCAGCATTTGTGTTTCTAGCCTTTTGACCATTTCGGTTTTGTTGCAAGACACCACTGAAAGGCAAAGTTATGACGATAAAACGATAAATTTAGATAAAAAAATAGACGACATTCGCGACCGATACGGCTTTTCGTCGCTCACGAAAGCGTCAAGTTTGGAAGAAGCATTCAATTTGACAGATAAAACTTCTGATGATAAAATTATACCTTTTAAAAGAAGGTGAAAAAAAACGTTCTTTGAACGTTTTTTAAGGTGAAAGGTGAAAGGTGAAAGGTGAAAGGTGTGGTAGGCACTCGCTTCGCTCGTGCACCCCATTTATATTTGGGCAGTAAAAAAGGAACGCCCATTTGAATAGTTGCGTTCCTATAAGTGGTTACAAATATAATTGAAAAGCACGAGGGTACCGAGTGCATTACCACACCTTTCACCTTTCACCTTTCACCTTTCACCTTTCACCTTTAGCGTAGCGTTCCACCTTAAGCGTAGCGTTTCCCCTAGCTCCCTGCTTTCACCCAAGGTTAACAAAAAAGCTTATCGGCAGTTTGTTTATTATTATCTTTATTGCTATGCCAATTATCCCCCCTGAGATTAGCGAGCAGAATAGCATTAGGGGCATGATTGCCACTAGCGATTGGGATAGCGACACGCTTGCAAACAGCACTTGACCTGCGTTGAAACACACGCTGGAGATTATGCTTTTGCCTATTATTGTTGTGAAATCAAATTTCACAAGGATTGCAAGGGCGAGGATTGAAAGGGTTAGTCCGCACGCCGAATATAAACAGCCATAGATATTGCCTGTTATCATTGCGGAAAGAAGTAGTTTTGTTATCGCAACGATTATCCCCTCTTTCACGCCAAAAACTAGGATCGCGAACATGATAAAGATGTTTGCAACGCCAAGTTTTGCATACGGCATATATGGAAACAGCACTGGGAGGGTTGATTCAATCAAAAAACTTATCAGCGCAAGTGTGGAAAGCAGTGCTAGGACTGCTAGTTTTTTTGTGCTTAGTTGTTGTTTTTTTGATGTTTGCATGCTTTTTCCCTTTTGTTGTTTGTTAGTTTTTCATTTGTTTCTAGCGTTTTTGTGGTTTTTCGTTTGTTTTGTTTTATGACACTGCGTCAATCTCGCTTTCTGCCCCGCCTGTGATTTCACAGACTATTTTTAGTGGCAGACATATGATTTTGCTTGAAGTGCTTGAAATTTCACCTTGCTCTACGCAAAGCCCATCGGGGCATGTTGCCTCGTGCATATGGATTGCGCCGTTTTCGACGTGGAAAATTGCCGTGCCGTTTTCCGTTGTTATTATTATTTCGGCATCTTCTGACAGACTGCCCGTTTGATACAGTTCGTTTTCAACATATATATTATATTGGGGGTTTTCCACACTCGCAAAGTTCGTGAAATAAAGCAATATGAGAATAGCAAAAACAACCACCGCGATTATTATCACGTCGGAGATTTTGAAGAATTTTTCATTTTTGAGTTTTTGGATTTTGCTTTGCATATTTGCCTTTATGTATATTTTATTTTTGTTTTTTATTTTGTATTTTTTTATTTTATATTTTTTTATTTTTTGTTATTTATTGTGGGAAATCGCCAAAATATTCGCTGGTGCCGTCGGCATATATCAAAAGTGCTGAGATATTATTTTCTGAAATCAACTGCTCTCTTTCGGTTTTTTCAAGTATCATGAGCGCCGTTGCAAACACGTCGGCATCCATTGCACTTTGCGACAAAACTGACACTGCGACAACTTCGCTTTGGGTTGGTGACAGCGTTTCGGGGTTTATGATATGGCAATATATCTCGCCGTCAGCTTCAAAATAGCGTTCGTAGTTTCCGCTTGTGACAAGCACCTCATCGGAAATTGCAACGATATCGAAATAGCTTCCGCCAAATGGGTTCGTGATTGCAACTTGATAGCTTTCCCCCAATTTGTCGCCACTAGCAACAACTATTCCGCCGACAGTCAAAATGCAATCGCAGTTATAGGCATTCAACACTTCCAGCATTTTATCCGCCATATAGCCTTTTGAAATTCCGCCGAGGTCGATTGTGTAGTTTTCGGGTTTTACAAGCACTCCATTTTCCACTGAAATTTGAGATATATCGGTGAGATAACGCAAGTTTTCAAGCGTTTCTGCGCTTGGAATTTCCCCCGCGAGATAGTTATCTTCACCGGGGAGAAAGCCCCACTGTGCCACGATTGGTGCAAGCAAGATATTGAATGAGCCGTATGTTTTATTATAATATTCAATCCCCGCGAGAATTTGCGTTTCTAGCTGATTTGAAATTTCCGTTTCACTTTCGCTGTTCGCCCTTGAAAGTTCGCTTTCTTCTTGTGATAGCGAAACCGTCGCTTCGAAAAGGTTTGCGATATCCACGATTTCCGACCACATGTTGTCAAAATCTTCATCCGTCATTTCATATGCCGTGATTGCAACTTCGCCAAAGGAATAGACCACGCTTTTTGTTTGCTTTGAGGTATTTTCACTGCAAGCGGAAAGCGGAAGCGTTATTGAAAAAATCAGCAAAATCGAAATTAATACTTTCGTTAATGCAAAAAAACTACCATATTTGGTAGTGTTTTTGTTTATATTTTGATTTTGATTTTTGATTATTTCGCTGTTTATTTTCATTTGTTTTTATTATTTTTGTTGTTTTTGTTGTTTTATAATTATTTAGACAAGAAGAACAATGCAACAGTGCCTTCACCGCAATGGCTTCCGACAACTGGTCCAATGAATGAAATCACGATATCTGCATTTGGGAAAACTTCCAAAATTTTGCCTTTCAATTCTTGCGCTTTTTCTTCGCAGTTGGCATGACCGATAACAACGCGATAGCTTTCAAGCGTTTGAGCGTCCGTCATTTCTTTCATTTTATCAATGAAATATGACATAACTTTTTTAGAGCCTTTCACTTTATCAATGGCTTCAAGCTTGCCATCTTCGCTGATGTGAAGAACTGGTTTGATTTGCAACATTGTGCCAAAGGCTGCTGAAAGTGACGAAACTCTTCCGCCTCTTTTCAAGTGGTTAAGATCATCAACAACGAAGAAAGTTCTAACTTTTTCTTTCAAAACTTCAAGATATTCAAGCGTTTCATCCACGGTGTGACCTTCGTTGAAATATTTTGCAGCGTAGTATACTTGATATCCGCAATCGCCTGAAATTCCAAGAGTGTCGAAATAGGCAATTCTGCGGTCTGGATATTTTTCTGCAAGTTTATCGGCAGCTTGTTTCATAAATCCAAAAGACGCTGAAAGGTTGCTTGAAAAACCAATGTACAGAATGTCGTCGCCGTTTTGAAGAACTGGCTCGAAAATTTCAGTGAAGTTATATTCGTTTAGTGCTGAGGTTGTTGGAAGTGCACCTTCACGCATTCTTTTATAAAAATAATCAAAGTCTGTTTCTTTACCACAATCATATGCATATTCCTTGCCATCAAGGATATACGGCATTTTTATCAATTCAAGATTTAGCGTTTCAAGTTCTGTGTACCAAATTTCACAGTTTGAATCGCAAAATAATTTAGTCGCCATAAGATATTCTCCTTTTAGTTTGAGAGTCCTCTCAAATTGTTTACATTATACTATAATTTATTCCATTGTGCAAGTAAAAATTGTAAAAAAGTGAGAAAGTATGCGTATAGCATTAAAGTAGTACTTTAATGCTATGTTTTGCTTATTATTAATTTTATACGAATTTTACGCCGTTTATGACAAGTGAGAAATCTTTTCCAAGCATTTTTCCCGCACTTCTGCAAAGTTTCATTCTGTTGAAATAGATTTCAAAATAGTCAATGATTGGGGTTATGCTTGTGTCGATTGTTATTTTCAAGATGATTTCATCACCCACCAAATCGATGTGGGAGTTTGTTGCGGCATAATTCACCCTGTCGTGAATGTTTTTATCCGCAATTTCTGGCGTTCTTCTGTCGAGACAAATACGCGATCTGTGAACGTCGGATTTATCAGCAATTATAAGGGCTGCGGCGATTTTCGAAACGGGTTCGCCGTCGAGTTCGTCGTGGTTGCCAATTGCCATCATCACTTCGGCGCTATCTGCCGTGTCCATTCCTCGCTCTTTCAAAAGTTGATAGGCAAGGATTGCTCCGCTTTGGGCGTGATCGCGACGATTGACTGCGTTTCCAATATCGTGAAGATATCCCGCAATTTCCGTGAGCCAAATTTCTCGCTTGGTTCCGCCGGCAAATTCGATGATTTCTCCCGCCCATTTTGAAACTATCCCAACATGGCGTTGTGAATGTTCGGTGTAGCCAAGCGCACCAAGTTGCTGTTGGGTGTAGTTGAGAAGATCAACCACTTCTTTATCTTTTTTTAGGCTGGCAAGTGTTATCATACTCACTCCTTTGAAATTGCTTTATTTTTGAACTGGCTTTATTTTTGAACTCGTTTTATTGTTTGAAAGTCACTTTGAAGCATGTTTTGCCATCTTCGCTTGAAACTGACATTTTCGCTTTGTGTAAATCCGCGATAGATTTCGCAATGCAAAGCCCAAGTCCAAATCCGCCCGTTTCAAGGTTTCTTGAATTATCCACGCGATAGAAACGTTCGAACAATTTGTCTTGCAGTTCTTTTGGGATTGTTTCGCCGATATTTTCAACCGACATGACAATGCTTCCGTTGATTTTTTTGAGAGTCAAATTTATGTCCGTTTCCATGAATGAATTTTTCACGGCGTTTTCAATCAAGATTATCGCAAGTTGTTTGATTTTGCTTTCAACACCCACAATAGAGATGTTTGGTTCGATTTCATATTTCAGCTGTTTACCTTTTTCATAGGCAAGCACTTCCAAAAGGAGTGCCACTGAACTTATTGTGTTTGAAAGGTCAAATTCGATTTTTGCAAACTGACAGCCTTCGTCGAGTTGAGAAAGACTGAGCATATCGTTCACAAGTTCGTTCATTCTTGTTGTTTCGCTTATTATTGCATCACACCAATCATTTTCACCCGTTTCTCGTTTAATGATTTCCGAATTGATTGAAATCACCGAAAGTGGGGTTTTGAGCTCGTGGCTCGCATCTGAAATGAATTGTTTTTGTTTTTTCATTGCATCGTCGATAGGTTTTATTGACCAAGCACTCAAAATAAACGCTATGCCCGCAACCAAAAGTACGCTTATTATAAAAATAATGATTGAACTTTCTTGCATTGTTGTTTTCACTGCAAGTTCTTGCGTTGCATCTGTTATTGCATAGTATGTGAAACCTTCTGTTTTTGCTTGCATGAAATAATCGTATCCGATATTTCCGCTTTCTTTTCCACTGTCGATAACTGAAACGGCGATTTCATAGATTTCATCTTCGGTTTTTGTGAGCGAGTTATAATAAATTGTCACGGTGCCGTCACTTTCGTCGATTTCCACCATGATATTTCCCGCACTTGAAACCCCTTCAGTTCCGATATTAAATCCGCCGATATTACTGCTTGCCCCGCCAGAAAAACCGCTTGAGCCACCGCCCATTTGTGGGACTTCCCCTGTTTGAGGCATATCCCCCGTTTGAGGTGTATCGCTCGTGCGTGTTTGCAACGCGAGAAGTTGCATGAGCCTTGAATCAATGGTTTCCTCGGCGACCCTTATTGTCATGACGTTGAGTGATACTATCATCGCCACAAAAACAAGAACTATCACCAAAAACACAGTGAAGTAGTATTTTCGTTTGAACTTTTTAATCATTTTTCTTCTCCAACACATAGCCAAGGCCACGCACTGTTCTTATGTTTACCGCATCCGAGATGTGGTCGATTTTCTTTCTTAAAAAATGCACATAAACTTCCACGTTATTAAGCGTTGTGTCCTTTTCAAGACCGCAAAGTTTTTCAAGCGCAACTTCTTTTTTTATGACTATATTCGGGTTGCACAGGAAAAGTTCCATAAGCTGACGTTCCTTTTGGCTTAGTTCAACTCTGTTTTTCCCGCCCTCGACATAGCTTGCGTTCATTGGCATTGTTATATCTTCAAATTTGAGCTCTTCAACAATCACGCCCGCTCTTCTTCTTGTCAAAACGCGAATTCTTGCGAGAAGTTCTTCACACGCAAAGGGTTTTGTTAGATAGTCATCCGCCCCTTGTTCAAGTCCCAAAACTTTATCTTCAAGTTGAGATTTTGCAGTGAGAAGCAAGATTGGGGTTGTGACGCCCGCTTTTCTCACGTTTTCAAGCACTTTTATTCCGTTGATTTTTGGAAGCATGATGTCGAGAATAACCGCATCATATATGTCGGTTTCTATCATGTATTGTCCTTGTTCGCCGTCATACGCCACGTCCACTTCATACATGTTTTGCTTGAAAAGCGCAGAAACTGAATTTGCAATATTTTTTTGATCTTCAACAACAAGTAATCTCATAGTTTTTTTCCTTTTAAGGTGCTTTTATTGATTATAGCACAGTTTTTTCAAAATTGTAAGACACTTAGCTTAATTTCCCCTTAATATTTGGGAAAATTTTTTGAATAAATTTTCGCAATAATACTTGAATTGTGATTTTTTATGTGATATACTAGAATGGAGTGAAAAAAACACGGCAAAAATCACGCTAAACGATAAAAATCACGCTAAAAATGGAGGTTATTTTATGGAATTATTGGTTGGAAGCTTGGCAAGCGATGGAAAAATTGCTTATTATAAAGATGACAAATGCCTTTGGGAAATGGACTTGAACTGCCCAAAATATATCACAACTGACGGTAAGTATTATTATTCTTACTCTCAAGGAAATCCACTTGTTTTATATTCACTAGAAAAAGTTGGGGATAAGTTTGAAGTGAAAAGCACCCTTGAACTTGACGAAACAACTCTTTCGCACCTCGCTTATTCAAAAACTCAAAATATGCTGTTTTGCAGCAGTATGGATTCTGGATTCATGCACGCGGTTAATGTTTGCGACGGTGTTTTCACTGGCGTTGCTTTTTCTGAAATTCCAGGGGGTGAAGCTCCTTCAAAATGCCACCAAGTTGTTTTGAATAAAGAGGAAAATCTTGCAATCGTTGTTAATATTTTGAGAAACAAAGTATTTTTTAATGAATTTGCGAATGGAAAGTTCACTGAAAAATCTGTGATGTTTTTTGATGGGGATATTTTGCCTCGCCACGTTATGTATTCTGAAAATGAAGAGGTTTTGTATCTTGTGACTGAAAAGTCAAACGAGATTATCGTTATTGATTATAAAAATCAGGCTGTTATTGGGCGTCAACAAATCAATCCTACATATATTTTTGAAGGCGCACAAGGTGCTACCCTTCAAATGGATGCCGAAAAACGCATTTTGTATGTTTGTATTCGCGGATACAACACTATTTCTGAATTCAAGATTTTGGATGATTTCAGTTTGGAATTTTCTAGAGCATACGACATGCATGGTGCGAACTCTCGCCACATGATTTTGACTTCTGATAAAAAATATTTGGTTTGTGCCAATATCGACACAAATAACTTTTCTGTTATTGATGTTGAAAAGGGCGAGCTTGCAATGGATATTCCTTTCGTTCAAGCAATCAGCGCAATCGAGGTGAAATAATGAAGATTTTATTTTGTATGCCAAACGGACAAGTGAAAGATACTTTCATGACAAAAGCTAACATTGAAAAATTGAACGCACTTGGTGAAGTTTTTTATAACGAAACCGACGTTGATTTCACACAAGAAGAATACGCTGAAAAAATTGTGGATATGGACGTTGTTATTATCGGGTGGAAATCTCCCGTTCTTGATGAAAAAGTTCTTGCAAACGCAAATAAACTCAAAGTTGTGGCTCACCTTGCAGGATCAGTTGCACCCTTCTTTTGCGATGAAGTTTTCAATCGTGGAATAAAAGTTATTTGCGGAAATGAGGACATGGCACAATCTGTTGCTGAAGGTGTTATTGCTTATATTCTTGCTTATAACCGTGAAATTTGCAAATACCAAACTGGGCTTAAAGAACACGGAACTTGGAAACCTGCAACTTTTGAAACGCTTTCTCTTGTGAGCAAAACTGTGGGGATTGTGAGTTATGGCGCTATTCCAAAATATCTTGCAAAGATGCTTTACGGCTTTGATTGCAAAATTTTGGTTTATTCAAGGGGTGACCTTGGGGCTGAGCTTGAAAAATACAACATGACACAAGTTTCACTTGAAGAGTTGTTTGCAAAAAGTGATATCATTTCACTTCAAACTGCCCTCAATCAATACACTGTTGACATGTTCGACAAAAAATATCTTTCTCTTATCAAAGATGGCGCGCTTCTTGTTAACACAGCAAGAGCGAAGATTATTAAAGAAGAAGATTTGATTGCTGAATTAAAAACTGGTCGCTTTTCTGCGATTTTGGACGTTTACACAACCGAGCCACTTCCAAGCGATAATCCATATCGCGAAATGCCAAACGTGTTCATGATGCCACACATGGCGGGCCCTACAAACGAGTGTCGCAGTATTTTGGCAAACACAATGATAACTGAAATTCCAAAAATCATTGCGGGCGAGCCTTCAATCCATGAAGTTAACCTTGCAAAATTCAAATCAATGAGTAGACCACTTTAGTTAATTGCACTTCTGAATATATATATTAATTTTGTTTTATTAGCCTCGATTTTTAATAGTCGAGGCTTTTGTTTTTTAATGGGAAATTGTGGATTTAAAAATATTTTTTTCGTTTTGTAAAATTTAAGTAAAATTTAAGAGTGCGGGCATATAATGCACTTGTAAACAGAAATAACACACAAAAAAAGGAGGATTTTTCATGGATAACTTGACATTCAAAAGATGTGAGATGAAATACCTTATCACAAAAGCACAATACGAGCAAATGAAAATTGCAATGGATGATTTTATGCAACTTGACAATTTTGGGGCGCACACCGTTCATTCAATATATATGGATACTGATGATTATCTTCTTATTCGCCGTTCAATCGAAAAGCCTTGCTATAAAGAAAAACTTCGCATTCGCGGTTACAACAGCGTTTCGGCGGGAGATAAGGTTTTTATTGAACTGAAAAAGAAGTTCAAAGGCACCGTTTATAAACGCAGAACCGCAATGACTCAAAAAGGTGCTATGGATTATGTGGCGGGAAAGGCGGATGCGGAAATTCAAAATCAAATTGTTAACGAGATTGATTATTTCCTTGATTTTTACGGCAATCTTCGCCCTGCAATGATGATTTCTTGCGACCGTGAGGCGTATTTTTGCAAAGCTGGCACCGACCTTAGAATCACATTCGACCAAAATGTTTTGGCTCGCGATTACGATTTGGATATTTCAAAAGGTGCTTATGGAAATGAGATACTCGGTGGAAATTTCGTGCTTTTGGAAGTTAAGACTTCACTTGGACTGCCAATGTGGCTTCTTGATTTCTTTTCTGCAAATGAAATTTTTAAAACATCGTTTTCTAAATACGGGACGGCATATAAAATGCTGATTTTCCCACAAATTAATGAACTTGGAGGAACTACACATGTTGCTTGACACTATTTTTGCTAGTCTTTTTGGGACTTCTTCTCTTGATATTGCAGTTATCACTTTTGTGATTTGTATTGTTGCCGCTCTTGGGCTTGGATTTTTCAACGCTTGGATGTATACCCTTTCTGGAAGCTCTTCAAAGAGTTTCGTGACTACCCTTTCAATCATTCCCGCCATTGTTTGCATGATTATTATGATGGTTAATGGCAATATTGGAACGGGGGTTGCTGTTGCGGGTGCGTTCAGCCTTATCAGATTTAGATCAGTTCCGGGAACTGCAAAAGAAATCGGCGGAATTTTTATCGCGATGGGAACCGGCATTTCGCTTGGTATGGGATATGTTGGATTTGCGATTATTTTCGTTTTGCTTGTGGCACTTTTCAATTATTTGGTGTCAAAATCAAGCTTTGGCAGTAAAACAGAAGAAAAACGCGTTTTGCGAGTTACTATTCCCGAAGATTTGAATTATTCAAACATGTTTGACGATTTGTTTGCAATCTACACTGAAAGCGCTTCACTTTCTAGCGTGAAAACTTCAAATATGGGCAGTCTTTACAAATTAAATTATCAAATCAGCATGAAAAATGCTCAACTAGAAAAAGAATTTATCGATGCAATTCGTTGCAGAAATGGCAATTTGGAAGTTTCTATTATTAAAGAAATTTCAAACCAAACAGAACTTTAGTATTGCCTTTAGAAATTTAAAATTGGAATTAGGTGAAAAAATGAAAAAATGTATTATAGCAGTCACACTGTCCCTTTGCCTTGCCCTTTCAGGGTGCGGAAGCGACGAAGTTGATGTGACAAATTATTCAAGCAATGTTATCACAACCGCTTTTGCAAGTGATGATGCGTTTTCAGACAGAGATTTTGAAAGCGAATATGATGAAAGTGAATGCGTGATTATCACGCTTGCCGACGGCGCTTCTAGCGTTTCTAGCAGCGGAGCTAGCGTGGACGGTGATATTATCACGATTTCTGAGGCGGGGTCTTACCTTGTTTCTGGCACGCTTTCCGACGGTCAAATTTATGTTGAGGCAGATTCTGACGCGAAAGTGCAAATCATTCTTGACGGCGTTTCTATATCAAACAGCACAACGGCAGGGATTTATGTTTACTCTTGCGACAAGACATTCTTGACACTCGCCGATGGAAGCGTGAACACTATATCGGTTGAAATTGTGAATATTTCTTCTGATAACAGCGATGAAAGCACTGTTGATTCAGCTGTTTTTGCAAGAGATGATTTAACAATCAACGGCAGTGGCACGTTGCAAATTTATTCAGAAAGCGGAAACGGTATCACTGGCAAAGATGAAGTCACTATCACGAGCGGTAATTTTTATATTGTCTGCACTAAAAATGGGATTGAGGCAAACGACGTTCTTGCGATTGCCGACGGATATTTTGATATCGTGACAAATGGCGGTGCGGATAGTTATTCTTCCGATTCTTATGACAGCGCATTTTCTGTTACTCCTGATTTTGGAATGAGCAGTGACATGATGATGGGTGGTATGAGCGGAATGACTGGCGGAATGAGCGGAATGACTGGCGGGATGAGCAGAATGAGCGACACTTCTGACAGCGAGGACGGTATCACACTTCTTGCAGGTGGCGGAATGAGCGGTGGAATGACAAGTGGCGGAAGCGATATTTCACTTCCATACTCACCTGACTCTGCTGATATGGGTGCGGTTTCCGATTGGTTTGACGGCACAAACAACACAACTGCCGATACTTGGGATATGGACGACAGCTCAGATTATTCTAGCAAGGCACTCAAATGCGACGACGTGATTTATATTGAGGGTGGCACTTTCAATATTAATTCATATGACGATGCAATCCATTCAGATAACAACGTTTTCATAACTGGCGGTTCTTTCAATATTGCGACAAGTGATGATGCAATCCATGCGGAAATTGAGCTTGTTATTTCGGGTGGTGATATTTATATTTCAACTTGTTATGAAGGTTTGGAAGCTAAACGCGTGACTGTTGGGGGTGGGGATATTTATATCAACTCACTTGATGACGGTATCAACGCTTCGAAAAGCGACGTGACTGACCTTGGCGATATTTCTATCACTATAACGGGTGGCTCGCTTGTGATTGACAGCACAAACGAAGGCGACGGCGTGGATTCAAACGGCAGTATTTATATGTACGGCGGATATGTTCTTATCAGCAGTACCACAACCACAACCGATACTTCACTTGACTTTGAGGACGAGGCGATTATCACGGGCGGAACTTTCCTTGCAACGGGGTCTTATGGCATGACAACTGAAAACTGGACGGAAGCTACGCAAGGCAGTATTTTCGTGACACTTTCTTCAGTTCAAACTGGCACTGTTACTCTCACCGATTCAAAGGGCAACGTGATTGCCACTTGGGAGCCAACCAAGGAATACCAAACTGTTCACATCAGCTCAAGCGAAATTTCCGACAGCGAAACTTACACCCTCGTTTGTGGCTCAATCACCCAAACAATCACCATGAGCGATTATATTTATGGCACTGGTAGTCATAGTAGTAGTAGCGGTAGTGGTGGAATGAGCATGAGTGGTGGCATGATGGGGAGATAGAAAAGCTTCGCTTTTAAGTGAAAGGTGAAAGGTGAAAGGTGAAAGGTGTGGTCTAGCACTCGCTTCGCTCATGCTTTCTATTTATATATTTTGACAATAAAAAAGGGACGTATGAATTCAAATAGATACGTCCCTTTTATTGGTTACAAATATAATTGAAAAGCACGAGGGTACCGAGTGCATTACCACACCTTTCACCTTTCACCTTTCACCTTTCACCTTTCACTTTTCACTTTTAAAAAAAGCATTTCTTAATATTTTCTACTGCTTTTCTTCCCACTAAAACTAGTGTTCTTATCTCCCCTTGTTTTGCCTTGTTTTGGTTTGAAAGATACGTCTTTTTTTAGTTTGTCATCGGTTCTTTTTCTTGGGGCTCTTTCGCCAAAGCTGTCGATGTTTTCTGGTCTTTCACGGCGTGGTCTTCTTGATTCGCTGAAATCTTCACGCGGTTTTCTATCACGTTTGAAGTCCCCCTCTCTTCTTTCACGCTTGAAGTCACCTTCCGGTTTTCTGTCACGTCGGAAATCGCCTTCTGGTTTTCTACCTGATTTGAAATCACCTTCTGGCTTTCTACCTGATTTGAAATCGCCTTCTGGTTTTCTGCCTGATTTGAAATTGTCGCGTTTGCCGTTAAAATTATCGTCACGCTTAAAGTCGCCTTGCGGTTTTCTGCCTGATTTGAAATCACCTTCTCTTCTTTCACGCTTGAAATCGCCTTCTGGTTTTCTATCGCGTTTGAAGTCACCTTCTGGTTTTCTGTCACGTTTGAAATCGCCTTGTGGTTTTCTGCCTGACTTGAAATCATCTTTTCTGCCACCTTTGAAATCTTCTTTGTTTTCTTTAAAGTTTTCGCGTTTTGGCTCTCTTGGTGAATTATCGCGTGATGGGTTTTTGTTTTCACGTCTTGAGTCTTTTGCTTCTTTTCTTTCAGCAAAAGCTTGACCGTCTTCTTCTTTACCACGCATTTCGCCGTTGTTTCTTCTGCTTCCACCGCGACCTCTGCCACCTGATTTTTTCTTTGGTTGCATAATTCTGCCGGTTTTCACTGAATATTCATCGATGTTTTCAATGACGTCTTCCGCGTCAAGATAGATGTGACCTTGTGTGGCTTTTGCATATTTGTTCATGCGGATAACTTCATCTTTGAAATAAAGCGAATAGGCAACGCCCTCTTTTCTCGCTCTGCCCGTTCTGCCGATACGGTGGATGTAGTATTCTTCGTCCATTGGAAGGTCATAGTTGATGATAAGATCCACATCGCCAACGTCGATACCACGCGCAGCAACGTCGGTTGCAATCAAAATTTGAATTTCGTTTGCACGGAATTTTTTCATGATTTTTGTTCTGATATTTTGGCGGATATCACTGTGAAGTCCGTCGCATTTGAAATCTGCTGCTTTCAAAATACCTTTGAGTTTATCAACACGTCTTTTCGTGTTTGAGAAGATAACGGCAAGGTTGAAATCTGCTTCTTGCAAAATTTCAACTAGCTTATCATCTTTATTATCTCTTGTTGCCTTGATACCAATTTGTTTGATTTTTGGCATGTCTTCATTTTTTCTTTCGATAACAACGCTTTCTGGCTCTGTTTGATAGCTTTGAGAAATCAATTTGATTTCCGCTGGCATTGTTGCTGAAAACAACACTGTTTGTCTGTATTTAGGGCACGCTTTTGCAATCACGTCGATATCTTCGCGAAAGCCCATGTTAAGCATTTCGTCCGCTTCGTCAAGCACAAGCGTTGTTAGCATGTCAAGTTTCAAAGTTTTGCGTCTCAAATGGTCCATGATTCTGCCTGGCGTTCCAACCACGATTTGTGGTTTACGTCTTAGGTGGGCACATTGTTTTGAGATGTTTTCACCGCCATAAACTGAAATTATTCTGATTTCTGGCAAGTGTTTTGTTAGTCTTTTGAGTTCTTCCGTGATTTGCATTGCTAGCTCTCTTGTTGGGCAAACGACTAGCGCTTGCGTTTTTTCAAGAAGTTTATCGATTTTTTCAATCATTGGAATACCAAACGCACAAGTTTTGCCCGTGCCTGTTGGTGCTGTTGCAAGAACGTCCTTTTTGTCCAAAATGATTGGAATAACGTTTGCTTGAACGGCTGTTGGCGTTTCAAAGCCCATGTCTTGAATGCCGAAAAGTAGCTCTCCACAGATTGGTAGTTCGTCGAATTTTGTAAAGTTCATTAAATATATCTCCAAAGTCACATGTCGTGACGAAAAAAAGCCACCCAGCGTGGCTAACGTTGCCAAAAATGGCAAGGAAAAGGCGAAACTGCCCCAACTGGTCATAACATTTCAACCAATCGGGATGAATAAATGACCTTACACGCCAAAAAAATGGCGGTGTCCTGATGACACCACCACAGTATACATGATTTATAGACCGCTGTCTATCATTATGCGGTGCTATATTGCTTTTTTATTTATTTTCGCGTTTTATTTTTTGCGTTTTATTGTTGCAAAATGTTCAAAATGCGTATTTGGGGGATTTTTACCCTTCAATTCGCTCCTTTGCAACGGAAAGCATGAGTTTTATTCTGTTTTCTTGGTTAACTTTTGTTGCACCCGGGTCATAGTCGATTGAAACTATGTTAGCCTGAGGATATGAGGCTGTGATTTTTCTTATCATACCCTTTCCGACGATGTGGTTTGGAAGACATCCAAACGGTTGAGCGCACACGATGTTTTCATATCCGCTTTCGATAAGTTCCACCATTTCTGCTGTGAGAAGCCACCCTTCGCCCATTTTGCAACCTGTGCTCAAAAACGGTTTCACGAGTTTTTGCAAGTGGAAAAACGAGGCTGGTGCTTGATATTTGGATTTTTCAAACGCACCCAAGATGAGTTTTTCATATTTTCGGATATACCAAAAAAGTAAGTTACCTTTGATTTTTTGATAAAGCGTACCGCCGTATCTTGTGACGTCTTCGTTTGGATTTCGCATGCAATAAAGCAAGAAACCCATGATTCCCGGCACGTTCACTTCGCAATCTTGGCTTGCAAGGAAATCTTCAAGGTTGTTATTTGCAAGTGGTGAATATTTCACATAAATCTCGCCAACAACGCCAACTTTTGCTTTTCTTTCACCCGTTTGCTTTATTTCTTCAAAACTTTTCACGATGCGAGCGGAAATTTTTCTTATTTCGTGTTTTCTGAAACCTTTGTTTTTTTCATACATTCCGCAGATTTCGTTTGTCCAAAATTCAACTAGCTCGTCAGATTCGCCACTGCTTACTTCATATGGCTTAGTTTGATTTTTCAGCGACATCATAAGGTCGCCATAGACCATTGTTGAAATAACGCGCCTTAGCATGCCAAGTGAAATTTGGAAACCGCTGTGGTGTTCCATGCCTGAAGTTGAAACGGAAATCACTGGAATGTGAGCAAGTCCTGCGGCTTTTATCCCCTTTCTTATCAAGTGGATATAATTTGATGCACGGCAACCGCCACCCGTTTGTGTCATTAAAAGTGCCACTTTGTCGAGGTCATACTTGCCACTTTTGAGGGCGGCTATCATTTGACCTGTTGTGAGAAGTGCGGGATAGCATGTGTCGTTATGAACATATTTCAGCCCTTCAGCCACCACATCGGCGCCTGTGTCTTTCAAAATTTCAAGGTCGTAACCTTCCCATTCGAACACTTTTTTTAGCATGTTGAAGTGGATTTCAAGCATGTTTGGCGCAAGAATTTTGTGGGTTGATTTCATTTCTTTTGTAAATTCAACTATTTTCATTTTTCCACCCCCGAAACTGCGAGAAGGCTTCTGAGCCTAATTTTAACTGCACCGAGATTTGTTATTTCGTCGATTTTAACTTGGGTATAAATCTTGCCTTTTTCTTCAAGAATTCGTCTCACTTCGTCGGTTGTGATTGCGTCAAGTCCGCAACCAAACGATACCATTTGCACAAGATTTATGTTGATATCTTTTTCGTTTGCGACATAGTTTGCGGCAGCATAAAGCCTTGCGTGATATGTCCATTGGTTCAAAACGTCAAGCGAATTTGGATTTGCGATATCGCAAACTGATTCTTCAGTTAGAACAATCGTATCATTTTCGCTTGTGAGTTTGTCGATTCCGTGGTTGATTTCTGGGTCGAGGTGATATGGTCTTCCGCAAAGAACTATCACATTTTTGCCGTTTTCTTTTGCAAACGCGAGAAGATTTTTTCCTTTTTCTTTCAATTTTGCGAGGTGGTTTTCATGTTCCAAATACGCCATGTCGCACGCTTTTTTCACTTCGGCAAATGGGATTTTTCCAAAGTTTTTTTCCAAGATTTTGTGGAATTTTTTTGGGAAATGCTTTCTTTCGTGAACGCCGATATAATCATTGATGAAATTCACGCATGAAACTGCGGTGACGTTTGCTTCGATAACCTCGGGATAATAGGCAACGACTGGGCAATTATAGTGATTGTCCCCTTTGCCTTCGTTGAAGTTATATGAAAGGCATGGATAAAAGATTGTTGAAACGCCCTTTTCAAGGAGTTTTTCAATGTGACCATGCACGAGTTTTGCGGGATAGCAGACTGTGTCGGACGGGATTGTTTGCTGACCGCTGAGATAGGTGTCGTGGGTTGAAAAACCTGAGTTTCTCACGCCGAAGCCTAAATTTGTGAAAAGCGTGTGCCAAAATGGGAGCATTTCGTACATATTAAGCACCATTGGAATTCCGATAGTGCCACGCTTGCCGTTGCAGTTTTTGTAGCTTTCGAGAAGCTGTCTTTTATAGTCGAACATGTTTTCGCCGTGGGGTTTTGATTTTGAGCCAAGTGGCACATCACATCTGTTGCCCGCGATGAATTTTCTTCCGCTTGGGAATGTGTTGACCGTTAGTTTGCAGTGGTTTGTGCAACCGCCACACACGATTTGTTTTGCTTCGTGCGTGAAATTTGCAAGCTCCTCTTTTGAAATTATCTTGCTTTTTTGAATGTCGCCACTTTTTGATTTGGCATAAAGCGCACAGCCATATGCACCCATGAGCCCCGCGATTTCAGGGCGAGTGACTTCCCTTTCGAGAATTTGTTCAAACGCTCGCAAGACTGAATTATTAAGGAAAGTGCCACCTTGAACGACTACGTTTTCGCCAAGCTGACTTGAATCTGTCACGCGGATAACTTTATAAAGGGCGTTTTTCACAACGCTTATGCAAAGTCCTGCCGCGATATCTTCCACTTTTGCGCCGTCCTTTTGGGCTTGTTTCACTGATGAATTCATGAACACCGTGCAACGCGAGCCAAGGTCGACGGGATTTCTTGCCATCAAGCCTTTATCTGCAAAATCGGCGATATTTTCGCCAAGTGCTGTTGCGAAGGTTTGCAAGAATGAACCGCAACCCGAACTGCATGCTTCGTTTAGGAAAATGTTATCGATCGCAGAATTTCTGATTTTGAAACATTTGATATCTTGACCGCCGATATCGATGATGAAATCGACGTTTTTATTATATTTTTTGGCAGCAGTGAAGTGGGCGATTGTTTCAACAACCCCAAAATCACCCCCGAACGCTTCTTTGACGATTTCTTCGCCATAACCCGTTGTGGCAAAGCCTTTTATTTTGATATCAGGGAATTTTTCATAGACCTCGGTCAAAAATTCCTTAACGATTGGAAGTGGCGAACCGCCGTTTTCCATATATTTATAATAGGCGATTTCCTCGTTTTCTGAAATCACCACGCCTTTCAGCGTTGTTGAGCCCGCATCAATTCCGATATATGCGTCGCCCACAAGCGGTTTTGTTTCGATTTGCTTTCCGATGTTGTGACGTTTTGCAAACTTTTCATATTCCGCTTCATTTTCAAAAAGTGGTTTGCATGAGTTCACCGCTCTCACTGTTTTGTGGTTTTTCAATTTGTCAATCAAAAGTTCAAGCGTGAAAGAAGCTGATTCTTTTGAAAATGCACTGCCGAGTGCGACAAAATAAAGCGAGTTTTCAGGGAAAAATCCAGAAAGTTTCAGCATTTTGTCAAAACTGTTTCTCAGCTCGGAAAAGAACGTTAGAGGGCCTCCAAGATAAAGGACGTTGCCTTCGATTTTTCTGCCTTGGGCAAGTCCCGAGATTGTTTGGTTGACAACTGCCATGAAAATGCTTGCGGAAATATCTTCCTTGCTCGCACCTTGGTTGAGCAGTGGTTGGATATCCGATTTTGCAAACACACCGCACCGTGATGCGATAGTATAAATTTTTTCATGTTTTTGGGCAAGGTGGTTCATTTCTGACGGCGTGATTTGAAGTAGTGTCGCCATTTGGTCGATAAAAGCACCCGTGCCACCCGCACAACTGCCGTTCATTCTGATTTCAGTGGCACCCGAAACAAAAAGTATTTTCGCATCCTCGCCACCAAGTTCGATAACCACATCGGTTTCTGGCATGAGCGTTTTCACCGCAAGACGAGTTGCAAACACCTCTTGAACAAAAGGTACGCCAAGATCCTCGCAAATACCCATGCCCGCAGAACCCGACATACAAATTCCGATTTCTTCACCTTTGAATTTTTCCGCAACGCCTGCTGTCATCTCTTGCAATTTTTGTGAAATTTGCGAAAAATGACGTTGGTAGTCGCTGTGCAAAATGTTATTTTCCTCGTCTACAACAACAAATTTCAACGTTGTTGAACCGACGTCTATCCCCATTCTGAGCATCTATTTTCTCCCGTTTATCTTCTTTTGTGATTTACACATTTTTAGTTATTCTGATTTAACTATTACCTATACAAATACATTTTATCACTGCGAGAAATTTTTGTCTATTGATTTTATCATAGCGAGCGAATTTATATGCAAGTTTATAAAAAAATCACCTAAAACGAGAAATTTTAGGTGATTTTGTGTTTGATTTTTTTATTTGATTTATATTTGGTTTATACTGGCTTTATATTTGGTTTATATTAGCTTTTGTATTTGTTTTTATATATTTAAAAATTAATCTTCGCCGTAGCCGTCAAGGAATTCCACTGCCCTTTCGCTTCCGTTTGCGGCGGCTTTTTCTAGCCAATATCTGCCCGTTTCTGCATCGATTTCAACGCCTTCGCCATTTGCATAACAATAACCAAGACTTGCCTGTGCTTCAACGTGACCCGCGGCTGCCGCTTGCGACCATAAATAAAACGCGAGTTTTGTATCTTTTTCAATGCCGTTGCCATAAAAATAACAGATTGCAAGGTTGTCTTGCGCGCCAATATTTCCAAGTGCCACCGCCTTTTGATACCATTCTACCGCCGTTTCAGGATCTGGCAAAAGTCCACAAAGACCTTGCTCGTAGGCTACGCCGATGTTGCTCATTGCAGGGGCAACGCCCGCTTGCGCTGCTAGCACCCAATATCCAAGGCACTTTTCGTCGCTTTGCTCCACGCCGTTTCCGTACATATAAAGGTCGGCGAGGTTGTATTGTGCAAGTGCTTGACCATTTTCTGCCGCCATCTCGAAATATTCGAACGCTTTTTCATAGTCTTGCTCCACAAATTCGCCGTTTTTATACATAACACCCAAATCGTTTTGAGAATCGGCATTTCCCTCGGCTGCGGCGATTTCATAAAGCGAGAATGCTCTTTTCTTATCGACTTCCACGCCAATTCCACTGCTTAGGCAAAAAGCGAGGTTGTTTATCGCACTGACTTGACCTTTTTCCGCAGCTTCCGCAAACAAAATCGCCGCTTTTGCTTCGTTTTGTTCCACCCCAAGCCCCGTGCGATAGCAAACGCCAAGGTGGTTTATTGCATCCACACTGCCAAGTGCAATCGCTTTTTCAAAGCTGTCCACCGCGAGTTCGTAGTTTTGCGCGAGCATGCCGTCACCAAAATAATAGCCACAGGCAATTTCATATCTACTTTGCGCCGCCTCGTCTTGCTTTTGTTGTTTTCTTTTTTTCATTCCAAACAAATCCATGTTTTTTTCCTCCCCTTGATTGATTTTATATGTTGAATGGGTTTTCTTCAGTTGTGCTTTCTTCTGCTGAGTTTTCAGCTTCAGTTGCCACCGCTTCTTGCGAAAAATCTTCGCTTATGGTATCATTTCCGCCATGCTGTTCGTTATAGTTTAGTATCAAGAAGTCATACATTCTTGCAAACGCCATTGTGTAGTATGGCATAATCAATATCATCGCCAAAGAATACAACGCCACTTCGGCATAATAAAAATATAATCCTGCAAAAGCTTGCGTGAATGCGAATATATATCCGACCGCAAAGCCTGCGAGTATGTACCAACCGAAAAACGACAACGCGAGCACGAAAATTTTGCCTTTGTGCCCCTTTGTCAAACGCACGCTTGCGGCAAGACATTCTTTAGCCGTCATATCTGGGTTGTCGCGTTTGATATAAAACGCCATTGAATATGCGATATATTTTATTATTCCAGGAACAACGAGAAGCAATGACCACAAAAGCACAAAAAGCATTTTCAAAAGCCCAATCACCAATGTTCCTACGTAATTTTTGAAACCGATGAATAAATTTCCGATTTTTGCTTCGCCGTGCCTTAAAATGTCGGTGAAATAATACGCATAACCATATCCGAGTGACCCCGCCACAAGAAGTGATGCAACCACATGCACATAGCCACAGCAATATAAAATCGCTTCAAAAATTAAGCACACAAGCACCGAAATCCAATATTTGCCTTTCAAATCATTTTTCGCGGCGTTCTTTAGTGCTTTTCTATCGTATAGATACATATTTTCTCCTTTTTTCGTTATATTTTCATTTTCGCTTACTATATTATATATGTTTTTATTATATGATATCACACATGGGACGACAAGTCAATATCATGGGGGAGATTTTTTTGGTGGGGAGGAAATGAGTGGATAGGGAATAGTGAAAGATGAAGGGAGAAAAATAAGGTGAAAGGTGAAAGGTGAAAGGTGAAAGGTGAAAGGTGAAAGGTGTGGTAATGCACTTGCTTTGCTCGTGCTTTCTATGTTGATGGTTTTGGTGGTGGATTTGCGTTTTTGCGTTTTGCCATTTTTCCGTGAGGAGTTTCACCCCGCGGGCGCACACATGGGTGCGCCCCTACGCATATTGGGCGGTTTTTTTGCGTTTTGCCGTGGGTTTGGGTGGGACAATTTGTAGGGGCGAACCCGTGTGTTCGCCCGCGTGCGGGTGGAGTGTTGGGTGTTAGAGGGTTTTTTGGCGGGTGTTTGGTGGTGGATTTGCGTTTTTGCGTTTTGCCGTTTTTCCGTGGGGAGTTTCACCCCGCGGGCGCACACATGGGTGTCGCCCCTACGCATTTTTATAGCTACAAACAGTTGTTTGTAGCTATTGTTGTTTTACATTTGATTTTAGGTGCACGGAGCGTTAGCGTAGTGCCTACCGCACCTTTCACCTTTCACCTTTCACCTTTCACCTTAAGCGAAGCGTTATTATTTTTTCTTTTTGTAGATTACAAAGCCTACTGCACCAAGGGCGATTACTCCCAAGATAATCCACACTGCGTAGCCGCCGTTTGTGGTTGGATTGGTATCTACTGTTGGGGCAACTGTTGCAGTTGGGGTTTCGGTTGGGGTTGGAGCTGGGGTTGCTTCTGGAGCTTCAGCTTCTTCTTCCACGCTTGAAACTGTCGCCGTTTCGGTTGTTGCTCTTTTATATTTATCGGTAGCCACGATTTCGTGCTCGCCGTTGCCATATTCAGATAGGTCGATAATCATAGTGCTGTCGGTGATTTCAACTTCTTCGCCATTGATTGTGATTGAAAGGAGGTTTTTATCATAAATCGTTACAATTTCGCCATCAAGTGCGATTGTTGGAGCTGAAATATCCAACGAAATACCTGAACTGCTAGAAGATGTTGTTGGAACAACCACTTCGCTCAACATAATACAACTGTTATCGGTATCAAAGCTGACTTCATATCCGCTGTCGTCAGAGAAGAAATATTCCACATCAGCTTCAGTTGCAGTGCCAGTTAATTGACCCATAGTATCTTGCATAGTCACACCGATTGAAGGAGCGATTGGGTTTTCTGAATCTGTATCGTCAACCGAAAGAGTTTGAACCGCGATTGTTCGGTCTGCTGAAAGATATACGTTGTTTGCTGCACTTGCAGTGAAAACATCGCCTGACCATGTTCCAACACTGTTGCCAGAAATCACAACCGTGCCCGAAACGAAGAACCCACCACCGTTATAAACACCGCCACCGCGTGCTGTTGTGCTGTTACCAGAAATTTTACCGCCATTCATTGTCAATGATGTGCCAACGTTATAAACACCGCCACCATTTTCTGTTGCTGTGTTACCAGAAATTTCATCGCCATTCATTTCCAATGTGCCATCGTTATAAACACCGCCACCATTTTCTGCCGAGTTGCCTGAAATCGTGTTTCCTGAAAGCGTTGCTGTTTCTGTTGCTGTTGCTGTTGCGTCAATATAAACACCGCCGCCATAGGTTGTTGCTGTGTTACCAGAAATCGTGTTGCCTGAAAGCGTTGCTGTTTCTGTTGCTGTTGCTGTTGCGTCAATATAAACACCGCCACCATTTTCTGCCGAGTTGCCTGAAATCGTGTTGCCTGAAAGCTTTGCTGTTTCTGTTGAGGCAATATAAACACCACCGCCATTTTCTGCCGAGTTGTTTGAAATCGTGCTGTTTTTGATAGTGACATTAGTCGCATTCTGAATATAAACACCACCGCCATCGGTTGTTGAACCGTTTCCTGAAATCGTTGCGTTTTCAATATATACGCTTGTTTCATTATATGCACAAACACCACTACTGCTGTTGCCGGCGATTGTTGTGCCATACATATTTAATGTGCCACTCTCAACATAAACGCCGTTTGTTCCACCGGTGATAAGACCACCTGTGATTGCTGTGCCAGCATAGGTGTCACCAAGTTCATATGAATAGTCTGCACCAACTCCTGTTCCATAACCAATCGTTGCACCGTTGCCATAAAGATTAAGCGTTGAGTTAAACGTTGAGCCATTTACAATCCTGATGACAGCAGCCGACTTTCCATCACTCACAGCAATCACATTCCCAGCAAGAGCAAGATTGACCACCTCACCACTAATCTTGATTGAAGCCCACAGTTTAATATCTTCTGCAATATAATAATTGCCATCAGATAGTGTACTAAAGTAGATACTATCTGAGCTATTTGTTGATTCCACTCCATCAACATAAATTTCTCCACTTCCACCATCCGTGATAGCTTTCCACTTGGCAAGAAGGGATTCGATGTGTTCTTTTGAAATTGTTATATCACCAACTGTAATATCATCAGCTGGTGCAGTTGTGTATGATACTTCACCATATGTATAAACTGCAGAGCCGTCGCCAAGAATTGCGACTTCACCACCGTAGCCGTCAACCAAAGTTGCCACAGGAAACACCGCAAACGCGTCACCCACATTTGTGCCAGCTGCTGATACCCAAGAAGAGAGGTTATTTGCGCCATTATCTGCATCCACATACGCATTGAGGGCTGAAAGGAGGGTTTTGCATTCATCTTCATCTGAATCAGAATATTTGCTATCATCTGCCCATGTCAATACGCCACTATCTGCGAAAATTGCGTTGTATTGCGTTGTGCCGTTGGAGTTTTCACCGATAAGAATTACACTACCTGCCGTAACTGGATTATTACTATCAGCATTGCCAGTCACCGATATGCCACTAAACGCATAGCAGTTTGATACTGTGCCATTGTTAGACCCAACAACACCGCCGACGTTTGAGTCGCCTGTGACATTCCCTGTGTTGTAGCAGTTTGATACCGAGCCAAAGTTATACCCAGCAACACCGCCGATTCCCACAGTTGAGCCTGTGACAGTGCCTGTGTTGTAGCAGTTTGATACTGTGCCACTGTTAGGCCCAACAACACCGCCGACGTAGG
>JAWXUX010000031.1:0-4377 GCA_044426045.1 Bacillota bacterium
CCCACGTATCTTCAACCAAACAACGAGATATTCTACTCACAAAAAATCCACGGAATAAGCTGCTTTGATATAAATAAAGGATAATAACAAATTATGATTTGTTAAGCGTGGGAAATATGTGGTATACTTATACACAGGAGTAGAACATAATGATAAATTTTGAAGTAATAAAAGATGACAAGTATAAGACAATAAATGAATTGCTAGATGTTTGTTTGAAGAATTTAGAGTGCAAACATATATCAAATATCAATGAGCGCACAACTATACTCAATAACAATGCCATCAAAGTGGGATATGACTATCACATTTTTGGATCACATAGAGTAGAGAATGCAATATCTTCCGAGATTGATAGAATAATAAACATGTCTAATTCACAATGTGATAGAGCTATACGTATTGTGATTACTAGAGATGGGAGATTTTGGTCAGATAATACCCATTGGACGTTAGCTTACTTAATAAAATTTAATCTTAATGTAAAATTAAGAGATGTTCCATTTTATATTGTTGATTTTAGGTGCAAAACTCCTCAAATCATAAGTTATAAAGATACGCTTTTTGCAAGTGTGTACGACTTAGAAAATGCAGTGAATGCTGCTAGTGCTATTCAAGAACGAATTGATATTGGTTGGAGGACTAGCAATTTAAAATATTCAATTAATGAACTAGGGCAAGAATTGTTATTATTCTAATGATATATTTGATTAGCAATCAATCACTAATGATAATAGAATGAGGTAGTAATGAAATTTTTTGGTAGGGAGAATCAACTTAACGATATTAAACAATATTTGACTTTAAACAAAAAAGCCAATAGTTTTTTACTGCATATTATGGGGGAAAGTGGAACTGGAAAGACAGAAGTCTTTAAAGAAGCAATGAAGCAAAATAGTTCCGAATCGTATGTTCTTTATCATGATGTTAGTATTGATACTTATAAACAGAACCAACTTTTTGAGCTTTTAATAACTTCGTCTTATAGAGGATATCAAGATGGGTTTTCGTGCATACCAGAAAAATATGCATTTGTTAAATATTTGAATAGATATAGCGATAAAGCAAAACAGACCTCGGCATTAGTAGGTGCATTGAGTCATATAATTGAAATTGCTTCTCCACCGCTAATAGGTCAAACAGCCTCATCCGTTGTATGCAATCTTCATAAAGAAGACAACACAATAGAAGATAGTCAAACAATTTTTTTTCGATATATTAAATATTTACACAAGAAAACTAGAATAACATTAGTTATTGATAACTACCAGTTTTTAGACTGTAGATTGCGTAGTTGGCTAGAAAATGATTTAAAAAATTTTAACAAAGGCATAACGTTTATTGTTATAGAAAGGATCAAAAGTATAAGCCAGCTTTCTTTTAATTTGCCATTTCAAAAGAAAGAGATTAACCTTTCCGCATTGACAAAAGAAGAATTCAATTTTATGGTTGCTGAATATGATACACAAATTCAAATGAAAGCTGATGCTATATATACTGCAACTCAAGGTAATTTGAAAAATATTGACATTTTGATAAGAAACATAAAAAATAATCCTGATTTTAAAATAATGGAATCTAAACAAGCAATCAAAAATCTTTCAGCAATAGAACAGTCAATTATACTTTTAGCTTCACTGTTACCAGCAGGTTTGAAAGAAGATTATTTTATTAAAATAGTAATGGAAATTGAAAAATGTGAAGAAGTATGTGAAGTAACTGATAAAATAAAGAATTTAATAAGACTTGGATATGTTATTAAAAATGGAAGGAATCACGATTTGATTAAGCCTTCACATGAAAAAATTATTACTATTGCTCAAAACACTTTTGATATAAATCAAATTCAGCATATCAGATTTGATTTAAAAGATTTGTTGGAGTCTTTCGTTGCCGAGGTAAGGAATACAAGAGATTATGGGTATATGTTACATTGCTTAGTAGGCGTGATACATGCCACAGAAGCTATTAAAAAATGCAACTATATCGAAGAATTGATACATTGGAGTTACAGAAACTATGAATACTTTTATATCGTATCAATGTATAGTGAAATTAAAAATTTTATTCAATATTTATCTAATGAAGTAATAAAGAAGATTTTGATATCATGTCAAAGGGTGTCTGATTTCACAGTTGGAAAGGAAATACTAAAAATATTAAAACTACATAATCCGATGGTATACAAAGAGTTGTTATCTTTTCATATTAGGTTTCTCACTCAGACATATTGTTTTGAAGATGCATTAGATATTGTGTCAAGCATAAAAGGAATTAATAATGAATATTTAATGCTTAAATTAAATATTTTGCAACACCTTGGTAAAGATGAAGAGTCTATGGCTGAATTATGCGGTATAAATAATGATGATAAAGATGAACATTATTTTATTATACTAAGGAACACTGCACACCTTTTTAATTATGAACAAGCTTTGTTAAATTTAAATAATGCTCTAGCATATTTTGATAAAGCTAAAGCAACCAAGTTCGCTTTAGCCACAACATATAATAATTTATCAGTAATAAAAATCTGGCATTCAGATTACAATTCTGCAATATGCGATGCAAATAAGGCATTTGATATACTCACAATGTTGCAATCTAACGAGATATTTGAAGTGTGGTGCAATATGGGTGTTATTCATCTTAAAAATAAAAATTATGACAAGTGCATGCAGTGTTTTTCGAAAGCAAAAGAAACATGTCCAATAGAATTGACTTTGGATCATCTAATGCTTAATATAAATATGGTAATAGCTCAAATGTCAGCAGGAATACAATCGAGAGCAGATGCGTGTTTAGTTTTAAAAAGATTGAGTGACGAAAATATTGTTATAGATGATCCATGGTATGAGTTTCAACTCAATTATAATTTACTCACTTTATCGGGTTGCATAGCTTCAGGAACATATACTGATAAATATTTAAGCAAGTATAATGATGGACTAACTAAATACTATATATTCCACAACATATATATTGATAATTACACATATAAAATGTGTGTAGGGCTATCTCCTAATTGGAGATATTAAAATTTGAATATTTTTTAATGAGTTTGTTAATTATTTGAGAACAATCTGATTGCCTTTTTATAATATCTGCAATACATTTAGCTAGCACCATAACATCGTTGTCTTGATAACCTATATTTGTTATTGGAGTTAGTCCTATGCGTATTCCTGATGATACAACTGCCGATTTTGTATCATTAGGAATTTGGTTTCTATTAACAAGTATTTTATTTTGATAGAGTAATGTCTCAGCAACATTTCCAGTTAGTCCATATTTTCTGAGATCAATCAAAACAATGTGCGTATCTGTACCATTTGAAACAATATCAATATCATTATTTGAAAGAACTTTACAAACTATTCTTGCATTTGTAATTACGTCCTGTGAATACTTATTCATATCACATTGAGTGCTTTTAAGCAGACACATGCATTTTGAAAATAGCAAGCTTTGCAATGGACCACCTTGCGTTTTTGGGAAAACGGATAGTTCAATAGCTTTCTTAAATTCATTTTTATATATAATAATACCCCCTTGTGGACCACGCATAGTTTTATCCATAGTGAAAGTTGCAAAATCAACATAAGGAAAAATTGGTTTGTGTGATTTTCCAATAATATATAAAACAGAATGACAAATATCCGCCATAAGTAATGCTCCATTTGCATGTGCAATTTCAGAAATTTCCTTGTATCTATGTTCTCGCGGATAAGATGAGCCGCCAACAATTACTAATTTAGGTTTATGTGTAATAATTAGTTTTTTTAATAGAGGCATTTGCAATATGTTGTTTTCATCTAAATTATAATATACAACATTAATATTTCTGCAACCTAGCTTGCTGTGTGATACATGTCCGCCATCTTTTGGAGATAAAGAAAGAACGGTGTCGCCATCGTTTAAAATAGCATTAAAAACTATTTGATTAGCTTGTGTTCCAGAATTTGGTTGCAATGAAACAGCATAATCATGTTTGTTTAAATCAAATAATTTTAAAGTAAGCTCTTCTCCATAAATTTCAATATCATCTAATGACTTAAATGCAGGAAAATACCTTTTGCCAACGGTTCCTTCTGTTGGCAAAGTCCATAAAGGAAGTGACTGAATATCGGCTACCTCTTTATAGGGCAAACTTACACATGCTGTCATATTTATAGTATTATTATGCACATTGATGTAATCATTTACTATGCTATTAAATTCGTTATATTTTTCTCCAAGAAAATTCTTAAATTCATACATATTTCCCACGCTTAACAAATCATAATTTGTTATTATCCTTTATTTATATCAAAGCAGCTTATTCCGTGGATTTTTTGTGAGTAGAATATCTCGTTGTTTGGTTGAAGATACGTGGGT
>JAWXUX010000019.1:0-25939 GCA_044426045.1 Bacillota bacterium
GGAACGTTCCTATTCAAATAGTTACGTCCCTACAAGTGGTTACAAATATAATTGAAAAGCACAAGGCGAAGCCGCGTGCATTACCACACCTTTCACCTTTCACCTTTCACCTTTCACCTTTCACTTTAAAAGAAACAGCGTTGCCAAAAATCCGCCAAAATCAATACTCTAAGCGGGTCACAAAGCAGGCTCACCCCTACTCTTCCTCGTTAATCGCAAACTCGTAGTCAAACGCAAAATCGTCGGCAAAACAACTTCTGCCGTCTATTGAGTAGATTTTGAACACTACTTTTCCGCCTTCATAATCGTCGTCGACTTCTATTGCTGTTGGGGTATAATATGTGACAATATCAGTGTCACCGTCGTCATCTGTCCAATATGCCACGACATAGAAATGTGAAACTATGGCATTTTTTTCCGTTCTTGCGGAGAATTTGATTGTGTCGCCAATATCGAATGTGTAGCCGTCAAGTGCTGTCACGATTGCGAGACTGTTTGTTGAATTCAAGCCAACATAATCAATCACGGCTTCTTCTGTTGTTATTTTTTGCGTCGTCACCTCGATTGAAAGTGTTCTTGTTGAATCAAACACTAGTGGCTCACCGGCGTCATAACACACGATTGCCTCGTTTGTCATGTCATAATACGTGCCACCCGTTGTGCTTGGATTTTCGATTATTGTTACGCTTTTGATTTCGTATCCCGATTCAATATCAAAGAAAATATACGCTTGGTCGTTATAGCTTGATCCATCAGCAACTTCCACAAGTCCAATTTCGCCGTCGGCATATGAATAATCCTCGATATCATAAGTCAAACTGTCAGATCCCGCAGGGGTATAAACATATACATCGCAATAGTCATCAATTTGATAACCGCTGTTCAAATAATAGATATATGAATAGCCCGACAAATTGTTAGTTTCAATCCATTGTGCTTGTAAAGAAATGCTTGTGTAGCCCGCATTGATAAGTTCAAGCATGAATTCTTCAGTTATAACAGTGATATACTCGCCGTCAAACGTACCGCCAACGATTTTCCAACCCGCAAAGAACTCAGTTTCTTTTCTCGTTGTTGCGTTATCGAGATATTCCGTTCTTGGATATGTGATTTCACTTCTGTTGTCACCGATGTCACTTCCGCCGTTATCGTCATAATAAACAGGAAGAGAAACCCCCGTGAACTGAACATATAACACAGTGTCGCCAGTGAAAATATAGCTGTCAGAAAGCACGCTTCCACCTTCCGAAAGCGAAAATTCAAATGTGTAGCCCGCAAAATAACTTGCACCAGCACTCACTTTTTTCATGCGATACACCAATTCAAGAGAGCCAACGTCATATCCAACATACTCGCCAATAACAATATCTTGTTCCCACGCATCGTCATTTTCAAGCATGATAGTGAACTCGATATAATTCGGCCAGTCAACAAAACTGCCCGCACCAGTGACACTGCCCGTCACCGCGCCATACGTTTCAAAAACGCTCTTGCTTTGCAAAACAACGCTCGCATCATCTGCAATGGTCATGCTTGATGTTTCGTCCATATAAAAATTCACGCTCGCACCAATCGTGAGCACCGCACCGCTTGTGGCAGTGAGATTTGCCCCCGTCACATTCCAGTCGCCTGTTATATAAAAGTTGCCAGTGAATGTATAATCTTCGGTGATATCAGCACCTGCAACGAAAACAGATTTCACCACTTCGCCATTTGAGCAGTCAAGAATCGCCATTCTTATTTCGCAATCTTCAAAAGTATTATTTGACGCAATTGCCGTTTGGTCGGTTTCGCTGATACTGAAATTGCTTGAGCCAAATTCTTTGAAAAGCCCCGTCACGTCTGTGCTGTATTCACGCACCAAAACAGGTGCGAGAGTAGGGTCGGACAAATCGCCAAATCCGATAAACACGTTGTCGGTGATTGTGAAACTTTGCTCGCCCGCATCAGAATCATATGGGAAAATTTCAATGCCGTTTTTTATTCCGTTTTCGGCATAAAATAAGTTATCTATTATTGTTGCCCCACTAGATGCGATTGTTATTCCCGCATCTTGAACATAAGTGCTTTCAATTGTTGTTGGCATTTTCACAGTGCTTCCCGCTGTTGGCGTGTAGATTTCAAAACCTGAAATAGTCGCGTTGTCACCCGTCACAACAAACCCGCCATAAAGTTTCACGCGTTGCTCCTCACCGCTTTCGTCGAACGTCGCACCGTTGATTGTCACCGCCTTGTTAACGTCATATATGCGATAACTTTCCAAACTTCCAAGATCACAAAGAACGTTGATAACGCAACCCTCCGAAGCCGATCTTATCGCAAGGTCAAGTGCAACTTCACTGTAAACATAAAACGCCGTACCGCGTTGAAGCATACCGCTCACGCTGATAACAGCACCTTCCTCTTCATTGAGTGCTTCTTCATCCATCATGATAACAGAAGCCGTTTCACCGACAGAAATCGCACCGCCCGAGGCAACCGTGCAAGTTCCAAGCTCGTTCAAAACAAGGTATGAAATCCCGTTCAAAATAATGCAACCGCCACTTTCGATTGTGAGATTGCATTCTTTTAGAACATAAAGAATAACGCTGTCGTCAACAAGCACAGTTTTGCCAGACGGAATAGTTAGATCCGCTGTTATTTCAAATGATTTTTGGATTGTTATGTACTGCGTTTCGCTATCTTCCAGCGCATCGCGGAAATCATCTTCATATGCAACCTTGACAGATTCAAAATCAAGTGACGCAACGTTTGCCGTTTCACGTTTCAAATCTTCAAGGGTATAGCTGTTGAAATCTTCCGCACTCACTTTCAAATTTGTGTACCAGTTTTGAGAGAAATCAGAAACACTAGCCTCCAAATTTGAAAACCAGCTTGTCCTGTATTCAATTATAGCGAGCTCGGCTGTTTGCAAACTGCAACCACAAAAGCTCATCAGCATTGCCAAAATAAGCAATACCGCAATTATTTTCTTTTTCAATATTAACTCCAATAAATCACAAGGTAAAAGCGAGCTTTTCCCAAGCAAAGTTTTTCAAAGTATATTTTATCAAAATTTAGTGAAAATGTCTAGCGTTTTACAAGCCAAGCAGGCAAACCACCGTCGCAAGGGCAAACAAGTAGTAGGAAAAATAAGCTAGTTTCGCTTTTTTCAAAAGCGTGAGAAAGAATTTTATCCCCAAAATCCCAAACACAAACGCAGATATCCCACCGCAAACACTGCAAATAACAAGCGTGCTTGAAACGCCAACAGTGGAAATTTCAACCCCTTTCAACAAAGCTGACCCAAGAATTATCGGCACGCTCATAAGAAATGAAAACTTCGCGACCTCGCTTTTTTCCACCCCGCAAAAAACGCCCCCAAGAAGAGTCGAGCCACTTCGCGAAACCCCCGGCAAAAGTGCAAGCGCTTGCATGCACCCCATCACCCCCGCAGTTTTATAGCCGACGCGTTTTGCCACCGCATTTTTTGCAAAACTATCCGCAAAAAGCAAAATAAACGCCGTGAAATAAAATCCCACAAACACGCAAGACACATCAAAAAAGCTTTCAATATAAGAAGAGAAAACTCCCCCCAAAACACCCGCAGGAATCGTTGCAATCAAAAGCGTCCACGTCCTTTTGCCAAAGGGTGATTTCAGCATTGCAAATATATCCGCTTTCAAAACAAAAAGCACCGCCAGCAATGTCCCCAAATGCAACGCAACATCAAAAAACACCCCCTCCGTCCCCAAAAACGGAAAATCAACAATATAAGAAAACAAAACCAAATGCCCGCTTGAAGAAACAGGAAGAAATTCAGTGAGACCTTGGATAAAGCCTAGGAAGATTGATTTAAGAATTAGCATTTTTAGTACCTCTTTTTTTTAAGTGAAAGGTGAAAGGTGAAAGGTGAAAATTGAGGTATGGCACTTGGCTTCGCCTCGTGCAGCCCATATTTTAAATTTTTTACTGTATTAGTTTCTTGCCACGTGAAGTGATTGGCTCTATTTGTAAATATCTAAATAATGGAAAGCACGAGCGGGACGCGAGTGCATTACCACACCTTTCACCTTTCACCTTTCACCTTTCACCTCTCCATCTATTCTACTCTCCCCTCATTCTATTTATTCACAAAACTCCAACCCTCCCTTCCCCATCCTCCCACATAAAAACTCTCCCTTTGCATAAACTAAAACAAAAACTATAACAAAACTTGGAGGCATTATGAAAAAGAGTTTGGCTTTAAGCTTTCTTTTTATTGGCACTGTTGTTGGTGCGGGGTTTTCTTCGGGGCGTGAAATTCTCACGTTTTTTTCGGGGAGTTTGGCACTTGCACCACTTGCGGTGATTTCTTGCGGGATAGTGTTTTTTCTCGCGTCGAATTTGCTTTTGAACCTCGCGTCGAAAATTGACATAACGGATATTTCGTCGCTTTGCAGTCATTTTCCCCAAAAGTTGCAAACCGCGATAGAAACGCTTTTGGTTTTCTTTTTTCTGACTATTTGTGCAATGATGATTTCGGGTGCTGACAACATTTTTGAAACAAATTCCACTTTTGGCATTTCGGGAATTATCCTTTTTGCCCTTGGCAGTGTTGTTGCAATGCTTGGCAATCGCGGACTTTTGAAGGTGAATTTCCTGCTTGTGCCAATACTTCTTTGCTTTATTTTATTTGTTTCAATTTTTCATCTTTATAAAAGTGGACTTCCCATTTCTGACGGCAAAAACTTGAATTATGTGACAAGCATTTTTGAGGGTGTTTCATATTCTTCCATGAATTTGCTTTTATCCGCCGTCGTTTTGCTTTCCGCTGGCAAGGGGCTTTCAAAACGCGAGGCATTCATTTCTTCCGCCATTTCTTCGGTGGTGATTTCCGTTGTGATACTGCTTTTTTTGCTCGCAATGAACACTTCAAGCGAGTTTTTGAACGCTGAAATGCCAATCATCCCCATGACGGCAAGAATTTCGGGATTCGTACGATTTGTTTCGGCATTCGCAATTTGGATAGCAATTTTCACCACATTTTCAAGCAGTTATTTCACTTGCTTTGAATATTTCAAGCGTTTTTGCAAACCACCACTTTTGCGACTTGCAATTCTTCTTGCCATCACCTATCCACTTTCACGGATTGGATTTGCACCACTTGTTTCAATTTTCATGCCCGCAATGGGACTTTTTGGCATTGTGATTTTGCTTCTGCTTGTTAATGTTAATTCCAAAAATAAGCAAAAAAAGTCGCGAGAAAAATATAAAACAGAAGATGTTATCGTCACCCCACTTGACTGATTTTGAAAAATTCCCCACTGAGTTCATAACACAAAATGCATAAGTTACTCTTTTTTTGCAAAATACACCGACAAAAAATCCGCGTTTGTGAAAAAAATATCAAAAAATCTTACGTTTTTATATATTTTTTTCAAAAACCCCTAGCATTTTTTTAAAAATCGTGGTAAAATTGTTACATGATATAAAAAACAAAATTTCCATGACGATAAAGCTTGTGAAATTTAGGAGGGAATTTATGAAAATAAGTGTTTGTGTTGGTAGTTCTTGCCATTTGAAAGGATCATACGATGTTATTGAAACGTTCAAAGCTTGCATTGCAGAACATGCATGTGAAGATAAAATCACACTTGCTGCAAGTTTCTGCCTTGGTCATTGCCAAACTGGCGTATCAGTTAAGGTTGATGATGAATATCTTGGCAACGTGAATCCAGAAAACGCAAAAGAAATCTTTGAAACTCAACTGCTTCCAAAAGCATAATAAATAGGAAACAATTATTATGATGGAACATTTGAATTTTTTGAAAGCTAATTGCAAAGACTGCTATAAATGCCTTCGAGAATGTCCCGTTAAAGCAATTGCAATTATTGATCATCAAGCGAAAATTCAAAACGACAACTGTATCCTTTGCGGAAACTGCGTTGCCGTTTGTCATCAAAATGCAAAATACGTGTCGTCTGAAAAGGCGACTGTTTTGCGTTTATTGGAAACTAAGAAAGTTTACGCAACCGTTGCGCCTTCTTTCGTTTCAAGTTTCAAGACTGATTTTTCCGCGATGAGAAAAGCACTGCTCGCCCTTGGGTTCACCGATGCATTCGAAACTGCAATCGCAGCAAAAGTAGTCACTGAAAAATATGAGGAATACCTCACGAAGGAAAAACCGAAAAATCTTATCACATCATGCTGTCCTTCTGTTAACAGGCTGATTTGCCAATATTATCCAGCCGCAATGAAATATCTTGCACCTTTTGATTCACCAATGGTGGTTCACGGCAAGATGATAAAAGAACAGTTCGAAGATGCCATTGTGGTTTTCATCGGACCTTGCATTTCCAAAAAACGCGAAGCTGAAGAATCAAAAGTTATCGATGGCGTTTTGACATTTGAAGATATCGTTGAAATCTTTGAAGAAAAAAACATCACTCTTGAAAAAACTTTCACTTCTGTTTTGACAAAAGAAGAACTTGAATATGAAAAAATCCCCGCTTCAAGATACTATCCAGTGTCTCGCGGAATAATAAAAAGCATGGCTGAAAAACAAGATGACTATGAATACGTTGCTGTCGACGGTGTGGACAGATGCAAGGAAGTTCTTGAAAACATCGAAAACATCGAAAACATGTTCATCGAAATGTCAGCTTGTAAATTTGCATGCATAAACGGACCTTGCTCGCTCGTTCCATCGGGTGAAAACATCATGTCCACTGAAAAAGTGAGAAAGTATGCAAACCGTCAACAAGAAATCAAACATTCTGGCTCAAATCTCGATATTTCAGCAACTCACAAATCATACAAAGTCAACAAATTGATACCTTCTGAAGGAAAAATCAAAGAAATCCTCGCAAGCCTTGGCAAACGCGGGCCGGAAGATGAACTTGACTGCGGAGTTTGTGGATATCCATCATGCCGTGAAAAAGCCGTTTCAATTTACAATGGTTTTTCCGAAGCGTCAATGTGCTTGCCATATATGCGTGAACGTGCCGAATCAATTTCCTTTGACATTATCGATTCATCACCAAACGGTATCATTTCGGTGGATTATGACCTTCGCATAACAAGTATCAACAATTCTGGTAAAAAACTTTTGAACATCACTGGCAACGCCGAAGGGAATATGCTTGTTGATTACATGAACCCATCGGATTTTGTCTTGGCACTTGCAAACGAACAATCTATGCCTTGGAAAACTGTCAAACTTGAAAAAACGGGCAAAATCGTTGAAATGACTATCCGCTATCTCAAAGAGCAACGCCTTTTATACACTCTCATGCGTGACATCACATCAAGAGTGATTCAACAAGAAGTTATGACAAGCATGAAACAAAACACTCTTTCCGCTTGCGACGATGTGATAACAAAACAAATGCGTGTCGTTCAAGAAATCGCTTCACTGCTTGGTGAAACTGCGGCGGAAACAAAAGTTGCACTTTTGAAACTTAAAGACACAATCGAGAAGAATTAATCATGAAAAACACATTTGACACAAACAAAGATACCTTTCTTGAATGGGGCGCGGTTTCCCTTCGCAAATACGGCGAGGAACTTGCGGGCGACAAAGTGGAAGTTGTTTATCACGACGATGAAATAACTCTCGTGCTTTCCGACGGGCTTGGAAGTGGCGTAAAAGCCAATATCCTTGCAACCCTAACTTCAAAAATGCTTGCGACCATGCTTGCAAATGGTATCCCAATAATAGACTGCGTAGAGGCAATCTTGGAAACTCTTCCCGTGTGCAAGGTGCGAAATGTTGCATATTCAACATTTTCAATCATTCACCTGAATCAAGATGGCGAAGGTATGCTTTTCGAGTTCGACGCACCTCAAGCAATACTTCTTCGAGACGGCAAATCACTTGATTGCCCCTACGAAGAAATGATGGTTCAAGGACGCCTTGTAACCAAAACTCATCTGAAACTTCAAGACGGCGACGCCATCATCAATATGAGCGACGGCGTTATGCATGCGGGGATTGGCACTGTTCTCAACTTTGGTTGGGGTCACAAGCAAATCGTTTCTTATATGGAAGAACACCACGATGGAAATCTTTCCGCACGCGCACTTGCCGCACTTCTTGGCAAAGCCGCCAAGGATTTATACCTTGACAAAATGGGTGACGACACAACTATTGCTTGCGTGAAGTTTCGCAAAAAGCAAGTTGTCAACATTCTCGTTGGTCCGCCCGTTCAAAAGGAACAAGACGAAACCGTTTGCGAAAATTTCCTTGGAAAGGAAGGTATTCACATCGTTTGCGGAGGCACGAGCTCGACAATCATCGCTCGTCACCTTGGCGAAGATATCGAAACATCACTTGACTTTCCCGACAGAGATATTCCGCCAATTGGTTTTATCAAAGGCATTGATTTGACAACTGAAGGGGTGGTGACGCTTCGACGTCTTCTCGAGCTTGCAAAAGAATACCTCGAGCTTGGCAACGTTGATGATAAACACACCAAAAAACGCGACGGCGCTTCGCTTCTTTCAAACATGCTGTTTGAAAATGCAACCCACGTCAATTTCCACGTTGGCAGAAGTGTGAACATCGCCCACACCGGCGAAATCGGGCACACAATGAAACTTATGATCATCGATAAACTCGCAGCCGAGCTTGAAACAATGGGAAAAACTGTAACGATTGAATACCATTAAAAAATGCGGGAATAAATAAACAGAAAACAAATAAATAAACTCAAAAAGGTGCTAGGCTATATAACCCCTCCACCTTTTTTGTTTTTCAAAGCATGATATAAATTATTAAGGAGATTTCAAACATGAAAGATCGTATATTTGACACGCGGGTGCAACTTTTGAAATACAAAGTTTTGAAAGAAGTTATCAACTGTGCCTACGACGAAAATTTCGACAATATATATGTCGACGCGCCAAAGAAGATTTTGCCAGGCCCGAAAAGTGAGCTTCGCTGTTGCATATATAAAGGCAGGGCTGTTTTGCAAGAGAGAATTTCCCTTGCGATGGGTGGCGACAAAAACCCAAACCACGTCATGGAAGTCATGGATATTGCGTGCGACGAATGTCCCGCACAAGGGCATTTTGTGACGGATCTTTGCCGTTCTTGCATATCCCACATGTGCATGGAATCTTGCCCACGCGATGCGATATATATCAGCAAAAAAAACAAGGCGAAAATCGACAAAACGAAATGTATTGAATGTGGCAAATGCCAAAAAGCATGCCCTTATGGTGCGATCATGAACTCTGTTCGCCCTTGCGTTCGTGCCTGCAAAGTTGGCGCAATCGAAATGAACGAACAAGATAAAGCGGTTATCAATTATGACAAATGCGTGTCTTGCGGTCAGTGCGGATATAAGTGTCCCTTCGGAGCAATCGCTGATAAATCCTACGTTAAAGAGCTTGTTGGAATCTTGAAACACGCCGTTGCAAATGGCGAAAAAGTGTTCGCAGTTATCGCGCCTGCTATTGTTTCGCAGTTCAAGTATGCCAAAATTGGACAAATCATCACCGGCATGAAATACCTCGGTTTCCACGAAGTTGTTGAAGCCGCACTCGGCGCCGATATCGTTCTTGAAAAGGAAGTTCACGAGTTTGGCGAGCGTGAAATCATGACAACATCTTGTTGTCCGGCATATGTTTCACTTGTTGAAAAACACTTCCCAACCCTCAAGCATGTGATGAGCACATCTCGCTCGCCAATGCTTGAAACCGCACTTATAATAAAAGAAATGCACCCTGGTGCTAAAGTGGTTTTCATCGGCCCTTGCACCGCCAAAAAATACGAATTCAAACGTCCCGAACACGATGGTATCATCGATTGCGTTATCACCTTTGAAGAGCTTCAAGCATTCCTTGATGCAAGGCAAATCGACATTGCCGACCTTGAAGAAGGCAAACTTGACAACGCGTCATATTATGGCAGAATTTTTGCAAAATCAAGCGGTATTGCCCAAGGTTTCAAGGATATCGCACAAAAGAACGGCGTGACAAAAGAAATCAAACCGCTGGTTTGCAACGGTCTTGAAGAAGCAAAAGTAGCGTTTTTAAAACTACGCGCGGGAAGGCTTGATGCCAACCTTGTTGAAGTTATGGCGTGCGAAGGCGGTTGCGTGAACGGATCTGCTTGCCTTCACCGAAACCCCAAACGTGAACTCGACGTTGAAGTTTACGCCAAAAAAGCAAAAGAAAGCGACATTGATAAATCAGTCAGCCTTTACGAAACTGTCTACGGCAAAAAAATTGAAGACGAACACCACGAAAAACACAGCGAAACTTCCAAATAATGCAGAAATAATGCAGAAATAATGTGAAAAGAACAAAAATTGACAAAAAACAGATTTAATGATATAATAAATTCACAATTCAAGAAAAACAATAGGAGTATATTATGGAACACAAAAACATCCCAACACCTCACATCAACGCAAAATATGGCGACTTTGCAAAAACAGTTTTGATGCCGGGCGACCCACTTCGTGCAAAATTCATCGCCGACAACTTCCTTGAAGATGCCGTGCTTGTTAACAACGTTCGCGGAATTCAAGGCTACACTGGATATTATAACGGCAAACGTGTTTCTGTTATGGCAAGTGGTATGGGCATGCCTTCGATTGGCATTTATTCATACGAACTTTTCAATTTCTACGGCGTGGAAAGTATTATCCGCGTTGGCAGTGCGGGTGGAATGGTTGAAAAAGTGAAACTTCGCGACCTCGTTATCGGGATTTCAGCTTCAACAAATTCTTCTTTCCAAACGCAATATCAATTCCCAGCTCATTATGCCCCAACAGGCGATTTTGAGCTCGCAATCAAAGCAAAAGAAGAAGCGGAAAAACTTGGCGTTAACTGTCACGTTGGCAATATTTATTCTTCAGATATCTTCTACGACGGGTCAAACAGCGCAACAGAACTCGCTTCCCTTGGCTGTCTTGCAGTAGAAATGGAATCAGCAGCACTTTACATGAACGCCGCCAAAGCGGGCAAAAAAGCACTGTGCATCTGCACAATCTCCGACCACATCTTCCGCGGTGAATCACTGCCAGCAGAAGACAGACAAACAAGTTTCACAGACATGATGAAAGTGGCACTGGAAATTGCGGAGAAATAAAATCGCGAGTTGCACACTGCACGCATGTGCAGTGATGGTTAGGCATGCAATATGCAACGCAATTGCGAGGTGAAAGGTGAAAGGTGAAAGGTGAAAGGTGTGGTAGGCACTACGCTAACGCTCCGTGCACCTCAAATTGAATAGAAAACTACAATAGCTACAAACAATTCAAGTTGTTTGTAGCTATCTTAATTTTAAAATATAGAAAGCACAAGGCGAAGCCGCGTGCATTACCACACCTTTCACCTTTCACCTTTCACCTTTCACCTAAACGCATTTGCGTTTAAAATCAGAAATTTCACAAAAGAATTAAAGCGTACTTCCGCCCTACTTTTACCTTAAAAAAAAGCGTCACAAACCCCACCGCTCCCCCTCACCAAAAAAGCGTGCAACCATCCCTTTTCCCCAAAAAAAAACTCAGCTTTCGCTGAGTTGTTTTTATTAGTTGAAAAGTTCTTTATAAGCTTTTCCGAATTTCACTGCTGGAGCTTTTGAAGCTGGAATAGTGATTTTTGCTTTAGTTGCTGGGTTGATACCTTCTCTTTCTGCTTTTTCTTTCAATTCGATTGTAGCAAAACCAGTGAGTTGGATTTTTTCACCTTTTTTCAAAGTTTCTTCGATAACTTCCAAAAGTGCGCCGTAGCAAGCATCTGCATCTTTAACTTTCAAGCCAGCTTTTTCGCTTAGTGCTTTAATAAATTCAGTTTTATTCATTGTTTAAATTCCTCCTTAATTTGGGATATTTCACCCATTTGAGCTATTTATATAATAACATAAATCATTGTAAAAATCAATAAAAATCACCATAAAATGGGGTTTTTATCGCAATATTAACGATTTTTGTTACGTTTTTCATTCTTTATTTTGCCGATATTGATATATATGATTGAACCCACAAAAACGCCGATAATCGCATGCCCGCCTGCCGTTGGGATTGCAAAAGATTGGCAACCTGTTTTCTAGAATTCCCGTCTATCAGAAAACGCACGTTGAAGTGTGATTTGGTCGGCATATTCAATATCCTGACCTATTGAGATACCTTGCGAAATGCGCGTGACTTTTATGCCAAGCGGTTTCAAAAGTTTCGCAATATAAACCCCCGTCGCATCCCCTTCGACATCTGAAGGCAGTGCCAAAATAACCTCGCTGGCTTCAACCGCTCTAGAAAGAAGCTCACGAATTTTCAAATCGTCGGGCGCAATATTTTTCAGTGGCGAAATCGTGCCAAAAAGCACGTGATATCGAAACCCGAAACTACCCATGTTTTCAATCGCCATGATATCTTTTGGATCTTTCACAACGCAAATAACATCTTCGGCGCGATTTTCACAAATCGAGCAAATATTCCCTTCACAAAAATTGCCACAAATCTCGCAGTGCGAAACGTTTTCTTTCACATCAGAAAGTGCAAAAATCAAACTTTCAACATCGGATTTATCCATTTCCACCACTCTGTAAGCAAACCTGAGCGCAGTTCTTTTGCCAACCCCGGGAAGCTTAGAAAATTCATTGGCAAGTTTTTGGATAGAAAGTTCCATCAGAACATTCCACCTGGAACTTGTGGCATCAATTCTTCTTTAAGCGCGTCAGCTTTCGCTTTTGCTTCGTTATATGCCGCGATGATAAGATCTTCCAAAAGTTCTGGATCTTCTGGATCAACAACACTTGGGTCAAGCTTCAAAGCAATCAAATCTTTATTGCCATTGATTGTCACAACGCAAGCACCACTACCACTTTCACCAGTCAGCTCGGTTGCTTCTATTTCTTCTTGCGCTTTCATTGCGTCTTCTTGCATTTTTTGCGCTTGTTTCATAAGTTGTTGCATGTTTGGCATTCCACCGCCAAAACCTCTGCCATAATTCTTTGCCATAATATTTTCTCCTTTATTGCTATTTTGTTAAAGACGTCACCATTTTCACGTAGTCTTCCCCAAAATATTTCTTTATTTTATCAACTTCCACTTGCGTGCTCGCCGTGAAAGTTTCTATCGCAATTATTTTAATCTTGAATCCGCATGCGTATTTTTCAATCTTTTCCACATTGTTTTCAAGTATTCCCGCAAGATTAGCCATCACACGGATTTCGCAAACATCTTTTTCACACTTGAAGTCAAGTTTCACCATCATTGAAAACAGCATACGCTCATTTTCACTGTCAAGTCCCCTTGCAACCTGCTTTTTTACCGCCATTCCCGCTTTGAATGGGTTGTTTTTCGCTTGCTCCCAGATGTTATCCACAGTGATTGTGGATAACTTTTCAGTTTTCCACAATGGGTCAGCTTCCTCGTGTCCCACTTGCTCATTTTTTTCGGAAAAAGTCGAGTTTCCCCTTTGTTTATCGCGGTTTTCCATTGTGGATAAGTCCGCTTTCAAGGCGGAAATCTCCTCTTTCAAAACAGCTTTCGTCCCATCTTCACGCCTTTGATTATCAGCATTTGCAGTACTTTTTCCACCGATTTTATCCACCGCCGTGAAGTTATCCACAACACTTTTATTCGTGGCGTGTCCCGCACGTTGATTTTCCCCATTATTTAAGCGATTTATACTAGTACTTGATTGTATATCAGCATTGCCTGGGAGACGATTGTGGAAAACTGCTTGAGTTATCCACATTTTCATTGTGGATAACTTTTTCAAGTTTTTCCACGCGTTTTATAAGGTCTTGCAATGTGATTTTATTGCTAGTCGCAAAAACCGCCATTTCAAACAATATTCTTGGATTTTGTGAGTATCTGTATTTATTTTCAGCTTCAACGAAGATTTCAAGCGTTCCCGCGATTTGTTCTGAGGTTAAAACACCGCAGATGTTTTTCATTCTCGCAAACTCTTCTTCCGCCTTTCTGTCTTGATTTTCACCCGTGATTTTGCACCACAACAGCTCACGAAGGAATGTGATGAGATCCTTTGTTATCATGCCCGTTGTTTTGCCTTCTTTTAAAAGTCTTTGGAAAATTTCAAGTGCTTTTTCGTTATTTTTCAAAAGTATGCACTGGCTAAGGTTAAAAATGCTGTCAAAAACAGTGCCACCAAGCACGCTTTCGACGTCGGCTTTTGTAAGCTCGCCATCAGTTATTCCCATCGCAAGATCGGCAACAGAAAGTGCGTCACGCATCGAACCATCACCCGCTTTTGCAAGCGCATATATCGCATCGCTTGTCGCTTTGAACCCAACCTTATTGTAAAGATTGGCAATGTGACTCGCGATTTGGTTTGTTTCAAGAAGTCTGAAATCAAATCTCATGCAACGAGATAAAATCGTTGCGGGAAGTTTTTGCACTTCCGTTGTCGCAAGCACGAAAATCACATATTCAGGCGGTTCTTCCAACGTTTTTAAAAGAGCGTTGAAAGCTGAAGCCGAAAGCATGTGCACCTCGTCGATGATATAGACTTTATATCTCGCAAACGTAGGCGCAAGTTGCGTTTTTTCCTTCAAATCACGCACCTCTTCAACCCTGTTGTTTGAAGCCGCGTCGATTTCAATGATGTCGATATTGTCAAGGTTTTCACGGCAAATTTCGCAACTTCCACAAGGCGAACCGTTCACGCTTGCCGTGCAGTTCACCGCGCGTGCAAAAATCTTGGCAAAAGACGTCTTGCCCGTGCCACGAGGGCCGGTGAAAAGATACGCATGACCAATCCTTCCCGCTTTTATTTGGTTTTTCAATATTGTGGAAATGTGTTCCTGCCCCACAACCTCTTCAAAAGTCGTCGGTCTGAATTTCCTGTATAAAGCTAAATACATGCGTCCCCTCCCTTATTGTATCAACATCTTCAATGCAAACAATATTATATCCACATCTACAATATAAACAAATTGCTAGCACGCGTGAGCCCCGCTCACAAGTGCCAATCCACAATTTTTAATTTTTAATTTTTAATTTTTAATTGAACGAAGTTTTTAATTGTAAAAATCTCCGATTTTTACACAAGGCTTTCCGCGATTTTCTTTTTTGCTCTTGCGAGTGCGTTATCCACGCTCTTTTTTGGGATATCGCAAGCCTTTGCTATCTCGTCATACGACAAATTTTTCAAGAATAAATCGATAACCTCGAATTCTTTTGGCGAAAGCAAGTCTTCAATCCGCCTTCTGAAAAGCGACATTTCCTCTTTCAAGATATACTGCTCTTCCACCGAAACCTCGCTTGCAATATCGTGTTGATCATCAAGATTGCACGCCTCCGAAAGCACCCTTTGCCCCTTCGATAAGCTGTGCTTAACCACGTTTTTAAGCCGTGACGATACGCAAATATAAGCATAAGTCTGAAACGAACTCTTCGATTCATCATAAGAAAATATACTGCCATAAAGCGCTATCATCCCTTCCTGTATCAAATCCTCAATGTCGCCACCCTGAATATAATACCCCTTCGCAAGCTTCAAAACAAGCGGCTTATACTGCGTGAGCACCTCTTCAATTTTAGCCTGTGAATATTCCATAGCACCTCTTATGGGGCGCTGCCCCAAACCCCGCAAGGGTTTGAAACCCTTGACCCCAATATGGGGACAAAGGCATTAACGCCTTGTGCGATTTCTTGCATGCCTCACAACAAAGCAAAGCAATAAACGCAACTTGAAAAGCGAGAGCTTTTCACCGTTACTAAATTTCTATTTTAAATCTTCCCGCCAAAAAGGCAAAGCCTTTTTAAGTAACCCCACGCTAGAACGCAACCCAATATTGGGGTCGAGGGTTTCAAACCCTCGCGGGTGTGGGCAGAGCCCACGAAAAGAATTTAATTATTAATTTTAATTATTAATTTTAATTTTTAATTGTAAAAATTATTTTCTCAATCTTGAAACTTCATGAATGAAAATCCCGCCAGCGACTGACGCGTTTAGCGACGTGATATTACCTTTCATTTCAATTTTGAGAAGTTTATCGCACATTTTTTTAGTTAGTGCAGAAATCCCGTTATCTTCACCGCCGACAACAACGCCGATAGCGCCTGACAAATCGAACGAGCCGAGAGCGTCGCCTTTCATATCCGCGCCGACGATCCACACGCCGTTATCTTTAAGTGTTTGGATTGTTTGGTTGATGTTAGTAACTTTTGCAACCTTGATGTGTTCAGTTGCGCCCGCGCTTGTTTTGATAACAGTTTCGTTGACAGTCACGTTTCTGTGTTTAGGAATAATCACGCCGTGCGCGCCAAGACATTCGCTTGTACGAAGAAGCGAGCCGAGATTGTGTGGATCTTCGATAGAATCGCAAATAACGATGAACGGAGCTTCATTTTTATCAGTTGCAAGTTGCAAGATTTCCTCCACTTCAGAATAAACGAAGTCGGTCACGAACAAAATCACGCCTTGGTGTTTTCTTGTTTCGCTTTGACGGTCAAGACCCGCCTTGTCAAGAAACTGAATTTTGATTTTTCTATCTTTCAATTCTTGCACGATTTCCTTGCCAGTTGAATCGAGATACCCGTTAAACACGAGTGCTTTATCGATTGTTTTTCCTTGTTTCAATGCTTCTTTACAAGCATTTCTTCCTTCAATTTTCATTATACTTCCTTTGCCCACCGTTATTCAGTGGGAATTTATTTAGTTGACCTTTAAAAAAATCGGTCATTTTCTATCTTGTTTAATTTTGCATCAGCCAAATACTGAAACAGTCTTATTCTTGCGAATATTTATCTTTAATATCTTGCATGCGTTTTTTCATGACAGCCATGCTACCACAGCATTTTTCGCCCTCGGGACATCTGCCAGAAACGCAAGCGGCACCCGCCATGCCAAAGATTGCAGGGGCAACTTCCACGGCTTTTTCAAGCATCATCCACGCAACTTCGCGGATTTCCCATTGCGCACGATTGCAACATCTGAGACGGAAAAAGTGCAAGAGCTCGCGGCAGTTCATTGTGACAAGCATTTTTGTTTCCGCAGCGTTTGGCAAAACGAAACGCGCGTCTTCATTGGCACCCTCGCCACCACCGCCAAGTTTTTCTTGCCAGTATTTATAAAATCCACCGATTTCACGCATTTGTGCGTTAAATTTTTCAACTTCCTCGTCACCAAGCTCCAAAATCTTTGGCGGAATGATGTAGGAAAAATCGACTTTTGCAGGCACATATCTTTGACTTTGCACAGAAAAGCTAGCAATTCTGTGTCGCGTGATTTGCGCAAGCAACGCACGAGAAACCCCCTCGATACCAAACGTGAACGACGCATGTTCGATTGTTGAAAGGTGCCCCATGCTCATGATTTTTGAAATGAACGCTTCCACGTCGCCCGCGGCGAGGCGTTCTTGAAGTTTCGCAAGGTCAGCTTTTGAATAGCAAAGCTTCGCACCTAGCGCACAAGTTTGCTCGGGATTTAAAGTGTGGGATATCAAAGCCACTTTTGGTGTTGTTTGTGCCATAATCATTCTCCTATCATATGCAAAATTTCGCAAAGCCTATCGTTTTTGCCCGTGAGGTATAAATACCCAAGCAAAGCCTCGAAGCCCGTTGCAATTTTATATTCAATCATGCTCGCGTTTTTCGCCGAGTTGGTTGTCTTTGCGTTTCTCCCACGCTTGAAAATATATTCTTCCACATCAGTGATACGCCCCTCAAGTGCAAGCATAGCCTTTGCCTGACTTTCCGCCTTGACATAAGAGCTCGCAGTTTTGTGAAGCACCCCCGCCTTTGCAGTGGAACTTTTCGCCACCATCGTGCGAATATAAAGAGTGTAGACCCCGTCGCCAACAAACGCAAGCGAAACCGGCGACATATTCCGCGCATCGATTTCCGACATCTCACTAAACCCAAAAAAGTTCTCTTTCATCTATCCCCCACAACAGCACCTCAAAAAGTGCATTATTATCCATTCTTCCCTTTATTTTACCATAAAAAGCGAGCGTAGGTCAATTAAAAAGGAGCGGATGGCACGCTTTTTGTGTTGAAGATAGCGAAGTTAGCGGAACGCTTTTTAAAGTGAAAGGTGAAAGGTGAAAGGTGTGGTAGGCACTTCGCTTCGCTCTGTGCACCCTATTATATTTGGGCAGTAAAATAGGAACGCCTCTATTTGAATAGTTACGTTCCTATAAGTAGTTACAAATATAATTGAAAGCACAAGGCGAAGCCGCGTGCATTACCACACCTTTCACCTTTCACCTTTCACCTTTCACCTGTAAAAAATCTCCGATTTTTTACTTAATCGTCTCAACCTTAATCAAGTTCGTTGGTGATTTTGAACCGATTGGTGTGCCTGCTGTGATAACGATGAAGTCACCTGATTCAGCGTAGCCTAGTGATTTTGCAAGTTTGTTTGCGTTGTAGAAGAGCACGTCGGTTGAAGGAACTTCTTCAGTTAGGCATGGAATAACGCCCCAAGAAAGGCCGAGTTTTCTATATGATTTCACGTCAGTTGTCATTGCAAGGATTGGCACAGGACCACGGAAACGAGAGACCATTCTTGCAGTTCCACCAGAAAGCGTGCAAACAACAACGAGTTTCGCGCCCAAATCCACACTCATTGTGCAAGTTGAATAAGACACGGCATCCACAGAGTTTCTGATTCTGAAACTAGTGTTTTTCAAACGTTTTGCAAGTTTAGTTGATCTTTCAGTTTGGTAAGCGATTTTCGCCATCGCCTTCACAGTTTCAACTGGGTATTTACCGATCGCAGTTTCGCCAGAAAGCATAATAGCAGAAGTGCCGTCATAAACCGCATTCGCAACGTCGGAAATTTCCGCACGCGTTGGACGAGGGTTATTGATCATTGATTCAAGCATTTCAGTCGCAGTGATAACGCGTTTACCAAGGAAACGAGAGTCGATGATAAGACGTTTTTGGATTGCAGGAAGTTCTTCATAAGGAATTTCCACACCCATATCGCCACGCGCAACCATGATACCGTCAGAAACTTCCAAAATTTCTTCGATATTGTCCACGCCCGCTCTGTTTTCGATTTTCGCGATAAGTTCAATACCTTTTCCGCCGAGGGCTTCGACATATTCTCTCACCGCCATAACGTCTTCTTTTCTTGAAACGAAAGAACACGCAATAAATTCAACGTCGTTTTGAACGCCGAACGCGATATCTTTTTTATCTTGTTCGCTCATGTAAGGGAAATCGAACACTTTACCAGGGAAATTCATGCTCTTTCTGTCTGAAAGAACACCGCCACCAGTCACCACAGTGAAAATGCGGTTTTTAGTAACCTTTGTAACGTCAAAAGAGATAAGCCCGTTGTTAAGCAAAATAGTATCGCCAACAACAACTTCTTTTTCAATATCGCCATAAGTGACAGAAACGCCCGCTTGCGTGCCCACGATATCTTCAGAAGTGAAGAAGAATTCGTCGCCCACATTAAGTTCAACCTTGCCGTCTTCAAAAGTTCTGATTCTTACTTCAGGGCCTTTAGTGTCTAGCAAAATAGAAATAGGGTCGCCAGTTTCCTCGCGCACTTTTTTAACAGTGTTGATAGTTTCTTGATGATACTCGTGATCACCGTGCGAAAAGTTCAATCTCGCAACATTGAGTCCCGCTGAAATAAGTTGTTTTAGCACAGCCTCGTCCCTGCTTGCAGGTCCTAGAGTGCAAATGATTTTCGTTTTACGCTTGTCCATAGATATAATCTCCTTTGACATATATATAATTTCTAAATTTATTTTACGATTTTATTTTACGATTTTATTTTATTTTACGATTTTAATTTATTTTACGATTTTAAAAACCGCCGTTGCAGTTTTGTGGCACGCCACTATTTTTTTGACATTTGTGAAAGATACAACATCAAAACGCTGATATCCGCTGGTGAAACCCCCGAAATTCTCGAAGCCTGACCAAGTGACAGCGGTCTGATTTTTTGAAGTTTTTGCCTTGCCTCGATTCGAAGCCCGCCAAGTGCCGAATAATCGATATCTGCTGGCAACAATTTTTCTTCCATCTTGACAGCTTTTGCGATTTCTTCCGCTTCTTTTTTAATATACCCTTCGTATTTAACATAAGTTTCAACTTTTTGCAAAATTCGGTCGGAATACCCTTGCAAAAACCCAAGTCCCTGCAAATCTTTCGCCTTAACCCGCGGTCTTTTCAAAAGCATAGCAAGCGTAGACCCGTTTTCAAGCAAATCTTCACCCACCTTTTCAAGCATACCGTTGGCAACTTTACCAGAAACGCCCCCCGAAAGCTCCGCAAGGCAATTTTCGAAATTTTCCTTATCGCGAAGGAAAATGCTCCAACGTTTATCAGTCACAAGCCCGATTTCACGCCCGATTGGCGTAAGTCTTGTGTCGGCATTGTCCTGACGAAGTGTCAAGCGATGTTCGGCGCGTGCCGTCATCATGCGGTATGGCTCGTTAGTGCCCTTTGTGACAAGGTCATCAACCAAAACACCAATATATGACGAATCTCGCGAAAGCACAAGCCCATTTTCGCCATTGCAATATTTCACAGCATTGATACCCGCAAGAAGCCCCTGCGCGCCCGCCTCCTCGTAACCCGAAGAGCCGTTGATTTGTCCCGCGCAGAAAATCCCACGCACGTTTTTATATTCAAGAGTCGCAAGAAGCTGAGTTGAATCGATTGCATCATATTCAATCGCGTAAGCAAACCTCAAAATATCGGCATTTTCAAACCCTTTTATCGAGCGATACATCGCAAGTTGCACATCCGCTGGCAGTGACGAGCTCATGCCTTGAACATAAATCTCATCTTCTGACGCAGTTTCCATCTCAAGGAAAAGTTGGTGCCTTGTTTTATCGGCAAACCTAGTGACCTTATCTTCAATGGACGGACAATAACGCGGGCCCACACCCTTGATTTGCCCCCCAAAAAGCGGAGAGCGGTGAATATTGTCGCGAATTATTTGGTGCGTTGTTTCATTAGTATACCCAAGATAACAGCTGTGCTGTTTGTTTTTATCAAATTTGAAATCATGAAGGAAAGAAAATCCTTGAATTTCCTCGCCGTGCTGAATTTCGAAAGCAGAAAAATCAATGCTGTCCCTTTTCACCCTCGCTGGCGTGCCAGTTTTGAAACGGCGAATGTCGAAACCGAGGTCTTGAAGTGAAGAAGTCAACCCGTTTGCCGCAGCAAACCCCGATGGCCCCTCACTTTTGAAAAGTTCACCAATAATGATTTTAGATTGCAAATAAACGCCCGTTGCAACAACGACAGCATCGCAATCATAAGAAAAGCCAAGCGACGAAGCAACCCCGCACGCCGCGCCGTCCTTTTGGAAAATTTCGATAACCTCTTGCGCAAAAATCGTGATGTTTTTATTATCAAGCAAAACGCGTTTCATGCGCTTGTGATATTTTTCTTTATCAGATTGGCAACGAAGCGACTGCACCGCAGCCCCCTTGCCACCATTCAGCATCTTAACTTGCAAAAGTGTGTTATCGGCATTCACGCCCATCTCGCCACCAAGTGCATCAATCTCGCGCACCAAATGCCCCTTGGCAGTGCCCCCGATCGAAGGGTTACACGCCATATAAGCAATGCTGTCGGCAGAAACGGTGAAAAGAGCCACCCTCTTTCCAAGCCGAGCCGCACTAAGCGCCGCCTCAACCCCCGCATGCCCCGCGCCAACCACGCAAACATCAAATTTTTCGTTATATTTTATATAGTCCATTTTTTTGTGTCCCACTCCCAATGTTGGGTTTTTTTATTAGTTACTGTTTAGCCCAGAAAAAGCGGAGCTTTTTAAGGTGAAAGGTGAAAGGTGAAAGGTGAAAGGTGTGGTAATGCACTCGCACGCTCGTGCTTTCAATTATTTATTTGTCTTCTCTTTCAATGTTTTAATGCTTGCAGCAAGCAGTCTGTTGATTTCTAGACAATCCAGCATCAAACTATCAAACTGCTTTTCTGTTATATACTCTGTTTCTCGCAATAACTCCAACCAATATTTTGTTTCATTTGCTTCTTTTAATGCTATGTTATTTTTATGAAGAAAATCACTTTCGCTTTGTGCATGCTCAGATTCAAACAAATTTGCTCCTATGCTTGTGCCACATCTCAAAAGCTGTTTGCTCATTATTGTTTCATGTTTGACTTCAGTTAAATGCTTGTACAATTTTATTATACGTATCGCAAATTGTTTGCTTTTTGGCGTTACAATATTCATTTTGATTCTATCCTTTGATATTTTTAAATTAATAGTGACGGCAAATGAATTCCAAGTTTTAAATATAGTATGCACGAGCAACGCGAGTGCTTACCACACCTTTCACCTTTCACCTTTCACCTTTCACCTTTTAAATCTCTCCTACCAACCAAAACTCTCCCCAAAAGTCCCAATTTCCTACACTCCCATATCGCCTACTTTCCCATTTTTCACACACATTATAACACAAACAATCGGCAATTTCAATAGAAAAACGTAAAAACTGAGTAAGTTAAAAATTAAATTAGTGCAATTTAGTTTTGAAATTAAAAAAACTCTCTCAAATTCGAGAAATCGCCGAGAAATCGCAATATTCTCGTACTTTTTCGTGGATTTTGTGCGCGGTTTTCAAATCTTTCACCAGCGTGAAAAAGCCACTGCCACTGCCCGTCATTTTGAAATTCACGCCAGATTTTTCACGCAAAACACCCGCGAAATTTTCGAGATCAACAGAAATAGCAAAAGATGCCATCTCAAGCGAGTTTTCAAGCATGCCAAAATTCGCGAAATAATCAAACTCGCCGTTTTTGCAATCCTCGACACCCGCAAAAATTTTCACATCCGAAAGCCTGTCGAACGCCTGAAAAACTTCCCTTGTGGAAACGCCGAAACTAGGGGTGCAAACCACGGCAAAACCGCCAATTTCCCCCGCAATATCCCGCGCAATCTCGCCACGTCCCTCGCAAAAGCTGACCCCGCCGCCCCACATGCCCGCAAGGTCGCTTCCAAGTGCGTTCACAATATCCGAAACGTCGCTGAAACTTTTTTCAAACTTCTCGCAAAGGCACTTCAAAACCGCCACCGCCGAAGCTGAAGACCCGCCCATACCAGCAGAAAACGGCACGCCCTTTTTCACGCGAACCGCAACCCCCGAAACGCCAAACTTGCCACAAAAAAGCCTGACCGCACGCGCCGTGTTATCTTCAAACCCCGCAAGCGAGCCGACCGCCTTTTCGTATCTTTCGACATAATCCGCAGATTGCAAATAAACAAAATCCGCGGGCGAAAATTCCACCGAAGTTTCATCCGCAACCGAAATAAAAACCTCGTCATAAATATCAAAACAAGGCGCAAAAACGCTCTCAATCCCATGAAAGCCATCCACCACCCCAAAAACATTCAAAAATAAATTCAACTTCCCGAAAATACGCATGATAATAATCCCCTTTTGTGTATTATAGCACAGTTTGTTGAGCGGGTCAACAGCGGGAAGCACGCAAGTGCGGTGAGGGGGAGATTTTGGGTTGGGGACGCTTTTTTTTGAGGTGAAAGGTGAAAGGTGAAAGGTGAAAGGTGTGGTAAGCACTTGCGTTGCTCGTGCATCCTATTTATATTTGGCTAGTAAAATAGGAACGTCCCTATTTGAATAGTTACGTTCCTATCATGGATTACATATATAATTGAAAGCACAAGGCGAAGCCGCGTGCATTACCACACCTTTCACCTTTCACCTTTCACCTTTCACCTTAAAACGCATTTGCGTTTAAAATCAAAAATTCCACCGCACCCCCAAGCGTGCTTCCCTGCACGCCTCACTTCCAAACCACAACCTTCCTTTCTCCCACAACTGGGAATTCCACATTCGGGTTTTGGGTTTTCAGCAAATCGGGCATCACCCCAACCGCCTCGCACACGTCCAGCAGGGTCTCGCCATTTTCCGCGCGGTAGAGCACGAAACCGCCACCGCCGTCGGGTTTTTCATCGCCACACGAAAGCGCCGAAACAACGGTTTCACGCCTTTCACAGCAAACAAGCAAATTTCCGCACAATTTGCCGAAAATTTCCACCTTGCTTCCCGCAATCCTGCAATCGATTTCACAAACCCCCACATCGCACACAGTGGTTTTGCCGTCCCCCGACGCGGGAAATGCGATTTCCGCCTTCACCGCAAACTCGGAAAACTTCAAATCATTGCCACAAACCGTCACCGCGAGCTCGCAATCAAAAACGCAACTCTCCCCGCGCCTTGAAACGCCCGCAACCCTCGCAGAGCCAATGCAAACATCGCTTGGGAGCTCATATGGGAACGCCACAACATCGGAAAACTTCCCGAACGCCTGCTCGCACCCACAAAAATCACTGCTGACAAACTCGGCATTTTCCGCCAAAATTTGCACCTTATCCGAAAAGAAATCGCGCCCCCTTTCGAACTTAACAGCGGAAAATCCCCAAAGCGAAATTTCCACCTCCACCTCGCAAGTCACAACGGAAACCCCGCGCACCTCGTTCACCTCGCAAACCACGCTGTGTTCAAGCGTTCTCGCAAACGTGCCAAAATCATCCGCCCCCTCGCATGAGAATTCCTCGCGAAACGGAAAACTGCACGCCTGATTTTTCACCCCACCAGCGCCGTCAAGAAAGCTGACAAACCCATGCACATTCCCCGAAACCACGCACGAACCCTCGCGAGCGGAAATATTTTCCACCTCCGCGCAAAAATACCTCGCCAAAACCAGCGCAATCCCCGAATCAACCTCCATTTCCGCAAGCGCCGTGAAATTGTGCACTTTCAGCACGCTGGCAGTTGAAACCACATTATCCACCTCGCAATAACAGCCCTCCGCCGAAACAACAGCGACTTCCCCGCCTTGCACCGCGAAATTTTCATAAACGCCAAAATCGACCTCCAAAACCACCTCGCACCCCGAAGCACGCACAACGCGCACCCCGCGAATATCGGCAGAAACGTCGCACGAACTGCCCGCGCGCACCCCGCTCACCTTGTGCGAAAAACTGAATCCGCCAAGATATTCAAGGCACACAATCTCGCCCCCCGCAATCTCGCAAACGGCAGTGCAAACCACCTTACCAGAAACATCGACATCCCCGCCCGCAGGCACAGCAGAAACCGCCACCACCCGCGCATCTTTGGAAAGCACCCGCATAACAGCGCGCCCACCGCGCTCTGCAAGCGTCATCCGCGCCGAATGTTCGCACCCCCCAATCACCTGCCTGCACCCCGAAATATCAACCTGTTTTTCTATACCGAACATAACCGTCCCCTCCGCTTTTTGTTTATTATATGCAAGAAAGAGATGGGATAGAACAGGGGGCTGCCCCACCCATTATCCGCGCCCCGCGGGCGAACACATGGGTTCGCCCCTACGCATTTTTTGCCACATTGCCGTGGGTTTTTGGTTTGTTTTTGTTTTGCATTGGTGGTCATGTTGGGTTTTGTGGGTTGTTGGTTTGTGTGGTTATTCGTAGGGGCGAACCCATGTGTTCGCCCGCGTGCGTTGTGGGATGCGGGGGTTTGCGGTGCGTTGTGGCGGGTTTTTTGGCGGGTTTTTTGGTTGGAATGCGTGGTTATGGTTTGCCCGAATATTCGTAGGGGCGAACCCATGTGTTCGCCCGTGTGTGGGTGGTTTGTTTGTCGCATTGTTTGTTATTGCATGTGGTTATGTTAGATTATCCATTTTTTTGCATGGTGGTTATCCATCGTTTCCACGTTTTGCCATTGTTCCGCGATACCCAACACCCCGCGGGCGAACAATGGGTTCGCCCCTACGCATTTTTTGCCACATTGCCGTGGGTTTGTGGTTTGTTTTTGTTTTGCATTTGGTGGTTATCCATTTTTTCCACATTTTGCCGTGGTTCCGTGGGGATTTACACCCCGCGGGCGAACACATGGGTTCGCCCCTACGCATTGTTTTCCACATTGCCGTGGGTTTTTGCGTTTTTCGTCGTTTTTGCATTGGTTGCCACATTGCCGTGGTTTTGTGGGTTGCCATACCAACACATTATCCGCGCCCCCTTCGGGGGAGCTGTCGCGTAGCGACTGAGGGGGAT